>NZ_CBCSKT010000113.1:0-130901 GCF_965140895.1 Legionella sp. | reverse complement strand
CATTCTATGATCATAAGTACAGCGAGATGCTTGCTGATCTCGCAGAAAAATACCACCAATGTGAAAATAAAACTTGGGTGGATTGGTTTTCCTGGACTGTAGTTTCCTGTGAATTATGGGCTAGAAAATGGATTTCCAAACCGCTAAGTTACTGGTATCACCAAGAGAATAATGAAGCATCTCCAACAACTGATATTTTAGTCAAATTTGATGCTCAAGACGTTGAGAATCCAGAAGAAGCTAAACGCCTATTCCAACAACAATTAGCACAAGTAGAGCAAGGACATGCCGTTCATGTAGTTGATACGCATATTTATGCCAAAGACACCCCGAAAACTAAAGATGGGCATACCTATACATCTGTTTATGCACGCCTTAATACCCCTCGCTATGCAGCATTTCAACCAGTAGTAAGAGCTCTTGGAGAACAAAGCATTTATTTACGTGAGATTGCAGGCGAAAAACGCGTACAGGTAAAATGTACTATTGATACAGATAGCGCAGATAAACTGTTAGCTAAAGAAGAAGCCCTAAATCAAACTAAAAAAGCAAAGGCGCTCTATAGCTATGGGGATCATATACATAGCAACCGCAAAATTTGCCTCTTTGATGTTCCTGTTAGAAATCTACATAAAACCATTGAATGTTTAGAAAAACAAGACGATGTAAAAGTAAGTTTTATACACAATTTTTAAAGGATATTTACCATGCCCGTATTGACTACTATTATGAACAAATTACCTAGACTTGGATACTTTAATGAAATTCCAGCGGGGATGATTGATAGAATATATCGTGAAAAAGCAACCAGTTTTTTTGGAAAAGCCTTTCAATTTGTCCAAAAACGAGTAATTTTTGCCTTTGGTTTTGCCCCTTTATCATTAATAGATATGGTGGTGAGTGGAATTACCGCCAGCATTTATTCATTCCGTGCATTCTTCACCACCGATGAAACACAAGAAGCGCACCTAGGACAAATGAAAGTCTATGCGAGCAATTTTAGTAAAAACCTTTATGCCCTACTCGCAGCCCCCTTTGGTTTGATTAGCCCGAAATTGGTTAGCTTGTACTTCATTCCTGATGCCAAACAAACAGGAGTTAGTGCAGGAGGGGATTATCATCATGCGCGTAATGCCGTCATGGAATCACCAGAATCGATTGAAGACTTACAAGAACTCGTTAAAAACGCAGCCCACGATGGCAAAAAAATAATACCTATAGGGGCAGGCTTCAGTCAGGGCAAACAATTTCTTCCTGAAGGGGATGAAAATCTAATTGTCGTTGATTTAAGCAAATTCAATACCGTTGAAATTCATTCCAAAGAAAAACGAGCCATTGCAGGAGCGGGTGCAATTTGGTCTGATATAAAACAAAAAGCGAACGAACTTAAGTTGGCCTTAAAAGTAATGCAAGCCTCCGATGTGTTTTCAGTAGGTGGCTCTCTGGGCGCCAATATTCACGGCTGGAACATTCACGATGGTATGTTATCTACGGTTGTAAGCTCAATTACGATTATCAATGCAGAGGGCAAATTAGAAGACCTTACCCCAGCGAATCCTAAATTCCATAATGTGACCGGTGGTTTAGGCCTGTATGGCATCATTGTTTCGGCTACTATTGACCTTACCGATAACGAGTTACTTAAAGAAAAAGGTGTTGCAATTGAGCCTGCGCAGTACGTTCAACATTTTCGCGACAACGTAATAACGGATCCCAATACACGCATGCACTTATATCGCTTATCGCTCGACCCGAATAATTTATTAGGCTCAGGCGTTTCAGTAAGTTATGTGAAAGAAGATGACAGAAAACCAATTAAAGATGATTTACGTCCAGAAGCGGCACATGGTACTCGATTTGATCGCGTCATGATTAACATGGCTCGTCATTCTTCATTGGCTCGGCAAAAATATTGGGATATGGAACGCACTCGCTTACTTGCCAATGACAGTGAAGCAATGAGTGTAAATAAAATTATGCAACCACCGATTAATGCCATTAGGGAGCAGTTCCATCGTTGTGAACGTTGCAACAAATAGGGACATGATCATATATTCAGAAAACAATATTGAGCTGATACTGTCGTATTTTCGTGCGGAGGAGTAGGAGTTGAATACAACCGCCCATAAATCAAAAATCTGTCGGAAGTAAGGGAAGTGAAACATGGACTTATTGTCGCGAAGAAGTCCGGCATACTCTTCGGCCATTTCTACATTGCGCCATTCCGGGCCAGTCATAAAGGTTTGGTATTGTTCTCTTCGGTATTTTTCTTTATCCGTTAACTGGAGGCGTTCATTAAGCTTTTCAGTATACTTACCCATAAAAATCCTTAAGTCGTTAAACTGGAGTCGGTTTAATGTTGATTAATTATACCAAGCGTTTCTTAAGTAAGTATTAATGTAGGTGTTAAGAAATAGCAAAAGCCTGAACAGGAAAAACCTATTCAGGCTGGTAGTGAAAAACTATTTTATGAGATATTTCATTGCAAAATCTTTACCAATACATTCACCTAAAGTTTTCCCCCAGGTAGAAGCGTCAGTATTACTGATTTTTGCTGGAATTGATGCATAAAGTTGATTTTGACATTTATCCACGCTTTCAGGAATTACACTAACGCATTGATCATAAGTCATTTTGATTGTCTCAAGGCGTTGCTTCAAATCTGGATCATTCGTAAATCCTTTGCAGATTAGTGTTGGTAGCATAGGACCAATAGCCTTCAGCCATGCATCTTTCGTCATTTCAGAAGTAACATCAGATGATGTTTCTGGTGCTGCAGATGTGGCTGGTGCTGGAGCAGCTGGGGCTTCAGCAGGAGCTACTGGCGTGGCAGCAGGGGCTGTAGTTGTAGTGGTACTGGGAGTCGTATCTGCACAAGCCATACTACTTCCCAATAAAATAGAGACTGCTATAAGTGTTTGTTTTTGCATAGTCTATTATCCTTAATCTGTTTCCCTCAATTAATATAGTAGAACAAATAATCTCATTTTGCCGCAAAATAATTTCTTTTGTGTTTTATTTGAACTAAACTAGATGTTAAGGTAACTCCTTATCCTTGTTGTCCTGTTGCTGTATGTAGGGATAAGACCTGTAGTTACGTGCTGAAATGGAAATAAAAAGGAACAATTATGGAAAAACAATCTGCTATATTAGCACCTCGCTTTTTACCTCTGGCTTTATTTATATTATTTATGTTTCCTGTAGGTTCGGTATACTCAGCAGGAAATACCTTCATCTTTAATCCGAATACCTTAAGTTGGAAGGCAATTAACGAACATGGTCAGGTAGTTCGCACTGGACGAGGTTCTGCGGGCAGAAAATATTGTCCAGATATTCATCGTAGTTGTAAAACTCCAAGCGGTGTATTTCGTATCTCGAGTAAAGGCGGCCCAGGATGTCGTTCCAGTCGTTACCCGCTAGGGCGAGGCGGATCTCCAATGCCATATTGTATGTTTTTTAGTAAAAATTATGCAATCCACGGTTCTTATGAAGTACCCAATTATAATGCGAGCCATGGCTGCGTCCGTGTATTACCAAGTGATGCAAAATGGCTAAGCCATAATTTTATGAAAATTGGAACGAAAGTAGTAATTAAGCCTTACTAAAAGTCTAAATTAATAACCTGGTTGCGTGCAACCAGGTTATTAATTTTTAATACAAAACTCTGTATCGAGCCGGATTACTCATCATCATCCATACTAAACGAAGAACCACAACCACAAGTAGTCTTCGCATTAGGATTACGAATTATAAATTGCTCCCCTTGAATACCTTGGATGTAATCGATTTCTGCTTCATGAAGGTATTGATAACTCATCGAATCAACAAGCAATTTTACCGATGAAACGCCATCAGAGCATTGTTGAATAACTACGGTATCGTCTTCATTAATTTCTTCATCAAAACTAAAGCCATACTGAAATCCAGAGCAACCACCTCCACTGATGGAAACACGTAAGTTCAGACTGGAATTATTTTCTTCTCGAATTAATTCAGCTACTTTATCTGCGGCATTAACAGAAAAACGAATGTCGCTGACAGTGGGGGATATATCTATAGCAGCCATTGTAATAACTCCAATTGTTCATTTATAACATAAATTATATATTATACCTGGATTTTAAGTAATAGTTCAGGGGCTTTAAAACACACGTCATCCTGAGAGGGGAGGGGGATGGATGACGTGTCCTCTGTTCAGCATGTCGTTTGCATGTGGCCTATTATGGTTTCAATTACCTAATAATCTGCTCAATAGTAGCTCCTCCAAGGCATTGATTTTTATCGTAAAAAACCACATATTGTCCTGGTGTCACAGCCCTTTGTGGGTTTGAGAACATCACATAATGCTGACCATTATCCGGAGGCGAAATCATACAACCTTGCTCGGGTTGTCTGTATCTTGTTTTTGCATAACAAGTAAGTGGTAATTGGTCACGGCATTCGGTCAGCCAATGTATTGGACCGCAAATGAGGCCTTGTGAATACAGCATGGGGTGATGGCTTCCTTGAGCTACATACAAGGTATTTGATGCTACATCTTTATCCACTACATACCACGGCTCATCTGAAGAACTATGCATACCGCCTATACCCAATCCTTGTCGTTGGCCTAGGGTATAAAACATAAGACCATCGTGTCTACCCAATACGCTCCCGTCAGTATTTTTCATTTCACCGGGTTTTGCCAGAATAAATTCTTTTAAAAAGGTTTTGAAACGTCGCTCACCAATAAAACAGATTCCTGTTGAGTCTTTTTTAGCTTGGGTGACGAGGCCTAATTGGGCTGCAAACTCTCTAATTTCAGGTTTGGTGTAATCGCCAATAGGGAATAAGGTTTTTCCCAGTGCTTCTGGTTCTACAGCATGCAAGAAATAAGTTTGGTCTTTATCTCGGTCTTTGGCTTTATAGAGGTGGCCTACATTGCCTTCGATTTTATTGCGAGCATAATGGCCCGTAGCAATATAATCGGCACCAAGCTCTAATGCATGATTTAAAAACGCATTAAATTTTATTTCTTTATTGCAGAGTACATCTGGATTAGGCGTTCGTCCTTTTTCGTATTCACTTAAAAAATGAGTAAAAACGCGCTCCCAGTATTGTTCAGCAAAATTAACGCTATGTAGCGGGATATCTAATTGATTGCATACTGCTTGTGCATCAGCAAGATCTTGGGCTGCAGGGCAAAAAGTATCCGTATCATCCTGCTCCCAATTTTTCATGAACAATCCTTCAACATGGTAACCTTGTTCTTTTAATAACCAGGCAGCAACAGAAGAATCGACACCTCCAGACATTCCAACAATAACTTTTTCTTTCATAAAATCCAGATACCGCTTATATTAATGTGTAATAGTGGGTTGGCACTAAAAAGTGCAGATTGTAAACAGAACATTATGTCATAAAAGTAGCTTAGGTGAAAGTAATGTCATAATGCAACACACAAAGGAATACGAGAAAATGCTTTATTTACAAGAACTAGTCAAACAAGACCAACAAAATAAAACAGTAATACTTACTGAGCGGTTACCGCATTTTATTGCAACGCCTTGTGAGTTAAACGTAAGCTATCATGTTGAGATTAGAGAAAATTTTTATTTAATCAGTCTTCATGTTCGAGGGGAACTGAAGTTGCAATGTCAGCGCTGTCTTGAGGAGTTTAATTACCCTTATGATAATAACACCATCATTGCTGTGTGCCGTGATGATGCGCGTGCAGAACAGCTTTTAGAGCGTTATGAATGCATCGTAGCCCCTAACTTACAAGTCAGTCTCGAAGATCTTATAATTGATGAGTTGCATCTCTATGCACCACAGTTTCATCCTGAAATTGAGGATTGCAGCAATGAAATAAATCAATTTTTAACCTAAAAAAACGGGCAATCTTAATATTTTATTCAATAAATACTTGGATTGATGTTAAAATATGGGTAATATTCCCGCTTTATGAAAGCAAATTGTTTAGGAGTAATACAATGGCCGTACAACAAAATAAAAAATCACGTTCACGTCGTGATATGCGTCGTTCGCATGATGCTTTAACTGCACCTACTTTATCAGTTGATTCTACTACAGGTGAAACTCATCTACGTCATCACATGACTCCAGATGGTTACTACCGTGGCAAAAAGATTCTTGATGCAGATACAGCTTACGAATCAGACGAAGAGTAATATTTCTTGAAAAATATCACCATTGCAATAGATGCGATGGGTGGGGATCATGGCTTGAGTGTAGTGATTCCTGCCTGTGTGCGTGCAGCGAATAACAATCCTAATTTAAAGCTGATTCTTGTTGGTATTCACGACAAGATTGATGCGTATTTAAAAAAGTTAGGCGTTTCCTCGTCGAAGCAATTTTCTATAGTTCATGCCTCTGAGGTAGTTGCTATGGATGAATTGCCTTCATCTGCTTTGCGCAATAAAAAAGATTCGTCCATGCGTGTGGCGATTAACTTGGTTAAAGAAGGCATAGCACAGGCTTGTGTTAGTGCTGGAAATACTGGTGCATTAATGGCTACCGCACGTTACGTATTAAAAACGTTACCCGGTATTGATAGGCCTGCGATCGTTTCTGAGCTTCCTACAATGAAGGGGCGAACCTGGGTTATCGACTTAGGGGCAAACGTGGATTCCTGTGCTGAACATCTGTTTCAGTTTGCTGTTATGGGGTCAGCCTTAGTTCAAGCAGTTTCAGGCAAAGAAAACCCGAGAATTGGCGTATTAAACATTGGCGTTGAAGAAATAAAAGGCAATGATCAAGTCAAACGAACTGCACATATGCTTGAAGAATGTTCTATTATGAACTATGTTGGATATGTAGAGGGAGATGATTTTTATTCAGGCGCGGTTGATTTAGTTGTTTGTGATGGATTTGTTGGCAATGTTGCCTTAAAAGCGAGTGAAGGTCTTGCTCGACTTTTTCTAGGTTTGTTCAAAGAATCTTTTACACGCAATATATTTACTAAATTAATTGGTTTAATTGCGATGCCTGTATTAAAACAATTAAAAAGTCGTTTGGATCCCTCTCGATACAATGGTGCCAGTTTGTTAGGGCTGAATGGTATTGTCGTTAAGAGCCATGGCGGAACCAATGAAGTAGGTTTTCAACATGCAATAGAGCAAGCTGTTCTTGAAGTAAAGAATGATGTCATTGATTTAGTTCGTGCTCGTATAAACGACTTTATGAATCAAGGGTTGCTTTTATGAAATATGCTGTAATTAGTGGTACTGGGAGCTATACTCCGGAAAAACAGCTTTCCAATGTTGAACTGGAGTCTATGTTAGATACCAGTGATGAATGGATTGCTTCGAGAACGGGGATTCGTAATCGCAGTATTGCTCAAGGTCACGAAACAACTTCATACATGGCAGCTCAAGCTGCCGAGCAAGCTTTACTTGCTGCAAATCTCGATGCAGATGAAATTGACCTAATTGTTGTGGCAACGTGTACGCCCGACAATTTTTTCCCTAGCGTAGCCTGTGCGGTACAGCATGCGCTAAAAATTAAAAAACCAATTCCTGCCTTTGATGTTAGTGCTGCTTGCAGCGGTTTTGTTTATGTAATGGATATAGCAAAGCAATATATCACTGCAGGCATAGTAAATAATGTTTTAGTAATTGGCAGTGAGCGTATGTCTCATGCTCTTGATTGGAATGACCGTGCCACCTGCGTCCTGTTTGGAGATGGGGCAGGTGCTGTTGTGCTTAGTGCAAGTAATCGTCAAGGGGTTATAGGGAGCGTACTCCATTCCTCTTATGATACAGAGAAATACTTAGAACTTCGGAACAGTTCCCTTAAAGAAGAGCGTTCGGTAATCTCCATGAGAGGCAATGAAGTATTCAAACTTGCTGTTAATATCATGGGTAAGGTAGTTGATGAGGTTTTAGAACGTTCTCAGTTGAAAAAATCAGATATCAAATGGTTAGTCCCTCATCAGGCTAATCAGCGTATTATTCAAGCTATCGCAAAAAAATTAGAGCTACCCATGTCTCAAGTTGTTGTTACAATTGAGCATCATGGCAATACTTCGGCAGCTTCTATTCCTTTGGCTCTTGATCATTCCATCCGAAACAATCAAATTCAGAAAGATGATTTATTCTTGATTGAAGCTTTTGGTGCAGGGATGACCTGGGGTGCAATGGTGATTCGTTATTAATAATTTTATCTTGAGTGTAATTTTAATAAGACCTGCGCTTTAATTTCGGGACTTATTAAAATTACTATAGATTGGAGTTGATTTTAATTATGGTAAAAACAGCGTTCGTATTTCCTGGACAAGGATCACAATCAGTAGGGATGTTGACTGACTTTGAATTACAATATCCTATTATTGTAGATACTTTTGCAGAAGCTTCTGAAGCTGTAGGCTATAATTTATGGCAGCTCGTTCAGCAGGGACCCGCTGAACGCCTTAACCAAACGGAATATACTCAGGTTGCGATGTTAACTGCAGATGTTGCTGTGTTTCGGTTATTAGAGCAAGAAAATCTTGCTACGCCCGAATTTATGGCTGGCCATAGTTTGGGAGAATATCCTGCATTAGTTTGTGCTGGGGCATTAACCTTAACTGAAGGCGCACGTTTGGTTGCGCATCGTGGTCAAGTTATGCAGCAAGCTGTTCCCTTAGGCACTGGCGCTATGGCTGCAATTATTGGCTTTAATGATGAACAAGTAAAATCATTATGCCAAGAAGCCAGTCAAGGAGATGAACTCGTTACTCCAGCAAACTATAACTCACCTGAACAAATTGTTGTTGCAGGACACACTGCTGCAGTTAATCGTATGATTGCACTAGCTGAAGAAGAGGGTGTTCGACTAGCAAAAATTATACCTGTCAGTGTTCCATGTCATTGTCCTTTGTTAACTGATGCAGCAGAATCTTTTACAGCGTATTTAGATGCAGTTAATTTTAAAAAACCGAATATCAAAGTAGTAAGTAATGTTGATTTAAGTATTTATGAATCAGTACAGCAAATAAAAGATCGCCTAAAAGAGCAGCTTTATAGTCCCGTGCGTTGGGTAGAGACGATTCAACTCTTTAAAAATCAAGGTGTTGAATTGATTTTAGAGTGCGGTCCAGGCAAGGTCCTCAATGGCTTAATTAAAAGAATTGATAGAAGTTTAAATACGATTAGTATTTACGATACTATTAGCCTGGAGCAAGTGGCTGAACAATTAGCGTAAATAGGTCGCCTGAATACGGTGATCACATTATATTAACTATTTGCTTGAAGCTATTTTTATTTTAAGGAACATCCATGCATAATTTAGAAGGTAAAGTTGCCTTAGTAACGGGTGCAAGTCGTGGGATAGGCCAAGCTATTGCTATTAAGTTGGCTCAAAGTGGCGCTTTTGTTTACGGTACAGCAACCACTGAAAAAGGTGCTGAGCTTATCACTGAATATTTTAAAAAAGAAAACTTGGCGGGTAAGGGTTTAGTTCTTGATGTGACAAATAGTGAACAAATAGAACAGATTGTAGATTCCTTGGTTGAAGCAAGCCATGCGCCAGCAATCTTAGTTAATAATGCTGGAATCACTTCAGATAACCTTTTATTACGTATGGATGATGATGAATGGTTAAAAGTTATCGATACAAATTTGAATTCTATATACAGAGTGTCTAAAATTTGTATAAAGTCGATGTTTAGAGCACGATGGGGTAGGATTATTTCTATTGGCTCAGTAGTCGGATCAAGTGGAAATACAGGTCAAGTAAATTATACGGCAGCAAAAGCAGGTATTGTGGGTTTTTCTAAATCTTTAGCGCAAGAAATAGGCAGCAGAAACATTACAGTAAATGTGGTAGCGCCAGGTTTCATTGATACCGATATGACCACCTCCTTACCTGATATGGTAAAGGATGAAATGATGAAGCGCATCCCATTGCGCAAGTTAGGTCAGCCAGAAGACATTGCCAATGCAGTTGCTTTTTTAGCTTCAGATGATGCTAAATATATTACAGGTAGTACAATCCATGTAAATGGCGGCATGTATATGGGTTAAATGCACTTGCGTTATCTGTATAAATGAATAAACTATACCCTCCTGTTTAACTTTGACCTTTTGATGGTCTTTTATACAACGTGCCAAGAGGTTAAAGTTAAACGGGAGTGGTGTTAATTATCTGGAATAATAAAAAGTTTCTATCAACCGAAAGAGGAAAATTAAGTTATGAGTACTGTTGAAGATCGTGTACGCAAGATTGTTGTTGAACAATTAGGCGTTAAAGAAGAAGATCTAAAAAATGATGCGTCATTCGTTGATGATCTGGGAGCTGATTCTCTAGACACAGTAGAATTGGTTATGGCTCTTGAAGAAGAATTTGAAACAGAAATTCCTGATGAGAAAGCTGAAAAAATTACTACGATTCAAGAAGCAATTGATTACATTGAATCTAATTTAGATAAAGAAGAAGCATAATTCTTCGAGGAGTCTTGATTGAATAAGCGGCGTGTAGTTGTCACAGGCATGGGTATGCTTACTCCTGTCGGACTAAATGTGAAAGATACTTGGCGAAATATTGTAGCTGGTGTTAGTGGAGTAACTGTAGTAGATGATTTTGATACTGCTGAATACAGTACACGAATCTGGGCTAAGGTTAAGAATTTTAACATTGAAGACTACATGCCAATCAAGGAAGCTCGTAAAATGGATGGGTTCACCCAGTTTGGTGTTGCTGCAGCAGATGAGGCAATACGTGATTCTGGGCTGAACCTTGACGACCCGGAGTTACAATGTCGTGCAGGTGTTGCTGTTGGTTCCGGAATTGGTGGTGTTCAAACAATAACCAATAACCAAGATAAACTTGTTGCAGGTGGACCACGCAAAGTGTCTCCATTTTTTATCCCTAGTGGTATTATTAACTTGGTTGCAGGACAGATTTCTATTCGTCATCACCTTAAAGGACCAAATATTTCTGTGGTAACTGCTTGTACTACAGGTACTCACAATATTGGTTTAGCAGGACGAATGATTGCTTATGGTGATGCTGATGTTATGGTTTGTGGTGGTGCGGAAATGACGCTGACCCCATTATGCCTGGCTGGTTTTTCGGCTGTTCGCTCTTTATCCAAACGTAATGATGAGCCAGAAAAAGCGTCAAGACCTTTTGACAAAGACCGCGATGGTTTTGTCATGGGAGAGGGGGCTGGTGTTCTTGTGTTAGAAGAATACGAGCATGCTAAGGCCCGTGGCGCAAAAATTTACGCTGAATTAGTTGGTTTTGGTATGTCGGGAGACGCATATCATATTACTGCTCCTGATGAAGACGCGGATGGTGCTGCACGTGCAATGGAAGCAGCGATTCGTGATGCTCATATCAATCCACAGCAAATTGATTATATTAATGCACATGGTACCTCTACCTATTTAAATGATTTGGGTGAAACAAAGGCAATTAAACGTGTGTTCAAGGAACATGCTTACGATTTAGCTGTAAGTTCAAGCAAATCAATGACAGGACATTTATTAGGTGCCGCAGGTTCTGTTGAAGCAATCATCAGTATTATGGCAATCCAAGATCAGATTGCTCCACCAACGATTAACTTAGATAATCCTGATGAAGGCTGTGACTTGAACTATGTACCACATAAAGCTCAAAAAAGGACTATTAATTATGTATTAAGTAACTCCTTGGGCTTTGGTGGAACGAACGGTACTCTAATCTTCAAGAGAATTGATTCAAGCGAATCTAAATGATTGCATCAAGACACAAAAAACTGATTCTTTCTGTCGTGATGATATTTTTTGTGTCTTTTGTTTTTTTATGTTGGAATTTCTATACTATCGTAGTAACGCCACTTATTCCTAAACAAGAGTCCTCTCAAGTCATTAATTTAAGCCGAGCGGCATCTGCGTCACAATTCGTACAAACATTAAAAGATATCAATTTAATTCAGTGTCGAAGACCTTTACTGCTGGTTATTCGTTTTACAGGGCTTTCGCAAAAGCTAAAGGCCGGTGTTTATCAAATCAAACCCGGTGAAACTGCAGTTGAGCTGCTTTATCGTGTTGTTGCTGGTGATGTTTTGACGCAAAATTTTACGATTGTTGCTGGAACTACTCAGCAGAAAATTTCACAGGATTTGGCAAAAGCGAGTTACTTGGATTATCATCAGGAAGATTGGTCCTTAATTAAGGGCAATCATACGAATGCAGAAGGGTTGATCTTAGCTGACACCTATCAATATCAAGGTGGGAGCAGCAGCAAGAAACTCTTAGAACAGGCTCATAGTAATTTACAGAATTACCTCAATAACGTTTGGGCCAATAGAGTACCTAATTTACCTTATAAAAACTCTTATGAATTACTCATCGCCGCTTCAATCATTGAAAAAGAATCAGCAATTCCGCAAGAGCGTCAATTGATTTCTGGGGTTGTTGTTAATCGTTTAAATAAAAATATGCCCTTACAAATGGATCCTACGGTTATCTATGGTTTAGGGAATGCATATACTGGTAAATTATCGCACCAAGACATGCAGGTTGACTCGCCTTATAATTCATATCGATATCGTGGCTTACCTCCAACACCTATTGCGATGGTAAGTAAAGAGGCACTTGATGCAACAGCACATCCTCAATTATCTAATTATTTATATTTTGTTGCCAAAGGTGATGGTAGTCACCAATTTTCAGAAACCTATGAGCAACAAAGACAGGCAATCAATCAATATCAACGCAAGGGTTCTTAATGTTATCCTCAATGGGGAAGTTAATTGTTATTGAAGGCCTGGAAGGGGCTGGAAAGTCTACGGCAGTAAATACAATCATTGAATATCTAAGCGGCTTAGATATTAATACCATCACTACCCGTGAACCCGGTGGTACTGTTATTGGTGAAGTACTGCGCGAGGTAATTAAAAATCCAGAATATAAAGATGTTCTGGATGACAAAAGTGAGTTATTACTTTTATATACGGCGAGAATACAGCTGCTAGAACAAGTAATTAAACCTGCCTTAAAACAAGGCATTTGGGTTATTGCTGATCGCTTTGAGTTGTCTACTATGGCTTATCAAGCTGGTGGTCGAGGTTTAGATCAAGACATGATTGAGCGCTTGTCTTCCTTTGCATTAGATGGTTTTAAACCGGATTTGACCTTGTATTTAGATATTAGCCCGGAAGAGGGAATGCAGCGAGTTCGTTCGCGTGGTGCCTTTGACCGAATCGAACAGCAATCCATAGATTTTTTTAATCGAGTACACGACAGCTATTTAAAGCATGTACAAAAAAATCCTCATGCAATAACGATTGATGCCAGTCGTCCTCTACCCGTAGTGCAACAGGCGATTCAAGAGGCATTGCAGGCTTTTATAGAGCAGTAAGGCATGAGTATTTATCAATCTCAATGGGAGCATTTACGTTTAGCTTGGGAACAAGGGCGTAACCCACAATCTATGCTGTTTGTTGGGGCTATAGACTGTGCTTTACTTGAGTTTACTACGCAATTTACGATGCTGGTTTTATGCAAAGTATCCTCTGCCAACCCATGTCAAAAATGTATTGATTGCCAAATGGCTGCACAAGGTGAGCATCCTGATGTTGAATGGATTAAGCCGGAAAAAGCTGGGGGCCCAATCAAAATTGATCAAATCCGCGAGTTACAAAGTTATTCGTATTTGACACCCCAGCGAGCCGCTCATCGTTTAATTATTATTGAATCAGCGGATAGAATGAATACTGCTGCAGCTAATGCCTTATTAAAAGTTTTAGAAGAACCTGCGGCTCATACTTTATTTTTGTTAATGGCTCATCAGTTAAGTACGGTGCTTCCTACGATTTTAAGTCGTTGCCAAGTATTTCATTTTGTGCCACCTATGGATTTATCTGCTACAAACCTTTTGACTCTGGGGGAGCGTTATTCCCAAGAATCTGAACAAGCTCAGATTATACAGAAGGCAGAATCTATTTTAGATGGATTAATTGCCGTAATTGAAAAGAAAAGCCATCCTTGTGTTGTGGTACCACAATGGGCTGAATTTGAGCTTAATACAATCTTATGGTTTCTTTATCTGGTTTATGCCCAAATTCAGAATATGTGGATTAATAAACCAACGTTAACCGGGCCGGCTGCCCAGCAGTTACAACAATTGTCCAACTTGCTGAATCCCCTCGTTATTTTTTCTCAAATTGATAAAATAAACTTATTACGGCGCAAACTAAGCCATAACCTGAATGTAAACTCTACCTTGGTTTTGGAAGATTTATTACTCGATTTATAGTGTGACAGAATGCAACAAATTAATTGTGTATTTGATAACCGTTCTTCTTTATATGCAGCGTACATGCCTTTTATAAAAGGCGGAGGCTTATTTATTCGCACACAGCCTCTCTATAAGTTAGGTATCGAGCTTAGTTTGATTATAAACTTAATGAATGAGGATGAGCTTTATTGTGTTGATGCTAAAGTAGTCTGGATCACTCCTATTGAAGCTCAAGCGAGTCGATTTCCGGGGATTGGAGTGCAATTTATCAATGATCATGGCTCTGACTTGCGTAGTAAAATAGAAGTCTATTTGGCAGAAATGCTAAAATCACAGCAAGTAACAGATACTGTTTAATAGGTCAAACTTTAACAAGATGGTGGCAGAGAGTTGCACGTACATTGATGCCAGGATTGTTTTACTTTGTGCCTTATGTAGGCTGGGCTTTACAGCCTGGCCGAAATGTTATTCATTATGTTTACTTAAATTTTTGAGGTTATCAATTTATGCTAGTCGATTCACACTGCCATTTAAATTTTCTGGATCTCACTGAGTTTAATCAAGATATGGCTAATGTCTTAGCTCGAGCTAAAGAAAATGATGTACAGCATTTCCTTAGTGTTTGTGTGGAATTAAGTGATTACCCCGCACTGGAAAAGCTAGCCGTGGAACATCCTAATATTAATATCTCTGTTGGCGTTCATCCAAACACAGAGATGGACCAGCCAGTTACTGCTAAAATGCTGTGTGATTTAGCCGCGAATCCAGCCTGTATTGCCATTGGTGAAACCGGACTTGACTATTATCGCACTCATACAGAAGAAGCCCAGGAAGAGCAACGGGAGCGTTTTCGCGAGCATATTAAGGCGTCTTTAATTATTTCTAAGCCCTTAATTATTCATACTCGCCAGGCAGCTGAAGATACGATTAAATTAATGGCTGAAGAAAATGCCCAGGATATTGGTGGGGTGATGCATTGTTTTGCCGAAAGTTTGGACATTGCCATGCAATCGATTGATCTGAATTTTTATATTTCATTTTCAGGAATTGTAACCTTTAAAAATGCAACGGCATTACAAGAGGTTGCACGCCAAGTACCATTAGATAGAATACTGATTGAAACCGATTCGCCTTATTTGGCGCCAGTACCATTTCGTGGCAAGCAAAATCATCCTGCCTTAGTTAAGCATGTGGCGGAAGCTATGGCACAGTTGCGTGGCATTAGTTATGAAGAGATTGCCGAAGCAACTACACGAAATTTTTATAAGTGCTTTAAATTAGCATAAATTGTAGTCATGGGGCCAATTTATTTAGTGAGAAATCAATGACCTTATTTATAGGATTAATGTCGGGAACCAGCATGGATGGTATTGATGCTGCGATTGTTGATATTCCCTCTAATAAATTAATTTGCGGCATTACTAAAAAATACAGTGATGAGGTAATGCATAGGCTAACGAAGCTACTCGATGGTTCTGATTTGAGTTTGGCTTCGATATGCCAATTGAATAGCTTAATCGGCCGCGATTTCGCACAGGCTGCTAATGAAGTTTTGCACGAGGCGGCATTGAGTGCTGAGGATATTTGTGCGATAGGAAGCCATGGGCAAACCGTATGCCATAATACAGAAAGTAGTATTCCTTATACCTTGCAATTAGGTTGCGGACATACCCTTTCTTCGTTAACGGGTATCACCGTAATTGCTGATTTTCGTACACGAGATCTAGTGAATGGAGGGCAGGGAGCTCCTTTTGCACCTTTATACCATCAAGAGCTGTTCAGCAAGCAATTCCCCAATGTTGCTTTAGTTAATATTGGTGGAATTTCTAATATTACTTTTATTAATGCGGAACACCCAACGCGTGGTTGGGATGTCGGCCCTGGAAATTGTTTAATGGACGCCTGGATTGCCAAACATCAAGGTAAGTCCTTCGATGCGAATGGTGCGTGGGCGCAACAGGGAACGGTCATTCAACCCTTGTTAGACGCATTATTAGCCGATTCTTTTATTCAATTAGTGGCTCCCAAAAGCATAGGTAAAGAGTATTTTTCATTATCTTGGTTAGAGTCGCATTTAAAGCAAGCTTATAAAGCAGTGGATGTTCAGAAAACTCTATTGGCATTTACGGCACATCCTATTGCTGATGCAATGAGGGAGATGCACAGAGAGGTAAAAGAGTTATTTCTGTGCGGAGGTGGAACCCACAATCTAGCACTGAAGGAGCTGATTCAAGATTTTTTACCGCAAATTGCAGTAAAAAGTGTGGCTGAGGTAGGAATAAGTCCCGATTATTTAGAGGCTATGTTGTTTGCTTGGTTGGCTGCACAAACAGTGAATCAGCAACCAGTAGATCTTGGCCTCATCACCGGTTCCAAAAAGCCAGCAATTTTAGGTGCAATCTACCCACGAAGTTAGGGATGTAGCACATATTATGCTGCGCTAATATGTGCTACGATCAGAGTCCTTTTGGTTTATCAATGTAAACCGGCTAAATCTAACAAAAGCATATTGACAAAGTAAATCGCTATAGGCTTAAATGAGTGATTCACAACGGAGTGACTTGAAATTGAGCGCATATTACACTGAGAACACACAGCAAAAAGAAACGGGTAGTTTAACAACAGCTTACTTTATATTTTTCTTAGCGGCATCCTTTTATCTATACGAATTTATTTTGCAAGTTGCGCCAAGTGTCATGGCGGAGTCCATGATGAAAACTTTTGGTGTTACCGGGGAAGGATTTGGGTTTATCTCCGCCTTTTATTTTTATGCCTATGCGCCTACCCAATTACCTGCTGGGGTTTTATACGATCGTTATGGACCAAGAAAGCTAATGACGGTTGCTATTCTCTTATGTGCTTTAGGCTCGGCTTTTTTTGCTTCAACAGATAGCGTATTTACAGCGTGTATTGGACGTTTCCTTATTGGAATTGGTTCTGCATTTTCTTTTATTGGTGTTCTCGTATTGTTATCACGTTGGTTCCCTCCTCATTATTTCGCTATTTTGGCCGGTATTGCTCAGCTAATGAGTTCAGTTGGAGCTATGTTTGGCGAAGTGCCTTTAGCTTATTTAATTCAGGGTGTTGGTTGGCGTAATGCAAGTTTTATATTAGCCTTTGTTGGTTTTGTTCTTGCAGCATTTTTCTGGTTGTATATTCGTGATTATCCGAATCAACAAAATCAGAAGATTCCTGGACATTATCTTCGCGATGAGTGGAAACGATTAGTTGCAGTGTGCAAGCATGCACATACATGGATTATCGGTAGTTATGCATTTGCAATTTGGACGCCAATCGCTGTATTCGCAGCATTATGGGGGATTCCTTTTCTTCAAGAAAAATTCCAAATTAGCGTGGTTTCAGCCTCTGCTTTATGCAGTATGATTTGGATTGGGATTGGCGTTGGTAGCCCTCTGTTAGGATGGCTTAGCGACAAGATTCAGAGCCGACGCATTGCGCTAATTAGCAGCGCCGTTTTAGGATTAGTGGCTACTTTAATTCTTCTTTATTTTCCTGGGCTTACCTATGGTTGGGCACCTTTTGTTTTATTTGTTTTAGGCTTAGGTGCTGGTGGTCAAACAGTAAGTTTTGCGGTTGTTAAAGAAAATAATACTGCGGAATATGTAGGAACTGCCTCTGGTTTTAATAATCTGTCGGTATTAATCGGCGGTGCAATATTCCAGCCTTTAGTAGGGTATATCTTGCAACATACTGGCTCTGGACATCTTGTGAATGGAGTGCATGTATACAGCATCGCAGGTTACCAAACTGCACTATTAGTTATGCCTTTATGCTTCTTAGGGAGTTTATTAATCGCAACCTTCTTATTGAAAGAATCTCATCCTGAAAGGCGGAAATAAGCCATTGTCAAGCGTAGCTTGGTTGCAAGCAACCAGCAACTTTTAGCAGGCTTCGGCCTTCTCTAGTACCTTTTCATGTTCCACTGGTTTGTGCATCGAAAATGCCAAACCAGCAAAGGTAAAGAATACAAGTTGCATCAGGTTGCAATACAGCGCGAAGTGCAGGTTATTATGGCCTTTGTAGATAATATTTGCCGTTTCGGTTCCAAGTGCGCCAATAACCATAACACTTAGGCTTACTAAGGCTGAGGCGGTACCTTTGCTTACTGAGGTAACATAGAGGCAGAATCTGTTTAGCGGTGCGTTAATCACACTTAAAGCAAAGAAATAAACAATGATACCCGGCATCAGATAATGGTAGTTATTTCCATACAGATAAGGCAGAGCAGACATTAATACTGCACCAACGGCCATCATCACACAACCTAAAAAAATGATTTTTTTAATTTCAAATTTATAGGTTAGCTTGTGTAAAAACCAGTTGCCTAATATTGTGGCACCAAAAACGGGTAGCTGCCAAAGCCCATATTGAATTACAGTCAGTTTTCCCTCAAGCGTTAAAATAACGGGGGCTAAAGCAATCCAGGAAAGGCAGGGAATACCTACAGTACCGATGGCTAAGGTTCCCATGACAAATACTTTATTGGTAAGCAATGCTTTGTAATTTGCAAAAACATTCTTAAACGAAAATTTGGTTTTAGGAATCAGTTCACTATTTTTCTTTTTTTGACCAATAGGTTCGGGCATGTAACGCCATAATCCCCATAGGGCAACCAAAGCAAATAGAGCAATGGAAATAAAGATATATCGCCAGGACGTATAATGAATGACTACCGCACCTAAAAGTGGCCCTAATAGCGGCGCAAGAATCGTGGCGTTAGCCATAATAGAAATAAGGCGAATGGCATCCATTTCCTCAAAAATTTCCTGAATGGTTGCATAGCCAATAACACCTATAAAACAAAGCCCCATACCCTCAAAGAAACGGGCGGTCATAAATTGGCTCATTGAGTTAGAGGAGGCAATAAATAAGGTAAAAATAAAAAATAAGCAGGCCCCAAGCAACATCATTGGACGACGCCCATAGGCATCTGATATGGGACCTAAAAATATTTGTAAGCTAGCGCCACCAAGAATATAAATAGTAAGCGAGGTCGCAACGGCAGATTCAGGTGCGTTAAATGCATGCGTCACACTGATCATTCCGGGCATAATCATGTCATTAGCGATATACGTTAAGAACTCATAGAGGACGAGAAAACAAGCAAACAGAATAGCCTGTTTTTTAGTTATCGGAATTAATGGTTCAGACATAAGATAAGCCTTATTTTTGTACTTTTTTTATTTCTGATCTAAGTCTTTGATGTTTTTTAAATTAGCGTTATGCACATTGTAATCTTACCGCATTTTATCGGACACCGCCCTCTGAACACTACGCCACCAATTCGAACTCAAATGGTGTGCAGTAGTCAATAGCAGAATGCATTCTATTTTTATTATAATAAACCTCCAGGTATTGAAATAGGCTAAGCCTTGCCTGTTCACGAGTTGTATAGATACATTCATGAACTAACTCAACTTTTAGAGTGTGAAAAAAGCTTTCAGAAATAGCGTTGTCCCAACAGTTACCTTTTCGACTCATGCTGCCAATTAAACGATAATCTTTGAGAATGGTTTGGTATTTTTTGGAGCAATACTGACTTCCTCTATCAGAATGCACTATGACATTCTTGAGGAACTTTCGTTTAAATAATGCCATCATTAATGCATCACAGGCCAATGATTTCCTCACTGCGTTTGGGATACAAATTTAAGCCATATTCTCCAAAAACTCTTGTAAGTGCCGCTTCTCACTCTCAGTGCTTAAATACGACTTTAAGCGCTCAATCGAGCGGAGGTATTCGTCCTGAGTAATTACTCCACGAATTAATTCAAAGCGTTGAAACACACAAAAAGTATTTAACACATCAGTTTCACAATAATCACGAATACTTTTTATATTTCCAGCAAAATACTGCTCCCATACCTTGGAGCCGCTCATGCCCATTTTCCCGGGAAAACCTAACATACTGGATAGCTCATCTAAAGGAGCAAAGGCTTTATTTTGATAACCAGCAATAAGGTCCATAAGGTCCATGTGACGGTAATGAAAGCGGCTTAGATAATTATTCCAGCGGAAGGCTTGAT
Source organism: Legionella sp. (assembly GCF_965140895.1). Taxonomy (GTDB): domain Bacteria; phylum Pseudomonadota; class Gammaproteobacteria; order Legionellales; family Legionellaceae; genus Legionella. The sequence goes on along the minus strand of NZ_CBCSKT010000113.1, from coordinate 110,649 downwards.
TATTTTCTCCAGACTCCCAATAGGTAGGTGCAGGAATGCTATGAAGTAATGCACGATAGTGCAATACCGGTAAATCAAATCCACTACCATTCCAGCTAACTAAAGTCGGTGTGTGCTTATCAATTCCTGCAAAGAAACGAGTAATTAATTCCTTTTCATCAGATTGCTCATCACCTAATGACCAAACTTTAATGTTGGGGCCTTGGCTCAAAACTAAAGAAATAGCGCATATTCGTTGCAAATAGTGGGGAAGAAAATCATGACCGACTTTGGCTCGTCTTAAGGCAAACATCGCTTGGGCGGTGTCTTCATCAGATAATCCATGTAAATCATATAACTTACGGCCAGATTCAATGTCAGGAATGGTTTCAATATCAAATACCAGAATACTCATGGAGGGTGCTTATTATTTAAGTGAGTTACAAAAGCAAATAATATCATGCAAGCTAAAGGAGACAACAGATTTAATTTATATTTACATAGATTGTCCGATTTAAATTTGTTAAAATTTTCCTTTTTCTTATTTGATCGCTTATGGAATCTTTGTTTCAATTTAAGAAGTTAAACCTTATATTGTTGCCTTTATTTGTTACCGTGCTTACAGCATGCGTTAGTCGACCTCCTTCAGATTTGAACAATGTCTGTAACATATTTAGAGAATACCCAACGTGGTATTCTCATGCTAAAGATGTTGAGTATCGTTGGAAGGTTCCAGTTCCAGTACAAATGGCTATTATTCATCAAGAGTCAAAATTTGATGCACATGCAAAGCCACCACGTAGAAAGTTACTTGGATTTATTCCTTGGAAAAGACCTACAACCGCTACAGGTTATGCCCAAGCGTTGCATGGAACTTGGAACGAATATAAACAAAATAATGGTGGATTATTATCTTCCCGCCATAATTTTTCTGATGGGGTTGATTTTATTGGTTGGTACGCTAATCAGGCTAATCGACGGGCTGGGGTTAGCCGCAGGGATGCCTATAATCTTTATCTGGCTTACCATGAGGGGGTAGGTGGTTATATGCGCAAATCCTATTTGAGAAAAGCTTGGCTGATGCCCGTAGCGCGTAAAGTTAAAGCTCGCTCGCAACTTTATGCAATGCAGCTGAATTCTTGCCGAGGAAGCTTAGAGAGGCATTCCTGGTTTTAATTTTATGGTAAATTTTGTTTTATTTTTGAAGCAGAATTTAAAAGAGACCCAATATTTCAAATAGTCTTGGGTATAAACGTATAAAAAATGATGTATACTCAGATGAATCGAACTGAGATATGTCCTAAGGAGTTTTTTGATGCGATTAATGCTTTTGGGTGGTCCAGGGGCCGGAAAAGGAACCCAGGCTTTACGAATAATTGAACGCTATAAAATCCCACAAATCTCAACTGGTGATATGTTGCGTGCAGCTATTGCGCAAGGTACCCCATTAGGATTAAGTGCTAAAAAAGTTATGGAAGCAGGTGGTCTTGTTTCTGATGACATTATCATTGGTTTAGTCAAAGAGCGTTTAAAGCAAGCTGATTGCAAAAATGGCTTCCTATTTGATGGTTTTCCGAGAACTTTAGTGCAAGCTGATGCGTTGAAGCAAGCAGGGGTTCATTTGGATCATGTTATTGAAATTGCTGTAGATGATAATGAAATCATCCGACGAATCAGTGGGCGCCGTATTCATCAACCATCCGGCCGTGTTTACCATGTCGTTAATCAACCTCCAAAACAAGAAGGTTTGGATGATGTCACTGGCGAACCTTTAATCCAGCGTGAAGATGATAAAGAAGAAACTGTAAAAAAACGTTTAGACGTATACAGAAAACAAACAGCGCCATTAATTAATTATTATAAAACCTGGACAGAAAGTGGTGACCACCATGCACCGGCTTTCCATAGCGTTTCTGGTAGTGGTAATGTAGATGATGTATTTCACAAAATTATCAACTCTATTGAAGTTAAGGAAGACGTATGCCCTGCGAAAATGTAGTGAGTGCCGATTTTGAAGCATTAGTTAATGAAAACAAAATTGTATTTGTTGATTTTTGGGCTGATTGGTGTGCTCCCTGCAAGCAGTTTGCTACGATTTATGAGCAAGTTTCGGGTCAATATCCGCATATTAAATTTGTTAAAGTGAATATTGAAGCAGAGCAAGAATTGGCTGATTTTTTTGAAATCCGCTCGATTCCGCATTTGATGGTGTTTAAAGAAGGTATTGTTATTTACTCTAATGCGGGGAGTATGCCCGCATCAACCTTACATGAGTTGGTTGAGCAGGCTGCTGCTGCAGATGTTAGTGCAATAAAGGCTCAGTTTGAAGAGGATGATAAGCAATAGTACTTTCAATGTAAGCAGCCAGTTCTTTTTTTCTGGCTGCATTCATTTTTAAATCAAGCTTAGTGCGGCGTTTCAGGACGTCTTCACTACTACGAGCCCACTCCTCTAATATTAGATAATCTACTTCAGCCTGATACAAACCTGAACCATAATTCTTCCCTAAAGATTTTTCACTCGTGCTCAAGGAGAGAAATTTTTCCATGTGGCTGCCATAGGTATATAAGTAGCGATACAGTAATTCCTTATCCATCCATGAATATTTCCTTTGGGCATATTGAATATACTGGGTAAAATCCATGGTTCCAAAAGTTGCCCCGGGTAATGGGGCATTTGCAGTGATGGATGGTTTGAGATTAGGAAATACAGCACTGAATTTATTGATTGCCTCTTCTGCTAATTGTCTATAAGTGGTTATTTTTCCCCCGTAAATAGTAATTATAGGGGCTGGTTTAACTTGAAATTCATAATTATAATCCCGACTTAAGGCCCGAGCTTCTTTACCATTATTAGCTAATAAAGCGCGAACACCACTCCAAGTATAGATTATATCATTTGCAGATATTTTAGTTTTGAAATGTGTATTTACTAATTTAATTAAATAATTAATTTCTTCGTCACTGATATGAATTTGATCCAGTGGCTCATTGAGTGGTACATCTGTAGTGCCTATCATGCTGTAGCCATGATAGGGGATGACAAAAATAACGCGTTTGTCTTCATGCTGTAAAAAATAAGCATGCTCACCCTCATATAATTTAGGTACTAGGATATGGCTACCTTTAACTAAGCTAATTTGTTGCTGATCGGGAATATGAGTGAGTTGTTCAACTGATTTCACCCATGGGCCTGCGGCATTGATTAATGTTTTTGCCTGGATGGTGTAAGCTGGTCCTGATTGTGGTTGTATGGTCACATGCCATAAATTATTAATAACGTGGGTTTTGACGACTGTGGAACGTGTATGAATGCTTGCCCCATGCAGTTTGGCTTGAAGCGCATTTGCAATGGTCAGGCGGGCATCATCAGCCGCGCCGTCATAAAATAAAAAGCCTCGCTCCAGCCCTTCCTTTAAAGGGGAAAAATACTGGGTCTGTTTTTTTCTGTTGACGCTCTTGCATTTAGGCAAGCGATTTTTACTACTTAGATGATCATACAAAAACAAGCCTAAACGTAAAAACCAGGAGGGGCGCATGTGTTTTTCATAGGGTAAAACCAGAGGCTGGGCATGCACCAAGTGTGGGGCTAAATCAAAAAGGCGCTGCCGTTCAGTCAATGCTTTTCTCACTAAAGCAAACTCGTAATTTTCCAAATATCTTAAGCCTCCATGGACAAGCTTGGTACTATTGGAGGAGGTTTTGGAAGCTAAATCATCTTGTTCTATGACAACAACAGACAGGCCTCTTAAGGCTGCATCAGCAGCACAACCGCAGCCATTGATGCCGCCACCAATAATTGCAACATCAAAAACTTGATCCATGTTTTGGTCTCCATAAAAAAAGATTACACTTATTAACTATAACCTAGTAATAAAAAACAAGGAATGCCAAGACGATGAACTATTTACTTGCTATTGATCAAGGAACCAGCAGTACACGTGCAATGATTTATAATTTAAACGGTGATTTAATCACTGGCAGCCAGTATTCATTAACGCAGTATTATCCTGAGACAGGGTGGGTAGAACATGATCCTGAGGAAATATGGCGTAAAACATTGACTGCATTGCGTGATGTGGTTGCACAAGTACCTCCTGATGCTATTCTTGCCTGTGGTATTACTAATCAACGAGAAACAACGGTTATCTGGGATAAAAATACTGGTGCTTGCCTCGCCCCTGCTATTGTTTGGCAAGATCGAAGAACCGCAGAATATTGCCAGGCATTTTCATCTGAAGCATCGATGATTCAGGAAAAAACAGGTTTGCTTCCTGATCCTTATTTTTCAGCGAGTAAGCTTCATTGGTTATTAAAAAATAACTCGCAAGCCAGACAGCTTGCTGAAAAAGGTGAGTTGGCATTTGGAACCATAGATAGCTTCCTTATTTGGCGTTTAACGAAAGATCATCGGCATTTAACTGATGTTACGAATGCCTCAAGAACCATGCTTTTTAATATTAAAACCGAGCAATGGGATAAGGATTTATTAGCACTATTTTCAATTCCTGAATCAGTGCTTCCTGAGGTTTATGCCAGTGATAGCCATTTTGGAATCATTGATAGACAATGGCTGGGCATTGAGTTACCAATTACTGGTGTTGCTGGAGATCAACAAGCCGCCTTAGTAGGGCAAGGCTGTTTTACTTCAGGCATGGTCAAAGCAACTTATGGTACGGGTGGTTTCTTACTACTAAACACAGGACCTAAGCCTGTAGTGTCGCAACATAAATTATTAACTACCATCGCATATAAAGTTAAGGGCGAGACCATTTTTGGTTTGGAAGGAAGCCTTTATCACGCGGGGACTACGGTGAAGTGGTTACGTGATGGGATGAAGATTATTAGTAATTCCAATGAAACAGAAGCCTTAGCTCGCTCCTTAGAGGGCAATGATGGGGTTTATTTAGTTTCTTCCTTTACAGGCTTAGGCGCACCTCATTGGCTATCAGAGCCCGGTGCGGCAATGTATGGTTTATCTCTTTCCAGTACGCGAGCTCATTTTGCACGAGCTGCATTAGAGGGTGTCTGTTATCAAACGCGAGATGTCCTTACTTGTATGCGCGAAGACAGTCATCTAGATTTGTCTTTATTATGCGTTGATGGAGGAATGGCTGAAAATAGCTGGTTTTTACAGTTTTTAGCCGATCAATGTCAATTGCAGGTACAAAAGCCTAAAGATATAGAAACTACGGCGAAAGGAGCTGCCTTATTGGCTGCACTAGGTTCTGGGGTATTTAATTCGCTCGATGAAGTACATGCTATTTGGGCTATTGAGCAGTGTTTTTATCCGGAGCGAACACGAGAAATCGTAGAGGCTGATTATCAAGGCTGGAAGCAAGCATTAAATAATCTGGGTCTAATGGCAATACAAAGGGATAAAGAGGTATATAGGCTGGGCTGAAGCCCAGCCTATGCTGCATGCTGTAATCTCTAAGGAAGGTCGCGAGTTTTTTCACCAGTATAAAGCTGACGTGGTCTACCAATTCTTGATTTGGTGGCAACCATTTCCATCCAGTGGCTCATCCAGCCTACAGTTCTTGCCAAAGCAAAGATTACGGTAAACATATTTGTTGGAATACCAATAGCACTTAATGTTAAGCCTGAATAGAAGTCAACGTTTGGATAAAGTTTCTTCTCAATGAAGTATTCATCTTCGAGGGCTATACGCTCTAATTCCATTGCTAGCTTGAATAAAGGCTCGTCTTTGGCACCAACGGCTTCTAAAACATCATAACAGGTTTGACGCATTACTTTAGCTCTTGGATCATAGCTCTTGTATACGCGATGGCCAAAGCCCATTAAGCGGAATGAATCGTTTTTATCTTTAGCACGCTTAATAAAGTGATCAATACGGCTTACATCACCAATTTCTTTAAGCATATTCAAACATGCTTCGTTTGCACCACCATGTGCGGGACCCCATAGAGCACCAATACCCGCAGAAATACATGCAAAAGGATTCGCGCCAGTTGAACCTGCTAAACGAACGGTTGAAGTCGATGCGTTTTGTTCATGATCCGCATGCAATATGAAAATAGTATCCAGTGCTTTAACTAAAACAGGGTCTGGAGTAATGTCTTCAGAAGGAACACCAAACATCATATGTAAGAAGTTTTCTGCGTAGGACATTTTGTTTTTTGGGTACATATAAGGCAAACCAGTAGAGTATTTATAACTCATGGCTGCTAATGTAGGCATCTTGGCAACAAGGCGAATAGCTGAAATAAAACGGTCATGGGCATTATTTAAGTCCATGGTGTCATGGTAAAACGCAGATAAGGCACCAACCATTCCTACCATAATAGCCATTGGATGCGCATCACGTCGGAAACCATTTAAGAATTGATACATTTGTTGATGTACCATGGTGTGGTTATTAATCAAACCTACAAAGTCTTTTTTCTCTGTAGTATCGGGTAATTCACCATTCAACAAGAGGTAGCATACATCAAGGAAATCTTTCTTTTCTGCCAATTGTTCAATTGGATATCCTCTGTACAGCAAAATACCATTATCACCATCGATATAAGTGATTTTAGATTCACAAGATGCTGTAGAAAGAAAACCCTGATCGAAGGTAAAGACACCGCTTGACCCTAATTGAGTAATATCGATAACATCATTACCCATAGTAGGTGTATAAATTGGTAATTCTAATGTCTCGTGGCCTTCAATGCTAAGTTTTGCTGTTTTATTAGTCATTGCTTCTCCTGTTTCTAAGCATCGTAATTTTTTTTAATTGTGCGCGGCACTATATACAAAATTAACACATACAGTCAATTTAAACCTGCCCTAATCCGTTATTATGGTAGAGTTTTATAAATAATGACAAGGAAAAAGGAATTATTTATTGACTAAGTACTCCTTATTTCTGGTTCGGATTACATTTTTTCAGTGCTTGATTCAATTACATTCAGTGGTATGTTATCCTTTACCGCAGAATTTATCATAAGGATACATCCATACCATGGTTTATCTAGCTAAAGAAGTCTTGCCAGTTAATATTGAAGACGAATTAAAGCAATCCTACTTGGATTATGCGATGAGCGTTATCGTAGGTCGGGCCTTGCCTGATGTGCGTGATGGATTAAAACCAGTTCACCGACGTGTGCTTTTTGCAATGAGTGAATTGGGGAACGATTGGAACAAACCCTATAAGAAATCTGCTCGTGTAGTAGGGGACGTTATTGGTAAATACCACCCACATGGCGATACCGCAGTTTACGATACGATTGTACGTATGGCTCAGCCATTCTCAATGCGTTATCTTTTGGTCGATGGTCAAGGTAACTTTGGATCGGTTGATGGTGATGCCCCAGCAGCAATGCGTTATACCGAAGTAAGAATGTCAAAGGTAGCACACGCGTTACTTGCTGATTTAGAAAAAGAGACTGTTGATTTTAGCCCTAACTATGATGAGACCGAGTTTGCTCCCGTAGTTTTACCTTCACGTGTACCTAATTTATTAGTCAATGGTTCCTCAGGTATTGCTGTAGGGATGGCAACGAATATTCCTCCTCATAACTTAACAGAAGTTATTAATGCCTGTATCGCTCTGGTTGATAATCCTGAATTAAGCCTGGATGAAATCATGGAAATTATTCCTGGCCCAGATTTTCCTACTGCAGCGATTATTAACGGTAGAGCTGGGATTATCCAAGGTTATCGTACGGGTAAAGGACGCGTAATTATTCGTGCGCGCACTGAAATCGAAACGGATGAAGACACTAACCGTCAGGCAATTATTATTCATGAGTTACCTTACCAGGTAAACAAAGCGCGTTTGGTTGAACGTATTGCTGAGTTAGTACGTGATAAGAAAATCGAAGGAATCTCTGGACTTCGGGATGAGTCAGATAAGCAAGGTATGCGGGTCGTTATTGAACTGAAGCGTAATGAAGTTGCTGATGTGATTCTAAACAACTTATATGCTCATACCCAAATGCAAAACGTATTTGGTATTAACATGGTTGCTTTGGTTGATGGCCAGCCACGCACCTTGAATTTAAAAGAAATTCTAGAGTACTTCATCAGACACCGTCGTGAAGTTGTTACTCGCAGAACCTTATTTGATTTGAAAAAGGCGAGAACTCGTGCCCATTTATTAGAAGGTTTAGGTATTGCCTTAGCAAATATAGATGAGATGATTGCGCTGATTAAACAATCGCCAACACCACAGGAAGCAAAAATTTCCTTATTAGCAAGGGAATGGCAGCCTGGTATGGTTAAAACAATGCTAGAGCGTGCAGGTTCTGATGCATCAAGACCTGATGATTTAGGTGCTGAATATGGCTTAAGCGCTACAGGATATAAATTATCTGAGGCTCAGGCACAAGCAATTCTTGAGTTGCGTTTACATCGTTTGACTGCTTTAGAACAAGACAAAATTCTTGGTGAGTTTGAAGAGTTATTAAAAGTAATCAAAGAGTTACTTGATATCCTTGCTTCACCAGAACGATTGATGCAAGTGATTCGTGATGAATTAATTGATATTAAAGTCCAATTTGGTGATGAGCGTCGTACAGAAATTACCGCTTCCCAAGAAGATTTAACAATCGAAGATTTAATCACTGAGGAAGATGTTGTAGTTACCTTGTCGCATCAAGGTTATGTGAAATATCAGCCTATAAGTGCTTATCAAGCACAACGCCGAGGTGGAAAAGGTAAGTCAGCAACGAATGTGAAAGATGAAGACTTCGTTTCACGCTTAGTCATTGCAAGCACTCATGATACTTTATTGTGCTTCTCAAACCATGGTAAGTTGTATTGGTTGAAAGCGTATCAACTGCCTTTAGCTAGCCGAATTTCACGAGGTAGACCGATTATTAACATTCTTCCATTGGCTGAGGGCGAGGAAATTAATGCCATGTTGCCTGTTCGAGTCTATCAGGAAGGATTTTATGTCTTTATGGCTACTCGTAATGGTACGGTGAAAAAGGTTCCACTTGATGCCTTTAGCAGACCACGTTCTAATGGAATCATCGCGATTGATTTAGAAGAAAATGATCGTTTAGTTGGTGTTGATATTACTGATGGCACTAAGGACATCATGTTATTCACTGATACCGGTAAAGTAATCCGCTTTGATGAGTCTAAAGTAAGACCTACAGGTCGTACTGCTCGAGGGGTGCGTGGTATTCGTATTGAAGAGGATCAAGCAGTAATTTCTTTGATTGTTGCTCATCCTAATGGAACCATCTTAACTGCGACTGAAAATGGTTATGGAAAACGCACTGCAATTGAAGAGTATCGTGTTTCTGGTCGTGGTGGTCAGGGGGTTATCTCCATTCAAGTGACGGAGCGTAATGGTAAGGTTGTTCGTTCTGTTCAAGTGAATGATAATGACGAAGCCATGTTGATTACTGATAAAGGAACTTTGGTTCGTTTCCGAGTTAATGAGTTGTCAATCATTGGTCGAAATACCCAAGGAGTTCGCTTAATCAACGTTAGCTCTGGAGAGTTAGTCGTAGGTATGCAAAAAATTGAAGATTTAGGTGATGGTTCTGGCGATCTAGAGGACAATCTGGATGAGGATGGTTCATTAGAAATCGAAAACAATGATGCTCAAGATGACAACCAGGACTTATAATTTCGGTGCAGGTCCTGCAATGCTTCCTGAGTCTCTGTTAAAAGAGGCCCAGGAAGAACTCCTTGATTGGAATAACACGGGGATGTCGATTTTAGAAATTGGCCATAGAACCCCTGAGTTTATGTCTCTTTTAGAACATGCCGAACAAACGCTAAGATACCTCTTAGGTATACCCAAAAATTATCAGGTTTTATTCTTAGGTGGCGCTGCGCGTATGCAGTTTGCCATGATTCCCATGAATTTTTTGCATCCCGATGAGCAAGCCGGTTATTTGGACACGGGAATTTGGTCTCATATCGCATTACTTGAAGCCCAACGATTAAAAAAAGCTTATTCCGTGGCAAGTGATGAGGCAAATGGCTACAAATCTATTCCCAATGTGGCACATTGGGAATTAAAAGAAAATACCAGTTATTTGTATTACACTCCAAATGAAACGGTTAATGGAGTTCGTTTTCCTTTTGTTCCAAAGGTTAAAGGGCTTACTCTAATTGCCGATATGACTTCCTGTTTGCTGAGTGAACCTATAAATATTCGCGATTATGGTTTGATTTTTGCTGGAGCCCAAAAAAATATTGCTAATGCAGGCTTAACACTAGTGATTGTTCGCGATGATTTATTAGCAAAGGTTCCCAATCCAACCGTTCCAACGATGTTTGATTATAAATTTCAAACAGAACAGCATTCACTGTATTCAACCCCCCCCGTTTTTAATTGTTATTTGGCGGCTAAAATGTTTGATTGGGTTAAAGCCCGAGGCGGCATTGATGCTCTGTATGAAGTAAATTGTAAAAAAGCAGCTAAATTATATCAGTATTTAGATGCAAATGATTTTTATACTACTTATGTAGATAAAGAAGCACGCTCAATCATGAATGTCTGTTTCTCATTAAAGAACCCTGAGCTTGAGGAACAATTTATACATCAGGCACAGCGGCATGGTTTAAGTGCTTTAAAAGGACACCGTTTTGTAGGTGGAATTCGTGCTAGTCTTTATAATGCGATGCCGATGTCGGGTGTTGATGCCTTAATTGAGTTTATGTCTGAATTTGCAAGGAAAAATTGCTCGTGAAAAGAATTAATTTGCTTAGTAAGCCATCGCATTTGATAACTGGTGAAATCCATGTTCCTGGGGATAAGTCAATTTCTCATCGTTCTATTATCTTTGGTGCTCTTGCTAAAGGAACTACTGTCATTAATGGGTTCCTTGATGGCGAAGACTGTATGGCTACCTTAAATGCTTTTCGAGCTATGGGCGTGCAGATTGACGGCCCTGATGAACAACAAGTTATTATTTATGGTGTAGGTAAGCACGGGTTAAAGAAACCCAATCAAGTGATCGACTGTGGAAATTCGGGGACAAGCATGCGTTTATTGGCAGGTTTATTAGCTGCTCAGGATTTTGACAGTGAATTAATCGGCGATGAAAGCCTGATGAAACGCCCCATGCTGCGCGTTAGTAATCCTTTAATGCAGATGGGAGCTGATATATCTACTGCTGATGGTAAACCCCCGATTAAGATTAATGGCGGTAAAAAGCTAAAGGGCATCAATTACGTTATGCCTGAAGCGAGCGCTCAAGTGAAATCTTGTGTTTTATTAGCTGGTCTGTATGCAGAAGGTGAGACTACGGTTACTGAAACGGGTATCAGTCGTAATCACACTGAGGTCATGTTAGAAAGTTTTTCTTATCCTATATCTCGTAAAGGAAATTCGATTACCGTTGATTCTAAAAGCGAATGCATGGCTACAGAGCTCTTTGTTCCTGGTGATATCTCTTCTGCGGCCTTCTTTATTGTTGCAGCGACGATTATTCCTGGTTCTGATCTACTCATCCATAACGTAGGTATTAATGCCACACGCACAGGAATTTTACACATACTCTTAGAAATGGGCGCCAATATCACTCTGTTAAATCAGCGCCTGCAGGGAAAAGAACGAGTTGCTGACATTCGTGTGCAGTATGCACCATTGCAGGGAATTAATATTTCTCCAGAACTTGTTCCGCTTGCAATCGATGAGTTTCCTATTATTTTTATTGCTGCAGCATGTGCTGAAGGTCAAACTACACTGCATGGCGCAAAAGAACTACGCTTCAAGGAAAGCGATCGCATTGCTGCGATGGTTGATGGATTAAACAAGTTAGGAATTAAAGCCCAAGCCTTAGAGGATGGTGCTTTGATTGAAGGAGGTAAACTACAAGGCGGGACAGTGGATAGTTTAGGTGATCATCGTATCGCGATGTCTTTTGTAATTGCAGGAGCAGTCGCCTCAGCATCAGTAACGGTGGAAAATTGTGCCAATGTGGCAACATCATTTCCATTGTTTGTTGCTACAGCAAAAGAACTTCAACTTCAAGTAGAGGAAGTAGCTGAACATGTACGATAAAAAAATTCCCGTAATTACTCTTGATGGTCCAAGTGGGACTGGTAAGGGGACGTTATGCCATTTGCTTGCCAAGCATTTACAATGGAATATGCTCGATAGTGGTGCGATTTACCGAGTTTTGGCTTATGCTATTAGAAAAAATAATATTGATTTTCAGGACATCAATCAAATTGCAGAACTTGCACGTGCCTTAGATTTACGTTTTGAGTCCTCTGAGGATAATGCTTCTTTAGTTATTTTAAATAACGAAGATGTGAGTACGTCCATTCGCAGCGAGCAATGCGGACAAGATGCTTCAAAAATTGCGGCAATTCCAGAGGTTCGATTGGCGTTACTAGAGCGGCAACGTAATTTTGCGCAGTTCCCAGGCTTAGTTACTGATGGACGTGATATGGGCACGATAGTGTTTCCTGATGCTGTTTTAAAGGTCTTTTTGTATGCAGATGAGCAAGAAAGAGCAAATAGACGTTATTTACAGTTGAAAGAAAAAGGAAATAATGTTAGCCTCGCGCAGGTTGTCGAAGAATTGGTTAAACGTGATACAAGGGATACAGCACGTACTCACGCACCATTAAGGCCTGCAGATGATGCGGTGAAAATTGACACAACAAGGTTGACCATTGTACAAGCGTTCAATACTGTATTAAAATTAATAAAGGAACGTTTGAATAATGTTTAAGTAAGTTTGTTTTCGTTTTGCTATCCATTAAGATGGCAGGAGTGAGAACGGGCTTTGTTTCAGGGGGGGAGCTGAGTGGAACTCATGCTTTCATTTTTTTACTAAAGAGTTTATTAACATGTCTGAAAGTTTCAAAGAATTGTTTGAGCAAAGTATTGCTGGTGCTCAATTTTATCCTGGTGCCATTATCACTGCTAAAGTTATTGGTATTGATGATGATTATGTCATTTTAAATGCTGGACTTAAGTCCGAAGGTATTGTTGCCGTAGAAGAGTTTTACGACAAAGACGGAGCACTGGAAGTTAGCCTAGGCGATACTGTCGAAGTAGCATTGGATTCAGTTGAAGATGGCTACGGCGAGACGCTCCTTTCAAGAGAAAAAGCAAAACGTCAAGAAGCATGGCGCAAACTATCTAAATCACATGAAAACAATGAAACTGTTACTGGTCTTATTTCTGGTAAAGTTAAAGGTGGTTTCACTGTTGAGATCGGTACAATCCGCGCATTCTTACCTGGCTCATTAGTAGACGTCAGACCTGTAAGAGATCCTTCTTACTTAGAAGGCAAAGAGCTAGAGTTCAAAGTAATCAAGATGGACTTAAAGCGCAACAATATCGTTGTTTCTCGACGCGCAGTTGTTGAAGAGGAAAGCAGTGCTGACAGACAAGCCTTGCTTGAATCATTACATGATGGCCAAGAGCTTCATGGTATCGTTAAGAACCTTACTGACTACGGTGCATTCATTGACTTGGGCGGCATAGATGGCTTACTCCATATCACTGATATTTCTTGGAAGCGTGTGAAGCATCCGAGTGAAGTATTGTCAGTTGGTCAAGACGTTAAAGTTAAAGTATTAAGCTTTGACAGCGAAAGAAACCGTGTTTCTTTAGGTATGAAACAATTAGGAAACGATCCTTGGGTTGACCTGGTTGAGCGTTATCCTTTACACAAGAAATTACAAGGTAAAGTTACTAACATTACTGATTACGGTTGCTTCGTTGAAATCGAGGAAGGCGTTGAAGGCTTAGTTCACATGTCTGAAATGGATTGGACTAACAAAAACGTTCACCCAAGCAAAGTTGTGTCTATGGGCGATGTAGTTGATGTAATGGTTCTTGAAATTGATGAAGAACGTCGTCGTATTTCTTTAGGTATGAAACAATGTGTTGGCAATCCATGGCAACAATTTGCTTCTACACACTCTAAAGGCCAAAAAGTAACTGGTAAGATTCGTTCGATTACTGACTTTGGTATTTTCATCGGCTTAGATGGCGAGATTGATGGTCTAGTTCATTTATCTGATATTTCCTGGACTGTTGCTGGCGAAGAAGCGGTGAAGCAGTTTAAGAAAGGTCAAGAATTAGAAGCTGTTATTCTTGCAATTGACCCTGAGCGTGAGCGTATTTCTTTAGGCTTGAAACAATTAGAAGGTGATAACTTCACAAGCTTTGTTGATGAGTTCACTAAAGGTGCGATCGTTAAAGGTAAAGTGATTGCAGTAGATGCAAAAACTGTTACTGTTTCGCTAAATGATGATATTACTGGTACTATCCGTGCTAGCGAATTGTCTGATGAGCGTGTTGACGATGCAACGACTGTTGTCAAAGAAGGTGATGAAATCGAAGCGAAAATCATCAACGTTGACCGCAAAAACCGTTCAATTTCTCTTTCTGTGAAAGCGAAAGATGCTCAAGATGAAGCTGATGCTATTAAGAAGTACTCTAGAACTGAAGGTGCTTCTACAACTACTTTAGGCGATTTGCTTAAAGAGAAAATGGCAAGCAAAGAAGGCGAATAGTTTCCTTCTTAATCAATGAGTTAAAAAGCGTAGATTTTATCTACGCTTTTTATTTATTCGAAAGAATTAATGTAAGTGTTTACGTAATAGCGTAGTCTGGGCTGTAAAGCTCAGCTTGCATTAAGGTGAACACAGATGTTTAATCAGCATATAATGCAGATGCTATTACGTAAACGCTTACATATAAAAAAGTCCAGCAACGTAAGTTGAGGTATTTACCCTAAGCTACGGTGCGAATAAGTTAAGTTGTACTTATTGCAGAAAGTGATTGTTGAGCCAGGCCGCTCAACCAACAAAAAAGGAACAATTATGCGCATAGTAATGCTGGTTATTTATATACTGCTTATTATTATTGGCGTTAGTTTTGCGGCGTTAAATGCTGCTTCTGTGGATGTTAATTTTTATTTTAATACAGTATCTATGCCTATATCGGTTCTAATAACCATTATGTTAGGAATCGGGATCTTGATAGGGTTTATTCTCTTTATCGGACGTTATTGGCGTTTAAAGGCTGAATGCCTTAGAATAAGAAACCAATTAAAGTTGACAGAAAAGGAAATTAAGAACCTTCGTTCAATACCTTTACAAGATCAACATTAATTTTATTATGATGGAACTAAATAAAAAAGCGAGAGGGGAATATTAGATGATTGATTTGTGGCCATTACTGTTGCCTGCTGCTGCATGGTCAGGCTGGTGGGTAGCAAACCGCAATAAATCGAAACCAGATCCCAATCTTTATAATCGCTTGTCTCGTGAATATGTAGTTGGTTTGAATTATTTATTAAATGAGCAATCAGATAAAGCTGTAGATATTTTTATTAAATTATTAGAAGTCGATAGTGATACAGTAGAAACCCATTTGGCACTGGGAAGCTTATTTAGACGTCGTGGTGAAGTTGACCGAGCCATTCGTATTCATCAAAATTTAATTGCCAGACCGCAACTTAGTATTCAGCAAAGAAAAGAGTCATTAATGGCATTAGGACAAGATTATATGAGCGCAGGGCTCTTTGATCGTGCCGAACGGATTTTTTTAGAAGTTGTTGAATTAGGCGGCTCAAAAGAAACGCGTAGTTTGCATGGTTTATTGGCAATATACCAACAAGAAAAAGCCTGGGAAAAGGCATTAGATATTATTAAAAAACTGGAAATTTCTACAGGTACCAGTTTTCATACGCAGGCAGCACATTATTATTGTGAAATGGCGAATCAAGCCTTGAAGGCTAATGCGATTGATCGTGCCGCCTATTGCATTAAACAAGCAATGAATGTTGATTCAGAGTCAGTGCGTGCAAGTTTGATGCATGCTGCCCTGGAAATGAAAGAAGGGCGTTATAAACATGCGATTCGTTCTTTAAAACGAGTTCCGCAACAAGACGCAGATTTTTTAACAGAGATTATTGAGCCATTAGTTCGATGCCATATGGAATTAGATTCCATGGCAGATTGCATTAATTACCTTGAGGACACATTGGAACATCATCCAAGAGCTTCAGTAATTTTTGTAATTGCGGATTATTTAAGGCAACACAAGAACATGGATGCCGCTATTGATTTCGTGGCGGATAATTTGAGCAAACATCCATCAATACGAGGTTTAAA
This sequence comes from Legionella sp., assembly GCF_965140895.1. Taxonomy (GTDB): domain Bacteria; phylum Pseudomonadota; class Gammaproteobacteria; order Legionellales; family Legionellaceae; genus Legionella. The sequence continues at coordinate 94,609 of NZ_CBCSKT010000113.1, read as the reverse complement.
CCATTTAATTAATTGGCACCTTGAATCAGCTCATGGAAAAGTGCGCGACAAATTACAAATGCTTTATGATATTACAAGCAAGTTTTTAGATAACAAACCAGTGTATCGATGTAGCCATTGTGGTTTTGGTGGTAAACATCTGCATTGGCATTGCCCTAGTTGTAAAAACTGGGGAAGAATGAAGCCTGTGCATGGCTTAGAAGGGTATTAGTGGTAACGTTTTGATAACGTAAAGGATAAACCTATCAAGGCGATACGATTAACGTTTATACACTATATGAAGAGATTAAGATGCAATTTATCGATTTGAAAACACAGTATTCTTTAATTGAGAACGAAGTTTTAAATGGCATACGCAATGTATTAAACCATGGTCAATACATCATGGGACCTGAAATCGCCCAATTGGAAGAACAATTAGCGGATTTTGTTGGTGTTAAGCATGCTATTGTGAATTCAAGTGGAACGGATGCTTTATTAATGGCATTAATGGCATTAGAAATTCAACCTGGTGATGAAGTTATTACCAGTCCCTTTAGCTTCTTTGCAACGTCTGAGGTCATCAGCCTTTGCCATGCGAAACCCGTGTTTGTTGATATCGATCCACTAACGTATAACCTGGATCCCAACAAGCTAGAAGCAGCGATTACAAGCAAAACTAAAGCAATTATGCCTGTTGGCTTATATGGACAGTGTGCTGATCATGATGCAATTAATGCGATTGCTGATAAATATGGCATTGCAGTAATTGAAGATGCGGCACAAAGCTTTGGTGCTACTTATAAAGGCAAGCGCTCTTGTGCTTTATCAACAATTGGCTGTACAAGCTTTTTCCCATCAAAGCCTTTAGGCGGATATGGTGATTCTGGGGCTTGCTTTACGAATGATGACAAACTAGCTCAGAAATTAATTGAAGTTAGAATTCACGGACAAAATGCGCGTTATTGCCATAGCCGTATTGGTATCAATGGGCGTATGGATACAATTCAAGCTGCTGTTTTACTTGAAAAAATGAAATTATTCCCAGATGAAATTATCATGCGTCAAAAAGTAGCTAAGCGCTACGATCAGATGCTTTCTTCATTGGCAAGAACACCATTTATCCATAGCCATAATACCAGTGTCTACGCTCAATATACCATTGAAGTAGATGATCGTGATGCGTTCCAACAAGCCATGCATGCAGCAGGAATTCCAACTGCAGTACATTACCCCTCACCCTTGCATTTACAAGCAGCAATGGCTTATTTAGGCTATTCGGAGGGGGATTTCCCTCATGCAGAGAAAGCAAGCCACCGTGTGATTAGCTTACCTATGCATCCTTACTTGCAAGAAGCGGAGCAAGTCAGAGTGGTTGAGGCAGTTAAAAAAGCATTAGTGCCTCAAGATGAAGAGGTTATGGCCTAATGTCATCCCCACTAATTGTTGCACTGGATTTTAATCGTGAGCAGGATGCTCTTAATTTAGTTGATAAGTTGGATCCTAAACAGTGTTCCTTAAAAGTTGGAAGTGAGTTGTTCACACTGTTTGGAACTCAGTTTGTGCGACAATTAGTAGATCGGCAATTTAACGTTTTTTTGGATTTAAAATTTCATGATATTCCTAATACCGTAGCCAATGCCTGTAAGGCGGGCGCGGATTTAGGGGTTTGGATGATGAACGTCCATGCCTCTGGTGGAATGAACATGATGCACTCCGCAAGGCAAGCTTTGGAGTCTTATGGAGTAAACAGACCCATATTAATTGCAGTAACTGTGTTAACCAGTTTTAGTCAAACAGACCTGGCTTCAATAGGTATTACTATTCCTGTAATGGAACATGTTAAGAACTTAGCACGTTTAACTAAAGAGTCTGGTTTAGATGGGGTTGTAAGTTCTGCACATGAAGTAAAAGAAATTAAAAATGTCTGCGGAGCAGACTTCATTACGGTAACGCCGGGTATTAGACTTGCAACTGATGCTAAAAACGATCAAACACGCATCATGACACCAGCGGAAGCAATAGCTACGGGGAGTGATTATTTGGTTGTTGGTCGTCCAATTACCCAAGCCAATGAGCCTGAACAAGTGATTGCTGCTATTCTGGCAAGCATTAAATAGGGCATTGAATTAGCCTAAGAGTTAAAATCTTTTCCTTTCAGGGCCATTAAGTGAACCATTATCTTTATAATGCCCACTCTAATAAAACAAATAAAGCAGGGGATATGGACTTTGCAAAAAGCAACTCTAGTTTCATACCGCCATTTTCTTTATTGCATCCAAAATTATCGACTGATCAGGCATATAGCTTTGTGTTCTGAGTGAATCAAGTCGGTCTAAGAATTAATAAGTTTGACGTATTACATAAAATCATGTTAATTATATTTTATACAGAATTTTCTATGTAAATGTTCACCGTGTATGGATGTTTCGTCATTGCGGGTGTTGCGATCGCAATGGGGACCGCTGTTGTATTTAACTCAAAAATGGCGCACCTGTGAACACTTACTTACGTACACCTGCGGACAAGCCACGGGACGTAGGAAACAGCGAGTAGGCCTGGGTTTAAAAATGTATAGGAGAGATAGAAGCTAGTTCCCAGGAGGGGAGCTATGAATAAAACGTCTCACAAATAATTAATTATCAGGAGTCGAAGCAAAAAAAAATTATCCAGATGTTTATGGAAAGGACTTTCATACTCGGGAGCTAAGCGATGACACCACAACACGTAATAAGTCAACTACTAGAATCGGACACTAACTACCCAAAAAATCTGGACTTATTAAAAAAAATTATTATCACTGCTCAATTAGGCCGTTTACAAGTTAATGGATTGCCTCCGGATAATAAAATTTCATTAGCAACCTATCTCTTTGATAATGAAAATATGATGTTCGATTTTACTCGTTTGTGCGAAGAAAAAAGAAAGCAGTTTACGCAATGGCTTTTGGGGCCACATCAGAAAGATAAAACACGAGCTCATTTTAGAGGCGCCACAGTTAATGAGTATCGTGGTTTTACGGCAGAAGCTTTTTTGAACTGGTGGGGTGTTATCAAAAGTTGGATCAATAAACGATATTCTGAATACTGGAAAATAACTGACTTAAATATTTCCCTCAACTACCAATTAATTGGAGTAGAAATGTGTCATGGTAAACATGGCATTTTAATCGGTTTTGATCAGTTTCTGGTTCCTGGTACCGATACCAAATATCGCGATCCAAATGACTCCCAAAAAGAACCCTTAGGGAATACGAAGAGAATCTTTATTACTGAACACCTTGTTGATCAATTAGTTCATAAAGATATTCAACACCTCGAATTTGAATCTATTTGCAAAAATCCACATCCTCATTCTGTCTATGTCTCGAATCTGCAAGAGCGTTTGGCACAGATGTATGATTACCGAAGCACGCAGCGCTATTTGGCCCACCAGCCCTGGTATGCACGCCTGTGGAATTGGATAGTGCCTGGTGCTGATGAGAGCAACAAGATAAAAAGCAGCGTAGTTAAGGAGAATCATTTAATTTCTTTATACCAAAATGAGACAGTACAAATTGACTACTACAGCAAAACCCAGGAAATTATGGTTAGAGAAAAAAGACCCGATATTGATAATATTGTTTACTGTGGCGGTGGGGCGAAGATTTATGGGCATGTAGGTTTTTGGAAGGCACTCAATGATGCGCAAATTCATCCTACAAAATTTGCAGGGAGCTCTGCTGGTGCGATTATGGCCTTACTCTGTTATTTAGGTTATACCGCGAATGAAATTACAGAGTTCTTCAAAAACTTCAGACAAGAGCATTTAGTTCATTTTGACATCGATATAAATGGCATGTCTGATCCGCGTTCGCTAAAAACGGCCCTTGATTATGTGATTACCTATAGGTTAAACCAAATTGTTTCTAAATGCGGCATTCCTTACCCGCAAGGAAAAATTACCTTTGCAACGCTTGAAGCTATAAGAGAACGCGTGCCTGATTGCGGATTAGGTCAAGAGCTTGTGGTTACTGCAACCAATAAACGGCTAGGAAAAACACGTTATTTTTCATTGCAGCACTCATCAGATTTTGAGGTGAGTGAGGCTGTGAAAATTTCTGCGAGTTTTCCAATTGTTTTTCGTTCAACGGTATTAGATGGGGATGAGCATAATGATGGGGGTATTTTAACTAATTTTCCAACAGAAGCGTTCTTTGACGATCATTCGACTTTATTGGAGTCTGAATATGGCAATAATTTAAAGGTTTTAGCGGTCCAATTTGATAATGGGACGGAACGAACTGCGATTGATCGCATGATGGAGCGGGTTTATAAGGAACATTTTTTCATCAATTGGGGGTATCGCCTACTTACCGGTGTGGATGATCCAGCAAGTGGCTGGGAGCAGGATCGTTTAAAATTGCGTAAATATGCATCCCAATCCATTGTGATTAATGTGGATAATGTTTCTACTACATCGTTTACGGTTGATGATGAAAATCGAAATAAAATGATTCAAGCTGGATATGATGCAACGATGAATTATTTAAAGCTGCGTTATATATGTAATGAAGAGGAAGGATATGAAAAGGATGAGTACATGTATTCTAAATTTACCTGTTTAGGAGATTTGTTATCCTATTGTTGCTATCGTGGTGAATCTGATTGGTTTGAACGGGTTAGCCGTATCGCTGTAGAGACAAACATACCGAATAAAACAGGGGTGTTAAGCCAAATACATGAACTAAGAGTATTATATTTTAATGTAAAACCCAATATCTCTCCCCAAAATAACAGGCTAGTAGATGACAATTCCTTAACCTTCTTTGGTAATGCAATACCTCAAGAGCCATTGCCTATGATTCATAATGTGAATCATAAAGTCTTACTTGCGGTGTACCCTGTGTTTTTGATGTTAACGTCTGATTTATTAAAAGATAATGCGGATAAACGGCTTTTTGATGAGGCAAGACATGCTTTAGCACTACAAACTCCTTTTGCTGGTTTGGTATATTTGGTAAAGCTAAAACAGCCAATTAATGTCATGCTGCATATAGTGATTAATTTACTTAAAGAATTGCAAGAAAACCCGAGGCAAGAGGTTTATGATGCATTTACAGAAGTAGTCAATATATTTAAAAATAATCGCTCTATTTATAGAAATGAATTTTATGCGCATTGGGATTTATCGTTTACCCAATGTTTACGTGTATTACATGTGCTGAATCACTATTCAATTCCTGTGGCGATTGAATTGCTGAACTCTTTGAGTCGTGGGTATGAGCCTCTACAAAAAGTCGTCAATGGAGAATATTTTGAGGATTATGAGAGGGAGGCTGATGAGATGAATCATTTAGCTTCTTTTAACGTGTGAATGTACTGACTGAGCGTCTATTTCACGATATACTGAATTTTTTGTCCGAGCCTAATTTATGTACAGTAATCTGACGCTTTACTATCTAAATCAAATAGGAATTAGGCCTTGGATTAAGAGAGAGGCGCAAGAGCAACCTCAAGAGATATCTAATGCTGTTAAACTGGCCGTATTTGTTTCATCAACACTGAGTACGAAAGCGCAATCCCTGTTACAACAAATGATGGGCTATCTGAATTTGAATGATGCTGAGTTTACGGTTATTTCTGCTCAAAAAGATGAACGCCAGCAACGGGATACAAACTTAAGGCCTTTTGCAATATTGGCCTTTGGTTTAAGCCAGGAACAATTGTCTGCTAAGGAGCGCTCCTCTGTTTTTAATACCTTTGATCTGGATTATTTGCTCAAAAACCCCCGAGAGAAAAGAACTGTTTTTAAGGTTCTTAATGAAATTAAACAGTTGGTGTCCTAAATTTTTTTCTTATGAAAATAAAGGGATTTACACTAGTTGAATTACTAGTCACCATGATGTTATTACTTAGCTTATCCTTGGTTGCAGTCGCATCTTACTCCTCTTTTTTAAGTAAAAACGAACGGCAAACACTCGTTGATGAGCTAAAGAATTCAGTGCAGTATGCAAAAGCACAAGCACTTATTTTAAATAGCACTGTTTTTCTTACCCCTATAGATGATTCCTTAAATTGGGCTAACGGGTTGCGGTTGAGTACTAAAAATAAAAAGACGAATAAAATAGAAACGCTTTATCAATGGCAATGGCATCATCCGCGTTGGCAGTTGTCCTGGGCTGGTGTACGCCCTGGAAACAAAATTATTTTTTCTAATAATCCGGCAAATGCGATGTGTAACGGTCGCTTTATCCTGGCGAGTAGGGATAAAGATGAGCGCGTAGAGATTATTTTAAATCGCCTGGGGAGAATAAGGTACTAATTTAAAACCACATTGCTGTGTTACTCAATTGCATTGATAAAAGGGGGATTGCTTCTGCTGCATTAATTGCCCCATTTCACTCAGATTTTCTTCTATAGTTCTAACCAAAGAACTGTTTTTTGTTTCTTTAAAGAAGAAAAAGTTATTACCTTTGGTAACAGCCAGATTAACAACGCATGCAGCCAGATATACCCCTCCCAGTCCGGCAATTGCCAAAGCAACATTTGCTAAAATATAGTTAATATTTCTATGATGTGTGAAATCTTCTTTACTGGTATTGATTAAGGTTTGGCAATCTGCTCAACACATTTGTTGTAAGCCGTGAGAGACATATATTTTAACTGATTCATCCTGTCTTCAAGTTTCGTAGCCAACTGGCCGAGTTTGTTTGCTACATTACCCGAGCCAAAATCGCTTCTATTCGCAGCATCGATTGAGGATGATACCTAGTAAGAATAGCGTTATTCTCGGAGTCTTGTTCATTTGAGTTCTAAAGTTAACCCCTTGTTTTTAGGCATACGCATAATTACTTTAGATGAAAATGTAAAACAACTACCATCAGCAAAAGAGTAAATGTCTCGGTCTGACCAAACATGAATGCCTTTTTTAAATTGCTCATCAAAAAAAGCGTAAAGTTTTTTGGAATTCTCTAGGGAAAGAGTTTTCGGATTAATAATTTCGGGCATGGTCTGTCTTTATGCTATAGCATTGGTCATATTTTACGCTGCATGATCTTTTTTGAGAAGCATTTCACCGAAAAAGGTCTTAGACAAAAAAAATGAGTAGCAGCTTAGAGGTGAATAAGAGAAATCAATAACTTGTCGCTAAATCATTAATTTTGTAAGATGGTGGCGAATCACTTTTATCGTCGATCTGAAATTCATGCCAATTAATACACGTCTTATTTTTTCACTAAAAGCCGAGAGCTCTAGAAGGTTTTTAGAGTGGGTGAACTATAAACAATCATTAACTGATAAATTATTTGATACGCAAGGAGATGCTCAGGTTGAGCTCTTATCCCAACAGTGGGTTAGAACCGATTTTTGGTCTAAAAGTTTGCTTGATGTGTGTGATCTTTCTGTTTTTCAACGTGAAATTCTCATGAAAAGTCATGATGTCCCTTATTGGTATGCACGGACGATTATCCCGCAGCGTTGTTATGATTTAGACACGGAATTCTTTGGTCGCCTGCGCAAAGAGTCAGTTAAGAACCTGATTTTTGATATGGAGCAGGTGAAGCGTGTTAATTCCATTAATTATCCTGTAGATGATCAATGTGTCGAGTTTTATTGGGTGAAAAAATATATTCCAACGATTCGAGATGTACTTTGGGTTCGTATTGCCGAATTTTTATTTATGGAAAAAGAATCGTTTTATTTAGTAGAAATTATGTTTCCTGAGTTAGGAGAAATTACTCCATGAAGTGGACTGCGTACTGGCGCCTTATGCGCTTTGATAAACCGGTAGGAATTTTATTACTTTGGTTTCCTACTGCTTGGGCCTTATGGTTGGCAAATAAAGGGATTCCCTCGTTTAAATTATTTGTTTTATTTTTAAGCGGCACATTATTAATGCGTGCAGCAGGTTGCGTGGTTAATGATATTGCGGATCGTAATTTTGATAAATATGTAGCACGAACCAAATTACGTCCATTAACCTCAGGGGAAATTAGTCTAAAAGAGGCTCTGGGCGTATTATTTATTTTACTGCTTGCTGCATTGTTCATATTACTTTGTTTACCTTGGGATTGTTGGTATTTAGGAGTGATCGCCTTATTCATTTCAATTCTTTATCCGTTTTGTAAACGATTTTTAAGTGCTCCTCAGTTCATTTTGGGCTTGGCCTTTTCTATGGGGATTCCCATGGCTTATGTGGCGTCTAATGTACCTGTAAATACTGAATGTACTTTATTATTTCTACTGAACTTTGCCTGGATTGTGGCTTATGACACGATGTATGCAATGACTGATAAGGAAGATGATTTACGTATAGGTGTAAAATCTACTGCCATTTATTTTGCCAGCTATGATCGTTTTATTATTGGTTTATTGCAATGCTTATTACATGGCCTATGGCTTTATTGGGCATTAAGTAACAAACTAGACAGCATCGTTTTTTATGGCCTTTGGTTTGCCGCGGGTATGGTTTTGCTGTACCAGCAGAAGTTAATCAGTAAACGCGAACGAGAGCAATGTTTTAGAGCATTTATCATAAGTGTTTATTATGGTGCACTCATGTGGCTTGCAGTGGCAATTGCTCAATAATACTGCAGTTATGTCTAGTAAGGTACTTTGTGTTGAACGCTTAATCAATAGAACATAGTCCACATGGTAGGATGCTTTCTTTTTTTGAGTATTTATTTACCATGACCTATTACTAACTTGGCTTGAACGTGCTATGGATAATCAGAATCAAGCTGGCCTTGATATTGAGGCTGAATTATATTTAGGCTATTTAAATCTGTTAGAGCGCGCTTTTCATTGCGAAAAAAATAAACAAACTCTTACCTGAATTACTAATTATATCCAAAATAAGTCCTTGCATGATTTAGACTTGGAATCTCACGATAAATGCCTTGGCTACTGAACCAAGGCATGTTATCCCGAGCATCGCACAGGATTCTCTGAAATTAGACATTAAAACGTTTCACTACCATTATCAGCAACTACACGAGTGTGTTTGCCATAAATTACCAAAATCTTTTGCTTATTTTTTAATTTAAGATCTTCAGATTGAACAACAGAAATAATACCACCAGACGTTAATTTAATAACGTATTCAACCCCACGTGTTTGGTTGTATCCATTATCAACAAAGTCACCGCTTGATGTATTTTTTGCAGTGCTGCTTCGGTGCAAATTAACGGTACGTTTGGAAATAACGGTACCTGGAATAACCTTCTTAATTTTTCCTACTTCATTGGCATCATATTCTCCGGGAGGAGTGGTTTTACAACTGCTTAAAGTCAGTCCTAAAAAGGACACTAAAATGAATTTAAATACGGACTTGTTTTTCATGGTAAATAAACTCCAATAATTGCTCATCGATTGCTTGGGCATTCTAGCGAATTTAGCAGTTTATTGCTATTAAAAGACAGGAAATAGCGTAGCTTTTAATTCCGCTAATAAACTACTTGCACCAATACGAAACCAACTTTTATCAATCGGCTTTCCTAATACCAATTCTGCTAATTTCGCATAATTGGCTGCTTGAGTTGGCGTTTTAACACCACCAGATATTTTAATACCGCATTGCGAGCTTGAATCTTTTATCGCCGTTAGCATTGTAAATACTCCAGGTAACGAGGCTCCTTGGGGTATTTTTCCTGTAGATGTTTTTATAAAATTACAACCAAGCTCAATTAACTGATTACTCACTTCATAAACATGTTTAAGCTCAGAAAAAGCCCCTGTTTCCAGTATTATTTTTAAGGTGCGATTTTCTTGCTTGCACAGATCGATAACAGCCTGACATTGGGTTAATGCCTCATTCTTTCTACCTTCCAAATACAATTGATAGGGAAGTACGTAATCTATTTCCGTAACATTAAGTTCTATTGCTGCATGAATTGATTCTAAAGTCAGATTAAGTTTTTGGTTACCCACTGGAAAATTAACTACGGTGGCTAACTCAACTGCACCAAGCTGCTGGAATAGTGGCAGATGTTTGCTGTAGACACACACTGCTGCAACCAGGCTTTCGCAGGCATTGTGCTTTAATTGAGATAAGGAGGCAGTTGAGGCCTCCTCATCCAATAAGGTGAGATCAAGAGAGTGAATTAATCGCTCAGCGCTAATTATAGGCTGACCTTGGACGCTAAGTAATAACTCGATAACCTCATTTAATGATGATTCTAAAATCACTTAAGTCCTGCAATGTATTCTTTAATCAGTTTATTAAGCTGTTTTGCAGCATTAGCCGCCATTTCAACAACCGCATCATGACTGTGAGCGGTTTGAGTTAACCCTGTAGCATAATTCGTAATGGTCGCAATAACTGCTACCTGCATGCCACAATGATTCGCTACCAATACTTCAGGCACTGTAGACATTCCTACAGCATCAGCCCCCCAAATTTTAAAGGCTTTAATTTCGGCTGTTGTCTCATAGTGTGGCCCTAATACTGAAATATAAACGCCTTGAGCAAGCTTAATTGATTGTTTTTGCGCGATAGCAAGTAAGTCTTGGCGCATGGTTTTATCATAAGCATTGTCGAGTGGGTAGAATCGAGGCCCAAACTCATCATCATTTGGGCCAATTAAAGGATTGTGTGGTTGTAAGTTGATGTGATCGTGAATAAGCATTAACTCACCCGGTCCTACATCTTCTCTTAAGGAGCCGGAAGCATTTGTTGCAATAAAATACTTACAGCCTAAGAGTTTTAAGGTTCTGACATAGGTTTTTACTGTTTCATAATTCTCTAAACCCTCATAGGTATGAGCTCTGCCTTGCAAACAAACAACGCCAACGCCATTCCAATAGCCCAGAATTAAATTTCCGCCATGACCATGTACAGTAATCTTAGGGAAACCAGGTAGATCGTTAAAGCTGATTCGAACTGAGTCTTGTAATTCATCAGCAAACTGGCCTAAACCAGAGCCTAAAACAACAGCAACGGTTGGCGTAAATGAGGGGTGCAAATTTTTAATGTAGTCCGCTGCTAAATGGGGATAGCTCTGCTTTGCTGCAGTGTTCATCATACAAATTATCCTGTTAAGGGTTAAAATCAAAAGCTAATGGCAAGAGTTCTTTAATGGTGATACTACGAATGATTGAATCTTTAGTACAGAGATGTATCATAGTATCCGGAGTTGAAAACTCATGAATTCTTTGTCGGCATGCGCCACAAGGAGAACATAATGTATTTGTCCCAGCAAGTACGACCATACTTTTAATATGCAACTCGCCGGCTGTAACCATCGATGAAATCGCGGATGTCTCCGCACAGACAGTTAACCCGTAGGAACCATTTTCAACGTTGGTACCTGTGTAAAAGTTATCATTTTCAGTACGAATACAGCATGCAACTGTAAATTTAGAGTAGGGCGCATACGAATGCGCAAGCACATCATGTGCCTTGGAAATCATTTTCGCAATTACTGGGTCCATTATATCTCTAGCCTAAACAAAATTGAAAAGGCTAGATTATAGAGCAGAAGTTATTTTATGGCTAGATTATTCGAATCGTAATTATCGACATCGACTACTAGTGGATTGGGATTCTCTGGCACTACAGGGGGTGATGGCTTTTGGAAGAATTGCTCCGTATGTACTGGTTCAGAAGTATTTGTGTGGTCATTTTGGGGTGATACACCGGCTCCTAGACCTTTTTCCATTACATCCGCTGAAGAGGTAAAGGTTGTGGGATGATCGCCAAAATTATAGTCTAATAAATACTCACAAGCTAAAACGCCGAAACCTGCGCAAACAAGGATGGTGAATATAGAAAGAGGCATAGTAATTGGTGGAAATACAAACATTATTGTAGCTGAGATGGCACTGACTACACTGATAATTGATGTAGATAATGCGTAGGATGTATACGCTTCTTGTTGTGAATAAGAAAAATCTTGATCTTTAGGTGGATTATTTAGTTTATGGTATTCGCCTATAGTCCAAAAGGCATTGCCAAGTACAAAAAGCCAGGCTGCTGGCGGAAATAGGGCTGGCATAAAAATAGCAGCAACACTAACAGCGGTTGCGATGAATCCTGTTAATGATGAAAAAAGAAATTGTTCTTTTATTTGAGCAAAACCATACCACGCTTTATCAGCGCGCTCATGCTCAGGTTGGTTGTAGCTTGCAGCAAACCATAGGCTGTATGCGATAAGATAGAGGCCTAATGAAATAAACCTGAAGGTAGCAGCCGCAGCAGCAAAGGGCACGTACTGAAGTTTGGATGCTATAAAGCCGGTAAAAAAAAGAGGACCACTCGATTTTTCTAAATATTTAGTATTCGGCATATGGTGATTATTCTAATTGCTCTATGTTTTGCATATTGTATCTTAATTGGACAAGAAAATCTAGTGTTTATAATGGCAGTATAGCCTAATTGCGTGTGGCTAGTATTTGTCTTTAAATACTTTATTGTATTTTAAGTTTTATGCGTACTAATAAGCCACCATCGGGATTATTTTCAGCGCTAATACCGCCTTGATGTAATTGGATGGCACGGAATGCGATGGCTAAGCCTAAACCATAACCCCCCGTTTTTTTCTCCCGTGAGGTATCGACACGATAAAAAGGATTAAAGATTTTTTCGAGTTGTTCTTCAGGAACACCGGGGCCTTTGTCACCAATTTCAATGTATATATGTTCTTTGCTTTCACCATAGCGCAGCGATACGCGTATTTGCTCTGTGTCTGGTGAGTAATGTAAGGCATTACGCACGATATTCTCGATGGCGCGATGAATTAAGCGTTGATCAACTAATAACTGACACGGTTCTAGTGTTTCTGCGCGCACGCGTGTTGTTTCATTATTACATTCATAATTTGCATCTTCAATAATGCCTTGTAATAGAGCCGGCATATCGACTAGAGACAGGTGCAACTCAGTAGTCGATTTATCAAGCCGTGCAAAATCTAATACTTCAGTAATTAGCGCATTTAATCGCAAGCACTCGAGTTCCATTCGTTTAAATTCAGTCTCAGCAAGTTGATTGGTTTTATTTCGTCCTAGTTCAATTGCAATTTGCAGGCGTGCAAGAGGTGATCTTAATTCATGAGAGATATCCTGCAATAAGCGCTCTTTGGAGTTAACTAATGCTTCAAGTTTTTCTGCCATGCGATCAAATTCGTCACTTAATTCCGCTATTTCATCTTTATGATGGCCTCGTAATTGCCCAACACGCGTATTTAGCTGACCTTTGGCAATAGACTTTGCTGCCATCCCTAATGAGCGTAAAGGTTGGGTGAGGTAGCGTGAAAGCAAGTAGCAAATCAGACCACTAATGAATGTTGCCAAGATAAGGCGTATTGCAAGGCCTGCCCAGGGAATACCCACAAAATGAGAAATAGGCTTTTCACTTACTGCTGCCAAACGATAGAATTTACCTGAGGTGGATAAGATTTCATGACTAACAATCAGTTTTCCAGATTTTAAAATCCCTTCACTTAATTGATCTTTAAGCAAATTTTCTGCAACTTCTTTGACATTGTCAGGTGGGGCCTCGGTACTGATAATTTCGCCTGTACTCGAAATTAGGAACATGGTCATATGCCGGGAAATGCCAATTTTATTCAGCCATTTTAGCAGGGCAGTGTGTTCACCAGATTCAAACGTAGCCACTGCAGCATTTGCATAGCTATCCATAAAAAGTTGTTCTTGAGCAGGTAAAGAAGATTTTTGGGCTACATGACTGATAACCCAAGCTGTGGTGATAATAATAAGAATGGTTGCTAACCAGAAAGAAATGAAAATTTTCCAGTATAAACTACGCATTAAATAAATATCCAAAACCCCTTACTGTTTTTACTATAGGTTCACCTTCAGGATTATCACCTAATTTATTTCTTAAATTACTGATGTGCACATCGATACTGCGATCATAGGCTGTGTATTTTCTTCCCAGAGCATATTCTGTCAGCTCTTCTTTAGAAAATGCTTGCCCAGGTGATTTAATTAACATTTCGAGAATATTAAATTCCGCATTGGTTAATTCAAGATAGTGTCCAGCCATAGTAACATGACGTTTCGAGCAATCGACAACAATATTATGATGCTCAATTATGGGTTTGCTGGTAGGTATTTTTTGTGTACGTCTTAATATCGCTCGTAACCTGGCAACCAATTCACGCGGGTTGCATGGTTTTGGTAAATAGTCATCAGCCCCAATTTCCAAGCCTACGATGCGATCAATGTCATCGCCACGTGCGGTTAACATAAGCACAGGGGTTTCAAGATGTTCGCGAATCAATTTTAATACTTCAAAACCGTTTAGCTTCGGGAGCATTACATCCAGAATAATGGCATCAAAAGGTTGATTTAATGCTTTTTTTACGCCACTTTCACCATCATGCGCACAAATAGCATGATAGCCTTCTGGCTCTAAGTATTGGGCCAGCAAATCAGTTAATTCCGTATCATCATCGATTACAAGTATATTTCCATTCATGATATGCCTTGGTTTAAGAGCGTTTCTCAATGCACTCTATAAGCTTAATTCGACGTGCATCTGCATTAATGATTTTAAATTCTAAAGAACCAATAGTTATGGTTTCTCCACGTGTAGGTAAGTAACCAAAACTGTTCATCACGATTCCACCAATCGTATCATAGGTATCATTGCTAAAATTAGTGTTCAGTTGTTCATTAAATTCGTCAATTGGCGTATGTGCTTTAACAATATAGTGCCCATTGTCATGAGTTTTAATGTAGGCATCTTCATCGATATCGAATTCATCTTCAATATCACCAATGATTTGTTCAATTATGTCTTCAATGGTGACAAATCCGGAAACCTCTCCGTATTCATCAACTACAATAGCCATATGATTTTTATTGCTGCGAAATTCACTAAGCAAACTATCAAGGCGTCTGCTTTCAGGAACAAACGTGACTTGTCTACAAATATCAAGTAAATCAAAGGAGTTGCGGTTATCAGCTTGATTGCGTAGTAAGTCTTTGGCATGCAATATACCGATGACTTCTTCTCCATTCCCGTCAGTTACTGGAAAGCGTGAATGCCCCGTTTGAGTCACTGTTTTAATAATGTCGTTGTATTCATCATCTTGTTTGAAGCAAACCATTTGGTTTTTCGGCAACATGATGTCACGAACACGCATTTTCGAGAAAAGAATAGCGCCTTCAATCATCCCTAACGTTTCTGAATTGATAAGGGAGCGAATTTGAGCATCTCTTAATAAACTAACTAGCTCTTCTTGATTTTGTGGTTCACCTTGTAAAAAATGTTTTAAGCGCGCAAACCACGAATTACCATCTTCCTCTTTAGTCAAGTTGATTACCCTCTGCATCGTAAGGATTAGTATAACCTAATTCTGCAAGCAATTTGATTTCAATGGCTTGCATCACGCTTGCATCATCATCCTTAATATGATCATAGCCTAATAAGTGCAGTATTCCATGAATCAGTATTAAGCTCCAATGAGCATCTAATGTTTTATTGAGCTCTTTGCATTCTGCGAGTAATACCTGTGGGCAAATAATTACATCGCCTAAAAGCGGGCATTCCAGTTGGATTTCCGGGGGTAATTCACTTGGAAATGACAGAACATTTGTGGGCTTATCTTTTTTTCTGTACGTATGGTTTAACTGAGTGATTTCTTCTGAAGTAACAAAGCGAACGGTTAGCTCAGCCTCTTTTTTGTAATCCCTCAATGCGAGTGAGGCCAAACGCGTTATTTGACCCTCATCCATTACCAGAGGCTCATTTGTTGCATTTTGAATATCTATGTAATAAGTCATCATAAATTATTTAGTTTTTCCTGTTGAGTCACGATCATAGCAATCAACAATTTTTGATACCAGAGGATGTCTTACCACTTCACGACTGGTGAATGTGTGAATGCTAATTTCTGGAATTTTTTTGAATAATCCTACTGCATGGGCGAGTCCTGAATCAATACCTCGAGGCAAATCCACCTGGGTCATGTCCCCGGTAATCACTGTCTTAGAACCAAAGCCCATACGCGTTAAAAACATTTTCATTTGCATCACAGTAGTATTTTGGGCTTCATCAAGGATGATGAACGATTCATTTAATGTACGTCCACGCATAAAAGCCAATGGCAATACTTCAATGATATCGCTTTGAATGAGCTTTTGCGTCTCTTTAAAACCAATCATTTCATATAATGCATCGTAAATAGGTCTTAAATAAGGAAGTACTTTTTCTACTAAATCACCAGGCAGAAAACCAAGTTTTTCTCCTGCTTCGACCGCTGGTCTTACAAAAATAAGTCGTTGCACTTCACCTTTTTCAAAGGATTGAATGGCTTTCGATACGGCAAGATAGGTTTTACCCGTTCCTGCAGGGCCTACTGCGAAGGTAATGGCATTACGATCAATAGAATCAAGAAAAGCAGCTTGCTTGTCGTTTCGTGCAGTGATTAGTTTACGCGAGAGCTTGACGTGGTGAGTCATCGCTTGTTGGTCATCCTCAAACATATATCGATAAAAAATAGGCTAAGTCTAAACTATAAATATAGTGCAGAACGCTTCTATTTTGCAAGTGGGGAACTTGGTGGCATGATGTTTTTGATTGATTTAAGGTCAATTGGTTTGTAATTTGCTCGCAAATATTGTCTTAAATTACCGCGGTATCCATAAGTCCGTAATAATAAGCAGGCTCAATCTCTCTTGATTTCTTCAACGATGAGCGCATAATGATATTCCTTAAAAATCAAGGAGTGATCGTTAATGGCTCGTTCTATGGGGAAAGCATTCAGACAGGCAGTGCAAGACAATAAGCCTTTACAGGTGCTCGGTACAATCAATGCCTATTCTGCAATGCTGGCGCAATCTTCAGGCGCACAGGCGATTTATCTTTCAGGTGCTGGCGTTGCGAATGCTTCTTATGGAATACCTGATTTGGGAATGACCGGTTTAGTCGAAGTGCTTGAAGATGCTCGCCGTATTATGGAAGCCTGTTCTTTACCACTTCTTGTTGATGTAGATACAGGATGGGGGCATGCATTTAATATTGCGCGAACCATTAAGCTGATGGAAAAAACGGGTGTTGCCGCAATACACATTGAAGATCAGGTCCTGGCAAAACGATGTGGGCATCGACCCAATAAAGCGATTGTTTCCATGAAAGAGATGGGGGACCGCATTAAGGCGGCGGTGGACGCCCGCCAAGACACTGATTTTGTTATTATGGCGCGAACAGATTCTTATGCCGTTGAAGGCATGAATGCCGCAATTGAGCGTGCGCAGCTTTGTGTTGAATTAGGCGCGGACATGATTTTCCCTGAAGCAATGACTACTTTGGAAGAATATAAAACCTTTAGTAACGCAGTTCATGTGCCAATCCTTGCTAATATTACTGAGTTTGGTAAGACCCCATTATTTACTCGTGACAAGTTAGCCGGAGCGGGTGTTTCTTTAATTCTATATCCATTAAGCGCGTTTAGAGCAATGTCTCAAGCTGCTTTAACTACTTATCAAGCAATTCTCCAGCAGGGTACACAACAATCTATGCTGGACAAAATGCAAACTCGTGAAGAATTATATGGAGTTCTTGGTTATCACCTTTACGAACAAAAACTAGACCAATTGATGGAGGAAGACGACAATGAGTGTTAAAAGTGGCGGTTTAGCCGGAATTATTGCTGGGGAATCAGCTATTGCAACAGTTGGGCTGGGAAATGGTTTGAATTATAGAGGTTATTCCATTGATGATTTAGCAGAGCATGCTACTTTTGAGGAAGTTGCTTATTTATTAATCTATGGTAAGTTGCCAACGCAGAGCGAGTTGGATGCCTATACGAAGAAAATTATCGGTTTACGCACTTTGCCTGATGCATTAAAAACTGTATTAAAAATGATTCCTAAAGATGCCCACCCTATGGATGTATTAAGAACAGCTTGTTCTTTCTTGGGGAATATTGAACCAGAAAATAATTTTTCTGAAGAACACCAAATCGCAGATCGCCTTTTGGCTTTATTCCCTGGCATGATCTGTTATTGGTATAACGTTCATTTTAAAAATAACGAAATATCAGGGTTAAGCGAAGAGTCTACCATTGGCGGGCATTTCCTTGCTTTATTACATGGTCGTAAGCCAAGCCAGCTTGAGGCCGACATGATGGGTGTTTCCTTGATTTTATATGCGGAACATGAGTTTAATGCGTCAACTTTTGCTGCGCGCGTGACTGCTGCAACACTTTCTGATTTTTATTCGGCTATTGTTAGTGCTATTGGTACTCTACGTGGACCTTTACATGGCGGCGCGAATGAAGCTGCAATGGGAGTCATCGAACGTTTTAAAACTCCTGATGAAGCAGAAGCTGGCTTGAAAAAAATGCTGGCAAATAAAGAATTGGTTATGGGCTTTGGTCATCGAGTTTATACAACCAGTGATCCACGTTCTGATATTATTAAAAAGTGGTCATTCCGTTTGGGTGAAGAAAAGAAACAGCTTGATTTGTACCATGTTTCTGAGCGCATCGAAGAAGTGATGTGGCAAGAGAAGAAATTATTCCCAAATCTCGATTTTTACAGTGCTTCTGCGTACCATTACTGTGGAATTCCGACCTTCTTATTCACGCCAATTTTCGTGATGTCCCGTATTACTGGATGGGCTGCCCATGTATTTGAACAACGGGCGAATAATAAATTAATCCGCCCTTCATCAAAATACACTGGTCCAGAGCCTAGAGAATTCCCTGCAATTAATACTAGAGGTTAATATGAGCAGTTATGTAGAAGATAATGTGAAGCCTGATTACGATCAGGTGATTATTGATATTGCTGATTATGTGTTAGATAAAAAAATTGATAGCGTTGTCGCTTATGAAACAGCACGTCTGTGTTTAATGGACACTTTAGGCTGTGGCATCTTAGCGCTTAATTTCCCTGAATGTACTAAATTAATGGGACCAATTGTTCCTGGTGCTACTTTAGCGGGGGGCGCACGTGTTCCTGGAACCTCTTATGAACTGGATCCTGTGCAAGCAGCGTTTAATATTGGCGCGATGATTCGTTGGTTGGATTTTAACGATACATGGCTAGCGGCAGAATGGGGGCATCCATCGGATAATTTGGGCGCTATTCTTGCTGTGGCTGACTATATGTGTCGACAAAATTGCGTTCAAGGTAAGGCACCCATTTTAATGCAAGATGTTCTTACTGCAATGATTAAGGCACATGAAATTCAAGGTTGTCTGGCTCTTGAAAACAGCTTTAACCGTGTTGGTTTAGATCATGTCATTTTAGTCAAAGTTGCCAGTGCTGCTGTTGCGGCTTTGTTATTTGGCGCAGATAGAGACATGATGTTAAGAACCTTATCTCAGGTATTCGTTGACGGTCAAAGTTTAAGAACTTACAGACACGCTCCCAATGCGGGTTCTCGTAAATCTTGGGCAGCAGGAGATGCAACATCGCGCGCGGTGAGACTGGCTTTAATTGCCAAGCATGGTGAAATGGGTTATCCCAGTGCTTTAAGTGTACCTACCTGGGGCTTTTACGATGTTTTATTTGGTAAGAAACCATTTAAATTCCAGCGTCCTTATGGAAGCTATGTGATGGAAAACGTGCTGTTTAAATTATCTTATCCTGCGGAGTTTCATGCACAAACAGCAGTTGAGTGTGCGGTGGCATTACATCCTCTGGTTAAGGAGCGATTTGATGATATTGCACGAGTTGAACTAGTTACTCATGAATCAGCGATTCGTATTATTAGTAAGCAGGGCGCACTTCATAATCCAGCAGATCGTGATCATTGCTTGCAGTACATGGTTGCTATAGGTCTATTATTTGGTGATTTAACCGCAGAGCATTATGAAGATGATGTTGCAGCAGACCCACGCATTGATGCGTTACGCGCGAAGATGCATGTGACTGAGAATGAGCGTTTTTCACGCGAGTATCATGATCCTGAGAAGCGTTCAATTGCCAACAGCATCAAATTAGTGTTTAAAGATGGCACTGAAAGTAAATTGATCACTGTTGAATATCCCATTGGCCACAAGCGTCGACGTGAAGAAGGTATTCCAGTTCTGTTATCTAAGTTCAAAAAGAACTTGAGCACCCAGTTTAGTGCTGATCGTGTGGAACAGATAACAAAGGCAATGAGTGATACTAATTCTTTAGCCGTCATGAAGGTTGAAGATTTTATGGCAATGTGGAAGTTATAGGTAGAAACGTATCTCGTTTGCAAGCAAACGAGATTAATTCATGCTAATTTATATCCCGTCATTGCGAGGCACGGAACCTTGGGTTGCTTTACTTCGTTCGCAATGACGAGAGGGTTTAAATTGAAGGGAATTACTCATTCTGTGAATGCTGGTCACGCCTTAAATCTTACGCTGTAAACCGGCTGAGGCGAGTATTTTGGTCGAAATTTCCTCAATTGAATACTTCGTTGAGTTAATGTAAGGTATTTTCTCTTTTTGATACATCGCTTCAACTTCAGCTACTTCCAAACGACATTGATCCGCAGAGGCATATTTACTATTAGGTCTGCGCTCTGAACGGATTTGCTGTAGGCGTGGCACATCAATAGTTAGACCAAAGAGTTTATGCTTATAAGGCTTAAGTATCTCAGGCAATTTAAAGCCGAGCATTTCTTCATCGGTAAATGGATAGTTCGCTGCCAAAATTCCATACTGCAATGCCATATACAAGCAACTTGGCGTTTTGCCGCAGCGTGAAACCCCAATGAGAATAACATCGGCTTTCTCATAACCTCGTGTTTTAACGCCATCATCATGAGACAGAGCAAAATCTATCGCTTCCAAGCGGTGAAAATATAATTGATTGTCAACCACACCATGAGTTCGTCCTACGGTATAAGATGATTTCTCATTCAACTCATTTTCAAGAGGAGCAATAAACGTGTTAAATAAATCAAAAACACAGGCTTTAGCTTCTTTAAAAAAATGGCTACGTATTTCTCGGTTAACAAGGGTCATAAACACTAGTGGTTTACTACCCTGTTCCTCGTAAGCTTTATTAATCTGTTGTACTACTTTTTCCGCTTTTTCCATCGAATCTATGTAGGGAATTGTCTGGCGTTCGAACGAAATATTATCAAATTGACTGATCAAGCTGTTCCCAAGTGTTTCTGCGGTGATTCCCGTTCCATCAGAGAGCATAAAAACATGGCGTTTCATCATTTACCTTTTAATGTGAATAGGGTTAATTCATTTTAAAATGAATTGGTTAATATCTCCAGCAGGTGTACATATTTATATGCATCTGCTATCTTTAATTTAAATGGATAATTATTTATCAGAAGGTGGTTATGGAACCAAATCGTTTTGGGGGTCACAATAAGCTGTTTATTTTTGGGATGATCTGCCTGACTACAAGCCTAGGCTTATTCTTTTTTAGCCTATATCTTTTGCCTTATTTTTTCTTTGAATGGAGTTACAATATTCCAGATTTTATTTTAGATTTGATGGCAAAGTACCAAGATGATTATCAGTATACTGCTGCAGGAAGTAAGACGCTTATCTGGTTAATGTTTTTTATACCTTGCCTCATCACTGGGATAATTTCTTATTTTATTTCCCGCTATTTTGATCAACAAATGTATGGTCCTGAAATTAATCCAGAAAAAGAGCAGAATAAGCAGCCAGGCGAATTACAAAGAGAAATTAAAGAGTCCGCTACCTTAGGGGGCAAAATTCTTGGATTAATGATTGTTATCGTGGTACTTATATTTTTGCTGCAATATGTTATTCAATCAACTTCCTAGCAGAGGATGACAGGAGTTATTTATGTTTAATCAATGGAAAATTAAAAGAATTGTAAAAAAGATAAAAGCATTGCAAGCAAATCGCGTCAATAACCAACCCGGTGATGACGTGATAAAAAAGGAAATTGCTTATTATTTTGAATTAGCTGAAATCTATAAAAAGATGAAGGGCTGCAAGAAATTTCCTTATGCACGAATCATGTATGAAGAGTGCTTGCGAGCGGCAACGAGCATTGATGATGCGCAAGCCAATTATCTATTAGGAAAAATAATTTTGGATGAGGCGAAATTCAGAGAGCAGCTGGAAATAGATGGTGTTTTCAAAAGCGAATCTAATAGTAAAAGTTGTCAGCGACTTTATGAACAAGCGCATGCTTATTTATCTGCGGCAGTCAATTTAGGTCATATTGAAGCCAAGAGATTGAAAGGTTTGTGCTTTATTAATGGCTGGGGAATCGGGGCTGATAAAAAAGCAGGTTTTGATTTAATTGTAGCGAGCATTGAGCAAGAAGGCTCTTGGGATAGAGTGCCGCAAATTTTCGCTGCTATGGGGCTTAACAAGCCTGAATTTTTCTCCGAAATAATGCAACATCGAAAGGGTGGGTGATGTAATTACTCATCTATGGCTTTGAGTCGTGGTATACTTAAATAAAAATTAGCTTAGGTGATGCGATATGCCCTTAAATCCACTAGAAGTTATAGACATGCTCAGTAAATTGTATCCCCAGCAAGAAAGTGATACTAAAAAACAGCAGAAAATGGCTGAGCAGCAAGAAATAATGAACCGCATGAAAATTGATAACGATAATTTTTTTGCGCAACTCAATAGATTATTTTTAGAGCAGCTGAGTGCGGAGCGCTTAAAAGCTGAGCTTGAAGAGGCGGCGAAACAAGCTGGATTTGACAATCTGAAACATGCATTAAACTTTGCGCAAAATAAATTTGGACAAAGCCCATTACAACAGGCATTCCAACAGCAAGAATTTAGCAAAGCCAACCAGCTGATGGATTATGGTGCAGAAGTTGGTCCTGTTGAACGAGGCGCATTTAATGTGGCCTTAGATAGTGAGGCAGCTACAGCATCTGGATTTCAACGCCCTTCTGCTAAAGGAGCAGAAGAACTTCATCCTGTTAAACACTTCGGACTTACTCTAGGGGTTGAGATGATGAGTAAGGATGGTACTTTTTCTCAGCTTGCTGACATTGGTCCATCTTACAACGTGATGTCACAATCTGTTGCGCAATATGCGGAACGAGATCCTAAATTTAAAGAAATTTCTGAGGCATTTGATTTTTCTAATAAAACGGCAGCTTTTTCTGCGAATACGCCTGGAAATTCACATCAAGCTAGCGAGCAAATGGCAGAGCGTATTAGTCAGGGTAAGATTACAACCATTCCTGTTTCTTGCGTAGGGCATGCAATGGGACTATCGGTAGTTTCTGATGGCCCTGGTTCTAAATCTGGATATATGGTTTTTACAAACCGTGGTGTTGGTGCAGATAACCCTGGAACGCAAATTTATCGCATCGATGATTTGAGTAAGGTGGATAGTAAGTTTATTAATTCGATGATGAATGGGCATGCTAAGGGTCAATCTCATGATGCCATCATGACGCAGATTCATAATGTTGCGGGTAATAAGCCACCAATACATGAGATTGATCAAAAAGGGCAAAAATGCGAAAACTGTACAATTGCTAATCCACGTGCCAATATCCATGGTATTCTTCTTTGTCAAAAGGCAGCAGAAAAGGGTGGTTTTGATCAATTAAATGCTCAGGATCATCAGAATGCCAAAATAGATTATAAAAAATTTAGTAATGGAATGAGAGCGGATAAGGTTGATGAACTCGTTTCAGCCATGGCAAAAAATCCTAAAGATGAAGATTTGTCTAATATGGCGAAAGAATATTTGAAACAACACGCGCATAAGAATAGTGATGCGGCTAAAGACATTAAAGAGAAGCTCGAAGGTGCGTTATCGCGTTCTGCCGATTCACGAGTACAAAATGAGCAAAATTACGAACCACCAATGTCAGCGCCACGTTGATGTTAGAATGTTGATGATGTTAGTCATCTGAACACCATAAGGAATCTCCTGAATCAGGCATAAGTGCTCTGTGTAAGCACAAGGCCACATTCAGGAGGCCCATTTTTTTAAACCAAATAGTTATCCTGAAATAATATAGCATTCCTATTTTCACCAACAAGGGATCCTCTTTTTAATCAAGATCAGATCTTTATTGTGTCAACGACACAGCCTGGCTATGGCAATAAGTAGCAAACCAATTTAGCCTATACTTTATAAAGCTACTAACACTAAAACACTGGCCACATGAGGAGCTCATGATGAAACGAATGCTGTTAGGTAGTATCGGTCTTTGCATGATAACCCAGGCTTTTGCAGTTGAACTTTCAGGTCCAAACAAAACATTATTACCATCTCCGTATCCGGTATATGTTCTTAAAGACGCAGGTGTCGTAAATCATTCTTATCCTGGAGCAACTCAAGTTCTTCTGCCCACAGATAATACTTATACCGGTGAGCCAGGATGTTATATTGCCTGTTACTCACATTCCCCTGGACTTTATATAGTTTCACCAACGATTTCGGTAATGGGACAAATTCGAGTGCGTGGTAAGTATATGATTCGTATTTGTAAACCTGAAGGTTATCAAAATATGGATATTAGTAAATCAGATCAATTAAAGGGGTTATGTACAGAAAAAATTAAAGGTTGCGGCAATAATTTATGCTGGGCTGGCGGCGATACAGGTGGTTGGTTTGGTATTCAATAACAGCTTGTTTGATTTGAAAGCATGAACCTAAAAGCAGAAGTTAAGAGCTTTTTCATAATCTGTTAACAGAATTATCCACAGATTTTGTGGATATCTTTTTATGAAAATAAATAAAGAAATAGGACTCTAATACCTATAGACACAGTATTTTCATTTGTTTTAATTTTTTATTGAGTTTGAGAAGAAGTGCGTTTTAGAAAATTATCCACAAGGATAATTGGGGGCTGGAAAAAGAATTCTTGGGTATAGTAACAAAAAATAAAATGAAAAGACAGCTTGATTTTATGTTTTTTTGTACTATAAGCACGGCTATCCTAATAGCTCATATGTAAATCCCTTCTGAACAAACAGCAATAAATCAATCAGATAGGTTTCTGAACAGCAAATCGCTTGCAACTTGGCTTTCTATAATAAAGTGCTATCATGAAAGAAGAAGCAACTGGAAGCTACCTGAATAATAAGGAAATTTTCATGTTAAGACGCGACATCTCAACAACGAATGTATTAATTGCTGCGGCTGGTGGAATGGTAGGTTCTGGATGGCTATTTAGTCCCTATATTAGTGCACAAATAGCGGGTAGTAACTCATTAATTTCTTGGGTTATTGCTGCCTTTTTTATGCTGTGTATTGCGCTGCCGCTTTGTGAATTAGGCACTATGTTTCCCATTTCTGGCGGAATGTCTAATTATCCTACATTTACTCATGGGAACGAGGTTGGATTTTTATTTGCCTGGACTTCATGGCTTTCTTATGTAGTTATGACCCCCATTGAAATTCAAGCCATTCTCCAATATGCCAGCCATTTCTTCCCCATATTGGTCGCGGGAAACTCCGTTAGCTTACAGCTTTCAGCCTATGGTTATGTTGCGGCTGTTGCGATTATGCTCTTTGTCGTGTTTTTGAATTCCTACGGGATTAAATTACTGGCTGAATGTAATAAATACGCCAGCATTATCAAATTTATATTACCTAGCATTGCTATTATTTCCTTTTTTCATATAGCACCCTCAATGAGTAATGTCTCTGTTAATGTATCGGATAAAGCCAGTTGGGTTGCTATTTTTGCCGCACTTTCAGAGGGTGGGGTTGTTTTTGCCTTTACCGGTTTTCAAAATGGTCTAGTGCTTGCTGGCGAAGTTAAAAACCCACAACGCAGCATTCCTATTGCGATTTTAGGAGCTGTCCTAATTGGTTTTCTTTTGTATTTTTTACTGCAATTAAGTTTTCTTGTCGCGATTCCGCAGCAATATCTGAGCCATGGCTGGTCAGGTTTATCATATCCTGGGGACAGTGGTCCTTTAGTGGGGTTAGCGCTGCTTTTAGGGCTGGGCGTGGTTGCTACCTTGCTTATGATTGATGCTTCCTTTTCGCCTTTTGGCACTGCATTAGTCTATGCAGCGGCAACCTCGCGTATTCTCTATGGAATGGCTCAAAATGGGCATTTGCCGAAGATTTTTTTAAAAGTGAATCGCCATAAAATTCCTTACATCACCTTATATGTGAATTTAATTGTTGGCATGCTGTCTTTTTTACCCTTTCCAGGATGGCAAAAACTGGTGGCCTTTCTTTCATCTGCCAGCATTCTTTCCTACAGTATTGGACCGATTTGCCTATTAGCTATGCGTAAATTACAACCGGAAAGCTCACGCCCATTCAAGCTATATGGGGCATTGATTTGTTCTCATGTTGCCTTTTATTTTTGTAATTTAATGTTGTACTGGTGTGGTTTTGCAATTATTTGGAAACTTGATGTGGCTTTATTGTTCGGTTTGGTTTTGTATTTTATTGCGCATCGTAGAATCTCTTTTGATAATGGCGTTCTCATGGGATGGTTCTTCTTGTACATGGGAAGCATGCTTGTAATTTCTTACCTAGGCTCCTTTGGGGGGATAGGGGTACTTCGTTTTCCTTTTGACTTACTCTGTATTTTCCCTTTGAGCATATTTATTCTTTGTTTGTCACAGGCTTTGTTAACGCCTGTTAACCATAAGCATGTAGTCAGTGATCTGGATGGGGCAATGGACCTAAAAAAGAATGAAGTGATGATTTAAGAGATCATCACTTGCACTTCATTGCAGAATCAGAGAAGCTATATGCCCAAATCGTCATGCATTAAAGGGGAATTTCAGTGCGCTATTTTAACTACACGTGGATCAGTGCCGTAGCTCTTTTCAATCAGACCTTATTTGCACAGCCATTAACAGCAAAAATTGATGAAATCATCGACCAACAACTACCAAGGGCAACTGTGGGCGTACTAATTAAAGATGCGCAAACAGGAGAAGTTATTTACAGTCGCAATGCAAATAAATTATTAAGTCCTGCAAGCAGTACTAAACTTTTTACAGCTGCCGCTGCTCTATATTATTTGAAACCGGATTTCCGCTTTTCAACAACCTTAGCCCAGAAAGGACAAAATTACTATCTTACCTTTACTGGTTCACCTTCACTTACGGCAGATAATCTCGCTGCCTTAGTGGCAAATTTGAAAAAAAATAATATCAAAGTTATTCAAGGCAATATTGTTATTGATGCAAGCCAATATCCTGCGCCTTATTACCTGAATGGTGATTCTTATGATGATTTAGGCTGGGGGTATACTGCACCAGACACGGCTGTTGTATTAAATGAAAATGCAGAGCGTTATGAGTTAACCAGTGCCCCAACATTGGGGGGGGACACCCAGATTAAACTGAAAGTCAGCTCAAAACCCAATGCGAAGCCTGCAATCAAAGCATTAACATTGATTAATGAAGTGGTCACGGTGAGCAAAGAGGAAGAAAAAAATCATTGCAGTATGCATATTGAAATTAAAGGGAATAATACTTTGCGGCTTTATGGTTGCATGGTTCAAGATAAAAATCCCAAACTCCTTGAGTTTGCTATTCCGGAACCAGTTTTATTTGCGAAACAGGTCATACAAACAACCTTGAAAAAAG
The DNA here is from genome assembly GCF_965140895.1 of Legionella sp. Lineage (GTDB taxonomy): Bacteria > Pseudomonadota > Gammaproteobacteria > Legionellales > Legionellaceae > Legionella. The sequence goes on along the minus strand of NZ_CBCSKT010000113.1, from coordinate 67,203 downwards.
AAGGGATTGTTCTTAATGGTAAAATTATTACCGGTACGACCCCGAAAGATGCTCGGGTAATTGAAAGTTATCAGTCCGGAGATTTATCTAAACTGCTCAAACACATGCTGCAAAAATCAGATAATTTGTATGCGAACAGCATTAGCCGAAAATTAGGCTATTTGTTAACTGGAAATGGTACGCATAAAGAAGCTATGTTTGCGATGAAAAAAATTATTTCCGAACATACTCACTTGGATATGAAACAGATGGAATTAGCTGATGGTGAGGGTACTCGTTATAATTTAATCGCAGCAGAGCAATTTGTTGATTTATTGACGCAGCTTTACCAGGATAAGAAACTGCAATCTGCCTTACTTAATGCATTGCCACAATCAGGGGTTTCAGGAACGCTGCAATGGCGAATGCACGACAGTATTCTTAATAAAAAAGTGTTTGCGAAAACAGGCTCAATGCATGATCTATCATCCTTATCGGGTTTTATTATTAATCCTAATGCGAAGTCCTTTGTATTTTCCATTATTAGCAATGGCGTTGGAAAATCGAATGCTAAAGCCAAGGCTTTGGAAGAAAAAATACTGTCAACGGTGGATGAATATTATCTTGAGCACAGTAGTAGAGTGGTAACACGATAATGGAAAAACTATTTTCTTATGGAACGTTGCAGTATGAGGCCGTGCAATTAGCCAATTTTGGCCGTAAATTGGAAGGTGCGCCAGATAGTTTACTTGAATTTGAACTGTTTTTATTAACAGTTAGTAATCCGGATGTTGTGGCCACCAGTGGGGAGGCGGATCATCCGGTGATTCGTTATACAGGACGCACTTCAGATAAAGTCGCGGGTATGGTTTTTGAGTTGACCCCTGAGGAGTTGGAGCAGGCGGATATTTATGAACTTGCTGATTATAAACGGATTAAAGTTCAACTTACTTCGGGGGCGTTTGCTTGGGTTTATGTGGGGGCGGATGCTAGGGAGTAGTTGCAGTCAGGTTTTGATCCCCTATTACGCCTACGATTCTGTGTTTTGAATTTCGCTTTAGGTCTTACCTTCTCGAATTACCGCGGCTTGACCGCGGTATCCATAAGCTCGGAGTGATAAGCAGGATACCGCGAATTCGATCTTCTTTTTAGTGGGCGACTCTATTTTCGTCTTTAACCCATCTCAGCATCAGTGCACCGATAATTTGGAATAAAGGTAACACGGCTAAGGCAATATGATAGCTGAACAAAGAGAAATCATGCGTAGCTCCTGTGGTGCTGAACATATCCAATAAGCTACCTATTGCTGGCTCAACAATCGCATCTAAAAACGCATCACTGGCATTGATTAATGAGGTGGCTGTTCCTGCTAAATGCAGTGGATTTAACTCTTTACCAATTACAAACACAATTGGGAAGGCGCCTAAACTAAAGCCAAACATAAACAACAAAATGCTGAGTAACCAAATTGGCATAGGGTGCGCGTAGATTACCAAGGTGATGCATAATGCAGAAACCAGGGTGCTATACATCATAAAGGCACAACGATTCCGCACGCGATTTGCAAAAAGAGCGAATAAAGGGCATGAAATTGCTAAACCGATAAATACCATTGATATAAGACTAGGAGCAATAAGCGCGTCTAGATTATATGCTTTTTGCAGAAATGGATTACCCCATAAACCACAGAAAATTACAATGGGAGAGAATGCCAAGCCGCTGTATGCGGTTAATAACCAGTTTTGTTTATTTTTTACAATGGAGAGTATGTCACTCCATAGATTCTGGTTTTCCGTGCTTGCTGTGCTAGTAGTTTCTGCATTGGGCTTATCTTTAACAATGAGTAAGAACAAGGCGGCTAAAACAACTCCGATCCACGCTAAATTCGATAAACTTCCGCGCCAACCTATTTGATTAACCAGCCAAGCAAGAGGCATTTGACCACATACTGCACCGATCATTCCCGAAGCAACTAATAGGGAGGTAAGAAGGGCATAGTATTTTTTATCAAACCAGACTGCTGCGAGTTTAAAGTAAGCAATACTGGCAAAGGATACGCCAACGCCAATAAGTGCACGTCCCCAAATCGCACTATTTAAATGCTCAGCTTGAGCAAAAACAAAAGTACCAAGAGCACAGCACAGAATGGCTGCAGAGGTTACCCAACGGGTTCCATAGTGATCCAGAATAATACCAACAAACAAAGGAACAATGAGATAAGTCCAGAAATAAACCCCTGAAAGTACGCCAAGCCCCAAGCCGTGTAAGTTAAATGCATCCATTAATTGAGGAGCCATTACACTGGGGAAGTTTTGTAGTACGTATTTATAAAATAAAAAGGCGGAGCATAAAATAATAACGAAAACTGCACGAGTTGTATTTGTTTTTGTTTTTTTGGTGTTCAGTGTTTGCGCATCACATGTGGATTCCATGGTGCCTCCTCTAAATAGTTAATCTCTAATTGGTTGATTATTCTTCATCCTCCCTAGAGAGGCCGAATAATCAAGGACATAACTCTAGGGCTGGGAGAGGTAGAGAATGACGACGACCACAGAAATCACAACAGAAGAAATAGCAATAGACAACAACACAGCGGGGCTGTTTACAAAAAGTTGTTGTTGTTGAAAATCGGTCATTTATTTTTCAGTGTGTAGAATTAATTTGATATTAAGCGATACTACCCTTAATTTGGATTAAATGTCAAATGTTCTTTAGAAAACATAAGATTGGAGTACTAACGCTCATGTGTGGTTTATTCAATCGTAATTACTGCCGCCCCTGTAAAGCGCCCATGACGCAAATCATCAAGTGCTTCATTGGTTTTAATCAAGGGGTAGGTATGAACTTCAGTTGTTACAGGAATGGTCGGCGCTAAAGATAAAAACTCTTTACCGTCCTTGCGAGTTAAATTGGCAATAGAGCACAAAGTACGCTCTCCCCAGAGAATATCATAAGGGAAACTGGGAATATCACTCATGTGAATCCCAGCACAGACCACAATCCCCCCTTTTATCGTATGACTTAAGGCTATGGGAACTAAGGCGCCAACGGGGGCAAAAATAATTGCGGCATCAAGAAGATGAGGGGGCATTTGATTGGAATCTCCAGCCCAATTAGCACCTAACTGATAGGCAAATTTTTGAGCTGCATAATCACCTGGACTGGTAAATGCATAAACATTTCTTCCTTGTTTGCGTGCGACTTGAATCAGTATGTGTGCGGCTGCGCCAAAACCGTATAAGCCTAAATGCTCAGCTTGCGCTGTTTTTAATAGAGCGCGATAACCAATTAAGCCAGCACAAAATAATGGTGCTGCCTGATAATTTGAGTAGCCTTCTGGTATGGGGAAACAAAATCCGTGGTTAGCAACGCAGTATTCCGCAAATCCCCCATCAATTTGGTAGCCTGTAAACCGGGCGCGATTACATAAGTTTTCGCGCCCGGTTAAACAAAATTGGCAGGTCTCACAGCTGCCTCCTAGCCAGGGGACTCCAATTCGCTGGCCAACTTGAAACTCAGTAACTTCTGAGCCTAATTGTTCAATTGTTCCTACGATTTGGTGTCCAGGGATAAGCGGTAATTTAGGGTTGGATAATTCACCATCGACAACATGTAAATCAGTTCTGCAAATTCCACAAGCGCTCACTTTAATTAATACCTGGTTGGGAGCGGGAGTTGGTTTAGCTACTTCTTTATACACTAGTTTTGTTAAGGCTTTTTCCAAAATCATTGCATACATCGAGCTTATCCTTTATCCATAGACTACATTAAAATGTAGCACTTTATCGTCCACTTTGCTCAAATGATATCAGGTTTTTTGCGCTTGACAATTATTACCAATGTAGCAATATTAACTAATATGAATGGCTGTTGCTATTGTTAATGAATACCTTTATATAAGGACGAAAAGGATGAGCTACATTGAAAATCGTGTTTTTGATGAAATTTCTATTGGTGATTCAGCGTGCTTAAAGCGTACATTAACACAAAAAGATATAGAGCTTTTTGCGGTGATGTCGGGGGATGTGAATCCTGCGCACGTTGATGCTGAATACGCTAAAACAGATATGTTTCACAAAATCATTGGGCATGGGATGTGGGGCGCATCATTATTATCTACCGTTTTAGGGACTGAATTGCCAGGACCTGGGACCATCTATTTAGAGCAAACTTTAAAGTTTGAATCGCCAGTAGGCATTGGTGATAGCCTCACGGTAACTTTGACGGTTACTGATAAGGTTCGAGAAAAAAATATTGTGGTGCTCGATTGTATTTGCGTCAATCAACTAGGCAAAACCGTGATTAGCGGTTATGCCAAAGTTATTGCGCCTACGGAAAAAATAAAAAGAAAACGAATGGCACTGCCTGAAGTGGAGTTTAAAGAAGAAAGGGCCCATTGGTATCAAAATTTAATGGCAGTAAAAAACCAATATAAACCATTAATTACCGCCGTAGTACATCCAGTTGATGCCCTTTCACTAACCGGAGCAATTACTGCAGCTCAGGAGGGTTTAATTACCCCGATATTAATTGGCCCCAAACAAAAAATCCTGGATGCGGCAAAAGAAGCCAATTTGGATATTTCTGACTATGAGATTGTTCCTACAATGCATAGTAATGAAGCAGCGGAAAAAGCTGTGGAAATGGCGAGAAAATGTTTAGTTGAAGCCATTATGAAAGGCAAACTTCATACTGATGAGCTGATGATGCCTATTGTAAGCAAAAATAGTGGGTTGCGCACCGCGCGACGTATGAGTCATGCTTTTTGCATGGATGTACCAAATTATCCTAAACCAATCTTTTTGACTGATGCGGCAATTAATTTATTCCCAAATTTAAAAGATAAATGCGACATAGTGCAAAATGCGATTGATCTGTTTAGCACGTTAGGTTTTGGTGTGCCTAATGTAGCTATTCTTTCTGCTGTAGAAACAGTTAATGAAAAAATTCCTTCTACACTTGATGCTACAGCCTTATGCAAGATGGCTGAACGTGGGCAAATTAAAGGAGGGGTTCTGGATGGTCCTTTAGCATTTGATAGTGCGATTTCTATGGATTCTGCACGCGAGAAAGGAATCTGTTCACCGGTTGCCGGACAGGCAGATATTTTAGTGGTACCAGATGTTGAGTCTGGAAATATGTTGTATAAACAAATGAGTTATCTTTCCGGAATTGAGGCGGCAGGAATTGTAATGGGTGCGCGCGTACCGATTATTCTCACCAGCCGTGGTAGTGATGAATTATCACGTAAAGCGTCCTGCATTATGGCACTTCTCTATGTTCGTAGAAAAACGGACGGAGTTAAATAGTATGGATAAGGCGATTTTGGTTCTTAATGCTGGCTCTTCCAGCATTAAATTCGCATTGTTTACTTGCGCTGATTTAAAATTACTTTATCAGGGTAAGATTGGGTCTATATTTGATAAGCCTCAATTTATTGCTTATAGCTCCCAACAAGGGCAAATTATCAATGAGCTCGTGTCTTTTCCTGGATATGAACCTTGTTTGGCGCACTTATTCGATTGGTTTAGCGGATTGCCTCATCGCTTTGTTTTAAGTGCTGTGGGGCATCGCGTGGTGCATGGGGGGAACATTTTTCAAGAACCATGTTTAATCAATGAAAAGATTACGGCACAGATTGATTCGCTAACACCGTTGGCTCCTTTGCATCAACCACTGAATGTGGCGGCAATCAATACGGTTAGTAAACTGTATCCAACTTTGCCTCAAATTGCTTGTTTTGATACGAGCTTTCATCGTACACAAGACAAACTGGCAACCTTATTTGCTATCCCACGAGAATTGACTGCGGAAGGAATTGTTCGTTATGGATTCCATGGTATTTCTTATGAATATATTGCTTCAGTATTACCAAAGAATATAGGTTCTAAAGTCATTGTGGCGCATTTGGGTAATGGGGCTAGTCTTTGCGCGATGCATCAGGGTCAAAGTATGGCGACATCTATGGGATTTACTGCTTTGGACGGTTTGATGATGGGGTCACGTTGTGGAACGATTGATCCCGGAGTACTGTTGTACTTGCAGCAAGAAAAAATGTATACAGTGAAGGAGGTTAATGATCTTTTGTACTATAAATCTGGCTTACTTGGTGTTTCGGGAATTAGCTCAGACATACACGATTTAGAGCTTAATCCTGATCCATGCGCCATGGAGGCAGTTGATTTATTTAGTTACCGTGTAGCTCAGGAAGTTGGTAGGTTGCTTTCAATATTGCAGGGATGTGACGCGATTATTTTCACTGCGGGTATTGGTGAAAACTCAGCCGTAGTGAGAAAGAAAGTATGTGGGCGTTTGCATTGGCTTGGGGTGCGCATGGACGAAGAAGCAAATCTTAATAATAAGTACGTGATCAGCACCCCTAATAGTAAGGTCTACGTGGGTGTTATTCCTACGAATGAAGAATTAATGATTGCAACGCATGCAATGAACTGTCTTTTGCGTTGTGCTTCGGGTAAAAAATAGACAATGAATAAAACTTAAATTAAACTTAACGATAATTTAATTGGTAAGTGTTCACAAGGGGTATATTTGCATACCTGTGAAGGCTTATTGTATAAGGTATGCCATCATGTCTTCTACGCCTAAGAGTAATCAAATGTCATCTAAAACAATGTATCTTCAAGAGGCTATCCAAGAGTCCCAATCAACTCATCCCGAAGATTCGCCGCCCATGCTGCTTTGCCCTATTAGTGGTGACTTCATGAAAAAGCCGGTTATTACCCCGGAGGGAAAGGTTTATGATGAGACATTTATCCTTATTCATTTAGCAACGAAAAAAGAAGATCCGTTAACGCGTAATGTATTAAAAGCAAAGGATCTTAATGATTTTTCTGAGTTATTAGGGCCTATTAAAGAGTTTACGAAACGTAAAGAAGAGTATGAGAAAAAGAAAGAGGGCTTTATTCAGCAAGTTAGGCAAATTGTCCATCAAAATGGAGTGCTTCCAGAAAAGCCTGCATTGTTTTTATGCCCGATAAGTCATGAATTGATTAATAACCCAGTCATTACATCGAAAGGAAAGGTATACGATCGTGATTCGTTAACCGCCTATCTTCATAAATCTCAAGGTAAAGATGAGACAGGGGTAGCCTTATCGTCAAATGATTTTGTAGCATTTACAGAATTTAAAGAGCAATTAAAAGTTTTTCAGTTTTATTTAACAAAGCAACAACATCAAAAAGTGGCAGAACCTAAATTATCGAGAAGTCCTTTTAGTATGTTTAATAGTTTCTTCTCATTTCTGTTTGGGAGTGATGAGTATTCCGAGGACAAGACGAAAGACGATAGTTCTAGCTCTAACCCCAGGGTTTAGTGTTTAATATGATCATTCTGATCGATTTTACTACATATAGGGAATTTAATTGTTAAGATTTAGCTAAGTTCTTAATCTTCCTTGCCAAATTGGTCTCTTTTTCGACTACTATATAGATAGTTAATTCATTATTTGGGCAACAATTATGAATCATAGAGACCTTGAAAAATATATTATTCAGTTCAAAGAAGACTTAAAAATTGCGGATACTTGTAAGAATATAAGAACAAGTATTCTTGATGCGATTACACAGGGTGAGTATTTTTCTCCTGAACTGGCTACTTACTTTGTAAGGGATGATGAAAAAGCTCCATTTAAGGTTTCCTCAACTGACCCATCACAAGTTGCGGTTCTTAAAAAACTGCTTAATGCCTTGGAAAATGTTGAAAAGGCAATCTCCAGAATTGAACATCTTGATATTAAACGAAATAGATACAAAATAGGTATTTATAAAGATCTCGTTAAAGCCGGATATAATGCGGTGCATGAAGTCGCTGCGGCACTGGAATTAATTAACCACAGTAGTTCTGATATTCAAGAAATTGTGGCCCCACATATCAAAGATCTGATGCCGAAAATGGCTGTTGCGGCTAATGCTTTAGGACAATTTACTCCATCAAAACCCGAAGAAAGTGCGGGTGCACTTCTTGCTGGAGTAATACAACAGCTTCCACATACCAAGCATACCAAAGAGCAAAGTCTTGAAAATTTAAGTACGTTTATTTTTGATTTACCTCGCCGTTTTGAGGCCTTGCAAAAACTTGTGGCAACAGGCGCTTCAGGTATTGCAACCAAGTCAATTACTAGTCCAGAAGACTATCAAAAGGCAATGATTCAACGAGCAAATGAAACCAAAGAGTACTTTGAAAAATTAAGTACTAAAAGTGGTATCTTGGGATTACCTAGTTATATTGGAGTAATACGTAAGCTAATTGCTCACAGTACGGATCTGGTAAATACGGCAGCCCCATTAACAAAACAAGCTTATTTGGATGCCGCAGATAAACTGAATGAAATTAAACATGATTTATTGCCTCAATTACTTGCTGAATTAGAAAAAATTGAGGAAGGAATGAGTTTAAAACCAGGAACCCTAACGGATCCTGTTTTGGAGCAAATGAACACTTATTATACTCAATTAGCTACTCAAGTTGAAGCGATTGCTCAAACAGCAGGGGTATTGGATTCCGCCACTGAATATATGGATTCAAACTTAGGCACTCTGGTGCGTTATTTGGTCAAGGATAAGGGTTCGTTGGATGTAGGTGAGAAAATCAAGCCAATTGAAGGCTTAACGGTCATGATGGATGAGCGATTTGTTGAAAAACGAAAAGCAAATCAAGCTACTCGATTGAACGAAGCACGATTTGAAGCAGAAGATAATACTGCCAAAGAGGCTGCAACGCGCTTTTTTGACCGACTTAATTCATACAACAGTATTCACCAGGCTTTATGCAAGTGGAGCTTAGCTAATGTCTCTCAAACTGAACGAGAATCATTTTTAGCTGATTACAAACAGTTTCAACCTCATTTTGCTGCTATGCATCCAGGTGTTGATAAACTTATTGTTGATGCATTAACACTACCTACAGGAACTAATATCGTCTCCAGATTATGGAGTTCTGAATACAAACAACTGTATGGTTCAAATCATTTTTCTAAAGTATTAGCATGCAAAAATGATGTGATAGAACATATTGAGCAGAGTAAAGCGCAAGCAGATTTCAAAGCTAGACTTATTGATAATACAATGAGCCACGCTGAAGAGGTTGCTTATGAGACGAATGATAAGACAACGAAGTTAAGCACTTCCGTGCAGCCTTATGTACCTCATGTCCTTCATTTTGAAGAGGGCAAACCTGCTGAGCATTATCATAAACAAGGTATTGTCGCGGCAAATCACGTCACGAAATTAGAACAGGCTCGTGATGGGGTGAAACAATTCTTCGATTATTTAAGAGAATATGCGCAGCAAGGTGAGCCACCAAGAAATACTGTAAATGATGAGCCTTTGTTCAAGTCATTAACTGCAGAAGATAAAGAGTTTTTGCGTGTTCAATATAAAAAGTTTCAACCTCAGTTGGTTACGATGGGGTCTGCATATGAGCGTCTTAATGAGCAGTTAGTTGCTATTTTAAATTCCTCAACACCTCATGATCCTAAAGATCCTCCTTTGTATTTAGCTCATGTGATCCAGCAGGATACGTTAATCGATGGCAAGTTAGTCGTACTAGAAGCTAAGGCCAAACAAGATAGAAAGACATATCTTGACAAGGAACAAGCACAAAAGAAAAAAGAGGTTACCTCTGAGCCACTTACCGCTAAAGGTGAGGAGGTTGGTAAGAAAACATTGTTTGGAATGCTCAGTGAATTAAAGCTTTCTCAATCAGTGGATAACTTTTTGCAGGATAAATTCCAAAATTATTTAAAAGAGAATTTATCGCCAGAGGTATGGAAGCAGCTACCTAAAGAAATAGGCACTGATAAACTTGATTTGGATCCAAAAAATCTACCTTACACGCCTCTTCATAAAGATAGCGAAGAAGTAGTAATGTACAAACAGCTAATCAACTCGCTGCATTACATGCGTGTTGGTTTGAAAGAGCTTGAAGCATTAAATAACACGGCGGATTCTACGAATATTTTCACGCGTGCTTGGCATCTGTGGGGGGCTTTTAGCGCTTTACTCCAAAATATTAATACGAGTAAATTCCATTTGCTTGAAGCTGCCGGAAATCCTGGATTGAAAGCGATTCTTCACGAAGGGCTTGATTTACTTGAGCCTATAAAAAATATTCCTATCTTGGGTGATTACGTAAAAGAGCCTATGGCGAAAAGTGGGGACTATTTAAACGCTCCTAATGAAGCCTCTCAGATTGATGTGATTCAGGCTTGGAAAGATCAGCAAAAAATTGTAGAACGAGGCTTAGCAGATAGAGCTCCATCTGAAACGACGGTTGCTATTGCCGTGGAAGAGCAAGGACCTGAAGATGGTCCTGAGCCTAAACCAATCTCATATGTGCAATTAATTGCAGAAAAACTATATCAATTGCCTGTAGCTCTTAATCGCCTTAATGGCGTAGATGATGTTTCTTTAGATTCCAAAGAAGAGGTAAACAAGCAAATTAAAAGTTTTGTTGATGGTTTAAATGGCCTGTCATTTGGTCCTGGCACAGCCAATAAAGTATTAAATACCATTGCTAAGTTCCAAATGCAGGTTTCAGAAATTGGTGCTCTAAGCCATGCTTTAGCGCTGGCTCGTTTGAAAGAAATTCGCTCTGAATTTGGTGCTATTTTTATGGAAGCTGCGGATAGTGCCGAGTTTCATTTAGGCTTAAAACCAGGGGCCTACTCTGATGTTGTTAAGGAGCGTTTTGACCGATTCTACGAGGCACTTATAGTCAATGTGTCTACTGAGTTTAAAAAGGACCAGGATGGACTTGCATTGCTCTTGGATCTTTCTGATAGTCAAAAACGTTTAACCAGAGAGGAAAATCGAAAAAAAGACGTTGATGCTACGAACTTTGCTGAAGTGGCTCAAGGAATGTTAACGAGTGCAAATTATAATGAGCTCGCCAAACAAATTAGTGCTTTTGATAATCTTGCAGAGATTAGTGCTTTTGATAATCTTCCAGAGATTAGTGCTGAATCTGACGTTCCTAGCTCTGCACTTACTAATGATTTTCCAGAGTTACAAGAAAAAGCATCAAGAGCTTATGATTTGATCCAACTTTTGTTAGCTGAGGTTGATCCAAAATTTACAGCAGATTTTATTGATAATGCTTATGATGAATCGAACTTACAGGGCTTGTTGGAGCAAGTAATCGCTGTACAAGATCAAGTGTTTAAACCAACAACTACATTTGAACAGTTCCAGCTTTTCGTAAGAGAGTCTGATTTTAAGTCAGAAGAGGATCAGAAAAAGTTTTTAGAATATTATGTAGAATTTCAGCCTTATCTTAGAAAAATAGATTCGCTATATAATTTTAACTCTTATTTAAGGGAGTTGCAGGATCCTGCGGATTTCAAAGCTCAAGGGAAAAAAATCGTTGCGGAAGCTCCTAAATTGCAGGAGCTAATTCAAGGGCTTGCGGATGCAAAAGAGCTAAAACTGAAATTATGTGATGAACGTATTAATCATCTTCATGGCATGATCAAGGCACAACAAGAGGTTATTGGCCCCCAAAAAATCGAAGCATTTAAAGAGAAGTTTTTTAGTAACTATGTAAATGCTAATTTAAAAAGATTAGAGGCTGAACTTGGTTCTCATGCAGAAGCATTTTTTGACTATATTTTGCCTGAAATTTCTAAGAAAAAAGCGGAAATAGTTGCGGGCATTGATATTAACCTTGATATGGAAGCCGTAATCACGCAGCGAATAGATGATGCTTCTAAGATTACTATTAGTGAGCAAAAAGAATCATTCAAGTCAGTATTGTTTGAACAACAGGTGCAAGAGGCAGTTAAAAGATCAGAAGGAGAATCCTTAGGTTTTTATACTGAGGTATTTCTTAAAGAGATACAACCTGATTATAAGCAAGCAAAAACAGTAGCTCTTAATGGCATTGAGTTCAATGAGAAGATGGGAGAGAAGATTGCATCCTCCGTGGGTACGGTTGTTCCTCTTGTGCTTGATATAAATAAAAATATGCAAGAGGCTTTATCTAAGTTAAATAAAACCTTGGATAAAGTTAATGAATTGATTAAGCAAGAACAAGTTTTTGCAGATAATAATCCTTGCAGAGGAACAAAACTGGCTACGTTAATGAAGGTTAACGATGACTTAACGGCACTTGATTTGAGCGGGCAAGAAAATAAAGTCGATTATATAAATGAGGCTAATGCTCAAGCAGAAAAGACTATAACTGAAGCAGTAAGTTATGATGCGATTATCAACATCTATGATGTACTTAATGAATTAAAAGAAAAGATTGCAACTGAATCAATGGCGCCACTGGAAAAAGAAAAACGACTAAAAGTAATTTCTGCGATTCAAGTAGGTTTAGCTGATGAAACTTCATTACCTTCTGAGCGGTTAGAAGTGGCTTTGAGTAGGTTAAGTGCTGCCTCCGAGCAGAATGTATTAAGAAGCGCTAATCATTATTTGGTTGGAGATGCTTATAAAGGACAACTGTTTGATAATCATTTAAACATTACTCTGGCAGAGCAAATGCAAAAAGAGTTAGGTCCTTATACTACTGCGTTTATCCAAAAGGTAAGCTCTGATTTTATGACTAAAAAATCGGAAATAATTAAGGACTTAGCGGTTGATGATAAAACTGAAGAGCAAATTGCAGAGAAGTCTAAAAAGGATTGGGTTGATGTTTGTTCTAAGAATCAGGATGCAAAAGATTTATGTATTTTATTGAGTCAATCTCTAAAAATAATAAGTCAGGTGATTGAGCAGGAACAGCGTATAAGTAACGCAAATCCAGGTAATCCAGGGCGAGCAGAAAAAATCAGGCAATTGGAAAATTATCAACGTATTCTTAAGGATGAAAATATTCCTAGGCATGAAGGGATGCAGCATTTACAAAGACGCAAGGAAGAGCTACAAGACTTTTTGGCACGCGTACCTCAGTATGACTCGATCATTAAAGTACATGACGGCCTTAATGAGATGAAATCCTATGTTAATAGTAAAGAAACTTCGGTACTGATTAAAGACAAAAAAATAGAAGAAATCTCTAAGATGCAAGCAATGTTAGAGGTCGATTCGAAAGATCCTTCTGAGCGTTTGGCAGAGGTTAAGAGTCATGGTTTGAGTGAGAAGTGCCAGGAAGTATTACATCAAAACTCAGATAATCCGTTTGTTAAGTTGATTAAAAAGTTTGTCTCCTTCTTTACAGGACCATCTCAGGAAGAAACGATGATGTCTTCGTTCAAGCAACGCCTACAAGATATTAAAGTTCCTGCTGTAGAAGCGCCAAAGGAGCAAAATAATATTAATCTTGGGATGTAGTTGGGTGCTTGCAACCAATCTTAAGAGATTTATCGGAGCCGTAGCCCCTATTAGCGCAGCGTAATAAGGGCTACAGTTCTGACGCTCATGTGAATGAACGTACATCTAATTTGCTAGCGTTCTCCCCCGAATATTCTCACGAATTACTGCGACTTGACTGCAGTATCTATAAACCTCGGAGTGATATAGGTAAGTTAAGTCTGAATACTGTGGTCAAGCGGTGGAATTCGGGAGGCACGTGCTCGCTGATGACGTGCCTTGATTGTCAATGCTTTTTAGCAAAAAACCATGGGATTAGAACGAATAAAATCAAACCACCCACAAGGAACGATTCAAATAGGAATACATCACCGATAGGAATTTGTGACGGGGGCGCAAAGCCAACCAGCATCGCACTGAGACAACATAAAATACCTAATCCAGAGATAAACCACATCATCTTATTTCCGCCTGGTATTTTATACCCACGTGGCTGATCAGGTCTGGAATATCTCAGTTTAATCGCTGCCGCGAACATAATGACATAAACCAATAAAGCCATTTGCGCGCTTAAATCACTCAACATCCAATAAGCAGCATTGATTGAATTTAATAAAATAAAAACGGTACTTAATATAGTAACAATGATTGCTTGCGTAAATAGAATAGTCGTTGGTGCACCATACTTATTGGTGCGGGCAAATCGTGCCGGCAAAGAGCCATCACGAGCAGAAACAAGCAAACCCTTGGTTGGACCAATAATCCAGGCGGAAACACCACTTAAACCGCCAAGAATGATTAACACGGCAATTATTGAGGTCATCCAAGGCATATGATAAGACTTAAAGAAAACCGCATAAGCGTCAATCAAGCCTGATACAACACTTAGGTTATCATTAGGAACTACGACAACAATGGCTAATGAGCCTAATGAAAGGGTAGAGATGATTAGCATGGTTGAGTATAACAACGCCCTAGGGTAGTCACGTTGAGGGTTTTTTACCTCTTCGGCATGCACCGCAGACATTTCCATACCAATTAAGCCAAATAAAACTGCAGCAAATAAGGAAAGATTGCCTAAAGACTCAAAATTAGGGAACCATGATGAGGGATAGTCGACCGCCATTGGTTTACCTTGCAGTGCCCACATAAGCGCTAATCCAATAATCACCAACATGGGGAGGACTGTTCCTAGTGTCGCGCCGACAATGCTCACAATACTTGATATCTTCATACCAAAGCAATTTAAGAATGTAAACAGCCAAAAGAGTCCAATAACAGTACCTAATAGATAAAACTTATTGTTTGCCAGTTCAGGGGCAATTAAATAAGACAGAGTAGAGGCAATAAAGGCAAGGATGGTGGGGTACCAAACAACGTTGTAGATCCACTGCAACCATATTGTAATAAACCCCGCTCGCTTACCAAAAGCTTCTCTAACCCAAACGTATAATCCGCCGGTATTTGGGTAGGCAGTGGCTAGTTCCGCTGCTACAAGAGCAACAGGAATAAAAAAAGCAAAAGCAGCAATCACATAATAAGAGACTAGTGATAAACCTAGTTTGGCGCTAATCGGTAAGGTACGTAAGCTATCAACAGCAATTACGTTAATCATTACCAAGGAAAAAACGCTCAAAACCTTTTTTGGTTGACTCATGATTAATCCTTAACGTACAAATAAATCATTAGGTTACTTGGGTACAAAGCTATTTTAATTAAGGATTAAGAAAGCAAAAAATTCTCCACGCACCTATCTGAATTCATAGTAAATAAGCAGTCGCGCAGTATAACAGTGGGGGGTAGCTAAGACAATAACCAGGGGGGAAAAACATAGGGGCATATTGAAAAAAGATATTACAGGGGCATAGCTTGGATGCAGCCTCTCATTTTTAGATGTCCCGCAGTTTGTTCTCGGGGCTAAAATGAGAGGCTTTTTCAGGTGTAGTCTGGTTGCTTGCAACCAGATTTTCCATTAAGCGATGTTTCTTAATACGTACTGTAGAATTCCACCATTTTTGTAGTATTCCAATTCGTCAGCAGTATCAATTCGGCATAGAGCTTGAATTTGCTCACTCTTACCATTAGCACGTTCTATGGTCACATTAACCATAGCGCCAGGAGCTAATGACTCAGAAACATCAATACTGATGCGCTCATCACCAGTTAGCTCAAGTGTTTTACGTGTCATATCTTGAGTAAACTGTAAAGGTAATACGCCCATACCAATTAAGTTAGAACGGTGAATACGCTCGAAGCTTTCAGTAATTACCGCTTTAACACCAAGTAAGTTCGTACCTTTCGCAGCCCAGTCTCTTGATGAACCAGTACCATACTCTTTACCTGCAATGACAACTAAGTCGTGATGATCTTTTTGATAGAGCATCGCAGCATCATAGATTGGCATTACATCGCCAGTAGGAATATAACGAGTGATACCACCTTCTTGACCAGGAGTCATTTCGTTACGAATACGAATATTCGCAAAAGTTCCTCGCATCATCACTTCATGATTACCACGACGTGAGCCATAAGAGTTGAATTCTTTCTCACTAACTCCTTTAGATTTTAAATACAAGCCCGCAGGTGAGTTGGCTTTAATTGAACCCGCAGGAGAAATATGGTCTGTAGTTATGGAGTCACCAAAAAGAGCCAATACATAAGCTTGTTTGATTGGCTTAATTGGATCTGGAGTAGCTTTTAAGTTATCGAAGAATGGAGGATGTTGAATGTATGTTGAATCAGCATTCCACTCATAAGTTTTGCCAGTGCTGGTCTTGATTGCTTGCCAGTGCGCATCACCTTTGAATACTTCTGCATATTCTTTACGGAACATGCTGCCAGTAACTTTAGAAACTTCAGCTGCAATTTCTGCATTTGTTGGCCAAATGTCTTTTAGGAATACATCATTTCCTTTGTTGTCTTTGCCAATTGGCTCTTTGGCTAAGTCAATGCAAGTAGTGCCGCAAAGCGCGTAAGCAACAACTAATGGAGGAGATGCCAACCAGTTTGTTCTTACTTGCGGATGCACACGACCTTCAAAGTTACGGTTTCCAGACAGTACAGAAGCAACAACCAAATCATGATCGCTGATTGAATGTGAAATCGCATCAGGAAGAGGGCCTGAGTTACCAATACAGGTAGTACAACCATAACCAACCAAGTTAAAACCTAATTGATCGAGGTACGATTGTAGACCAGCTTGTTTCAGGTAATCAGTAACTACTTTAGAACCAGGAGCTAATGACGATTTAACCCAAGGTTTACGTTGTAAGCCTTTTTCAATCGCTTTTTTAGCAACAAGACCGGCAGCCATGAGCACGCTCGGGTTTGAGGTATTGGTACAGCTGGTAATTGCAGCAATAACTACATTACCATGTTTCATTTCAAAGTCATGACCTTTTACTGGGAATGATTTGTCTTTTTCCTGTTCTTTACCTGATTCTTTTAAGAATGCAGTAAATTCAACAGGTAATGTGTGTAGATTTACTTTATCTTGTGGGCGTTTAGGACCTGCTAAAGAAGGTTCAATAGAGCCTAAATCCAAGTCTAAAGTATCAGTAAATACTGGATCTTCACTGTCTTTGTCGTACCACAAGCCTTGAGCTTTTGCATAAGCTTCAACCAGAGCAATTGTGTGGGCGTCACGGCCTGTTAACTCAAGATAACGAATGGTTTCTTTATCAACTGGGAAGAAGCCACAGGTAGCGCCATATTCTGGAGCCATGTTAGAAATGGTTGCACGGTCAGCAAGTGGTAAATCATTTAAACCTGGGCCATAGAATTCAACAAATTTGCCTACAACGCCTTTCTTTCTCAACATTTGAGTTACGGTGAGTACTAAGTCGGTCGCGGTGATTCCTTCTTGCATCTTACCATGTAACTTGAAGCCAATAACTTCTGGAATTAGCATAGATACAGGCTGGCCTAACATAGCAGCTTCAGCTTCAATACCTCCCACACCCCAGCCTAAAACACCTAAGCCATTGATCATGGTTGTATGAGAGTCAGTACCTACTAAGGTATCAGGATAGGCATATAATTGGCCATCGTCACTGCTGCTCCATACGGTTTTGCCTAAATATTCCAGGTTTACCTGATGACAAATACCTGTTCCAGGGGGAACAACTTGGAAATTGTTGAACGCTTTTTGTCCCCAACGTAAAAACTCATAACGCTCGTTGTTACGCTCCATTTCAATGTCGGTATTAATTGTTAATGAGTCACTAGTACCAAATTTATCAACCATAACAGAATGGTCAATGACTAAATCAACTGGAGATAAAGGAGAAATCTTATCTGGATTACCTCCCATTTTAACAATCGCTGCACGCATAGCAGCTAAGTCAACAACAGCAGGAACCCCTGTAAAGTCTTGCATAAGTACGCGAGCTGGGCGGAATGCAATTTCATGCTGTGATGTTTTTTTGTCTAACCATGCAGCAATTGCTTCAATGTCTTTGGTAGTTACGGTGTTGTTGTCTTCAAAACGTAATAGGTTTTCGAGAAGTACTTTAAGAGAGTAGGGAAGACGGCTAACCCCTTTTAAATTTTTATTTTCAGCTTCTTTTAGGCTGTAGTAGTTATAGGTCTTTCCACCTACGTGCAATTGACACTTGGTGGATAGACTGTCGTGGCCAACTTTCATAAAAAACTCCTGGAATTAAAAGTTGAATCATAGCTCAAATTTTAGAATTTTTCATGTGACTACATCATGAAAACAAATAAAATGTGGGCTTTAAAAGCTGCGAAGGAAATTTTGTTTGGGTTGCAGTTTTCATGTAACCCAAGGTGTGCTTTTTTATGCCACCATGCTTTTGCGTTCTTCACCCGATTTTTTTGATGAGAAAAAGAGTATCATCTCTATTCGCATTTAAATTTAAATGCGAATAGCTCTCCTTACAAAGTTTTACGCTCAAGTAATATTTATTAACGTGGTCTTAATTGTCTTTGCCGTTCGTTTGCAGTGAATAGAGATATCGCTATTACTTCGCTTTGTTGATTTTTTTGTCGACCTATTTGCGAATTGGGGGCTGACTAAGTAAAGGACGAATCATCAGTAGTTGCTCCTATCTTTTTGATAAAAAAAGAGTATCATCTTTGTTAAATGCGAATAGATCTCTTTACAAAGTTTTATGCTCAAGTAATATTTATTAGCGTGGTTTTTTCAGTTCGTTTGCAGTGAAGAGGGATATCGCTACGATGATTCGTAGTAAACGAAGGAGTGTTGGATGCTGGATTTAAATAGTTCATTGTTTATATTTAATAGCCAAGAGAGTATTGAACCGGAACAGATAACTGCAACTCAAGAAAATGAGCTGAAAGACGATGATTCAATTGATCCTGGCACCTTTCTATTTTTATTAGCGCAAGTCACCCCTGAGTTTGTTGAAGAAACCCAAAAAGATTCAGCAAAATCAGATTCGGTAAATTTTATTGACTCAGAGGCTGCAAAAAGTAAATCAGTTCAAGAGCCTAATCCTGAGACGTTGAACACAGAACTTAATACCAATTTAGAAGATAATGTTGCCGTAAGCTGGATTAATTCTGAGTATTATCAAGCCGAACGAAATTCTGGCTCTGTTATTTCAGTTACAGAAGCGGGACAAATAGCGCAGGTTACAGAGTTTTCCAAGAGTCCTATTCCTAAGACACAAATAATTCAAACTGAAGAGCACTCTTTGACGGAGATGCCTTCTGCTTTATTTGCATTGGCATCAGATGCTGAAGTAAAAATTAATGAGCAAGTGCAATTAAGTACGTATAATGTAGAGCCTGAATTAGCTGAGGTGAGCATCGATAAAGTACTATCGAATGATCTTGATGCACACAAACAAGGGGCTACAAGTGTGGCTTTGGCTGAGGATGGTCAGTTCTCAGTCGAGCGCAGCAATGCATTATCAATAACGCCAGCGAACCCTAAGAATCAAAGTGATTTATCCTCCAAAGAAGAAGATATTGAGTATTTTGAATCCTCTGATTTTGATATTGGAAATTTACCTCAAGCTAAAACGGAACAACAACTTTCCGAGTTTATTTTCTCTCGGGCAGAGGTTAACATACTGGAGCACTCAGGGGCAGTTGATCGTTCTGTAGTGAGTCATGTAATTAATAATCCAGAGCCTAATTCGATTGTCAGCTCGAAACAGGTTGAGCGTAGCAGTTCCCCCTCGACAGCTCTTTCTATCCCATTGGATATTGACGATCCAATGTGGTCAAAGCAATTTTCTGAGCATGTAATGTGGTTGGGACAGCAAGGGATTAAAAATGCGACTATTAAAATACATCCTGAAGAGCTAGGGCCTTTAGAGATTAGTATTAAAGTGATTAACGATTCAGCATCGGTAAATATCATCAGTCATAGCCAGCAAGCCCGAGATGTTATTGATCAGTCAGTTTCCCGATTACATACGATGATGGCAGAACAAGGCCTTAATCTGTCTGAATTTAATGTCGACTCTGAAGATGGCTCACGTCAGTTTGCACAACAGCATGAAGGCTTCTCTCAAGAAGAGGTTGGTTACTTAAATGAAACTGAAGAGGAAATACTGTCCACACCGGTAAAAAATAAGATGAGGCCACAGGGTGTGATTGATTATTTTGCTTAGAATGTGGCTGGGCTGAAACGGCCAGTATCCGGAGTAAAATGAACTATATTTGCTGGGCTGTTCAGCCCAGCCTACTCGCGAACAATACGGTTTAACAATTATCTACGACAAGTACGGTTGCATCGTATAACCCGTCCAGTCCAACGATCTACTAAGCAATTTTGACGACAACCATGACCGATGTATCTCCAACCTGTCCAGCGAACACTTCTGTGGCGATGTTGAACTTGAACACGGGGACCAACGTAAACAGGCGCATTGGTATGGTAGCCTACAAAATAAGCAAGTTGTTGTCCGGCTAAGGGTGATGTTGCAGCCTTAGCAGTGTTGTATAGTCCTCCGCCAATTAAGAGTACAAAAGAAAAAAGAAGTATTGATAAAGCCTTACTGTTTTTAGTTTTTGCTCGTTCCATGATTGAGGTCCTTTTTTGTTGTTCTATGAGAATTATAGACTATAAATTGAAATGATTAATTTTTTCACAGGTGATTTTAATAATGACTAAAAAAACAATATTAATAACAGGTTGCTCAAGTGGTATTGGATTAGATGCCGCGCAAGCGTTACAGAAAAGAGGATATCAAGTAATCGCATCGTGTAGGAAAAAGGAAGATCAACAACACCTTATTGCTTTAGGATTGGATGCGGTTCTTTTAGATGTAAATGACTCCGGCTCAATCAAAACCGCTTTTGCTGAAGTGCTCACGAAAACAGGTGGTCACTTAGATGTCTTAATTAATAATGCAGGTTATGGGCAGGTTGGTGCGCTAGAGGATGTCTCTCGTGAGGCATTACGCCAGCAATTTGAAACGAATGTTTTTGGCTTGATGGAGCTTAGTGCGTTAGCAATACCCGTAATGCGTCAACAGGGACAAGGGCGGATAATTAATATTAGCTCAATCCTTGGTATTATAAGTATACCTTTTCGTGGGGCATATAATGCATCCAAGTATGCTGTAGAGGGTATAAGTGATACGTTGAGACTGGAGCTTAAATCTTCGGGCATCAAGGTAATTGCCATAGAGCCTGGCCCCATAGAGAGTCGTTTTCGCGACAATTGTGTTGAGAGCACGTTTACAACCATTCATCCAGAAAAGAGCCATTTTAATGCACAATACACCAAGCTTATTCAGAGCCATAAAGAAACGGGTTCTAATTCATTATTTACTAAAACACCCGAGGCCGTAATTGCTAAGTTGATTCATGCAATTGAGTCTAAACGACCCCGTGCAAAATATCCTGTTACGTTTCCTGCACATGTTATGATTTTTTTAAAGCGGATATTAAGTACAAACATGTTGGATAGATTTTTGTTACGGGTATCGAAAAGTGAATTGGCTCCGGTGGATAAGAATGGATAAAGAATATTGGCACCAAAAATGGCAATCCCAAGAAGTTGGGTTTAATCAATTGCAAGCCAATAAGCTGATGCAACGTTATTTTTCATCATTGAGCCTTGCGCCTGGTTGTCGTGTTTTTGTCCCCTTATGCGGTCAAAGTATTGATATGCTTTGGCTTGTAGAGCAAGATTATCAGGTGGTTGGTATTGAGCTCAGTCAAATCGCGTGTAGCGCTTTTTTTGAAGAAAATAAAATCTCAACTAAGATAGAGGAAACAAATGATTTTATTTGGTATCGAAGTGATAGAGTTAGCATTTTTGCAGGTGATTTTTTTAAACTCAATCGATCAATTCTTGGTAAAGTGGATGCAGTATATGATCGAGCAGCATTAATTGCGTTACCTATGGATGTTCGTAAATCTTATTCTAAACATCTAATCGGATTAATGGATCCAGCAGCAGCGATGTTTTTAATTACAACAGCGTATAATCAAAATGAGATGCAAGGACCACCATTTTCTGTAGATGAGAATGAGGTTAGTGCACTTTATAGCGCTTATTTTGATATTAATCAGTTGTATAGTAAGCCATTCGAAACTCCAGCCCACCTTAAGGATAAAGGGTTATTAAAAGCCACCGAGCAAGTTTATTTATTGACCAGGAAAAAAACTGGTGAATAAGGATGGATGGGCAGAACTGACCCTGAAGTCAATCCAAGCATCAGCTCAATCATTGAATTCTTGATTTATCATATTCAGTGCGAGGCCAATGGGAGCGTATTGCCTCCCTTATTCTATGTCATCACTTCAATCGTAAGCAACATCGAGCTGACCTGATTTTCCTTATTTGTAATATGTTATAAACTCTATAGGATTTTTGGCTCCATAGAGGAAGATATGTTGTATTTTAACAAATTGTGCGTCAGTTAAATGTAACTCATATTTAAATGACTTGTTTTCTAATAAAATGGGTTGTATATCAAGAAAGTTATTCTGAAGTAAGATAGTCAGCAATCATACGCTGTAATTCATCAATATCACTGGCTTTAATATATTTCTTAAATTGCTGATTTATATTAAGCGCATAAATAGATGAATCAATATAATACAATTCAAAGCAGTGCATATATTCCTTTTGATTTCATTACTATTATAGCCATATTACTAGTCGATATTTTTAAACTAGGCGGGCCGATTTTAAAGGGTCTCATTGCTAATTATATCCGATGTGATTATTAACTTGTTTTAAAATATTACAAGACAACTCGTTTCCCTCCTCATCAAAGATGAGTAGATCAACAAGGCCACCAGAAGCTAATTTTTATACAAAAGAGAAGAAAACTTACAAATTCTTTGCTAATATCAGTTTTGAGTTCAGACTCATTAACCATCAAGGAACGTTATACTATGAAAAAAACAACAATGGCTGTAGCTGCCTTGTTAACGGTGTTGGCCGCACCTGTGCTATCTGTTGCTTATGCTGATGAGGCCACTACAGCAGCTAGCTGCAAAACGTGTAAAGGCTGTGCAGGTAAACATGATTGCAAAGGCTGCACAGGTTGCAAAGGCGATGCCGGTTGCAAAGGCTGCAAAGGCTGTGCTGGTGAGAATCACTAATTTTTATTCTTTAAGGGGGTAGTTTACTACCTCTTTTTCTTATGAATACAAGTACTAACGCTATAAGATTACATCAACCATTGATGTAATGGGATTCTTTGACAGTCTTGCTTCTTTTCAAGATTTTGCGGGATATTCAATAGCTTCTTCAAAAAAAATACATGAGCTTGGTGGGTTGGTTTCAGTATACTTAGCATCAAATCTTTATTATCAGGAAGAAATAAAAAGTTATTTTAATGATTTGACTAATTTAATCGATGTTTTAGACATACCTACTGATGATACTGCAATGCTCGTATCTATTGCTGCTCAAAATACGTCTGATCCTACCTTGAAAGAACAAACTGAATTTGTTGATAAAAGGATTTTTCCAAGTCAATTGAACTAGTTAATCTGTACTATACTTTATGAGCACACCACAATAAGCGGAGCTATTGCATGTCCCTTCACGGCAAAAACGTATATAAAAAAGATGAAATTGAGGCCATCAATCATTATTACATGGAGATTATCAACGCAATGCCTAATATTGCTTATTGGGTTGATCTGGAATGTAATTTGAAAGGGTGCAATAGTAATTTTCGCGATTTATTAGGTTTGAAAAAGCTAAAGGATTTTAATGGCACTCCTTATCAAAAAATGATTGAGTTTGGTCATTGGGATGAGGTTCGGATTGAGGCTTTAAAATTAGAAGACATGAAGGTCCTTTTTTCCGGTGAGTCACAGCATCACATCGAAGAAGAACCCATTCAAAATCAAAATGGCAAAGTATTTTATTTTCATACCTCACGAGTACCTATCTTTGATTTACAAAAAGAGGTCATTGGTTTAGTTGTGGTCTTAACGGATGTGAGCATGAGTAAAGCCGTTGCTGCATCGACACCAGCTATTGATGACGCTGATCAAGAGGTACAAGCAGCTATTAAAGAAGGGCACTTACCTACAGTTCTGATGGTTGAGGATAATGTAATTGCCCAAAATGTTGAAAAAGCATTACTTACTTCCCTAAATTGCCATGTGGATATTGCCGAAACCGCGGATAATGCGTTGAAATTGTTCCAACCTGGAAAATATGACTTAGTTTTGATGGATATTGGTTTAGAAGATTCATCAGGCTATATCGTGGCGAAGCAATTAAGACAAAAAGAAAAAGACACGAGATTTCATGTGCCAATTATTGCTTTAACGGGGTATGAGGCCGATGTAGTGAAATACGATTGCCAGCATTATTTTATGGAAGGGGCAATTAGCAAGCCTCTAACCAGTGAGCAAGCGGAGCAAATTATCAAACACTACGTGTATAATTTGGATATTTCCGTTCGTGGTTTGAAGAGCATTTAGCATATGCTATGATGGCATTATTTTAGTGATTGCTTGGGGCTTAACGTACGTCGTTTAGTCTTATGGTTTTTTATTTTGCAAGATCCGTTCGAATCGATCCCGCGGTTAAGCGGCTCGGAATTCAGGTCTTGTGAGAATGTGAAACTGAGAGCTAATTGGAGCGATTTAGGTTGACGATCCAATATGAGCTATTACCCACTTAATGGTGAAATAATCCCCCATGAACGGAAATTCCGAACGTATATTATCTTTAGACGTATTTCGCGGTTTAACTATGGCGTTAATGGTATTAGTGAATAGCCAGGGAACCCACGAAGCTTATCCTTTGCTCGACCATGCGGTCTGGAACGGTTGTACTTTTGCCGATTTAGTCTTCCCATCTTTTTTATTTATTGTCGGGGTAACAACGGTCATTAGTTTAAAAAGACAAGTAATAGCAAATGCTCAAGTCTCTTTAGATGTTTATAAAAATATTTTTAAACGCAGTGTATTGCTCTTTTTATTTGGACTCTTTTTAAATGCGTTTCCTTTGCATTTTGATTTTGCAACCATTCGTATTTATGGCATTTTGCAACGTATCGCGATTTGTTATTTTGTGTGTTCTCTTCTTTATTTAAATACTTCTGTCAGAACCCAGGCTGTGCTTTTCGGAGCTATCCTTCTCGGTTATTGGTACCTGATGGTTTTTGTGCCAGTGCCAGGAGGAATAGGGGATGCATTAAGTATGACCAATAATTGGGTGCTTTATATTGATCAAAAATTTTTAGCACCGCCACATTTTTATAAAAATTTTGATCCGGAAGGTTTATTAAGTACGATTCCCGCAATAGCGACTACTTTGGCCGGACTCTTGACGGGAAGCTTGCTACTTACCTCACTTGGCAAACAAAAAAAATGTGCCTTAATGGTGTTAGCAGGCTTGGTTTTTCTTTTATTAGGCTGGCTTTGGAGTTATAGCTTCCCCATTAATAAAAATTTGTGGTCTAGTTCTTTCGTTTTATGGGTTGGGGGCATTTCTCTTTGGGGCTTTGCCTTGTGTTTTTATGTGATTGACATTCTAGGCTACAGCAAATGGGCTGTGCCCTTTAAAATTTTTGGCATGAATGCGCTGCTTATTTTTATTTTTCATGTATTGTTACTTAAGTTGCAAGCTGTATTCAATGTTACGATGCCTAATGGAACTTCGGAGAATTTGCGAGTAGCAATTTCCGAGTATTTATTTGGTAGTTTTAGCCAAGAAAATGCAGGGCTATTTTATTCGTTAATTTTTCTTTTTTTAAATTTTCTTTTTGCAGCGTTCTTGTATAGACGGAAAATGTTTTTTAAATTATGAGGTTTGTGTTGTTGCAGTACAGAATGAATCCCGCAGTCAAGTCACGGGAATTCGGCCGTTCATTTTTTAACAACATCCAAAGCGATTTGTATTTCCTTATTCGTAGCATCTTTTTACACCTAATCTTTCATAATAATTCACGAGTAATTTCTTCTTGTTTTGTAGTTGCAAATATTAGCCTTATCCAAAATGCATATGCCGTAGATCGCTAATTATACTTATAGAGCAACAATAAATCAAAATTGTTTTTTGCTTCATATATTGTCATCCTATATGATTTAGCTATAATTAAAGGTTGAATTTATTAAACTGAAGTTAATGGAGTTGTTTTAGATGCCAATTTATGAATACCAATGTACAAATTGTCATCATCATTTTGATTTAATGCAAAAAATCAGTGATGAACCTGTTAAGCAATGTCCAGAGTGTGGAAAGGATACGGTAATTAAACTGATTTCTGCAGCGGGTTTCCAGTTAAAAGGAACAGGCTGGTATGCTACTGATTTCAAAAATAAAAG
The DNA here is from genome assembly GCF_965140895.1 of Legionella sp. Lineage (GTDB taxonomy): Bacteria > Pseudomonadota > Gammaproteobacteria > Legionellales > Legionellaceae > Legionella. The sequence continues at coordinate 41,200 of NZ_CBCSKT010000113.1, read as the reverse complement.
CAGTACTTCGTCAACCACCTCTACAAGCAAAGAAACTACCCCTGCAAAGGCTGATACTAAATCGACAAGCAAGGACTAGGTAGTATTTCAGAATTTTTGGTAATGGTTCCAAATCTTAATAAAATTAAATAGGCGGTTTTTATGCGTACACACTACTGTTTGGGAGTGGATGAATCTAGTTTAGGTAAAGAAGTTACTGTGTGTGGGTGGGTACATCACCGACGTGATCATGGAGGTGTAATATTCCTGGATATCCGCGATCGCACAGGCTTATTACAGGTGGTATACGAGCCAGAGAATCAAGACATTTTTGCAGTTGCAGAAAAACTCCGTTCTGAATTTGTTGTAGCCATTACCGGGATAGTACGCAATCGACCTGAAGGTATGATTAATGAAGCCATGCCTACAGGACGAATTGAAGTTCTAGGCACCAAGCTGGAAATTTTAAACCAATCGCCAACACCACCATTCTTACCGGATGATTTTCAAACAGTAAATGAAGATTTACGCTACAAATATCGCTATATTGATTTGCGCCGTCCCTCAATGCAAGCGAAGTTGCAGTTAAGACATCAATTAAACACCTGTATGCGTAACTACTTGAATCAACAAGGCTTCCTTGATATTGAAACCCCTATGTTGACTAAAGCAACTCCCGAGGGTGCACGTGACTATTTAGTTCCATCCAGAGTGCACCCAGGTGAGTTTTATGCATTACCCCAATCACCTCAGCTGTTTAAGCAACTATTGATGGTGGCAGGTTTTGATAAGTATTACCAAATAGTTCGTTGCTTCCGTGATGAAGATTTACGTGCAGACCGACAACCTGAGTTTACTCAGCTTGATATCGAGATGTCCTTCATTGATGAAATGGACATTCAAAATTTAATAGAAGGTTTATTAAAGCTTGTCTTTAAAGAAATCCTTAATGTTGATTTACCTGAAAAGCTACCTAGAATGGCATATTCTGAAGCAATGCGTCGTTTTGGTAGTGATAAGCCGGATATGCGTAACCCACTGGAGCTGGTGGATGTTGCTGATCTGGTTAAAGAATGCGACTTTAAAGTATTTTCCAGTGCAGCCAATGATGCAGATTGTCGCGTTGTGGCATTAAAACTTCCTAAAGGTAATGAGTTAAGTAGAAAAGAGCTGGATGATTACGGTAATTTTGTAGGCATTTATGGCGCGAAAGGGTTGGCGTACATCAAAGTCAACGATCGCAGCAAAGGGATGGACGGCTTGCAATCGCCAATTCTTAAGTTTCTTTCAGAAGCCGTAGTTGAGGGGATTCTTAATCGAGTTGAAGCCGAAACTGGAGACGTTGTGTTCTTTGGTTCAGACAAGACTCATATCGTAAATGAAGCGATGGGCGCTTTACGCATTAAATTAGGGCATGATAGAAAGTTACTTAGTGATAAATGGGAGCTTTTATGGGTTGTTGACTGGCCAATGTTTGAAATGGATCATGAAAACAATAGGTTACAAGCGATGCATCATCCGTTTACTTCGCCAAAAGAGTTGTCTCCGGAATCATTATGTGCAAATCCTACTCACACTTTAGCTAAAGCTTATGATATAGTAATAAACGGCTATGAAATTGGTGGTGGATCTATTCGTATCCATCAGTCCGATTTACAGAAAGCTGTATTTAATTTACTTGGAATTAATGAACAAGAAGCTCAAGAAAAGTTTGGCTTTTTACTCGATGCCTTACAATATGGGGCACCGCCACATGGTGGTATCGCTTTAGGTATCGATCGTTTAGCTATGTTACTTACGGATTCTACTTCAATTAGAGACGTAATCGCATTTCCTAAAACTCAAACGGCTTCCTGTCTTTTAACCAGTGCACCATCACCGGCTAATAGTGCACAGCTTAATGAATTAGGAATTAGACTTGCTCCAGCTAAATCGACAAAATAGTGTGTTTCGTCATAACACCAGCGCTGCCTGCTGGTGTTATGCCTTTTTTATATTTTTCTTTTCGCTATGCTATTCCAGTTATTCTTTAGCGAACACTGCGCCTGCACAAAAAAAATTCGCATCGGTTGCGGTAGTAGTGCAAAGACCTACGAATTTCAATGAATATTTAACCCAGGAAAAAAATCGCCTCACAGCGGCAATTAAAGAGAGCAAACGGCATCTGCAACCTAAAGATGAAAAAGAATATCAAGCTAAATTGGGGCAGGTATCATCGATACTTAAAATGACAGCTGTCAAAATTGACAGCTTAAATGGGTTTCTCGAACAACAAAATCTAGAGCAAAACACCCTCAATCAACGCTTAAAACATTTACAACAATTACCCATAGCCAAAGAAGGGATTACCATTGAAGAGCGAGTGGCTAAGGTTGAAGTATTGTTGGAGATTAATAAGCAAGCAACGCAGCTAATTAATGATAATTTAGCCCTTGCGAAAGAATTTCATGATGTGCTTACGGAGGAAGGGAAGTATTTAGAGTTTTGGCATGCAAACTTTGTCTTAGAGCAAAAATTGCTGCAAATTAAAGCCATCAAAGATAAATTAAATCAGGATTTAAATAAGCTTTATCAAAGCGACCTGGCAAAGACTAATGGAAAAAGAGCGGTAGTACTCAAGGCTAACGATGCCGACTATGAAACACGACTCTTAGTTAATAACCAAAATATTGCTGCAATTCAATATGAACTGAATGCGTTGAGTGCGCAAAAAATGGTGGTTAGGGCGGATATGATTTATCTTAAAAGCCCGGATAGCAAAAACTTACAATTGGTTACGGATATTTATAAAGATGCACTAAGCCAATACAGTAAAATCGCGAAGTCGCTGCAGCAAATTAGTGTTTTCTTGAATTCTGAAGCGAATGGAATTAAAACACCAGATCTTAAAAAGACAGTAAAAACATTAGTGAATACCTTAGCGCTACGTCTTAATGAAATCGGATTCCAGAAACAAGAAACTTTAAAAAAATTAGCAGATTATCAAACGCAATTAAAACAATTAATTTCTTCCAGGCAAACACTCGCTGAATACAACATTAACAGCTGGCCTATTATTGTTAAAAAAATTGCTGCGATTCCAAGCTTATTTTATAAATACATAAAAACATTAAGCTTGAAAGTTTATGATAGTTATTTGTGGTTAACTCCATTAGTCCAGACAATGTTTTGGGGTGGATTGACTTTGATAGCAGGTTTGTTCTTTATATTGAATCGCTTCTTAAAAATATGGCGCAGCGATAAAGAGCGTTCGCGTTTGGCGGGCTATCTTCTCGATGGATTTTTAGTGCTCATAGAAAGAAACATACCGTATCTTTGCTTCACGGCGATGCTTGTGATGGTATTCTACGTGACGCATATTTCCTTTGCTAATTATCAACTCGTACTGAAACTCATCGCTGTATGGTTTACATTCCGCATTGCCATTTTAATTCCGCGTTTGGCTTTATTAGAGACGCTGTCTGATTCTTCAGGTAAAGATGTTAAACTCTATTATCACTTGAAATGGCTTTTACTGTTTGGTGGCTGGACTACAGCACTGATGACTATTGGCCATTTATTGCCTTTATCCTTATTGCTTCAGGACATATTCAACCGTTTATTCATGTTGTTTCTCTTAGCCGTATCTGTAGTGGGTTGGAAAAACCGAGAAGTGGTGCGCTATCTGATCCATCCATTATTAACCAATAAGAAACGTTACGTGCTTAACGCAATTTCTTTGTTAATTATTTTGGTCCCTATTACGGTATTTTCTACTGCAGTAATTGGTTTGTCAGGATTTATTAACCTGGCTTGGACAATGAGCCAATATCAGGCCAATGCACTTACGGTGTTAGTCACCTATATTATCGCTCGTGGTTTACTTTGTGATGCGCTTGAGCTCTTTTCAGAATGGATGATTTCCTCATTACGCAACGGTTGGTTATGGATCGAGGTCTTTTTAAAGCCGATTGATAGTATTTTGCGTATCGGTATGCTTTTTTTCAGCTTCAGCATGCTCTGTAATTTATTTGGCTGGAATTCTGATTCATGGGTCATTGTTAGTTTGGAGCATTTAGTACAATCTACCATTGTGAATGTACCTGGGATTCATATTACCGTTGCCAGCACGCTTGCATTTTTAATTTTGTTAGCCATTTTCTTTTGGGCGGCAAAATGGACGCGCGAGTTTTGTTATCGCTGGTTATTTAAAAATACTAAAGACGTAGGTATTCGCAATAGCCTTTCTGTATTTAGTCAATATTCAGTGGTACTCATTGGCGGTTTTGTTACTTTGCACGTTTGGGGTTTTGACTTTAGCGGTATGTCCATGATTATAGGAGGACTTGCGGTCGGTATGGGTTTTGGCTTGCGTGATTTTGCCAGTAACATTGTTGGTGGACTGATGTTATTGATCGAGCGACCTGTGCGTGAAGGGGATTTAATTACTATTGGTGAGTATGAAGGCCAGGTGAAACATATTGGTATTCGCTGCATGCGTGTTTCATCTTGGGATAATATGGAAATATTAATTCCCAATGCAGAAACATTTAACAAGCCATTTACTAACTGGACCCACCAGGATGGTATCGTGCGCTCGGTCGTTCCTATCAAGGTAAGCCGTGCCGATGACCCCGTAATGATTCAGCAATTAATTCTTGATGTCTTGGCAATTATTCCTGAAATTGTGCCAGATCCTCCGGCGCAAGTATTTCTTAAGAAAATCGATGAGGCACTCATTGAGTTCGAAGCACGTTATTATGTTAATGTTCAACTACACTCACGCTTTGAAGTGCGCTCGAACGTACTTTTTGCCATAACGGCTCAATTTAAAGCGGCAAATGTTAGACCGCCTGTTGAACCACTTGCTATTGAAATTAAAGAAGGACATGGACAACTTGTTGCAAAGGATTAGCCCCCCAACAACCGAGGCGGAGCTAATCCAACGTTGCGCCAATTTGGTTGGCTTGAGCTTTGCTCAATTGAGTCTAAGTTTGGGCTTAACTATTCCCGAAAACCCAGATCAGCGCAAAGGTTGGATAGGGCAAGTGATTGAACTCGCTTTAGGTGCGAATGCATTTAATCAGTCTTTACCCGATTTTCAAGAGTTAGGTGTTGAACTTAAAACTTTACCTATAGCTGCATCTGGAAAACCTACAGAATCTACCTTCATCACCTCAATTCCTTTATTGACCATTTATCAACAAGAGTGGCTTACATCGCAATGCTATGCCAAATTACGACGCGTGCTCTGGGTTCCTGTTGAAGGAGACACCGATATTCCATACTCGCAAAGACGAATTGGCCTGGGATTCTTATGGTCACCTAGCGTAGAAGATGAAACAATCTTGGCTGCTGATTGGAATTATTTAACGCAACAAATCAGTACTGGATATCTTGAAACATTGGATGCCAGTGTGGGCGAGTATCTGCAAGTGAGACCCAAAGGGGCTAGTGGTAAATCCCTCTGTTATGGATTTGATAGTGAGGGAAATAAGGTAAAAACATTACCTCGAGGCTTTTATCTTAGGACTCGATTCACAGAAAAAATATCTCTTTAATGGCCACTTAATAATCTGTCGATATAACTGAACTTATTTTGGTTGAGGTTAGTTATTATGCGGTTTGGTATTAAGGCGATTGAAAGAAGATAAGGGGGGTTACGAATTGCAATTTGATGGCAAATTTGTACGTTATATTAAATGCCGTGTAGTTTTTTCTTCTTGTGAAGTACGTCCATTTGCCAAATATTGGGAAGCAAATTCCTAATATTAGCATCAAGGCTGGGCTGTAAAAGCCCAGCATCAGAATTAGCGCACTCGATATTATCTGGTTTTTTCAACCTAGCCTATTGTGCTCTCTTAAGCTGATTTGGGATGAGAAAAACTGGAGGAAATCACTTCGGGTATCATCCCTTTGACATAATCAACCGGCTGCTGAATTTTTGATTTCAATAAATCGCGACAGTAGGGGCTGGTGGCAAAATAACGTAGAGATTGCTCAAAGCCGGCTAAAGGATTAATGGATAAGGCTTCGGTTTCTACCTGAATTTGCAGCGGTTTGAGCTTATCTGAAATTTCAGGCGCTGAGGAGAAGAATCGACCATAGAGACTTTGACCCACGGCAAATACTGCACTAAAACCTGTTTTGACTTCTTCTTCTGCAGTAACTTTAGGCCAAGCCAGCATAAACTGGAGAGGGCACAGGGGAGCCAATAAAGTAATTAATCGTTGCATTTCTGTGGTATTTAACTTCTCGGCATTATTGCTTTTCCCATCATAAATGTCTTTGCCATCTTTGAGAACCCAGTTGTAAATTTCTTTCATTTCTTGCAATTCGTTATAGAAATCAGTAGTGCTAAATTTTTGTAGAATAAATCCTGCGGCACCTAAATAAAGAAAAGCAGATAAAAAGTAGTTTGCAAACTCTGGCAGAGGTAATAGCATTCTGACTGTAGTAAATATCCCCCAGGTCTGAAGTCCTGTACTCATGCCTTGAAATAGATACATCTGATTCAGAGTAAACTCAAAATCATCAATGCGTTTTTTTAATACGTCTAATTGTTCTTTATTGGATGGATTAAATGGTTGGGACATAAATCGTTGTAAATTTGCTTCATGTTCTTCTCTTTCCTTTTTGATTTCATCCATTCCCATAGCATTAACTTTGCCCATGATTGTACTCCTCCGAAAGATTTTTAAGTTACCTCCCCATCCTACCTGAAACATTTAGAAAAAAGCCATCGATTTTTAATGATTAACACCAAATTATTCTTGCAGTTTTTCATGATTCGCATCAAATTGTGATCGCTGTATAATCAGACATATTATTTAAATTTATTCCATATGATTTTTTATGACTTACTCTAAGATAATTACGGTAAACCCCTTGAAAATAGAGTCCGCTTTATTTGACTTTCAGTGTTTGGAGCTCTTGGCGGAATTTTTTAAGAATGCACAAATAGGAACTTTGTGGAATAAGGAGCATTGTTACGAGCATACGTATCAAAATATTAAGTATCGATTTTGTTTTACACATTCATTGTTAAAGTCGGAGCAGACTGAAGGGCAATTTGCCATTTTTGATACAACACAAGATCCTCTGGGTAAAGGATTTTATGGGGCGGTATATCCTGTCTTGGGTACAATACAATTTAAAAAACATCAGCCTGTTTTAAACCGTAATGCCAAGGAAGTAATTAAAATTGAAGATCATATGCACCATGAACGAAGAGCATTAGTTGAGGCGGAGTATCAATTTTTAAGACGTGCTGACTATCTGCAAGTGAAACCACCAGTTTTTGTTTTTGAAGATAATAGTAAAAAAAGTTACTTGCTTATGGATAAGGCAGAAGGATGTACTTTAGAAGCACTTTTGTGGGATAAGGGTCGCCATGGCCGACTCACAGTAAAAGAACGATTCGACATTACTTTTGCTATTTTGCATGCGGTAAAATCACAAGTCACAGATAAGCGGATCGTGCATCGCGATTTGAAACCTTTAAATATGCTTATCGATATGAAAAAAAGCCCACCCCAAATTGCAATTATTGATTATGGGCGCGCTATGTCGAAGGGTAATCAGGACGCACGTGTTGTGGGAACACCCGCGTATCGTTCGCCTGAGTCCTTTATAGCTCCGGTAAAATATTCTGAAAAATCAGATGCTTATGCGGTTGGGAGAATATTGAGCTATGTCTGGGGTGATTCTTATACCAATTATTATCTAAATAATAGAAGATCTTGGTCTTGGCCTGAGACGAAGCAAATGGCGAAGAATCATCATTTATTTACCTGTACTGGTGCCCATCTGTTTAAAAGTGATGAGGCGATCATTCGAAATTGTCTAAATGGATTATTGCAGGAGGAGCCTGATGCTCGTTCCTCACTGGAGGAGGCGATTGAATTGTTTTCAACAGTTTCCCGTCCAATGTATCAGTTAGAAACAATACAAACTTTTTCAAAAGTAAAACTGCATCATTATGAGCATCGGCTTAGACTAATTAATAAATTGTTACGTGATTTAAAGGAAAAGGAAAGGGACTTAGTAGCGCGAGGTTTTATTGAAATAGCAGGTCGTGTTAAAAGATTACATAATAAACTTACCGAATATACTAATGAATTTATGAAAAACCCGGATCCTTTACTTCTTCCCTTATACAGTCAGCGTTGTTTCGCTAAAATAGATAAACATCGACCGTTCTTTCAAGATAATCGCGATCTTCAATGGTTAATTAGTGAGATTGCTGCTGTGATTGGACTTTTAGTAGTGGGGTATGGACTTGTGGTAGGAGTTAATTATCTTTTTACGAAACGATGGGGATTATTTTCTCAGCCTCAAACGGATCGGATTACGGAAAATATTAAAAATAATATTCATGGTCTATTAGATTTGACAAATTGATATAGGATTACTAATCTTGAGTTGTGCACTGCCGCATAGGGAGAAATAATGAAAAACGTTCACTTTGATCAAAAAGAATTTAGTAATATGGAATTTCCGTTACAAAAATTAATGGATCTAAATATTAAAACGATGCAAAGCTTTTCCTATATGAAACCTGGTGAGCTTTTTAGCATAAAAAAACCAGAAGAGCTCTTAGAACGAAACATGAATATGTTTATTCGTAACAGTCATATGGCCCTTGATTACATGCGTGATACTTTTAGTATTTTAGAAAATCATTGGATAAAAGTATCTCATCGCACGGAAGAAACTGCGAAAGACATAATGAACCAAGCAAGTTCAATAGCAAAAAAGGCGAGTTCAACAGCAAGCAAAGCAACCCCAAAGCCTGCTAAACCTGCAGCTAAGAAAACTGCTGCTTATACTAAATCTGCTGCAAAACCAAGCACTAAAACTGTTGCTAAAGCAGCTGAGAAAAAAAGTGAGAAAAATGCTGATAAGCCTGTAGTTCAGCACAGCAAATCCGCAATGCCTCATTCTCCACAAGCTATGAAACAAGAACCACGGGTCGCTGATGAGAAAGCAAAACATCATCAAGCAGAAAATATAGAACATGGTCATAGTGCTTCAAAAGTAAGTCCAATGCGTGATAAGGGGCTGGGATTACTTAATAAGGGAAGAAATGCTCCTAATTGATGTGGTTTGACGGCCATTAAGTTAAGTAGGTTGGGGCGATGCCCGACATCGGCATTTACCTGGTTTAATTGGATAAACCAATTAAGGTACTTAATAAACTCTTGAGGGGGAGGAGGGTGCTCCTCCTCTCAAAAACAGATTTTAATAATTATTGTAATTGCTCAGGTTGGCCTCGGTAGAATGTACTCCAATTTGTTGATTTATTTTATATCAAGGTTCTTAGTTTGTTCATAATAGATTTCGTTACACAAAATAAAAAACAGTGGCTATGGCATGAAAAGGTTTAAAATAATTCAATACGGTCTTATTTTGATGGAAAAGTGTTGTTTTTTTTAAGTTCTTTTGTTAATGCATGCAATAAAGTAGGGTATTTAAAATCAAAGTGATACTTTGTAAGGCGAGCTGGAATTACGGATTGCCCAGATAAAAGTAATTCAACACCCATCTGGCCTAAAAGCATTTGAATTAGCCACGCTGGTACATGAAGAAATGCTGGTTTTTTTAATACTTCTGCAAGAGTCTTATTAAAGGTTTTTTGAGATACTAGTTCTGGTGCTACCAAGTTTACTGATCCTGTGATTTCAGGATGGCTGATAAGAAATAAAATGGCATTAACTAAATCACTATGATCAATCCAGGCTAGCGGCTGTTTTCCGGTGCCGATTACCGCCCCCATTCCAAATCGAGCGGGCAATTCCAGTTTTTTTAACATCCCTTCACCCTGTTTGAGTACAACACCAAAGCGCATGATGGTTACGGGTATATCATACTGCATTCCTTGAAGCGCTGTTTGCTCCCACTGGCTAACCAAATGATTGGAAAAACTACGTTCCGATGCGTTGAGATTGCCTTCTTCAGTATAGGCCTCATGTGCATTGGCTAATTCTTTTTGTAAACCATAAATGCCAATAGCACTGGCATTATATAAATGAGGTTTTTTCGAGGCATTTTTAGCCCATAGAACAAATTGTTTGGTTGGTTCAAGACGGCTGGATAATAATTTATTTTTGATTTTAGAAGACCAACGGTGGTCGGCAATATTTTCACCTGCGAGATTAACTATTGCATCAAACTCCCCAGGATTTAACTGTGATAACTCATCCCAAGTGGTTGCATTTACCTGATTATTAAATATTTTTTTTATCTTATCTTTATTGCGGCCCACAACCCATAAATCATGTTGGCCTCCCTGTAATTCGGCAATTAAAGAGCGTCCAACTAATCCTGTTCCACCACCAATAATGATTTTCATAAATTGAATTCCTTTAAAATCATGTCGTGCGCATGAGAGGTAATGATATAATAATTCTCTGGTCAAAAAAACAAAAACGAAGATGGCGAAACTCTATTTTTATTTTGCAGCAATGAATGCTGGGAAAAGCACCGTACTCCTACAATCAAGTTATAATTATCACGAACGTGGGATGCAAACTTTACTGTTTACTCCGGCAATTGACGATCGTTATCAATCAGGTACGGTCCATTCGCGTATTGGTTTATCTGAAAAGGCGCTTGTTTTTAATGCGTCTGATGATTTGTATAAAATGGTAACCAACTTACAGCAAAAATACGCTTGTATTTTAATTGATGAAGCGCAATTTTTAACCCGTGACCAAGTTTATCAATTAACAGAAATTACTGATAAATTAGGTATTCCCGTTTTAGCTTATGGTTTGCGGACTGATTTTCGTGGTGAGTTATTTGAAGGCAGTCAATACTTACTCGCTTGGGCTGATGAACTGGTTGAAATTAAAACAATTTGCCATTGTGGACGTAAAGCCACTATGATTTTACGACTTAATGAGCAGGGCGAAGCGATTACTGAGGGTGATCAGGTGTTGATTGGCGGAAATAACTTATATTCATCTACTTGCCGCAAACATTTTAAAGAACGATTACCTCATGCAAATTAAAAAATTCAAGAAGAATTAACAGCTTAAGTTATTAGGAGCGCTATGAAAGCACAAACTATATCATCATTTGGTGATTATTCCGTTTTTAAAACAGAGGAAGTTCCTATTCCTAAAGTTAAGGCAGGTTATATAGGTGAGGCTCATAAGTTAATGGAGTCTGGGAAGGCTATAGGTAAGATTGTGGTTGAAATTTGATATATTTGCCTGAAACTGACTTTCACTCGAATTATTGCGGCTTGACCGCGGTAATTCGGCCTTTATAAGTCAAGATCTACTTATTCTGCCAACCCGACATTTTAATTTGCTTTTTCCCACAATACCATCTAAATTTATGTCTGTAGTACGCAATTTAATCTTATTTTAATCTTATGGAGAAAAGGAAATGTCCAAAGACAATAAATTTAAGAATGAATCACAAGATGCGCGACGCCATGATCAACAACATGCTTCTCATCATCCTGATAAAATGAAAAAGCATGCCGAGAAGCCAAAATCAGATAAAAGAAAGTAGAGCTTAGTGTTGCTTGGTTTCTCTCGAATTACCGCGGCCTGTCCGCGGTATCTATCAATTGGATGTTCAAAAATGTGTAACTCACCGCAGAACTAGTTCGAAACTCTATACCTTGGTTTTTATTGAAGAAAAGTGTAGCCTCATTTACGCGAGCAATTTGCTTTACCTTATGCTGTTGAGTCCTTGCGTGCCTTTAAAAATCAAGAGATAGCACATGAGCCTGTCTCTGTTGCGGCGGTTGAGCCTTTGAATGTTTCCGGATTTATTTTGTCCGGACCACGTGTTTCTGCAATTTCCGGTGAGATGATTGTTTTTAAATATTAGGAACCCTTTGTTATGGAACAAAGACAGATAGGTAAAAATGGACCTTGGGTTAGCCCAATAGGGCTTGGTTGTATGGGGATGTCGACCTCTTATGGCCCCGCGAACGATACACATTCCATTGAAGTCATTCATCGTGCGCTGGAGTTAGGTGTCACGCTTTTGGATACGGCGGACATGTATGGTTGGGGGCATAATGAAGAGCTTATTGCTAAGGCAATAAAAGGCAAGCGTAATCGCATAATTTTGGCGACTAAAGTGGGATTTGCTAAACAAGCAGGAGGGGGGCCACGAGACTATATTATTAATGGCTCGCCTGCTTATATTAAAAAAGCCTGTGAGGCTAGTTTGAAACGGTTGGCAACGGAGGTCCTTGATTTATATTATTTACACCGGGTTGATAAGCTGACGCCCATCGAGGATTCAATTGCAGCGATGGCTGAATTAGTAAAAGAAGGCAAGGTGCGTTATATCGGTATTTCTGAGGTAAAACCTGATACTATTCGACGTGCAGCTCAAGTTCATCCCATTGCAGCGGTACAAACAGAATATTCGCTATGGGAACGTAATCCTGAGCATGAAATTATACCTACCTGCCAGGAGTTGGGTATTGGTTTTGTGGCATATAGCCCTTTGGGACGTGGATTTTTGACCGGCGCAATCGCGAATATGTCTCAATTAGCTGCTGATGATTTTCGTCATTTATTGCCTCGTTTTCAAGGTGAAAATTTTAATGCGAATCAAGTGGTTATTATGAAATTAAACGAAATGGCCGCAGCAAAGCAATGTAGCTTAGGCCAGTTAGCCTTGGCTTGGATTTTGGCTCAGTCTACTAAGGTGATCCCCATTCCTGGGACGAAACGTTTAAGTTACCTGGAGGATAATTTAGGGGCTCTTGATCTGGTGTTGTCCGAAGAGGATTTGCAATTATTAGAGCAATTGGTTCCGGTAAATGCAGTGAAAGGGGATAAATATCCTGATGCATTTAAACGGGAGGCTTAAGTTACGGAAAGTTTACAATTTATACGAGGAGAATGCTTTCACTCGTAGACGATATACACAATGAAGTATCAAGGAATTTATCTGGGAGTATAGAAAATGTCTTTATTAAAACGGTTTAAAAAGTTTTACCAGTCATCAGCAGAAAATAGAATTCAAATCCATGTATTTTTAGGATTTGTGATTATTCCTATAATTGGAATGGCACTGTTGTATATATTTGTGCGGACATTTTGGTTGTAGAAGTAACCAGAGGTGTTCACAGATCATCGTCATTGTGAATGAAGTGAAGCAACCCAAGGCTCTGTGTTTCGAACTCATGGGTTGCTTCGTTGCAATGACGGAATTTACATACCTCGTGAACGCCTGGTTTTTATGAACCTACAGTTTCAAATAAGAACCAAACCCTTCTTTCGGTCTCGTCAATATAATTTTCTAAAAGACTAGTTGTTGCCACATCCTTTTTTTCGCTGCAAATTTCATGAGCAGCTCGCATGCGGGTTAAAAAGCTTTTATTTTCCAACATTAAATCACGCAGCATATCTTCAGCAGAGAATACTGAGTTGACGTCTTTAACATGTTGTAATTCTTTAATTTGACCGATTGAATGAATGGTTTCTTCACCTAGCTTGCGTACACGCTCAGCCAATACATCAATCATCGCAAAAATCTGATCGCTTTGCTCATCAAGTAATAAATGGTAATCACGGAAATGACGGCCAGACATATGCCAATGATAATTTTTCGTTTTAACATATAAGGCAAAAGTGTCTGCTACGAGTGGGTTAATTACTTGGGCAATAATACGTCGATCTTTCGGTGCCAGATCATTAGGCGTAGCAAGTTTAATTGATTCCATTTTTTTCATGTTAACCTCATATAAGTGGTTTGTGTCAATATCCTTATTATCTTGCCTGTATAACATACAAGTTCAATATAAAGTGTAGACCAATAAATGAGAACAATGTTTTTTTTTAGTCTGGTGTGGCCCGTATTAGACGAAGTCATAATACGGGTATTATTAAATTTTTTACTTTCCGGCCGTTACCGTAATGGTCGAAGCAGTCCCACGACCAAAAGTATTCGGATCATACATCGCCTCAGCAAACACCGGAGGAACGGTATACGTACCAATGTTGACTGCTTTAATTTTATAAACTAATTCCGTTGCGGTACTACTCAAACCACCAAAGAAATTAACTCGGTCTTCGCGTACATCGAAATAATCCATATTATTTAGTTTTACAGAATCACGCACCACTTCAAAACCACCTGGCAGTAGATCTTCAATAACAATGTTGGTTAAATAATCTACTTCTAAAGTGCGAACCTGAATATGAACTTCAATTTCACTACCTAAGGTGGTAGAGGTGATTGCATGCCCCTGAGCATCGCGGTATTCCCTAAAGATTTCAAGGCCTGATTTCTCTGGCTCTTTAGGAAGAACCGTATTAAATCCTGATTGTATGAGCTGATAAAAGAACAGTTCTTTAGCCGGATTTTCAAAACGAATGTGCTTGGTATCTGTACCCAAAGAAGCCTTTTGGTAATTGGCATTATTAACCGGTACAGGAATCTGTTCATTATTAGCCAAGATTTTGCTCATCGATAAGTTTGAGGACGTATTAATCGCCGTATTTTGAGGATAGGCTCCCAAAGCCAGACTGACATATCCTGATAATACGGTATTAATCTCATTATTATTAATCGCATCAATCAAGCGCATTAACACGGTGTCGCTTACTTGAGGCAATAAATTGGGGAAATGCTTGGCCACAATATAAAGGTATTGTGCATCCGCAATATTGCTGTCGTAGAAGTCTGTATCAGAAGACAGATCAAGCTGTGGTTTGTATCGGCCAATCAGTTGATTTGCTTCTTCATGACTTTGCAGCAGTTGATAGGTGCCTGCAAGATAAACCGCAGTAATGTCATTATTCCATTGCTTGGCATAATTCTGCTCCAGATACAATTGCAAATTTGTAATGTAGTTTGTTGTAACAATTTCATTACGCGTCAAAATGTAGATTGCATAAGCCTGAATTCGTGCTGCATTCAAATCCTCAACATTTTGGCTTGCCAGTGTTTTTAAGTAATTAATCCCATTAAAAAAGAGATCATTAGGCACAGTAAACCCTTGAGCTTTTGCTTCAGTTAAGAAATGCATTGCATAAACGGAAGCAAAATCATTTCCTAGGTTATCGCCAAGGCCGGGCCAATAACTGAATCCACCACTAGACATTTGACGTTGGCTTAGCATTTGTATGGTAGCATTAATTTTGCTCGTGATTTCTTTCGTTTCACTCGTAAAACCCGTTTGATTGTTCATTGCTAATAAGGGCATGACCTTGCTGGTTAATTGCTCTGTGCAACCATAAGGATAATTATCTAAATACCGTTGTAATCCAAATACCAGAATTAATGGGCTGGTAGATATAGTGGCATTTACATTACGGTACTCGGGATAAAAGCTTTGCATAATATCCAAAGTTTTTTGCGCATCTTTAGATTTACCACTATCAATATAGGTCATTAATGGCGTTGCTGGTCTGACACTCAAAGTGGCACTCATACTGCCCGATTTGTCCGCTGCTGTTGCCTTAAATCCTACGGTTGCAGAACCTAATAATGATTTGGCTCTTAATTTGAAGTGAACCGTTTGCTCCTTACCCTCAGTAATGTCTAAAGTTTGCGAGGAGGCACCAATAACCTCAACTTCAGGTGAGGTGGTTAAATCCACGTTAACTGAAGCATGTTCTCCGGAACCTTTGATGTTATTGGCAATGGATGAAGATATTTCAAACTCATCACCAGGGGCCACAAAGGTTGGCACGTTAGGGTTTATGATAAAATCACCGCGAATTTCCGCAGAGGCATCCTTAGAGCCGACTGAATCAGTTGATACAGCCACGGCCATTACTTTAATACTGCCATTAAAATAATCTGGAACTTGATAAACAAGCTGACGTGGGGTGCTGTCGGCATCCTGAAGGCCAGACCAGAACACTACAGGCAAATCAGTTTTACGTTTGAATGGGTTGAGGCGACTTGCCATATTTTCTTCGCCATCATCACCACCAATCGCTGACAACTCTCGAGATTGAATAAATTGAGGAATAATCTGATCCACAGTTTGTTCGGTCAATACTTCAAGCGCTTGTTTTTGGAAGAAGAAGGCAAGCGGGTCAGGGGTTGAGTAACGGGCAACCTGTAAAATTCCTTGGTCCACTGCGAACACAATGATTTTTCCGGGCTTATCGGTACGGTACTCAATAGTCAATGGCTCACCAGGACGAGAAACTGCTGCCGTTTTTAAGTCAATTGTAACATTATGATTATCATGATTTACCGCAAAATGTGCAATGCTGTAGCTTAACGGGCTAATAAAGAGTTCCGGAGAATTCCAGTCACGTATAAAGGCCACATTTATGTACCCATTTCCTTGAAAATCAGCAGGGATACGGATGGTTTGCACTGAATTGGTGGTATCAGTTTTAAACCATTGAGCAGCATAAACTTTATCTCGCTCTATAGTGATTAATCCGGAACCGGTATAGGGTGCAGTAATCTGAATTTCGATGTCATCATTGGCATGATATTCAGATTTATTTAGTTTAATTGATAATTCAGCATTTTTTGCCAAAGGCTGTTGGCTGGCACCCACAATACTGAGTTTTAATTGGCTAAGTACGGCATCGTTTTTTCCAAGAACACTTAGTGAATAGTCACCAATGGTTTGTGTTGGTAACGTATAGTTTGTACCGTGTTTGCCAATAGTAAACGGGGTGGTGCTAACAATACTGGATTGAATTATTGATTGATATTGGTAAGTACCATCAGGCTTTTTAATCAAAGTCGTAACTGGATGTAAGGAAACCAATTGTATTTTCAAGTCACTTACGTCTACATTATTCAACTCAGGATTTACGGCAATATAATTAACTGAGCGAGCCGAATTTTGTTTGATAAATGATAGATCGCCATCGGCTTTATGGCCTACAAAATAGGGCAGCGGGCTGACTAGTGTTTGAACCTGACTGGTTACACTACGACCACCATCGGCTTCAAAGCCTTCTGCAAAGAACGTTAGTTGATAGGTTGCTTGTTCAAAACGGCCAAGATTTAAATCAAACTCAGCCTCACCTTTATCATTGGTTTTGGTATTCGCCAAGGCTTCAGTAAATACTTTGGCTGGTTTTTTCGGATCGATTAAGGGATCAGCAAATACATAGTCTGGGTATTTGGAAAATTGTACTTTTTGGGGGACCAGCAGAATTTTACCACTGATTGTTCGATTTGCAGCAGGGGCTCCATAAAGATTCCACAAGCTTACTTCACCCTTAAGGTTTTCCGGAGAACTCCAGCCTGTAGCTGGCTTCGGTGATAAGCTGGTGTTAATTCGCATTCTATCAGGTAAAAACTCAGAAAATTTCAGAGAAGTAGAGCCTAATATATTTTGTGGGTGATTATCCTTAACCAAGAACAAATTCACTGTGTATTGGCCGGTAGGAGCATTTGCATTGGTAGTAAAATCAAGGTTCATGTAGCCTAAATCATTTAGGGTAATTTTCTCATCTTTAACGGTGGTACCGCGTGGATCAACAATGGTGATCTGCAAGGGTAAGCCTGCGGGTTGGGACTGTGCAAAGGTTTGTTTCACAATCATGCCAATATGTGCTGTGTCCCCCGGTCTGTAAATACCGCGATCAGAGAACAGAAACGCTGTTAAACTTTGCATGTCTTGGCTGTAATAAGTATACAGCCCACCAACGTCAAATTTGGAAAAATTTAGCTGACGATTGGTATTATTAAACGGAATAAATGAAACATCATTATTTAGTTGTGCTAGATATACTGTAGGTTCTCTATCTTCAATAAAGTCCTTTAGGGTTGGGAAGTTTGCACGTCCTTGGACATCAGTAACTCGAGATAGAATAGGGAGGCCATTTTTACCCAAAACGGTTACGATGGCGTTAGCTACTGGACCTCCTTGAGTAATGGAGTTTACAAACACATCATGACTGCCGTTATTATTATCTTTAACTAATAGGGCAAGGTCTGTAATGAGTATTAAGCGACTGGCTTTGACATCCAGAGGGATGTTACGGGCTGTATCCCACTCAGTTGCTTGTAAGAGGAATAATCCTTGAGGGCCTGAAGTATTTGTTTCTGTAGCAAGATATTTACTAAAGTCTAAGGCAGTATATTGCTGTTTCGCTAAGTCAGAAGTATCAAATTGCTGAACATCACTAGAAATTTTACTAATGTTTTGTTGATTAAATGACGGATTAATAAAGTAGGGGTTATTAAAGTCACCTTGAGTCTGCGTGACGAGTTGGTTTACATTGTCAGGCAGCACACGTGCAAAATCAAATTTGACTGCAGACACGCCACGCACTAACACGGATAGTTTCTTTTCACCGCCTAAAGCAAGTAGAGAACCTTTATGTAAGAAGCTGATTTCTCTAGGTAGGACTGGAACAGGTATTACGCTAACATATCCATTACTCAGGCTAAAGTTGCCAAATCCCTTCATGCCCTTATCGATTTTAACGAAAATGTAGCTGGGCGTTTTTGCCGTGAATTTAAAGCTATGCAATGTTGAATAGTTTTGCTCAGTTGGTAGAGCTTCTTTGGTCAATGGAGTGGCTAATGCCAAAATATCTTGGGTTACTTCCCCTGGATTTTGCCATTGATAATTTTCTTTTGCAGGTTCAGCGGCAGTAGCGGGACGATCTTTAGGTAATAAGTAGAAATGCACTGATTTATTAAATTCGCTTTCATTAATACCTAAAGTTGTTTCAACCGTCAGAATTTGTTCAGGGCGGTCTTTTTCATTTCTGATAATAGAAGCTGATGCGGAGGTTACTTTAAGGAAGCCATTTGCATCGGGGATTAAGATTTTATCAGATAACTCTTTATTTAATGTTGCTGATTTAGTTAATGAACTTATGTCTTTATTTAGTGCTAATCGTAAAAAGCGGGCAACATCTTTAATATTAATGGTGTCTGAGTTTAAGTAAGCAATTCGTTTATGCTGATCATAAGTGTAAGAGAAGGGAAGCGATTCGGTGGTGTTCCCTGTTTTTCCTTTTTCTTGGGTTTGGAATGCTAAAGCCGTATTTTTTTCTAGACTTTCAGGGTTTACGGGGAAGTTGAATTCAATAGTAGCAACGGCTTTTCTTACTTCTACATGCACCGGGTCTTGATAGAGTTTAAACTCAGCGATTTTAGCGATGAGTGGTTGGGTAGAAAATGAATAAGTAAGAGATTCCATATTCGCTGTAGCTGCAAAAAAGTCTGGTGCAAACTTAATTGTATATTTTTGTCCTGCAGGCCAGTCTTCAGTAGGGACAAAGGTTAATTGGCTATCGCTGCTCCAGTTCCAGGTACCTGGAATTGTTGGTAACATTTCAATACCTTTGGTTATGGTCTGGCCAACTAAGCTTAAAGGGGCAACAGATTTATTAATAAATCCATTCTTATTTTTTACGCCAAAATCAATAACTAAATTTCCTGGAACCAATGTTTCTTCATTTGGCGTAATGGCAGGAGGTGTAATCTCTGCGATGGTGTATATTGGTTGAGGCTGGTTTTTATACCAATGCGCCGTATATCCCGCAGCGCATAAGACGAGCAGGGCGAGCAAACTTCCCCCCCAGAATTTTTTGGGGGACGTCTTCGATTTATTTTTTAGATAACTCAGCCAGGGAGGGCTATTCCAATTTAATTTGCCAAACACAGCAGAGAAAGCATTTAATATTTTTTTGCTCATAGTAGATCCTGGCTGTTAATCGAGCTTTGGCTCGATGGAAAGTTTTCATTTAAGGAAATATGCCTTTATCAGTTATCTTCGCGTAGACGCATAGTTCCAATTAGTTCTAAGTTTTACTTAACTTCTTAATTCGGGAGTTTAAGGCTACGTTGAAATCCTCACCGAAGGGAGGGACAACTTTTTAAATTTAATTAGGAGTGCCAAATGGACTTTATTTCCTTTTTATAATTTCTTTTTAAGATTGGCGCCATTTTACTCTTTTTGGTGCATAATAACGAACATGAACAAAAATTTAAAACGCTTAAGCATAGTCCTTGTTTTGCTGTTTGTCAGTGGGTTTGCACTATTATTTTTTTTACCCAAACCGGTTTTATTGGATGGCACTAGTTTTTCCAAGGCTGTTTATGATGATCATCATCAATTATTACGGCTCACTTTAAGCCGAGATGATAAATATCGTCTGTTCACCCCCTTGCCAAAAATTGCAAAACACTTAATCGATGCAACCTTATTGCAAGAAGACCAGTATTTTCGTTTTCATTATGGAATCAATCCATTAGCAACAGCAAAAGCAATTTGGCAAACCTATGCGGTCAAATCCAGGCGGGTAGGTGCTTCAACTATTACTATGCAAGTAGCGCGGATGCACTATGGAATCAACTCCAAAAAAATATCGGGAAAGTTGTGGCAGATTATTCGCGCAATTCAAATTGAAATGCATTACAGTAAAGATGAAATTTTAGAAGCTTATCTAAATATGGCCCCTTATGGTGGCAATATCGAAGGTGTTGGCGCAGCAAGTTTGGTCTATTTTGGTACATCTATAGATAAACTCAGTTTACCCCAGGCATTAACTTTGAGCATTATCCCCCAAAATCCTGGAAAAAGAACACCCAATAATCAAGACTTGAAAACGATACGAGCGCATCTTTTTCAACGTTGGTTAGAGCAACATCCTGAGGATAAGAATAAAAAGGTAATGTTTGATTTGCCTTTAGTTATGCAAACAAATCGCTCTTTACCATTTGCCGCTCCACATTTTGTGAATAAAGTTTTGTCTGATGTTTCGAAACAGCAAGATATTGTGACTACTTTGGACTCACGTTCACAAACTATTATTGAACGGATTACACGAAATTACTTAGCAAGAAAAAAAGGTTTAGGCGTGCACAATGCTGCGGTTCTATTAGTAGATACTCGTGATATGGGTATTAAAGGTTTAATGGGATCTACTGATTTTTTCAATCGTGAAATAGGTGGGCAAATTAATGGTACTGAAACCAAACGCTCCCCTGGCTCTACTTTAAAGCCGTTTATTTATGGATTGGCTTTGGATCAAGGATTAATCCATCCCAATACGGTTTTAAAAGATGTGCCTCATAGTTTTAATGGCTATAACCCAGAAAATTTCGATTATGACTTTATGGGACCAGTCAAAGCTCGAGATGCTTTAGTTTTAAGTCGTAATATCCCTGCTATTTATCTTTCCAGTCTATTAAGTAAGCCTTCACTGCATCAATTATTAGAGCAAGGGCAGGTGAGTCATTTGCGCTCAGAATCCTACTATGGTTTATCGTTAAATTTGGGTGGGGTGGAATTAACCATGCGCGAGTTGATTGGTTTCTATGCTATGTTGGCTAATGATGGGGTTTGGTATCCTTCGCGTTGGTTACAAAAAGAAACTAAGCCTAAGGGGAAACGCCTATTAAGCTCTGAAGCCAGCTATTTAGTTTTAGATATGTTGCAAAGTACACCGCATCATGATGTAACTTACCGAAGTTGGTCGCAATTACCGGTTGCTTGGAAAACGGGGACTTCTTCGGGATATAGGGATGCATGGAGTGTCGGTGTTTTTGGTCCTTACGCTCTGGCGGTTTGGGTTGGTAATTTCGATAATAAAGCAAACCCTGCTTTTATTGGAAAGGACATCGCCGCCCCCTTATTTTTTGAGTTAATAGATGCCCTCAAACAAGAACGTGGCCCTTTGCAGCCTTTAGACAAACATCCTGAACACATGAATCTTAAAAAGGTTGAAGTTTGCAGCGCTTCGGGAATGCTACCCACACGTTTTTGCAAGGATAGGGAATGGACTTGGTTTATTCCAGGAAAATCTCCTATTAAATCCGATACAATTTATCGTGAAGTAGCAATTAATAGTAAAAATGGATTGCGCACCTGCCATATTGATGCAAATACACGGTTTGAGGTGTTTGAATTCTGGCCCTCTGATTTATTGCATATTTTTAAACGGGCGGGGATACAGCGACATACACCGCCATTTTTTGAGGCTGAGTGCCGCTTATCTGGTAATGTTGGAATTACGCCGCAAATCACTTCACCTCAAGCGGGTATTAGTTACATTGTTCGTGCGAATTCTCAACAAAACAATACGATTCCATTTACGGCAGTTACTGATGCAGGAATTGCTCATGTTTATTGGTTTATTAATGAAACCTTTGTTGCTAAAACAAAAGCTGGAAAATCGTTTTTATGGCATGCCCTGCCAGGGAAGTTTGTGGTAAGAGCTGTCGATGATCATGGCCTTTCTGATGCTCGGGATTTGCTGGTTCAGTTGGATAGTTAATTACTTGCGCGCAATGGCTCGCAAACGTTCACGTAAAAGACTGCTAAACTTAGCAATAGGTATGTCTTTAGGTACGGCAATTAATGGACAAAAAAACGCAAGGATCCAAGACACGAGGGAAGCCTGTTCTTATTGATTTAGCATTGCAAGGCGGGGGTGCTCATGGAGCTTATACATGGGGAGTTCTAGACCGCTTGCTTGAAGAGCCTCGGGTGAAAATAGAAGGTATTTCAGGGACTTCAGCAGGTTCAATGAATGCTGCGGTGATGGCCAGTGGTTTTACTAGTAATGGCCCAGACGGTGCACGTAGGGCTTTGCGGGCATTTTGGTATCGAGTTTCAGAGGCTGCTCGCTTTAGTCCGTTACAAAGAGGGTGGTTGGACATTGTTTCTGGAAAGTGGACAATGGATTATTCTCCTTCCTTTCTTACTTTTCAGTTAGCTAGCCATGTGTTTTCACCCTATGATCTTAATCCGATAGCGCTCAATCCATTACGTGACATCCTCGCAGAAAGTATTGATTTTTCATTACTGAATGAATCTCCCATCAAATTATTCATTACGGCAACCAATGTGCGTACAGGCCGTGGTAAGGTATTTAAAAATAAAGAAATTAATGCCGATGTTTTATTGGCATCAGCCTGTTTGCCTTTAATGTTTCAAGCTATTGAAATTGATGGGGAGGCTTATTGGGATGGAGGATATACCGGTAATCCCACTATTACGCCTTTAGTGCAAGAATGCGAGTCCAGTGACACAGTCTTGGTGCAAATTAATCCTGTAGAACGTCCAGGAACACCGAAAACCGCTCGTGACATACTCAATCGCCTTAATGAGGTTGCTTTTAATGCGACCTTGATGAAAGAGTTACGGATGATCGCTTTATTACGCAAAACCATTAATTCGGATGCTGGAGAGCGAGATCGTTGGGCAAAAATGCGTATTCATCGAATTACCAGCGCAAAAATGGTTAAATTAGGCTATTCCTCCAAGCTTAATGCCGAATGGGATTTTCTGCGCATGCTTTTTAAAGAAGGACGTAAAACGGCAGATGCTTTTCTTGTAAGTCATGGCAAAGCATTGAATAAGTATTCTACTTTTGATTTGGATTCGTTTCTTTAATTTATGCCTAATATTGATTAAAGGTAGTTTTGTAACATAATTCTTGCTGATATGGAGTAAATAAATGGTTGAATGGATCATCAAATTGCTTTTAGTCATATCAGGCTCAGTAGCAGGTTGGTTTGTGGCTCGTGATGCCTTAAATTTCGCAATTGTTGAAATGGTTATTGCTGTTTTACTATTTACCATTATTGTTTTTATTGCCGCCTTTTGGTCTACAATAAGAAACTGGTTTAAACATAAGGAATAACAAATGAAACAACATGCCTCAGCATTTTTAGCACTAGTAGCAGAATCTAAAAAACATATTAAGGAAATTAGTCCCAATAATTTAAAGGAAAAGTTGGATAAACATGAGGATATGTATGTGATCGATGTACGTGAAGATCATGAGTGGACTACAGGGCATATTCCTACAGCCATCCATTTAGGCAGAGGAATTATTGAGCGTGATATTGAGAAAAAAATCCCTGATCAGCAACAGCAAATAATCCTTTATTGCAGTGGGGGATTTCGCTGCGCTTTAGTTGCTGAAAGTTTGCAAAAGATGGGGTATTCTCAAGTGTATTCGCTGGATACTGGATTGCAAGGTTGGATTGATTCGGATTATCCGGTTGAGATGTAGCATCTTAGAAATCCCATCGTCATTGTGAACGAGGTGAAGCAAGCAAGAGTTCATTGCTTCGAACTCTTGAGTTGCTTCATCAGCCATTTCTCTAATTATCTATTCGTCTGCATCTGTGTACTATCTGTTACCGCAGACCAATCAGTGTTATTTTCACTACTTTTCTCCATGTAGTTCTACGATTTTTGTAGGTAATTTAATTTATCACTAATCATCTTGATAAAAGGCTTGATTCTTATTTTAAGTGATCCTTGAAGTTCGTGGTCCGCATCGCTAAAAAGCCAGGATAGGTATTGAGAGGACATCGCATTATTTTGTATCGCTTTTGTTTTTAAACGATGTTTGACCTGGTTATATAACAGCTCTTGCTGATACGATTCAGAAATAATTTCATCGGTAAGTACTTGCGAACAATAACTTTTTATCCAGTCATTATCGCTGATTCCTTTTAAGAAAATACGCATTTTGCGCAGATTTTTAGTTACTTCTTTATTCCAGACTGCAACACTATTACATGTATGGGTAAATTCTTCATGGCTGATATCGTGTACGGCATAGCCAAGCCAATAAGCGAACAAGACTAAATTGACATTAGCTGAATAGGTATCCTGAAATATATGGCAAGCCTCCTTAATGTTGGCATCATTATAAATTGCTAGTGAAAAGTTCCAAAAGGGATTTTCTGGTGGTTTTACTGAAGAGTTGTTGAACATCGAATGTTCCTAATTTTCATTATAACGGTATTAGTCCTATGGCTTATTTGTCTTCTTTGCCTGGACTTTATATTTTATACTAAAAGATAATTTATAAAATTATGAATAAATTTTTTTTATGAAACAACAACGAATTAACTATTTTTTCGTTTAATTAAAGAGGACAGGCTATGGCAACGAAGTCGCGTATAATTGTTGGTATTAGTGGTGCCTCAGGTATCATTTATGGAATAAGATTATTAGAAGTATTAAAAAAACTTCCTGTAGAAACACATTTAATTGTCAGTAAATCCGCCCAATTAATTAGAGAATACGAAACTGAGTTAAGTGTTTCTGAATTAAAAGCAATGGCAGATGTTTATTATCCATGGAATGATATTGGCGCCAGTATTGCTAGCGGTTCGTACAAAACTTTAGGAATGATTGTTGCTCCTTGTTCGATGAAAACGCTTGCTGAAATTACTCATGGAATTAGCTCGAATTTAATTGGCCGAGCTGCGGATGTGATTTTGAAGGAACGAAGAAGACTGGTATTAATGACTAGGGAATCACCTTTACATTTAGGTCATTTACAAAACATGGTTTCAGTAACTCAGCAAGGGGCTATTGTTTGCCCAGTAGTGCCTGCGTTTTATAATAAACCTGAAACAGTTGATGACATTATAAACCACAGTATAGGCCGAGCCCTTGATTTATTTGATCTGGACGCTGGTATCGTAAAACGTTGGGATAAAAATAATACGGTAAGAGATGATGTGTAAAAATTTACACAATCAGCATCAAAAAATAACTTGGCAAATTAGAAAAACCAATTAGACTATCCATATATTTTTCGGAAATAGCGAGAACCTGATGTTTACTGGAATAATCGAACAAAAAGGGGTAATCCTTAGTAATCTTCGTAAGGGAAATGCTCATCGTCTTATTATTTCCTCTGCATTTGAACAAGTGCAGGTGGGAGAAAGTATTGCAGTCAATGGCATTTGCTTAACTTTATTGCCGTCTACGGCCAATCATGAATTGCATTTTGATGTTTCTCCAGAAACCTTAAATGTGACAACGCTAGCCGATGCGGTGGCAGGAGACTCTGTAAATTTGGAGCGAGCTATGCTTTCCTCAACACGTTTTGGTGGGCATTATGTCAGCGGGCATGTGGATGCCATTGCAGCAGTTCGAGCAGTTAACCAGGTTGAGGAGTACCTTGAGGTTGAATTGGCTGGCTTTGGGGAGGTTGCAATGGCCTACTTACTTCCCAAGGGTAGCATCACGGTTGAAGGGGTTAGTTTAACAATCAATTCAGTAGGGGATAGAAGTATTAAATTAATGCTTGTTCCACATACTTTGGCAAATACCACTTTAGATGCATTAAAGCCTGGGCAGCAAGTTAATATAGAGTTTGATTATTTGACGCGTATTGTGGCGCACCAGCTGCGTGTTTCTGGGCAATTAGCTGGTAAATAGAAAATAAACAACGTTCCTATGTTAACTAAGGAGTGGTCTATATGAAAAAAATTATATTAGGGGTTCTTTTGATGGACTTGGCCGTAACCAATGCCTTTTCTGGTGGCATGATGAGTGCTGGTTCGGCAATCGCGGCCGATCAGTCCATTGTGCTACAATCAGCCTTTTTTGGGGGCTAGGAGGAGGCTGGGGTTCGGGCAGTTTTGGTAATCAGGATGTTTATGGCAAAGGAACATCCTATAGCCCGCCTTACGGAATTCATACGGCCCAAGTCGGATCGGCCGCCGGATCAACCCGCCTTGAGCTGAACTCTCAATCGGCCCTGGCGCCCGTGATACAAGCCGGATATTTTCAGCATTTTTCCGGGAGCAATCTGTTTTATCTCTCAGGTGCAATGATTGTCCAGTTCAATTAATTTGCTTAGGGATTGTTGCAAAAATGCAACATGAGTATTTTATTAAGTAGGTTGTGCATAATTCGGTTATTAATAAATAAAAAAGTTAATATTTTATCATAGGGCCTTTATGCAAAACACTAAAAAGATAAAGTAATCGTTTTTCTTGGAGATTAATTTTTTTTAAATTTACCAAGTCAAGACTGTTTTTTATTTTTTTCTTTGATAAGATACACCGATTGTTAGCTTTCAGGCTTACAAAATATCCTGTGGATATCTCCATTTTAGTCAAATCATTATAATCTCCAAAATTTTCCGTTTTCTTTATTAACCTCTTTATTTTATAAGGCTTTTAGGGTATTTACTCTATTCTCAGGATTAAGTTAGTTATCCACAAAAACTGTGGATAACTCTGTGTATAGGGTGTAAAAGTTCTTGTATTATCAGTCACACTGATGCCTGTTTCAGAACTTATCAATGTACGTTGTACGTTTTCGAGAGGGAGAGAACGTTGATTAGTAGCTACGATTTGGTTATTTAATTGTTTCCTATGGTCTCATTAGGAGAGCGTGTTCCTCTTCTTCTTCCTGCTCTAGCGCTGCATTTTGTTCTAGAGCTAGTCCTGCATTTTGCTCTTCAACTAGCTCAACATGTTGTTCTTGAACTAGTTCAGCATTTTGCTCTTGAACTAATTCGGTATCTTGCTTCTTCACGTGCCTTACATCGTGTTGGATAAAGAATCGATTTTGATACTGGTTGGGGCCGATTTGAAAAACTATTCCATTATATTTTTTAATTAAAAGTTTCTTGGCAACTGCTTCCGTAGCTGAATTTTCTGGAGACAATGCATTATCTGGTGAGAGATGATTCCATAGCTTGTAAAAGCTACCTGCAGTATTGGGCGCTGTGCAGAAAAAAAGATTTAGGCTGCGAAGCAGAGCGGCATTTAGTTTAACATTGGTCGCTACATTTTCTTGTGGTAGTTCCAATAACATTCCAATGACTTGCGTATTGATTTCAACTTCTTTGCTTGAATGCTCCTCTGCATAAAAGCGAGTAATGATGTTTAAAACGAGCTTATCTATAGCTGGGATTTCTTTTTGTAATGTTTTAAGCGCTTCACGATTCCCAATAAGTGAACGCACTAACTGTATTGGCTCTGGTTTCAGTATATATTTTACTTGAGGATTAAAATGATGGAAGACACAGAGATCCATAAGCCGTTGCACATCTGCACTGATTGATGTTTGCAGAATATAAGACAATAATTTTTTATAAGTATACTCACTTTCAGGTTGTATGTTTGTAAAATACTGAAGAATCATGGATTCGAGCCATTGCTGATTTTTAGGATATTGTGCTTGTTTTGAGTTCAATGAATCAAAAAGTTCTATGATGGCACTTACCTGGGTAATTAGTGGGTTTGCTAGCAATATAGCAATTTGCTTTCCAGCCCATACTTCTTCAATTCGGGATACTAGCCTAGACTCTGGGAAAAGTGTTTCGATTTCAAATTGTGCTTGCTCTTTTAGTTTAAGAACCTCGTTAAACTTATCAAAGGCACCTCCTTGCTCCCAGTTAGGTATGTGCTCTGGTAAACGTGTAATCGCATCAATTGCATTTTGAGCGATGTTATAAATTTTTTGGTTACGACTTAATAAGGAGTCAATCTCTATTAGATTTTTATCACTAATAGAATTTCTTTTAATATACAATGAACTTAAGGTGCTGTTTTTTCCAAGCATGCGTATTATGTAAGGGACGCTATGATCGCTGATTTTATTATTACTTAAGTCAAGAAAGATAAGCGCAGTATTAACTTCTAATTCTTTAAACAATGCTCGAGCACCGTGATCATCAATCGTTGCGCTGTCAAGTTTGAGTGAACTTAGTTGTGAATTAACTCTTAATCCTTTGGCAATTGCCAGGACTCCTTCACCACCAAGAGCATTTCTGCTAAGTGTCAGAGCTATTAATACATTATTTTTTTCTATTAATTCTCCTACATACAATGCCCCCAGTTCGCTAATCTGATTTTTACCCAAATTTAATGAGGACAATTTTTTATGGGCTTCTAAAGCCTTTGCTAATTCTTTGATATTTGCATCGCTAAGCTGAGTGTTCCATAGATCAATCTGAAGTAGTGTATTGTTATTAACTAAAGCTGTAGCTAAACTCAGAGTTCTATCGTCAGTCATGAGCCAGCTCGGTTCAAAATTTTTAAAAGAAGGATCATTGTTGGCTACTTTTTGCAAGTCATCTGAAAAACTGG
Source organism: Legionella sp. (assembly GCF_965140895.1). Classification (GTDB taxonomy): domain Bacteria; phylum Pseudomonadota; class Gammaproteobacteria; order Legionellales; family Legionellaceae; genus Legionella. The sequence continues at coordinate 12,451 of NZ_CBCSKT010000113.1, read as the reverse complement.
GCATATTTTTTCCATTTAAAAGTTATATGTAATCGCTCAGAGGGCATAAAAATACATAAATGAGCTCCCTCTCTGTTTTGGGATAATGTTTCCTATAAAGAATTCAAAAAAAGCTTATATTCCGTTTCATAGCCAATACAATTTGGCAAATTTGCTACCGAGTTGATGTGATAAGTAAATGTTGCTTCTAAGCTTGCTACTTGCGGGGGACTGCGATGAACATGGCAATAGTTAATGCCAAAGTTTTTCGCGCCATGTCCATCGCTAATAACCGAGTCACCAACCATTAGGATGTAGTTTTTGTGGTAGTTGTGAATGGGTTGATTATGACTACTAGACAGTTTCTCTAAGGCAATGTCGAAAATTTCCTTATTGGGCTTAGCGAAGCCAACGTCATCAGAAATTACAAAACAATCAAACCAATTTTCAAGGCCAAATTTTTCTTTTTTTCTAAGTTGAGATGCTGCGAATCCATTGGTAATAATACCTAAAATGTGGCCTTTTTGATGTAGGAATTCAATGGTTTTTCGAACATCAGGAATCCACTCAATGTGCTCAATCAGATGATGTTCATAAGCCTCGGCTACTTCATTAGAGGAGCTTGTGCATTTTATGGCTTCGTTTAATTGTTTAAAACGTAAAAATCGCACATCACTTGGCATGAGTCCATTTTCCTGAGCGCCAACGCGTGACCAAAGTTCATTATTCAGTTTTTTAAAGTGCTGTTCGAAGAATGGATAAGGGGTCGTTGGGTAAAACTGGCCATGAATTTTACGTATACCGATTTGTTCTGCCGCTGAAAAATCAATTAAGGTATCATCTAAATCAAACAAAATAATTTGATACAACGTCTTACTCCTCGTATGGCTGTTCTATTAGGGCAGTGGGGCTGCTTTTAGAACCACAAATGCAAATACCAGTCTAAAAGCTTTTGTCCCCAAAATAATACGGCTAATCCTGAAATGCATAAAAAAGGGCCAAATGCGATTGTAGTATCTCTTGATTTATCGTTCAAGTATAAATATAAGAGTCCAATTACTGTACCCGCAATTGATGAGCATAGGAGAATTAATGGCAATAATTTCCAGCCAAACCAGGCACCAAAAGCGGCAAACAATTTAAAATCACCATTTCCCATCCCAATTTTACCCGTAGCTAAATAAAATAGTTTAATTAGTAACCACAAAACAAGGTATGCGCCAGCGGCACTAAGCACTGCGTCAGGTAGTGAGGTAAATAAGTTTTGCGTATTCGCAATTAAGCCTAACCATAATAAGCTTAAAGTTAAACTATCGGGCAGCAATTGGTGATCTAGGTCAATAAAAAACAGGCAAATTAAAAGCCATATGGCACTCAGTGCAAAGGCTAATTGCCAGGTAAAACCAAAATGCCAACCTGCATAGAGTGACAGCAGCATAGTGCCTAGCTCAATTAATGGATAGCGGGGTGAAATAGAGGCTTTACAGTAATAACAACGACCTCGAAGTATTAAAAAACTTAATATGGGGATATTTTGCCAAGCTTTTACCATGCTGTTACAGGAGGGGCAAAATGAGCGAGGAAAAAATAAATTCAATGTGGTTTTTTCTTCATTTTTTATGGCCATTAATTCATTGCATTCACGCAGCCATTCATTTTTGAGCATAAAGGGTAAACGGTAAATGACTACATTAAGTAAGCTACCTACTGCAAGCGAAAGTAAGGCTATAGCTACGTAAAGAAACCAGGAATGGTAGGTAATGAGTTCATGCATTATTTTGTTTTTCCTTTTAAATTACCGAGCCTAATTTAAATAAAGGCATATACATAGCCACAATCAGCCCTCCCACGAGAATCCCAATGATGGACATGATAATCGGTTCTAATAAACGACTTAGTGCATCCACCGAATTATCTACATCTTCTTCATAAAAGTCTGCAATTTTACTTAACATTTTTTCCAATGCTCCTGATTCTTCCCCAATAGCGATCATTTGCATGACCATATTGGGGAATAGGCAAGTATTTTCCATGGCCTTACTCATGGATACTCCAGTAAAAACCTCATTTTTTATATATTCTATTGCGTTAGAATACATTCTGTTTCCTGTTGCACCAGCTGCCGATTTGAGGCCATCAACTAAGGGCAAACCTGCTGCAAAAGTAATGGATAACGTTCGTGAGAACCGCGCAATAACGGTCTTTTCTATAATTGAACCAATAATCGGTATTTTTAATAACAGCCCATCAATAGTTAATGCGAAGGCTGGCGAATGCTTTTGCGCATAAATAAATGCATAAATACTCAGACCTAAAGACGCAAAAATACAGTACCAGCAGGATTGGATATATTGAGATATTTTAATCACCGCCAAGGTTAGGGTGGGTAAATCAGCACCAAATGATTGAAATAAGGTTTCAAATTGAGGAACAACAAACATAAGTAAACCTACTGTGACAACAACCGCAACGCTTGCAATTGCAATAGGATAGCTTAGAGCTTTTTTTATTTTCTTTTTTATGGATTCAATTTTTTCTTTATAGCAGGCAATCTTATTGAGCATAATATCTAGCGTGCCTGATTGTTCGCCTGCTTTAACTAAATTACAAAATAGGCTATTAAAATACTGAGAATGTTTCATTAATGCTTCAGATAGGGTTAAACCAGTCTCAATATCATGCTTGATCTCATTAATTAGTTCCTGAAGATGGGGATTTATTTGTCCTTTAGCGACAATATCTAATGCGTGCATTAACGGTATTCCTGATTCAACCATGGTTGCGAGCTGACGGCTGAATAGTGCGATCTCTGCTGAAGTTAGCTTTTTGTTGAATTGATTAAAAATAAATAGATTTCGCTTCTGAACTACCTTATTAACAATAATGCCTTGTTTACGTAGGCCGACTTTAGCGAGCGTCATATCCCGGGCTTGAATAGCTCCAGAGATTTTTTGTCCTAATGTATTTTTACCTCTATAACGAAATGTTAGCAGGGGGCTAGTATTTTTTTTCATCTGAATCATTTATTCAACGGTTACCCGATTGACCTCCTCTAGGGTAGTTATTCCTTGCTGTACTTTTTCTAAACCTGATTGATAAATGCTGGTCATGCCTTCTTTTTGGGCTTCTTTTAGAATCTCTAATGAATTAGCACCAGCCATAATGAGTTCAGTTAGGGTGTTTGTCATCGGCAATACTTCAAATAATCCTATCCTGCCACGATATCCTTCAGTACATTGAGAACAGCCCACGGCCTTATAGATTTGGTCAGTTTCATTAAGACCCCAAGCTAGTAAATTGGCTTTATAAAGATCGGTTCGTGGGGTTTTGCATTGTTCACACAGTTTTCGTGCTAAGCGTTGCGCGATAATGAGGGTTATTGAACTCACAATATTAAAGCTTGGAATACCTATATTGATTAAACGTGTTAATGATTCTACAGCACTGTTTGTATGCAATGTTGATAAGACCAGATGTCCTGTTTGCGCTGCCTTAATTGCAATTTCAGCGGTTTCTAAATCACGAACCTCACCAACCATAATAATGTCAGGGTCTTGTCGTAAAAAAGAGCGTAAAACATTAGAGAAATTGAGGCCTACTTTGGGGTTGATATTAACTTGGTTAATGCCGTTGATTTTAATTTCAACAGGATCCTCCGCTGTAGAGATATTAACTTTTTTAGTGTTAAGCAGATTTAAGGCCGCATACAGGCTTATGGTTTTCCCACTACCAGTGGGACCTGTTACCAAAATCATTCCTTGGGGGCGTTTTATTGCCCGTATAAAAGATTCATGTTGTTTGGAATTAAATCCTAAAGCTTCAATGTGTAGTTTTGCTGTATCCAGATCCAGGATTCTTATAACTATCTTTTCACCGTTTGTAGTTGGGCAGGTGCTTACACGAAAATCAATGGGATGTTTATTCGGTAGATTTATTTTAAAACTACCGTCTTGGGGGATGCGGCGTTCTGAAATGTCTAATTTCGCCATTACTTTAATTCGTGCAGTAATTCGCGCGGATAGCTTGACTGGAGGGCTGGCTACCTCATGCAAAATGCCATCATGTCGATAGCGAATACGGTATTCTTTTTCAAATGGCTCAAAATGGATGTCAGAAGCTTCTTGCTGAATGGCTTTAAATAGAATTTGATTAACAAATTTTACAATAGGGGCGTCATCGCTATCTATTGGATTGATAGTAAATTCATAGTGTTCGTCATGAGGAGTCGGGGCATCGAATGTGGACAATTCCCGATGGTGCTTAAGGCTTAATAGATGGGATAGCAAAGTAGTCAATTTATTTGCTTCTACTGCGATCGCATGGGTATTCAAACCGGTATGGAATTGGATTTCTTTTAAGGCAATATGATTACCAGGATCTTCGGCTGCCAAATACAAATGAGTTCCACGGCAGAAGAGAGGTACCATGGAATGACGATGCACCAGGGTTTCATCCATCAAGGATAAGGGCAGGGTACTGACCTCAATACAGTCTAGATCCAACATGGGAACTCTAAAGCTTTGAGCGGAGGCTTCAGCAATATTGGTGGCAGATAAAATATTATTATTGATAAGATATTGGGTTAAGGACATTTTTTCTGTAGCGGCTTGTTTGGAATAGGTTGCTGTTTCTGTTTTACCTAAAAACTGTTCCAAAGCAAATTGTTGTCCGGTCCTATTAAATTCCATTAATTAATTCCTAACCATTTTTCTATATAAAAAAGGAAAATGGATTGTTTGCGGGTGAAACTCGTTGTATTGTAGTTTAATTCAGGATTAACCTTTTTAAAAGGCATTACTTTGTTGATTAAACAGCAAAAAAGATACTATCGGGCATTGAATAAATGGTTTCAATCACCTCTCGGTCTTTTTGTTGCGCATGAGTTTTCTATTAATTTGGAAGCAACTGGTCAGCATCTTTATGGTGACACCTTAATCCAGCTGGGGAATTGTGGCGAAAATCTGTGGTTAAAAAAACTGGATTTTGAACACCAATGGATTGTTTCTCCTTTTGCCTTATCGCATCAAGTTCACATTGAAAGCGAGTTAAATCATTTGCCCTTAAATGCAAATAGTATTGACTGTATTGTTGTTCCGTTAAGTTTAGAACCATTTAATATGGGCTCCAGTTTAATCGATGAGATTGATCGGGTGCTAAAACCTATGGGGCATGTTATTTTGTTTTGCATTAACCCATGGAGCCTGTGGGGTGGTGCCATAAAATGTGGTTTATTGACTTGTTATAATGACCATAACATAAAAATGCGCACTCCCTTCAATTTAAACCGTATGTTCATTCAAAGAGGCTACATGCAGGTTTTTTTAAATAATTTTTGCTATATCCCTCCTGTAAATAGTGCCACACTGATTAAAAAATTAACTTTTTTAGATGAAATTGGTAAGATGCTCTGGCCGTGTCCCTCGGGTTTTTACTGTTATATTGCGCAAAAGTATCAAGTAATACATCCTTCATTAACGCTTAGGTCTATATCCCAGCCAATTAGTGATTATCAACCAGCGCTACAACCAGTTACTTTGACCTCTACAAAGTGAAAAGTAGTAGATAGATGGATTATCTATACCCAAAACATTCGTATTTTTGTATAATTCGCCCAGCGTTTAGAACAGGCTCATTTTATTATGAAGAAGAAAACTTTATTCAGAATTACTTTTGCTAATCAAGAAGCAATTTATGAAATATATGCATGCTCTATTAAAGAAAGTGATTTATTTGGCTTTCTTGAAGTGGAAGAGCTGGTATTTGGTGAACAGACTACATTAGTTGTCGATCCTTCTGAAGAGCGTTTAAAGTTGGAATTTAGTGGTGTAAAGCGTACATTTATACCCATGCCATCGGTTTATCGCATTGATGAAGTAGAAAAGCAAGGAATAGCTAAAGTGAAGGATAATCCTGCCTATGGTAGTACGGTCAGTCCATTTCCTGGAAAAGGAAAAACCAAAGAGTAAACAACTCCTGATACATAACCCTATTTTTACCGAGAGACACATAAATGACTATTCCTAGTAAAATTAAAGAAGTATATGAAAAATCTACTTGCTTGTTTACAACTAATGAAGTTGAGGCCGCTTTAGATCGAATGGCGATTAACATCCATAAGGAATTGGAGGATGAAAACCCTGTATTGATATGTGTTATGGTTGGCGGACTAGTTCTTTTAGGCAACTTGCTTCCTCGTTTGGATTTTCCTTTGGAAGTAGACTATGTTCATGCGACTCGTTACCGCGGTGCAACCGTTGGTGGTGATATTCATTGGAAAGTAAAGCCATCAGTTAATTTAGCTGGAAGAACAGTTTTGGTGGTTGATGACATTCTTGATGGAGGCATCACTCTAGCTGCGATTATAGATGAAATTAATCAATTAGGTGCAAAGAAAGTATACAGTGCGGTACTGGTTGATAAATACCGTAAGCGTGTTGAAAATGGCCTGCAATCAGCTGATTTTGTTGGGTTGCAGATAGAAGATCATTTCATTTTTGGTTATGGAATGGATTACAACGAGTATTTACGCAATGCACCAGGGATTTTCGTTGTTCATCCGGATCATGAATAAGCGATCAACACGCCTTGGCCGAATTTCCGCGGCGTGACCGCGGGAGCCGCTGAGGGGCTATAACACGTTCCCATCATTCAATATATCATCGAACAATCCTGACGGGTCTTCTTCTGGCGAGCTGGGTTCTTCCCCAGGATTTTTGGGGGCTCGAGGAGACATCTCATCTGTAAAAAAGTTCCAAAAAACTCGTTCGGGTTCGAGAATAAGTTTAGGTTTTGGAGAAGGTAATGTAATGTTAGTCTTCTCTAGCTCCTTTTTTGCCATGTTTCTCACATCTTCAGTAGACGCTTTTTCATAAATATGAGACAAGCAATCTAACATTTTAAGGTAAGGCTGATTAATTTTATATTTTCGCAGTTCAGGTGTAGGTCAGTGACCTCAGAGGAGGAATTTGGATTGCGTTCAACCTCTTTATTGCAACTGTTTCAAATGGCTTTAAAGAGCAATATAAGCCTGTAATTTCGGAGTCTAAGGTGACTCGTTAAAAGCACGCCATCCCTCGCTGAGTTCGGGATGACGTAATTACAGTTAATGCTTTTTCGCAAACACTGAGCGCAAATGAGAGCTGATGGTTTTGATTGCATTACGACAAGCAGGGGTATCTGCTAAATCATTGAGCATCAAAAAGTCATGAATCGTACCATGATGGCGAATTCCAGTTACAGGAACTCCGGCTGCATTGAGCTTATGCTCATAGGCTTCGCCTTCATCACGTAAGACATCACACTCGCCATTAATAACTAAAGCTGGAGGCAAGCCTTTTAATTGCTCAACAGTCGCTTGTAAAGGGGAGGCGGTTATTTCTTTTCTTCGTTCTTTATCGGGCAAATAGTTGTCCCAGAACCACTGCATTGCTTTTTTAGTAAGCCATGGGCCCTCAGCAAATTCAGTATACGAACTATTTTCAAAGTTGGCATCAGTTACAGGATAAATGAGTACTTGATAGTCAATTTTAGGACCGCCACGTTGTTTCGCCAGCAGGGTCATTGCAATTGCCATGTTCCCACCAACGCTATCACCAGCAACGGTTAATCGTGATGCATCCAGATTTAATTCTTTACCATGTTCAGCAACGTAGTTCATTGCAGTATAGCCTTGCTCAATTTGCGTAGGGTATTGAGCCTCAGGAGCTAAGCTATATTGCACAAATACAACAGCAGCATGTGCACCTACAGACAATTCGCGTACTAGTCTTCCGTGTGTTTGATAATCACCAAAAACCCAGCCCGCACCATGATAAAACATGATTACCGGCAAAGGCTCTTTAGCACCTTTAGGGCGAACAATACGAATATTTAGCTCACCTTTAGCTCCTTGCTTGATCACGTGATCATCAACATCTACTGCAGGTTTATCGGTTGATAATTCCTGTAATTTATCAAATATTTCTCTGCCTTCTTTTACAGGAAGATCATAAAGCGGTTTCCCTCCGGCTTGTTTGATTTTTTGTATAAATGCCCAAGTCTTGGGTTCGATGCGTTTACTTAAATCCATTTTTCACACCTCGTAGTTAAAGTTAACATTAAAAAGCGTAACAAAAGCATCTTCAAGATCAATTATAGAACAGATTGGATTCTTTGTTGTGTTTATTTTGGGCTGGTCAGGTCGTTAGCAGGTTGGCTGGGCTGTTAAGCCCAGCATTGGGAGTAGTACTATATGTTTTCTGGTCTTTAACAGTCCAGCTTACGCCGCCATTAAGCGAGCGTTTACATAAGACTATATTAGCGACGAATATGCTGTCTTAATTTTAATGGAGTTGGGAATTCATCTTGAATTGCTACAGCATAAACATCGGGAACACCCGTGTCATAGTTACAAACGCCATGCTCGATAAGAACGCCAGGGGCAATCATACTGTTTAAGATGTCATTTGCGTTTTCTACCGCTTCTTCCTCAGAATCAGCCTCAACAGGCGCCATTATAAAACCCCAGTTTTCATCAGTGCCAAAATCGCTGATTTGGTAAGCAGCATAAATACCATAAACTTGCATTGACATTGAAAAACCTTCGGCTTGAATCGCACTTAGATCAGGGCATACTTCTGAACTAGCAAAAGTAGTTCCAGCAAGAATTAAGGCACTGGTAAAGGCAGCTAATTTTGCTTTAAACATATATATTACTCCTGTATTGTTAAAAAAATCATTTTCTGGATAAAGCAACATGGTGGTTAGAGTACATTGTCACTTAGATTGGTGTTAAGCCTTTTATCGATGTTCCGCGGCTTGGCTGCGGAATCCAGAGTTGTGGCAAGATCCTTAGATCCCGCGGATAAGCTGCGGGACGTGGGCGGGCACACGTTATTCTAAGAGTTAACGTACTCTATGTTTATCCATTAAATTGCTAGTGTTTAATGTACAGTAACTGTATTTATAGTCAACAAACTTTTTTTACTTCAACGAGTTAATGGGCATCTTTATTAATCACATGAGAGACAGCAGTTTGACTGAGTATTTTATTCGTAAATGCAATTGCAAGGGCGGAAACAATAAGTGTTAAATGAATAACCACTTGCCACATAATGCCGTAATTATCTAATTTGGTTGGATCAATAAAGGTACGTAATAGATGAATGGAAGATATCCCTATTAGGGCGAGTGCTAATTTTACTTTCATCCCTCCTGCATCTAAATGCCCTAGCCATTCAGGCTGGTCTGGGTGGGAGTCTAGTCGTAGGGGAGAAATGAAGGTTTCATAACCACCCAAGATAACCATAATGAGCAGGTTGGCAATCATCACAACGTCAATTAAGTCTAATACGCCTAGCATAATAAGGGTATCATCGGCTTTATTGATGTGAATAATAAGTTCTACCAGTTCGCATAAAAAACGGTAAACATAAGCAGCCAGGATGCAAAGAAGCCCTAAATACAAGGGTAATTGAATCCATCTGCCCATAAATATAAAACGACTGATGATTGTTCTGATGGAATCCATTTGCTGCACCTCTATTTTTAATTGAGGGCGGTATCATACTGTGTTTTATTGAGTTTGTTAATGGCTTGATGTGAGTCCGCAGCCCGTATTAGACGAAGTCGTAACACGGGGAATAGGGCGCACAACTATTTAAGGCGTCATTCGTGATGCGAGGAGGTTCTGTTCTGAGTTATAATCCTCGGGAAGAAGTCCTGTCTTATCGCGTACACTGGGGAGTTGAGTATTCTCTGATAACCATTTTTGGGATGCCTCTATGTTGTTTTTTGCTGCTAGGTGCAAAAGAGTTAATTCATTTTCCCCAATTCGTTCTTTAGATAGGCTGTCTATATTAAAACCAGGAAGTGCTTTATCGTTACCTATAAGAACTGCGCGCATGGCTGCGGTTCTTTTGTTGACATCTAGCTCCAGTTCATCGATCCCCGCATTTAAACAAGCCACAATGTCGTTTTTTGAACCAGAATCCGCTGCGTAATGCAATAGGGTTCCTTTTTCATCGAATATTTTTTTGATTCGTTCATCCTTGAGCAATCGAATTAAGCTTGAGGTTTGTCCGGCGCGAATTGCTAAATGAGCGGGTGTAAGTCCCTGTCCATCTCTTGCTAGAAGTAGTTTGCTTTTTGCGGTAATCAATTCTCTCAATAGGGTGTTAAATCCGTATACCGCCATGTAATGGGCAATGTTTCGTTTTTCTGAGTCTGTTTTTTGCAATACCTCAGGATTATTTTCTTTTAATTTCCGATAAATATCGGCCCTGATTAGTAGTCTTTTCTCTTTTTCGGAAGGTTGTTGCTCTATCATATTTAGAGTTAAGGCTAAATGAATAGGATAATTTCCCTCGCGATCAGCGATGTTGTCTGCACTATTGGCTAATAAAAATTGTACAACGGCTAAATTCCCATCGCTTGCGGCTATGTGTAGCGGAGTTCTTTCATTAATTGGATCTTTATTGTTGATGTGTTGTTCTAAAAATTCTTTATATCCTTTTAATGTAGCCCATTGTATGGGGGGCAAGCCCGCAAGATTACTATTGGGGGTATTTATGTCACTCTTGTGTAGAGGAAATAAATCTAAGAAATCTTCCGCCAATTTTTGTAACAATTGATATTCATCTTTGGGTTCAGATGCATTATAGGTACTGAAAAAATGATCAGAACACCAGTGTCTAAGTGCAATAAGCTGTGCTTCATTTTCATAGGCCGGCGTTAGATTTAATTCTATAGCTAACTGAGAATAATTTTTAGGCATCTTTAGCTCCTTTACTTGAGGTATTTGTTTTTTCTCTCCATGTTAGGTTAGCCTTTGTCTGTATATTGTCTTGGGGTTGCTCTATATTCATTTGGGTTCCTGCTAAAAAGGAATAATGATTTCCAGCAGCCATATTGGTATATGCGTTTGAATGTTCCATCGCATTAACCATTCCCCTAACAAAATTATTAATGTCTTTTAGAGGCATATAAGCATAAAATCCGATTCTATTTTTAACTTGCGCTAAATTATCCTGTATTTGAAGCACGTGTCCATAATTTTCTTTCAATTTGTGCGTTAAAGTTTCAAATATTTGCTGTTGTTGATGAATATAAGCTAGCTAGGCCTCATCGATTAAGATTTATCAGGGTTGTTTTGAAAAGGGCTAGTGCTGAATTTAACCTGGTCAAATTGATTTGATCTTATGCTTGATGCAGCGGGTTCTCATTTTCCCATGCTGCGAAGCAATCCAGGAGTTCGAAGCACTGAACCCTGGGTTGTTTCGCTACGCTCGCAATGATGGTTTTATTGTTTTGTTAAACCAGAATACATATTGACCTAGTTATATTCTAGTACTTAGCTGTTGCATCACTAGCAGGGAAGGTTTCTTTTAATGTCTCATCTAATTCCTTCTCTCGAGCTTTTTGTTTTTCTTTTCTGGTGCTTTCAGGTTGATGGGCTTGATTTCTTTTCCTGTGTGTTTGAGTACTTTTGTTCATAATAGTCTCCTTTTTGTTAATTATAGCAAATTGGAGATTTTATGCCTGTCGGTTGGCACTGAGCGTAGCTGGTTTGATCCCGTATCGCTAAGCTAATATGGGCTAAGTTTCATCTTATTTAGTTAATTCCAAACGTGCAGGGACTGCTTCATCATCACTTTCTACACTTATAAAGCGATAAAGATCATGGGTAACTCCATTTTTATCATAAAGATGGAGTTGTTTTTGATAGGATTTATTTAGTTGATGGCCAATATAACTTACGGTAACCACTAAGGCAACAGGCCAGCAAACAACTGTGGCGGTAATGATAAATGCGATGCCGCCAAAGTTAAATGTTAATGAATCCCACAATTCAGTATGCGCTTCATCACGCTCTTCTCGTAATAGGCTCAGTAATTGTTGATGATGGGCATCATTTAGGATTTCACCATTAACCAGTTCACGAGCTATTGCAATTTGGGATTTTTTGTATTTTTTATATTCTTCCGCAGTATTATATAGGGCGTTACCTAACATACTAAACAAAGCCACTCCGGCAATGGCAAGCGGGCCGGTATAGATCAGTGTTGCCGCAAAGCTGATGGCTAAGATATGTGCGCCTAAAATATTAATCGCATAATAAGAACACTGAGCTTCCCATTCATCTTTTAGCAAATCCATTTGTCGTTGAATCACTAGAAGTTCAATAGGTTCAGCTTCTATTTTTTGTTCGGTTAATTCCTGCATATGTTTTTTATAGTTCGCCGCCTCATAAAGCCATTGGGTTAAGAGTAATAAGGCATCAAAGATTAAAAAGGTAAGAATTACGGGGGATACTGATGAGATTGGAACATGGAAAAAATTAGGGTACGTAGTTAATAAGCCGACTAGAGACCAAACTAAATCGCTTGCCATGGTAAAGCCACGTTTCTCTAGTTCTTGTTTGAACACTTTAGAAACGGATAATTCTTTTTCAATTGAGGCCTGAATTATTTGCTTAATTCCAATAATAAGGTTA
>NZ_CBCSKT010000112.1:0-1561 GCF_965140895.1 Legionella sp. | reverse complement strand
TAGCCCCTTATTCAAAATAAGGGGCTATTTGATCATAACTAACTATTCATTAAAAGATTTTGATGATCTCACCCTGACCATTATCCTGTTACATTTGAAAAATGTAACACTAAGTGATATAATTAATTAAAAAGGATCAAAGTGGATATTTATAAGATTAATGCGTTTTCTGAATGGGCTGATGAATATAAAGTATCCAATGATGTCCTTATTAAAGCTATTACAGAGATGAATAATGGGTTATTTGATGCTAATCTGGGTGGAAATGTATATAAAAAACGCATTCCTTTAGATAATAAAGGGAAAAGTGGTGGTGCCAGAACTATAATAGCTTTTAAATATAATGATAAAGCATTTTTTATATATAGTTTTGCTAAAAATAAGCAAGCTAATATTAATGAAAGAGAACTGAAGGCATTAAAAAAGTTAGCAAAACTCTATTTTTCTTTATGTGATAAAGAAATTGCCGATGCTCTTATTGCGGGTAACCTGATTAAGGTAGACGAATAATGAAAAAATCAATTTTAGATATTGTACACGGGACTGCCAAAGGACTTTATGATGCAGGTATCGTTGATCCCACAACAATGCATGAATTTGACGCTTTGTGCCTACCTCCCGTTAAGCTCTTTACAGCCCAGGAGATAAAAAGTTTGCGTTTAAAAGAACATGTAAGCCAAGTGGTCTTCGCAAAATATTTAAACACCTCTCCCTCCACAATCAGACAATGGGAGCAAGGAGAAAAGCATCCTAGAGGAACTTCTTTAAAGTTACTAAATTTAGTCGCCGAAAAGGGGTTATCTATCTTGGGCTGATATAAGGTATTTTTTTTCTGCGTGGATAATTAAATCCATAAGCTGATTTAAAGAAATGAGACAAGTGTTTAATAACGCAATTAAACCAACTTTTTGAGGGGAGCTTTTAGATCTAGATCTTCTATGAGCAACGCTATATGGAATTAACCCCTAATTGTTTTATCGCGTTGATGTATGCGTACTGAGTATTCTCAGCTAAGTTTCGAAGTTGCATAGCTTGGCGTAGTTGGGTCATTATTCGTTCCTTTATTGATTAGTTAAACGAGCAAAAATTATACATTCTTGATTTAATGAGTACCCAGTCTTTCCATAAAAACTTATTGATGAGTTATGGATTTATTCTGAGCTAATTAAAGAAAAACAATCTTTTAATTTAGTGCGATGTTGATTCGAGTTTGCTGCCGCGCAAGCGGCTTTGTTCAATTAAATCTATGCGATTAGATTTGTTCTTTATTAATTTATGCTTAAATTAAAACCCAAATTATACGATTAGATCTTTATAATTAATATTCTGTAATGTCATTGTTTTATAATGGATAATTATATTTTTTACGATTGAAAATGGCTAAATTTTAGGGAAGATAATTTTTTGATTTAGGTCTATTTGCTTAAATTAAGTGCTATTTGAGATGGCCTAATTCGCATTTGCCCCAATCCTGTAATTAAACCCAACTACACATGCTGTCTTCGCTTTACGGTTGCAAGCTCGACCTTCGGGACTACGCACTTTCGAGGCCACCTATGTG
>NZ_CBCSKT010000111.1:0-1562 GCF_965140895.1 Legionella sp. | reverse complement strand
GTACTGGCTAATTATATAATTTTTATTATATCGTGATAAAGCATTTATGGAGAACAACATGAAGGTCATTGCAATTTTAGGATTATTGGCGCTGTCTTCATCAGTTATTGCTGGCGAATCTAAATTGCCCGTTGGCTGTCAACCGGTGATGGTGCAGGGAAATGCGATAACCCTTCAAGCGGATAAAAAAGCGTTAGTTTTTATTCATAACATTACGGCTATTGATATGTGGGTGACTCATCCAGTAAAAAATCCTGGGGCGAGTGCCGGTTGGACCAGTCGCTTAGAAGGTGGAAAATGGGCTGCACTATCCTTGGAAAAAGGCCCCTTTGCATTGACCTGTATTGAATCCAGACCTGGTCATGAGCAGCAAGTTCCTTGTGAGGGCACTATCGCCGTGTGCAAATGGAACAAAGTGAAGTTTCCTGAAAATGCGCAGGGAACGTTCTGGGCAGCAGAGAATATGTCTTTACCTGCATTAAAGGCTGCAGTGGGTGGTCGAGGTTATGTGTTACCTCACTAACTAGATAAATCATTGCTACTTATATAGATAAGTGGTAGAAGAGAGCAAATTATGATTAAGTTATACTATGACAATAAATATAAATGTGGTGAATGGTGAGTAAAAAATCAAAAGATCCTTTTCATGAGCGGGAAAGTGAAAAATACGCCGACCCCATCCCTAGTCGTGAATTCATTATGGAGATCCTTAATGAATACGGCAAGCCGATGTCGCGCAGCCATTTATTTGAAAAATTACATTTAGATGAGCGCAAACAAGAGACAATAGGATTTCGACTCAAGGCGATGTTGCGTGATGGACAAATTATGCAAGATCGTCGTGGACGCTTTTGCCTTCTACAAAAAATTAATTTGTCACGTGGAACCGTGCAAGGCCATCCAGATGGTTTTGGTTTTTTCATCCCGGATGATGGTTCGGATGATATGTTTCTATCTGCCAAGGAAATGCGCGCGGTAATGCATGGCGACGTTGTTCTCGCCTATCAGGTAGGTGTCGATCGGCGCGGAAGACCTGATGCTAAAATTCATGAAGTTTTAGAACATGCTAATGCGTCCATTGTCGGACGTTTTTTTACCGAGCATGGCGTTTCTTTTGTGTTACCGGACAGCAAGCATTTAACGCAAGATATTTCTGTTCCGCAAGAGTTTGTTAATGGCGCTAAAAATGGCCAAATCGTTTTGGTTGAAGTAATCGCTTTTCCCAGTAAGCGGGCGCAGGCTATTGGTAAAGTCATTCATGTTTTGGGCGAGCATATGGCTCCCGGCATGGAGATCCAGGTTGCTATCCATGCGCATGGTATTCCTTTTGAATGGCCTGATGATGTCAGTATCGACGTAGCAAAAATTCCGCAGCAAGTGACGGAAGAACAAATGAAGGGACGTACAGATCTACGCTCTTTGCCTTTTGTGACTATCGATGGTGAAGATGCCAAAGACTTTGACGATGCCGTTTATTGTTATGCAAAGCCCAATGGTGGTTTTCAGCTTTATGTCGCCATCGCCGATGTAAGTAACTACGTCCAACCTAATTCCGCTTTAGA
>NZ_CBCSKT010000110.1:0-1563 GCF_965140895.1 Legionella sp. | reverse complement strand
AGGGATCAAATAGCTCGATAACTTCTTCGCCTGTCTGAATGTTTTGCATTGCTTTTTGATGACCATCCATGCTCCATTTGCAGGAGAAAATATAAGCTAAAGCACTTAATTGGTTAATCTCTATTCCTTGTAATTGCAAAGTCGCACCAGTGAATACGTCAAGAGGGATTGATGGCTCTACAAATTGTACTGAATTATATTTATCTTGCGGAATCCACTGATTAAGAACTAAATTCTGATCATTAATTCGTGCAGCCAAAAACTCACGGGTATCATTGTCATCCAGGGTTTTATGTGTTTTTAACAAGTGTTCATAATGTTTTTCTGCATTTTGATTCAGTATGTTTAAGGTTCTTAGTAAATTTTGATGTTCTGTAATCGAGGCGCCTTTGCCATATTGACGCATTAAAATTTTATCTGCTGTTTCTCGAAGTTTAAGAATATACTCATGGGTCATAAAATAACGTGCGTCTTCTAGTAGGCGCATTTTTGAACGTTCTTGCTGCTGTTTCAAACTAAATTTAACTTAACTATGGAACGATTTACCGCAGGGCTAGAGCGATTAAAGCCAAAGCCGTTGATAAAAGTAGAGCCTTCGCTCTTGCAAGCTGAAATTCCAGAAAAAAGCTTTTGGGATACACAACAAATATTAATATGCTCGGTCGCTTTAGTAATTCTAGCTTGCAGCATAATCTATCTTTCAATTAGCCTTGCTCTTACCGGAGTATTTCTTATGGGCTGGATGGCATACCCGTACCTGGAACAACAAATTTCTAGCAGCCTAAACCCGGTGCAAAAGGTAGAGACAAAAGAGGCTCCATCAGAACCGTCACCATTGGCTTTGCTTAATCGCAGCCCAGCGAATACGCCTAATTCAAGCGAAGAAAAAAATGCAGTCCCGAAGGTTCCAGAAAGACTATTGAAAATCAAAAATTCAAAGGATGTATTTTTTGCTCAAGCCTCTATTTCAGAATATACGTTTGTAAAAAATCGTAACGTGGAACCGAGTTGTATAACTGCGGTATTGTAGTATTATTTAATCTATAAAATCCCGAATTCGCCTGGCACCTATAGTTCGGAGTGAAAAGCACGTTAACACGGTCTAGGGTACCTAGATGAAGCTAGCCTCTCACTCTGGACTTTATGGACACCTCGCTCAACTCCCGGTAATTCGCAACTATTACTTTGAAAAATAAGGAATTTGTTCTATAGTCTTTAAACAGCGCAGAATTAAAGAGAATTACATGAAAGCCGCTCAAGCAGCATCCGACGATGCTCCACGGTGCGGTAAATTACTTAGGCACATTAAAACAATTTGACACCAACAAAATAATCGCTGTAGGATTTTCTGCTGGTGGTTTTGCAACCATTTTAGGGCAAAGCAAAATGCCATCCCATTGCTTTAGACAGCCCTTCCAACATGATTTCTCCGCGCACGCTATTTCCTTTAGAGTTCACCTTGGGACTGAGTACAGCGATACCAGCCTTACCAGGAACAGTCGCTATAGTGTAACCAGATACCCCACTTTTAGCAGGCATTCCCGTTTTAACCATGTGAGTGCC
>NZ_CBCSKT010000109.1:0-45030 GCF_965140895.1 Legionella sp. | reverse complement strand
TTCTCTTGGGTTGTTACCGCAACTGATCTTCTTGAGGTTAATTCATTATTTTACGAATTTATGCTGCGGGATGTGTGATCCAGTGGTAATAAACAAGTATTATTGGGTATTAGTAAACGAGGAGACAGATATTTACGCACCTTACTTATTCATGGTGCACGATCCGCATTAAGTCGGTGTAAAAAAACAGAAAGCCATTATGGTAAATGGTTGGCGAGCAAAAGAGATACTTTAAGTCTTAATAAGGCCGCTGTTGCTTTAGCTAATAAAAATGCACGCATTATATGGACACTGTTAAAAACAGGAAATGAATTTGATTGTAATCAAAAAATGGGAGCAGCTTAATGCGTGTACCGCTACGTCAGCAATGATGCCTATTGCCTTAAGCAAGCGCCCGTTCAGGCATAAACGTAATCGCCTCACGTTCAAAAGAGATCTTAATTGCCGTCAACAATTCATCACGCACCAGTGCCAAATCAGTTTTGGACCAATATAACACTTTCAATTCAACACCCTTATCCAGCATTTGCGATAATAAAATCTTCGTGCCAGGCTTAGGTAAAATATGAACACACTCATCGCAAATATCTCTAAGCAGCATTTTAATATTGCTAATATTGTGTACTGAATCAATACGTAACACAATTTCATCCCGTTTTTGCGGGTAGACACTGAGGTTAGTAATTTCCGATTTAATTAAAGCTTCATTAGGTATACGAATCAAACGATTGTCACTGGTTTTAATCTTAGTTGATAACCAATCAATGGTTTCAACCGTTCCTTTAATATCTTTAATCGAAATCTCCTCCCCTACTTTAAAGGGACGTTCAAATAGAAGAAAAACCCCACTAATGAGATTTGATGCGGCAGTTTGGGATGCAAAACTTAGAGCAACGGTAAATAACCCTGCGGTACCTAGTAAAATAGTAAGTTTAAATCCCATTTGCTGTAGGGCAGAAACCAAAAATAATAAAAATAACCCGTAATAAATAATACGGCTAAACAGCATTGCATGGTGCTTTGAAAATTTATTTTCAATGAATTTTCCGACTAAGGCACTGATTTTTTTTGCGAAAAAATAACCAAAAAAAAGGAGCATTAAAGAAAAAGCGATGTGCTCCCAGTTTAAATGTTTCAGGTATTCCAATGTATTTTCCATAATATCTCGATGTAATCAATAAAGTGCGCGATAATACCACAAAAATGAGAGACAGAATGAAAGAAGAACTACAATCTACTACGTGGGCATGACCTAACGTTGATATACATAAATTAAAAAACCGTGAAAAAACAACTCACGGTTTTTTACATTTACTTGAAGGATTAGTAACAGGATTCTTGCAACCAACAATGGCCATAACGGTTACATACGCGAACTGTTTGACATTCAGAGTCATAATAATAACCGCCAAGGGGAACACCAACAACTACGCCAGGCCCCCCCCCAACCACCGCCGCCATGGTAGTATCCGTGCCAACCACCACCTCCGCCATGCCAACCACCACCTCCGCCGTGCCAGCCACCACCTCCACCGTGCCAGCCACCACCTCCGCCGTGCCAGCCACCGCCTCCGCCGTGCCAGCCACCGCCTCCGCCGTGCCAGCCACCGCCTCCGCCGTGCCAGCCACCGCCTCCGTGTGCGCTACATGCTGCACTAGCAAATAGGCCTAGAGCAAAAATCGCCGTACGCATAACGTTGCTCATCGTATTTCCACTCATGATACATCCCCATTTCTTTCTTTATTCTTTATATTTTAGTATAGCTCAAATTGCATTTAAAAATAGCATTATGTACTGGATATAATATATCTTTTATTGTTTGGTTCTAAAGCGCAACTGTGTAATAATGCGGACCCATTTTTCCACATTAATCTTGCTTTTAAAGAAGGACTAGCCAATGGCTTTTGCAAAGGGAATCCCTGTTTCCAAAAACAATGCCCTGAATCCGAAACAACCACCCTTAGATAAAATCGAACAGGCATACAAACAATTAGACAAAATACAACACGACCTCGAAGCAGCAATTGATTCATTTGCTGACAATAACAGCCTCATTTCTCGTGCGGCAGCATATTTGGGACAATGGCCGCTATGGATACAAATCAGTGGCGGTTTATTCTTGGCATTCTCACTCTTAATATTCAGCATGGCAATCAGTGTGGTTGCGTTGGGCTGCTATACTGCGGCCGTACTCTTACTAAATGAGCATCACGATCTATTCAGATATAACACCCAGAAATTTAAAACCATCATGCAAAATCTTACTAACGTTCTTGGCGTTCTAATTGGTTTAATTAATAACGTTCATGAGCAATTCAAAAATGAAATAGAGAGCATACAAGAAAAAAATCAAGAGTATCAACAAACGATTGGCCAATTAAATAAGCACATATCAGCACTAACTGAAAAAATAAGCACCCTAACTGAAGCACAAGAAAAATTACAAGCCATTATAAATGCTCATGAATTAACAATCAGCAATCTAAATGACGGCATCGAAGAACAGTCTAAGTTATTCCAGGCAACTCACAACCAATTAACTAAAGTCACTGAGCAATCAGAAGAAACTCAGGCACAACTGTCTGAAAAAATAGATCAATTAGAAAAAATGCGCCTTCAACTAGAATCAGAACATGAGCAGATGACGCGTACCATATCAACCCTTAAAAACGCCGTAATTTCTTTATCAAACCAAACACTGGTCAGCGAAGAACATCAAGACATGCTGAAACAAAAATTGCAAGATTTTGTTACAAGTAAAGAAAAAGATCTTGCTCAATTTGCCATTAGCACCACTCAAATCAATCTAGATCTGGAAATTACGCAAAAACAATTACACCAATCCCTGCAACAACAAATGTTGTTAAGGCAAAGCCTTGAAAGCTTAATCGGAGAATTCGAACAATTAATAAGCGTTGAGGACGGACAAATCAATAAAAAAGCCTGCTATGATCAAAAATCGCTAGAAACCTTAAGAAAATTTAGCTTTCTTATACAACTAGGAACTGCTCCATCAGCTATTCCCGCTGAGTCCAGAGAGAATAATCTAACTTACTAAGAAACTCTTGTTAAAAATTGCATTTAAAATATAACTTTATTATCATTAGCTTTAATATAGAAAATTAGTAACTTTCCAATACCATGTCTCCTCTATGTTATTGAAGTTACACCAGTTGGCAGTAGATCATGACCACACTGACCAAAACACATATTGAGACACTTATAACTCACTTTTATCAAAAAGTACAAGCGGATGAGATGCTTGGACCTGTCTTTAATGAGGTAGCCCAAGTCAATTGGGAGGAACATATCCCTCTACTGTGTCAATTTTGGAATAGTGTCATGCTAAAAACCAATGAATATCACGGTAATGCCTACCAAAAACATGTTGTACTTAAAGAACTCACACAGATTCAAGAAACACACTTTATCCGTTGGCTAAATTTATTCCAACAAGAAGCACAAAATCATTTACCCAAAGAGGCTGCTGAAGAAATAACTCAAAGAGCCCATTTAATCGCCGAATCATTAAAGTTTGGTATGTTAAAAAAAGAGGAGTGATGCAATGATAAAACCACTAACTCGTGATATCCTATTGACTTTAACAGTAAAATTATCCATGTTATTCGTGCTGTGGGCTGTCTGTTTCAAAAACGTAGAAAAACCAAATAAAAATACGGAGCAATGGTTATTAGGCAGCTCTCATGCCCAAGAACCATCTAAATCTCCAAAATAGTGTTCTATTTATGCGACTCTGCTCTAGATTCGCTTTTACAAATGAGGTGAACCATGATTCCTGGTAGTGACCTTGTAGATCTTTCCCGTCTACAATTTGCTTTAACCGCTCTTTATCATTTTCTATTTGTCCCGCTGACCTTAGGCCTGTCATTAATCCTGGCCATCATGGAAACAGTTTATGTCATGACTGGGCGAGATATATGGCGAAAAATGGTGAAATACTGGGGCATGCTCTTTGGAATTAACTTTGTCCTTGGGGTTGCAACCGGTTTAACGATGGAGTTTCAATTCGGTACGAATTGGGCCTACTACTCCCATTATGTCGGTGATGTCTTTGGCGCCCCATTAGCGCTGGAAGGAATCATGGCATTCTTTTTGGAAGCAACCTTTGTTGGTTTGTTTTTCTTTGGCTGGAACCGATTAAGTCGCGTACAACATATGTGTTGCACCTGGATGTTGGCTTTAGGCACGAATCTCTCTGCTTTGTGGATTTTAATTGCCAATGGCTGGATGCAAAACCCTGTAGGTGCTGAATTTAACTTTGAAACCATGCGCATGGAGGTTACCGACTTTGCTGCGGTTATCTTTAATCCAGTGGCTCAAGCCAAATTCGTACATACAATCAGTGCCGGCTATGTAACTGGTTCTATTTTCGTTTTATCCATAAGCGCCTATTTCTTGTTAAGAGGCCGTAACCTTGCCTTTGCTAAACGCTCCATGACGATTGCAACGAGCTTTGGACTAGCATCTGCCTTGGCCGTGGTAGTATTAGGTGATGAAAGTGGGCACTTTGATTATGATGTCCAACAAATGAAATTCGCAGCAATTGAAGCGATATGGCATACCGAAAAAGCACCAGCAGGATTAACCTTAATTGGGCTTCCCAATGAAAAAACAATGACAACGGACTATGCAATCGATATTCCTTATGTACTAGGTATAATTGCCACCCGAAGCTTTAATCAGCCACTTGAGGGCATTACCGAGCTCATTGCCCAAGGTAAAGATCGTATCAAAGAAGGAATGCTTGCTTATGAAGCCTTAACTAGACTGCAAAAGGATCATAATGATCCCCAAGCTAAGGCAGACTTTCTAGCGCATAATGCTCATTTAGGCTATGGATTACTACTGAAAAAGTATACTGAAAATGTAGTGGATGCAACTGAAGAGCAAATTGATAAAGCGGCCCATGATCTCAAACCTAATGTCGTCCCGCTGTTCTTTTCATTCCGCATTATGGTGGCCTGTGGGTTCTTCTTTATTTTACTCTTTGCTGTAGGCTTCTATCTATCTGCGAAACACAAATTACATACATCCCGCTGGTATCATCGCATCGCATTCTGGGCACTTCCCTTACCTTGGCTTGCTGCTGAATTAGGCTGGGTAGTTGCGGAATATGGTCGCCAACCTTGGGTGGTGCAAGGGGTATTACCAACAATGATGGGAACTTCTTCTGTCAGTACGAGCCAAGTACTTACCTCTATCTCTGGTTTTGTGCTCTTTTACAGCACGCTTGCCGTAGTTGAAGTATACTTGATGGTTAAATACATTCGTCTTGGCCCCGATAATATGGCTCACTAGGAGAGGATGATGCCTTTAGATTATGAAACATTACGTGTTGTATGGTGGGTACTGCTTGGTGTGTTACTGATTGGTTTTGCAGTATTTGATGGCTTTGATTTAGGGGTAGCAATGTGGCTGCCCTGGCTTTCTAAGACCAATATGGAACGCCGGATTATGATTAACAGCATTGCCCCGACCTGGGAAGGAAATCAAGTTTGGTTTATTCTCGGTGGCGGTGCTATTTTCGCTGCTTGGCCAGCCTTATATGCCCTATCATTCTCCGGGTTTTATTTAGCCATGTTTTTAATCTTACTCGCTTTAATTTTGCGCCCAGTAGGATTTAAATATCGCTCTAAAGTCGATAACCCGCTATGGCGAGGAGTTTGGGACTGTGCTTTATTTATTGGCGGCTTTGTCCCTGCGCTTATTTTTGGGGTAGCGATAGGCAATGTATTGCAAGGTGTGCCTTTCCATTTTGATGCGCAATTACGTCCATTTTATACTGGTACGTTTTGGGCTCTGCTTAATCCCTTTGCCTTAGTTTGTGGTCTTTTATCAGTGTTCATGTTGGCCATGCATGGAGCTTTTTTCCTTAACGTGAAAACAGAAGGCCATATACAACACCGAGCTGTTCGAGCAGGAAGAGTTTGCGCTCTACTTTCAATCATTGTGTTCATAGCAGCAGGATTTTGGTTACATTATAGCATTGATGGCTATACGCTAACTGCTATTGTGCCACATGATGGCCCATCCAATCCGCTTTATAAAACCGCAGCCCTACAAGCGGATGCCTGGTTTAATAATTATCGGAATGCGCCAATCACCTTAATCGTTCCTGCCGTGGGAATTTTAGCTGCGTTTTTTGCTTTGATCACCGCACGTTGGGCAAAACTTGCCTTTGTATGCAGCGCGCTGTCAGTGATTGGGATTATTGCAACCGTAGGTGTGAGCATGTTTCCATTCATACTCCCCTCCTCCACGAACCCTGAGCAAAGTCTAATCGTTTGGGACAGCTCATCAAGTCAATTAACTCTATTTATTATGCTGATTGGGGTTGCCATCTTCCTGCCGATTGTTTTAGCGTATACCGCTTGGGTTTATCGTGTTTTGCGTGGGAAAGTAACTGAAGAAACGATTACTAATAATCAAGAAACAGCCTATTAGGAGGTTATTTTATGTGGTATTTTTCCTGGATTTTAGGTACTGGTTTGGCCTGTGCTTTTGCAATATTGAATGCAATGTGGGTTGAGTTGCGTGATAGTGATGAGCGCACGGAAGAAGTGCAACACTAATCGTAAATGTAGTCTGGTCACGCTAAAAGTGTTGTGAAGCTTAAAGAGAACCGAATTACCGCGGCTTGACAGCGGTAATTCGTGAGCTACCACGCTACCGAATAATTACAATCCTACCCACCGTATAAACTGATTCGATGCATTTAAACCAATTGCCGGTCTTCCTTCAAAAGAAATAGTAAAGCTAGTCCCCTGAGTCCCATTGGCTTTGACTTCCTTGATCTTACCTAAATTAACAATCTGCATTTGAGTTTCAAAATAACCACCGCGAACCTCTTTCATGGTAGGAATCACAAAGTAAATTGAACTTAAATCAGCCGTATGATTATTCGCTAAATAATTCAACTCAGCAGTGCTTAAAGCAATATACTCAGCATTATTGATTTGCCGCCTTAACATGCGCTTTAGCGGCGCGGTAGCATGAAATATACGTTGATAAACATCTGCAGAAATCACCGCTACGGGATTAGTTTCAGTCGCTTTACCTCGATAGCCGCTGCTAATAAATAAAATCGCCTCACGCTGATCGTCAGGAGCCGCAGCAGGTATGCTCAAAGTCATCTGGTTGCTAAGATGAGAGGCTACATCCTTATCACAGTTTAAAAACCTTGATTTGCTAAACCAGTTATCGCTGGGGTAATAAATCACGATTAAAGATTTATCTTTAATCGTATTAATGATGGCTTTAGAATTTTCTAATGGTAAGGCCGGACATCCCCAACTACGACCTGGGCGTCCGTATTTTTTAATAAAGCTCTCTTCAACATACCATCCTGAATGCATCACCACCGAACGATTTGAGGCATTGTCATTAAAATTACGGTCTAAACCATCCAAGCGCAATGAAAGTCCATCGCGTCCATAATAGGACTGTAGCGTTTGATAGACACCGATACTGCTGGCTTTGCTATTGTATTGATTGGAAAAATAGTTGGAAACTAAAGCACCTGATTTAATGCCATGAGACACATAGGTGTGAAACAATAATTTCTTTTCTTTTAAATCAAAAACCCACAAACGTTTTTCATTGGACGGCATTGAATAATCAATAATAGTGAGAATATTGTTATGATCCACATTATAGTCATTCGCGCATTTTAGAGTCATTAATACTTTATTAATAACTTGTTGATTTAAATGAGGGGCTTCATTATGAAGCATGAGATTCATATCATTAATGTCTTGAACACTGGAATGCCCCGCCGAAACAATAGGGACTAATCCATTAATAAAGCGAATATCATCATTCACCTTTTTTTGCTGCTGCTCAATAAACTGCACTGGTACCGGCGGCAAATAGGATGACACGGCTAAAGCCAATAGCAGAAGAGCGCTCATGACATGTCCTTTTTTTTATTATTATTAAGTCCTGTACTGTTTAATATAGCTCAAATTTAATGGTGTGATGGGAGTTTTTTGTAGCTCTTCGCCAAGAGGAAAAATGAGACTCAGGGTAATAAAATTTATATTGTAGATTGAGCCATAGACCCAATCTACGAACCGACTTACCTGCGTCCAGGCACAGAACCAGAAGTCGTCTCTGGGTTCTGCTCATAAGAACCAGATAAAAGAGTACCTACTACGTTGGTGCTATGCAAGGCCACATCTGCTACCTCAGCAACACCAAACACCCCTTGGCTAGTTGCATCGCCTAATCTGGCACAATTCGCTCCAGAAGCAGCTAAACGGCCCCAGAAGGTATCTTTGTTTCTAAATGCAATTATTGTTAAACCACGAGTGGCAAGATCAAAACCAAAACGGAATGAAGTACTTGGATCCATTATCATTTGTACTGCAGCTAAAGTTAGGGCACCGGCATTTAAAATCTGCATCGTTTTATCAAAATCTCACTCTTGACTAAAAAAAATAAACATTCGAATTTTCCTTATCATGATTTAAATTGGATACGTATTGGTCATAAAGAAAAAATAAAACAAGTTTTTTTAGACCATTAGAAATCAAATATTGCAATCGACTCATCATCAATGTCTTCATTAACATCAAAAACAGGCTTTCGAGGCTGAGGATTAGTTGCAAATAAACGCTCCAAATTCTTAACCAATAAACGGGTAGAATGCTCTCCAATTGGGCGATTAGAAGGCTCAATATGCCCTCGCTCCATTTCCGTATAAAATTGTTTCTTTAATTGCTTTTTGATACTCGCATCAACATCCTCATCTTGATCAATTTTCTGAAAAGAACTATCGATCGCAGCTTGATATTGCCTATTTAACTTATCAAGTTTAATTTTGCATTCGGTGACGGTATGAACCATTAGTGCGGCATCGCTTTTAAATAACCAGCACATTTGTGCTAAAAAGTTGGAAAGCTTAACCCAAACGTTATTATGCACCTGGAGAAAATGCGCCAACCGGTCAGCATCTGCCTGGTATTTTTTGAGGAAAAGTTGATTTTTTTTCACTGAGCGCAATAAAGCATGATAGACATGCACTGCATGCTCTGCGAGTGTCACGGTTTGCTGCAGCTGCAGAAGTCCATCATCTGATTCACTTAAAATTTGCCGTTTTAAATCATTATCCTGCGGAAATAGCTGATTGTTAATACGGTTAATTTCTTCTTGTTGAGCGTCCACTCTACCATTAAGCTCAGTAAGAGTATCCATTAACAATTGCTTTAGCGCTCCCTTGCATTCACTATCCCAAGTAGATGGCATCCATGTTAAAGCGACATCCTGTATTTTTTGTGATGTAACGTAGCGATAACCATGCGTTAGCGGCACAGAGAGCCAGCTCAGGCCATAGGACATTCGCTGTGACAGATTTTGTTCCTCGTTGACAGTAATTAATTGCTGTACCATAGCCTCAAAAGCTATTTTTTTCTGCTCCGCTAAAGTTTTTAGCAAAACCTGATAAGCCTCTGAGTTATTAGCTATCAAATCTAAAAAATACATCCGACCAGAAACACGACTCTCATTGTCGATTAGCGAATTAAGAAGCACTTTCAGTGATTTAATCTTTAACTCAAATTCATGGTTATTGCTTCGTAATGTCATTAAACGCACAAGAGCGACAGAAGCCTGGGCCATAGTATCTTCAACTACCACCAACTTCTTTTCAATCGCAAGTTCGTCAATGTTTCCAGTTTGTTTATCAGAAGATTCAGTAGTGAGCAATGAGAGATACTGTTGATTAAAAGAGGCTTGGGCAAGCTCAACAACATTAGGCTCCTCATCAGCTCCCTCAGGCTTAGGTGCAAGAAGGAGAGCCTTTGCTTCGGTCTTTCGCAATAAGGTAGCGATACTTTCTTGTATTTCGTCTATAGGAATAACCCAAGATACCATGCTTAAAGTCCAGGAACTCAACGATTTTAAGGTCGGCTCGCCCAAATTAAGAATAAGAAAGAGAGTAAACAATAAATTTGCCGCCAGTGCTTTATCTGTAAATACGGCATCATCTAAATCCAATATCTCATTTACTATCTGCAGTAATTTCCTTACATCCGCCGTTGAGGGTATTTTAGTATTAAAAAGATGCCCAGTAATATCACTTAAATCCTGTAGGGCATTACATAAGTCTTGATTTCCAGCAGGCCGTAATTGCTCTAAAACCTCATCGACCGTTAATTTCGCAAATAATAGAGCGCCACGTTCTCGTGCACCATAAATATCCAAACGAAGAAATAACTCTGAGTTGAAGCTATCTGCGAACGCATCTTTGATCATCGCCAAATTATCGATTGATTGAATGTAAGTGCTCATTAATAAGGCTGTGAGTAATTTTGCTTGCCCAGATTCGGTGCATGCTTTATCTCCCAGCCACTGTCTGCCACGCTCTTCTTTGCTTTGCATAACCCCTCTTATTCCAGCCCACTTAAAACTTTTATTCTACCCGAAAACAGAGCAAAACAAAAGCCAAGTGTCCGAAATTGGCCCAGAAAAGCATCGTAAAATCAACTATGATTAATAGGAGAATCACTAAGGAAATAAATGATGGCCGCTAAAAAAGGAATCTATATTTTTACCCTGATAGGACTATTCCTTGGATTTATATTAGATTACGCATACCGTCTGCAAGAGTCCGCATGGGGTAACTCATCAATGGTCGATGGATACTCGATCTACTTTTCATGCATCTGTATTGTTACCTTCTCGACTATTTTCGCACTACTGTATACCCTGGCTTATAATGAAACTCATCGCCTGCGTTTTTTATTACTACGGATGATGTATTACCTCTTACCCTTCTTCGCATTAACGAATATTGCCTATTTTATTCTCTATCAAATAGGCCCTGCTGTGGGCAAAAGACCTGCATATACCGCACCAATTTTCGATCTGTCTGAACCACGGAAAAAATAATTATTTATCAAAAGGAGATAACAATGGATAGTCAAGGAAGTAGTCGGGGGGATTTTCACACAATCTACCAAGGACAATCTGTAGATGATCTCATTATTGAATACATGGAACAAAATGCGATTCCTGGAATGTCCCTTGCCATTGTACAAGCTCCGTATATTACGCGTGCAGTTGGCTATGGATTAGCGGATACTCAATCTAAGCGCTTGGTTTCAACCCGTACGCTGTTTAATGTAGGGCAAATAACCACTGCATTTACGGCTGTCGCGATAATGCAGCTTCAAGAAGAGGGGAAATTAGACGTGGGGGATTCCATAATAGGCTATCTACCTTCATCCGCACCACGAGCGTGGGAAAAAACCAGTATTCGCCATTTGATAACTCACAGTTCCGGAATACCTGATTATACCAGCGTTAAAGGCTTTTCTTATCACCATCAATATACTGCTACAGAAATTATTAACCTTATTAAGGACCAGACGTTATTATTTCCATCAGGAACTGAGAGCCAAATTAGTGCTTCTAATTTTTATCTACTCGGACTTATTGTAGAACAAGCCAGTGGTATGAGCTATGAAGCCTATGTAACTAAAAATCAAATTGAACGTATGGGATTACAGCGCACCTTTTTTATCAATACCTTATCGTCGTTGGAAAATGAAACCGGCAATGGTACCAACCCATTTAAACATAGCGAATTTTTAAAAAATCCAATTTTTGTTGATCCTGCAGAACCGGCTGTTGGGCATTCGGCTGACAATACAATCGCCCCCGAAGTAAGCTGGACATCCTCTTTTGCCAATAGCGGCATCATCGCATCTGCTGAAGACATTAGCCTTTGGGATATTGGCCTGGCGGGCGGCATTCTCGTTAAAAATGCCGAAAATAGAGCCTTCTTATATCAAAGCCCAATGTTGGATAATCAACAAAAAATCTCAGGAAATGCGGGCTGGTCATTTCCCGGCCATCCTGGACTGATGCATATAAAAGGAACTATCCCCGGGTTTTCCGCTTTTTTAAGTCGTTTTACCGCAGCAAGTGAATTAGTCTGCGTGACGCTCTTGGCCAATAAAGAAAACTTAGTGGATCTAGATATGTTAGCCCGTAAAATTGCCGCAGCCTTTGATATTAAATTAGCGGCAATGGATGGTGGTCTAAAGGCAGAAACGATACAAAGCCCCTATTCAGTGCGACAAACTATTGAGCGATTAAGCGCTATAGTAAACAAACAAGGGGGCAAAATTTTTGCCCATATCGATCACCGTACCGAAGCCTGCAAAGTCAATCAATCCTTATTACCCACTGAGGTCCTAATTATAGGCAATCCCGCTAAAGGCACCGCCTTAATGCAAGAAAATCCGGCAGTAGCCTTAGACTTACCCTTAAGAATCATGGTTACCGAAGACCCAAAGGGAGAAGTCTGGCTGAACTTTACTGATCCAGTAAAATTTAAAAAAGACTATCATTTGGGTAGCAATGAAGCCAAACAAATAGCCACCGCCTTACGCAATCTATGTGAAAAAGCGGTTTCAATTCAAAGTAAATTTTAAACAATTATTGCATGCTTAATAGAAATCTCCGAAAATGAGATTTCTATTATTAGCCATAACTAAGGAATGAATAATGGCAAACTTTCTCTGCATTGCGCAATTTACCTCCAAACCTGGCAAGGAAGAGGAGCTCTATAAAGCCTTGTTAACCCTGCTGGAACCTACCCGAGCAGAGCCTGGATGCATCAGCTATAATCTGCATCAAAATGTGGAAAATTCCAGTATCTTCACCATGACTGAATGCTTTGAGTCCAAAGAGGCATTTGAGTTCCATTCAGTCCAACCGTACCTGCAGCATTTTAGAAAAAAAGCTGAGCACTCTATGGAATCGGTGACATTAACGCTGGGTACAAAACTGTAGGCACAAGTATAGCCCACAGTTGCTGTGTGACAAGCTTAATTAAGTAGAGATATTTTTTCTATTAAAATATAAATATCTCTATTATCAAAATTAAAATGACCTAAGGTATAAACCAATTGGTCTTCATTGATAAAGTATTTATCGATGTAAGAAGGTAAACCCAACAGGATTTCTCCTTCAACTTCGGCACTAAGGCGATTTTTAACCCCACCAGCGATGATGTTAGTCAATTCTTTAATCGCATCAACTACATCAGCCTCATCAAGTCGTTCATTTTCATCATTGCATAAAATACGATTAGCAATATAGTCAAGCGTCTCTTGTTGCGACAAGAAAAATACATTGATCTTTTTACCATCCATGTTTAACTCAATACTTGAGCCATTCAGATCGCTAATTTCATTCAATAGATTTATATAGTTAATTTGAGGTTCAGAATGTTCTTCGATAAAAAAATTCTGTACACCAAAATCATAAAAAGCGCCAATCGAAGCATCGAGCCAGGTTGATAAATTATTAGTATCCATAAGCCACCTAAATTAATGTTTTTTCTTGAGTTGATAACAAGGGGTTTTTTCCACTTTTAAACGTTCAAAATTATCGCTAATACCTAACAGGGTTTCTGAGCCGCCTAAAAATAAATATCCATCAGGATTTAAAACAAATTCCAAACGCTTAAAAATATCTTTTTTAGTATCAAGGTCGAAATAAATTAAAACATTCCTCATGAAAATTATATCCATACGTGCTAATTGCCATGCATGCTTTAAATTAATTTTTTGAAACTTAATCATATTGCGAATTTCTTGCTTTATCTGCCAGGAAGAACCTGATTTTTCGAAGTACTTCACTAAATAAGGCATAGGCAGTCCCCTGTTTATTTCTAATTGGTTGTACATGCCCAATTTCGCTTTTTCTAACATGGTTTCGGAAAGATCACTGGCTATAAAATTAATGGTCCATCCCTCGAGCTTTGCAGCATAGTCTTTTAAGATCATCGCAATCGTATAGGGTTCTTGACCACTTGACGCAGCAGCACACCAAATATTTAGTTTTCGTTCTGATTTCTTTTTTTCTATTACATCGAGTACCGCTTGATTCTTC
Organism: Legionella sp.; assembly: GCF_965140895.1. Taxonomy (GTDB): domain Bacteria; phylum Pseudomonadota; class Gammaproteobacteria; order Legionellales; family Legionellaceae; genus Legionella. Next base: position 31,103 of record NZ_CBCSKT010000109.1, on the reverse strand, counting down.
AAAAAATCAAAAGGATAAATGTCACGAAAGAAAAATGTTTCATTGGTCGTGATCGCATCAATTACTCGAGTTTTCAATTTATCATTTTGCTTGATTCGAACCTCTTCGAGAAGAACATCAATAGAAGGAAACCCCAACTCTTTTGCAACAGGACCTAATCTAGCCTCTATCAAGTATTCTTTTCCTAAATCAATAACAATAGCGGTTTGTTCTTTAATAAATTGTTGTAAAAATATAAAGTTAGGATTATTGCTCATTTAGAGACCCTAAATTGGTTTATTGATTTAATAATTGCCTTATCTATTGCGTCTAAAGAGTAAATTTCATCTTCTAAATTTGCTTTTGCTACAGCACCAGGCATTCCCCATACAACGCTAGATTCTTCATCTTGTATAAAAACTCGGCCCCCAGACTCCTTTATGGATTTACACCCTAGCAGACCATCTTGCCCCATGCCTGTCATCACAACAGCGAGAGCATGGCTCTTAAAGTGCTGCGCTACAGAATTAAAAAGTACATCAACCGAGGGTCTGCATGAATTTTCTGGAGCCTCTTGGTTCAAGCGTACTATATAATTAAAATGTCCTTTAGCTAATGTCATGTGGAAGTTCCCAGGAGCAATCCAGACGTAGCCCGGTTTTAAGACATCCCCATCAACAGCCTCCTTCACGTTAATCGCGCTTTTTTTATCTAAGCTTTCAGCAAGCATACGGGTGAAGAGAGCCGGCATATGCTGCACAATAAGAATGGGTACCGGAAAATCAGCGGGGAACTTAGGAATTAAGGTAGATAAAGCATTTGGCCCACCAGTAGAAATACCTATTGCCACGATGTCAATCGGACCAGTAAGAGGATTTGCGGTCAGGCCTCGAGGCATCTCCTTTTTAACTAACGATGATGCAGGGGATACGTATTGCTTCATGAGTCCATGAATTTTACACCGTAACTCTGTTCCCATGGACTCAAAAGACTCCTGTCGAGAGCTTTGAGAAGTGGGTTTGGTTACATAATCATTTGCCCCTCGTTCCAAAGCCTCTATCGTCACTTCAGCCCCTTTAAGTGAAAGAGTGCTGCACATGATTACAGGAAGGGTAGGATGTGTTTTTCTTAGTTCAGTTAACGCAGTTAGCCCATCCATTTCAGGCATTTCTATATCCAGGGTAACCAGATCGGGTTTAAGTCTATTGATCATATTTAAAGCATATACAGCATTGCTAATAGAGGCAATAACTTCTATTTCTGGATCCTTCGATATGAGTTTGTTAATAATTTGTCTCATTAATGCCGAGTCATCAATGATCATCACCCTGATTTTTTTCATATTAAGCTACTCTTAAAAACTCCATTAATATTCTGCTAATAATCCCATCATTTCGAGCTTTCCTAAAATCACCTCTTTAGTAAAAGGCTTCATAACATACTCATTAGCCCCGGCAACCATTGCTTTATGCATGTTACTCATTTCTGTTTCTGTAGTAACCATCATCATCCAGGTGGATTCTAATCCCACTGTTTTTTTAGCGGCTTTAATGAATTCAAGACCATCCATAACAGGCATATTCCAATCAATACAGATGAGGTCAAATGTTTCACCAGCATGTAATTGATCTAAAGCTTCTTGCCCATTTCCCGCCTCTTTAACATCCCATTTCTCTAGTCCAATAAAAATACGCTTTAACAAGGTACGAGCGGATCTAGAGTCATCTATCAACAATACTTTCTTCATAAATACCCCTATTTTTTTAGCATATTCCGTAACAATAAGGATTTAAAACGTATATTGGGCCATAATTTTCTTCAAATCAGCCGCCATTTTTGTCAGCTCTTCAGAAGCCAGTTGATTATTGCTTGCGCCTTCCGCAGTGTCTTTTGCGGCTTGAGCCACTCCATGTATATTTTCAGAAATCTCGATACCTCCTTGAGAGGCTTCAGAAACACTCCGACCGATTTCATTAGTGGTTGCACTTTGCTCCTCGACAGCACAGGCAATAGTGTTTTGAGTTTCATTGATTTCTTTAATAATTGTACTGATCTTGGTAATTGCAACTACAGACTCTTGAGTATCGGACTGTATTGTTTCAATTTTACGACTAATATCTTCCGTTGCTTTGGCTGTTTCTTTAGCAAGCTCTTTAACTTCATTAGCTACTACGGCAAATCCTTTACCCACCTCACCTGCGCGAGCTGCCTCAATAGTAGCATTCAAAGCAAGTAAATTGGTTTGCTGAGCGATAGAAGTAATCACTTTAACAACATTCCCAATTTGCATACTACTGTCACCTAGTTTCGCCATCGTTAGATTAGCATCATCCGTAAGATTGACTGCTTGCGTAGCAACTTGAGCTGCATTAGATGCATTTTTAGCAATCTCTTTGATACTGACATCAAGTTCTTCAATACCCGCAGCAACCGTTTGAATGTTTTGGCTGACTTGATTAACCGAGGTAGAAACAATGGTGGATTGTATGGAGGTTTCCTCAGCAGTGCCGGCCATTTGTTGCCCAATAGCATTGAGTTCATCAGAGGAGCTGGTTAACGCTTCAATATTTGTAGAAATTAAGCTTAAATCATGATGCAAAGCTCCCATAAATTTTTTTAGAGCCACGCAGACAAGATCAATCGGTTCATTGCCATTAACGATGATCTCTTTACTTAAATCCCCCTCACTCGCGGCATTGACCACCTCTAAAATAGAATCTACTTTTTTCATCAATTCAAGCTCTCGTTTTTTCTCTAACGTAACATCGTTGGCGAGCTTCACAACTTTTATCACTCGATTCATGTCATCGAGCATAGGGGCATACATACCATTAATCCACACCTCATCCCCATCTTTGGTAATGCGTTTGAATTCCCCTTTAAACGATTTACCATGAGATAGCTCATCCCAAAATTTGCTATAAGCTTCTTTTTGAGACTCCTCTTTATCTATAAATATTCGGTGGTGTTTCCCGGAAAGCTCATCTATTGAGGAATAGCCCATAAGCTTGAGAAAGTTTTCATTAGCCGAAATGACCGTACCATTAGGCTCAAATTCGATCATTGCATAACTGGAGTTGATAGCCCCCAATAAGGCTTTTAAATAATTGTAATTAGTTTCATATTCAGAAATTTCATAGCGCACGCCCAAGTAACTCATTGGCTTGCCATCGTCACCTAAAACAGGAGAAATAACCGCGTCTACGTAATAAGGGGTTCCATCTTTCTTTTTGTTTTTAATTTTTCCGCGGAATATTTTACCCGTGCCAATCGTTGCCCACATTTCTTTGAATACTGCCTTCGACATATCGGGATGACGAAACATATTATGGGGCTGACCGATACACTCCTCACGGCTGTATTGGGATACATCGCACAATTTATCATTTACAGTTAAAACATTTCCTCTGTTATCGGCTACAGAAACAATGCTCGTCAGATTAATAACACGTAATAAGGCTGCATGTTCTTTATGGAGTAATTCATATTTCTCTCTAAGGCTGTCATGTTCACTCTCTTTATCTGCTTTCTTGTTTTTTGAGTCTGCATTAGTAATGCTTGAATCCATTTTTTTGATAGCCATTTTTTGTCCTTAACATGTGTTTCTATTTAAATTAATTCGATTCCATTTCATGTAATTGAAGTACTTGTTCCAGATCGAGTATGAGCAATAACTGCTTTTCAAATTGACAGACCTCTTTTAATACTTGCCGAATAGCACCATTCAAATTTTCAGGAGGCACCTCAAAGAAATCATTTGGAATATTGATAACATCCCCGATACTGTCTACCAAAAGGCTTACGGGGTCATCATCGGTTTGTATTACAATATTTGTAGGCTTTATCTCATCTGATAACTCAGAAAAAAGAAGCCTTTTTCTCATATCTATAGCCGTAACTATTTGCCCACGCATATTAATGATTCCTCTAATCACATCGCACGTGAGTGGGATAGAAGTCATTTCCTGATAGCGAATTACCTCTTGGATCTTATTGACATCAATTCCAAAGAAAAATTTATCTACATAGAAAGTACATATCTGGCGTGATTCACTCATAATTCAGTCTCTGAAATAGTATGATTAAAGTAATGGGGCAATACATTATTTATAATGAAATCTATATCCAGGATTTCCGTTACTTTTTCCTCAATGATGGAAGTTCCTAAAATCCCTTTTCTTTTAATATGATTATGTACCTCATAATTACCCTCCACAATGTCGTAAACATGGTCGACAATGAGGCCAAAATTCCTTTCCCCCAAAGAATGAACAACGACTTGAACTTTCTCATTCTCTTCTTTTACCAGTCTTGATTGATTAATAAACTCCCCCAGATGAACTAAAGGCATAATCGATTTACGGTATTGCACCACCTCTTGCTCACCAACAGTCTCAATGCTGGATATCATAAATTCTTCTATTCGTTGGACCTTGCTCATGGGTACAGCCATTAATTTATCAATGCCTGCACGTAAAAGGAGAAGCGCCTGCTTCTGGCTCGGATCTTCTTGTATTTGAGTGACTTGTTTTAACCTTTTTGCCTCTAAATTAGATGATAACAAACCGGCTTTACGGGCAAATCCTGTTACATCAAGGATCAACGAAATTTTCCCGTCGCCCATAATCGTTGCCCCGGAAAAAGCAAATTGATTTTTTAAGAGTTTACTTAACGGTTTCACAACAATTTCTTGGGTGTCGTTAATATGATCAACAACCAGGCCAAATTGCACCTCTCCTGCTTGCAAGACAACGATGTTAATACTGGACCTGGTATTTTCCGTAGTGGGGTCATCTACTAATTCAAGTTCCTTGGCAAGGTAAACCAATGGCAATAGTTTTCCTCGCAACCGGTATAAAGGGGTATCTTTAATAAACTGTACGTTGGCTTTGATGTCTTCAGGCTCAAGATGCACAAGTTCCAGTAAACTACTTTGTGGTATCGCATATCGGTTTTCCTGACAGGTCACGATTAATGCAGGGATGATAGCAAGAGTTAAAGGTATTTTAATTTTTAAGAGGGTAAACTGACCTGGTTTACTTTGAAGTTCTATGGTTCCATTAATGCGTTCAATATTAGTGCGAACCACATCCATACCCACTCCACGACCGGAAACATTCGTTATGCGTTCCGCAGTAGATAAGCCAGGTAAAAAAATCAAATTCAGAGCCTCTCTCTCACTCATACGATTTGCTTGTTCCCCGGTGATTAACTCCCTCTGCAATGCTTTTGCCTTCACTTTTTCTGCGGAAATCCCGCCACCATCGTCATAAACTTCTATATGGACATGCCCCCCTTCATGATACGCCTTAAGGCTCAAAGTTCCTTCTTCAGGCTTGCCCGCAGCTTTGCGTACATCAGGGGTTTCAATACCATGATCGACAGAATTACGAACAATATGAGTTAAGGGATCTTTAATTGCTTCGATTAGGGTCTTATCGAGTTCTGTTTCTTTGCCATACATTTCTAAATTAACCCGTTTGTTACAGCTGGTTGCCAAATCACGAACCACACGTATAAATTTACCCCAGACATTCCCAATAGGCTGCATCCTGGTTTTCATTACACCTTCTTGAAGTTCTGAAGTAATTAAATTAAGCCTTTGTGATACAGTAATAAAATTTGAGTCAGAAATAGTCGATACAAATTGCAATATTTGATTTCGTGATAATACTAATTCACCAACTAAATTCATTAACTTGTCAAGAAGATCAACATTAATACGAATACTGGCTTCATTGAGCATATTCGTTTTTGATTCAGCATGTTGGATATCCTCTTGAATCACGCTTGTGGAGGGATCTATTTTTTCTTCAATGAGGACTGATGCTTCTTGTGAACTTGAAATGATATCGGTACTTATTTCAAGTGCTGGAGCAGATGAGGGTAACTCGTTAACTACGAGTGGTTCTGTAAGTTCTTTATCTTCAACCGATGCTACGACTTGGGACTCTCCCACTGTTTTTGTGGTTATTGCAGATTCAGGCGATTCAATTAAGTGATTGATGTTTTCAATTACATCATTATATAAATTCTCTCCATCAGCTCCCGTTACTGAAATGCTTTTTAGCATCGTACGTACCGCATCCATCGTACTTAATAATACAGTTATCATATTGGTGTTGAGATTCAGCTTGCCATCTCTTAACAAAGACAATAGATTTTCTGCACTATGCGTCAGTCGTTCGAGCTTGTTAAAACTTAACATCCCCGAACCACCTTTAATGGTATGTATGGATCTGAAAATAGAAGATAATGTTTTTTTATCAGATGGATCTTGCTCAATAATAACCAAGCCATTATCTAAGATATCTAAATGCTCGCCACATTCAATTAAAAACTCTTGAATGATTTCTTCGTCTTCGTCTATTTGATCCGTCATAATTTCTATTCCGTGCGTAATGCCTCATACAGATTATTGGTGCCCCATAACCACCAATTAAACTAACTAGAATAATTATTGAAAATGAGCCCATACATAAAAGTGCTGGTCTTACGAAATCAAATCAAAATCAAATAATTAACTTAGCTAAAGTTCGTCTCAAGTCATTGCATTGATTATTATTTACAATTGAGTATAGATCAGAAATAAAAAAATATAGGCTCTCCTAAAAGATAATAGAGACATTGATTTTAAAATAATTACTCCGAACAAGCAGTTATTGATTTATTCCAGGTTTGTTGAATGAGTTCTACAAGTTCTTTTGGACTAAAAGGTTTAACAATCACATAATTGACACCTAAATCATAGTAATTGTCTATTTCATGATTTTGAACTTTTGCAGTCATAAAAATTACCGGCACCTTCTTTAACAACTCAATAGTTTTGAGTGCTTGAAACGTGGTTATTCCATCCATATCCGGCATATTAACATCCAATATAATTAAATCAGGCACAAACCATTGAGCAATTTCCAGTGCCTTTAATCCTGTATCACAACACTCTATTTGGTAATTGGTTTTTCGCTGTAGAATCGTCATTACAATAGTTCGAATATCTTTGTCATCTTCAGCATAAAGTATCTTTTGTAACTCTGGAGTCATCGCATCACGTCCTTATTTAGTTAATGTTGTTCTACATTGATAACTATTCTTGACTATACTATTAGTGGAACGGAAGCGAAAAGGAAAATCTGACAATGAATGTCTTGATAATTGATAGTAGTCGTATTTTTAGAAAAGTTATTGGTAATTTATTTGCAAAATTAGGTTATGAAATAACACTTTCTGAAACGGTAAAGCAAGCGACAAAAGAGATTAAAAATTCTGAATTCGATATGGTTTTGGTAGCCAATGAGCTCAACGATGGTTTTGGGATGGATTTTGCCGAAAAATGTCGATGCGAACACTGGGTATCTAATGAAACGCCTATTTTTTTAACAACCACCTCTTCATTGTCTAATGATCATATTAGACAAGCCTTATCACGGGGAATCACTGAAATATTATCCAAAAATAATATCAAACTTATTTATGATCAGCTTGAAAATTTCGCAGCTCAAAAATTAATCAACAACCCATCGATGAAATGCCATATTCTTTATATCGAAGATGAATTAAATGAAGCAGAAAAAGTGATTAAAATACTAAACGCGGCAGGAGCAAAAGTTTCTCATTTCACCGGTACAGATGGGGTATTTGATTTTATAATGCATAATCAGATCAGCTTGATAATTTCTGATGTATTGGTCGATGGTCACGAAAGTGTACTGTCTCTCATTTATCGTTTACGCTCTAATTATACCGTTAACTCCATCATCCCAATTATTATCACTACAGGCTCAGATAATTTATCTCGAAGAATAGAATTTTTTCACGTGGGTATCGATGATTATTTAGTAAAACCACTAGTTGAACAAGAGCTTCTTGCACGCATCAAAAATTTACTAATCAAACGTAAATTTATGCAACTTGAATATGAGCAAAGTAAAAAACGACTACTAATAAACGAAAGATAAAATGGACAAAGAGACCAATAAAATTCTAGCAGCAATCCATAAAGATTATGTTAAAAAACTGCATCCACGAATTGTAGCCTTAGAGATAACATGGTTACAAATAACTGAATCAGAGTCAGATGAGGATGGCCTATGTACCTGTTATAGAGAAATACATGATTTATCTGGCTCCAGTGGCACCCATGGGTATAAAGAGCTGAGTAAAATACTCCGCGAATTAGATAAAATCTTTTCCAGTATATTGCAAAACGGGATGGATTTTGTAAACAAAAAGAAGACTACCGACTTACTAACTCAGGCAAAAAAAGCAGTGCTTGTGCCACCAGATACCCCGGATATGTTTAAAGAATACTAAGCGTGCTTTTTGGAAAAAAAATACCCCATATTGTTTAATACAAGGATGCATTAACCTCATGCCACCGCAACGCCCTCTATATAACGCTTATGCCTTCAAATTGTTTTTCCTTGCTTTTCTTTATTTTATTATGGGGAAACTTGGTCTTTACTTGGCAATTCCTCCTGGTTATGCAACCATAATATGGCCACCATCAGGTATAGCCTTGGGCGTACTGATTGCTCATGGCTCTAATCTCTGGCCAGGGATCTTCATTGGTTCTTTTGTATTAAACAGTCGCCTCTCAGGAATCTATACGCCCGATGTGGGATTTATTTTACCTAATATAATCTCTGCGAGTGGAATAGCGATTGGCTCAACAATACAAGCTTTAGCAGGCTATTCGCTTATACGACATTTTGTAGGACTTCCATTACACATGAATCGTTCGAGCCAAATCACCAAAGTATTTCTTCTAGGCGCTCCTGTGGCATGCCTTATTGCTGCGACTATTGGCGTTTTTTGCCTTTATACAAACGGAATTATAACTAAGGAACTTCTAGTAAACAGCTGGCTTACGTGGTGGTCTGGGGATACATTAGGTGTGCTTGTCTTTTTTCCACTGATCCTTATCCTGCCCTTAAAAGAAAATCAAACCACTTGGAAGGGGCATGTATTAAATACCCTGTCCTCTTTCGGCATACTAACTCTTTTAATGAGTTTAAGCGTGACATTTTATTTATGGAGGATTTTTTCAGTAGAAGCCTATGAACAATCCCTTAGCAAATTTCAGACTTTAATTGCTGAAAACAAGCGCTCTTTACTTAGTAATTTTACCAACTATGAAAATACATTATTAGCTACTGCGGCTTTTTTAAAGGCATCACCTCAAATATCTCGCTCAATTTGGAAAAACTATGCTAAAACATTAGTCGATGCGCAGCATTTAATCGGTATTGAAGGATTAGGCTTAATCCTGTCTGTCAAAAAAAAGGAGCTAACTCCTTTTGTCAATCAAGTTCGTTTAGATGGCGATAAAAAATTCAAGCTTTATCCTCAATCGTATTCTGGCTCTAATTACTTTATTATTACCTACATTGAACCACAGAAGGAAAATATAAATGCGCTAGGTCTAAATATTGCATTTGAAAAAAGACGACTAAATGCCGCATTATTATCTCGCGAAACAGGTAAAACAACGATTAGCGACAGCCTTCAATTGGTACAGGATGATCAAAAAACCGCAGGATTTTTAATTTTACACCCTATTCATCTAAGTTCTTCATCACAGTACGGTACGCACAGCGGATGGGTGTATTTAGCGATACTGGCGAGAAATTTTATTAGCCAGTTAACAGAAAACCAAAATCGCTACTTAAATGTAAAAATTTATGAAGGGAACAAACCGCACCAAACGAATTTAATTTACCAAAGTGACAAAAATATTCAGGTATATCCTAGTGTTTTTAAACAAAGCAGTGTCATCAACGTAATGCAAAAACAATGGCTCATCGTTTGGGAAAGTACCCCCTTGTTTGAGGCAACTGAAAAAAGTTACTTCCCTCTCATTATTTTGGTTTGTGGTTTTTTGTTTAGCGCGGTATTTGCCTTATTTCTGTTTATTAATGCGATGAAAAAGACCTCTACTCAAGAATGGTTAGCAAGTAGAGAGGGTTATTTATTTCCTGCATTTATTTTTATTATTTTATCGTTTGGAGCAACCAAACTATACCTGATTCTGGAAAATAATCAGTCCTATTATTTAGAGCAACTGCTTATAAGTGAGTTAAACACAATCGATTTATTAGTGAAAGCCCAGTTACAAAGTGGTATTAATGCGTTAGAGCGTATGGCGCGACGCTGGGAACAAGCTGAGGGGACTCCGTATAAGATATGGAGCATGGATGCTACCAATTATATTGATACCCTTAAAGGTCTCCATACTGTTGAATGGATTGATCCAACCTACCGTATTCGTTGGGTGAAGCCATTGGAGGACAACAAGAATCTTATCGGTATGAATATTTCATCTGCAGATATTGCTTTGAAAAATGTAACAACCACCAATAATTTGGCTAACGTGAGATCGTTCACGTTGACACAAGGGCGTAATGCATTTACTGTTTATTTTCCGTTAACCATTAATCAGCAATTTGGTGGCTTACTTGCAGGAATATTTTCTATCAGTGAGTTTTTTAATCAAAGCATTCCCCAATCGCTACTTCATAATTACCACATTACCTTAAGTCAAGGAGCCCAGGTTTACTTCCAAAATAAAATTAATACTCCAATCGAAAGTGACTTTGCCTTCTCAAAGGAAATTAGCTTTGGTAAAAATACGTGGACTTTACAATTAATTCCTACAAAACAATTTATTAAATACCAAAAAAACCAATTACCGTTGATGATTTTAATATCTAACTTAATTATTGCGTTACTCTTGGCGGTTTTTTTCCGCTCTATAATGATCTCCCACCTTAAATCATTATATCTTGAAGATTCTCATAAAAAATTGAAAGAAAGCGAGGAGCGTTATAATTTGGTTGTCGATGGAATGAGTGTTGGATTATGGGACTGGAAAATAAACGAAGACAAAATGTATTGGTCAGATAAATTAAAAAAAATGTTTGGAATTAAAAATAAATTACAAATTCCAAACATGGATTATTTTATGAGCAATTTGCATCCTGATGACAAAGATGAAACAGCAAAAATGCTGAATGACCATCTACATCATAATGGTCCTTATGATATTGAATATCGGTTTAAAGATGAAGAAGGAAATTTTGGTTGGTTTCACGCCTGTGGCCAAGCAACATGGGATCAATTTGGTAATGCGATTCGAATGGCAGGCTCTGTTGCTGATATTAATGAACGAGTTAACGCCAAGATCGCACTACAAGAATCTAACAAATTAAAAAATGCCATTTTAACCGGTGCAAAACACATCATCATTGCTACAGATGCCTCAGGCGTAGTAACTGTTTTCAATCATGCCGCTGAAAATGAATTAGGCTACAGCGCTCATGAGATAATAGGAAAAGAAACCCCTGCTATCTGGCATGACCCTAAAGAAATTATCCAAAAAGCAACCGATTTAAGTGATGAATTAGGTTATACGATAGCCCCTCACTTTGATGTATTTGTGGAGAAAGCAAAACGCTTCGGTTCGGATGAGGGAGAATGGACCTTTATTAGAAAAAATGGCTCTCGTTTTCCAGTTCGACTCACAGCAACCCCATTAAAAAATCAAGAACAAGTGATTACAGGTTATCTCGGCGTTATTGAAAATATCACGGAACGAAAACAAATAGAAAATATAAAAAATGAATTTGTTTCGATGATAAGTCATGAGTTACGTACTCCGATTACCTCTATTCGTGCATCTCTAGGCTTTATTCTTGATGATATGGCAGAAGAATTATCCCCAATAATCCATAATCTGTTAAACATTGCAAATGATAATTGCGAACGCTTAATTTTGTTAATTAATGATATGCTGGATATGAATAAAATAGCGTGCGGTCAAATGAGATTTGCCATTCAAAAGGAAAATCTTGCCGAGCTGTTAAAACAAACAAAAAACTTAAACCAGGCTTATGCAGATAAATATGATGTAATCATTTGTGCTGAACCTGTAGATTCAGAAATTTATATCAATGTTGATGCAGACAGATTTGAGCAAGTAATGACCAATATTCTTTCCAATGCCATTAAGTTTTCCCCCCCCAAAAGCTCCGTGGTAATAAAATCCTCGTGCATAGAAAATTCCGTTTGTATTCGTGTAGAAGATAACGGTATAGGGATCTCAAAAGAATTCCATAACAGGATCTTTACCCCATTTTCTCAAGATGATTCTTCCCATAAAAATACCAAAGAAGGGACTGGGCTTGGATTGCATATCTGCAAACAAATGGTAGAAAAAATGAATGGAAGCATAGGATTTGAATCTGAAATTGGAAAAGGAAGTTGTTTTTGGATCCAATTTGAGTTCACCCGCTTTAAGGAGGAGTACTCGTGTTAAGAGACAATAAACACCTTGCAAAAAGGAGGTGATATGCAAGCTTTATAAATTTTATATCCCCCTCCTGCTGGAATAAATACACACCTTTTTTTTCCAAAAATTAATTGATACACTCTAGCCAAAATAATCCTCAGTCGGATATAAAATTGACTCTCGAAGCAAATAAATCAGATGCTCTTGATGCACACATGGATGCGTTATTAACCAAGGAAAAAGTGGTTGTCATTATCCCGACCTACAATGAAGCCTCGGTCATTGAAACCACTATAGAGCAAGTCTTTGCTGACACCAGCCCTATTCCTAATTATGAGCTGCATATATTAATTTTTGATAGCGCCTCTACTGATAATACTCAGGTGATTGTTCAATCATTACAAGCACACTATCCACGGTTACATTTGTGCTCGGAATCAGCCAAATCAGGATTAGGCTCAGCCTACCTGCAGGCTATGAACTATGCCCTTGATGAGATGAATGCAGATATTATTTTTGAGTTTGATGCCGATTTATCCCACCAACCTAAATATATTGGCCCGATTTTAGAACAATTAGAACACTGCGATTGTGTTGTGGGCAGTCGATATGTCCCAGGTGGAAGTATTCCTAAAGACTGGGCGTTTCATCGTAAATTATTTTCCGTTTTAGGTAACTACATTGCCAGAGCGATGCTTACGCCCAAATATAAAGATTTTACTAGTGGCTTTCGTGCGACACGTCGTCAGCACTTATTAAAAATACTTCCACAACAATTTTTAACGAATCATTATGCTTACAAGTTACAGCTATTATGGTTACTCCACAAAAATAAAGCGCGAATTCGCGAGTTTCCCATAGAGTTCATTGATCGGGATTTAGGAGAAAGTAAACTCCCCAAAAATAGCATTTCTGACTCGTTACGGGTTGTCTTTACCCTTCGCTATTACGAACTCAGACGTTATTTAAAAATGTGCCTGGTGGGTTCCATGGGCATGGTAGTGCAATTTGGAGTTTATAACCTGCTACGTAACTACCTGCATCTGTCACCATTTAGTGCCTCGCAGCTTGCCGTATTGGCAGCCATCATTAATAACTTTATTTTGAATAATAAAATTACTTTTCGCACGCGCTACTCCGTATCACGTGCGCTAAAAATGCAACGGCTCGCCCTCTTTTCGATTTATTCAATTAGTATTATCTACTTACAAAGCTATTGGCTACGCTTGGGCGTCTTGTGTTTTGGTGATGGAGCACTGCAAGAAAATATAATCATGGGCGTTGGTATTGGTTTAATGTCCCTTTTAAATTATTTCACCTACTCTCGCCATATCTGGGGAGAAAAGCTTGCACTCAACAATTAAAGGCGACCGCTAATTCTATGACCTACACACGTGCTACTTGTCTTCTTCTGGCTCTCTACTTCGTGGTGCTATTAGGACTTGCGCCTATCAATTTATTATCATTTGATACCTACTATTATTGGGAATGGAGTCGTCATCTCGCCTTGTCTTATTACGATGGCTCCCCGATGATTGCCTATCTTATCAAGCTAGCCACCTTAGCATTTGGCCATACCCTTTTTGCGTTGAGCCTCGTAGGCATTGCGAATACCGCACTTACCAGTTGGATTATCTATAAAACTGCGCGCTTTTTCTTATCAAAAAAAAGCAGCTACATTGCCACACTCTCCTGGCTATTTTCCCCACTAGTCACCCTGGATATATTAAAACAAACCACCTATGACACCCCGCTAACCCTATTTTGGGCTCTAACCCTTTATTACACCGTAAAATTCTTAAAAACCAATAACTATAAAGAGCTCTATTTTATAGGAGCCAGTGCCGGCCTAATGATGCTTTCAAAATATTCCGGTATCGTCTTAATCCTCGCCCTGCTTATTTTCTTAATCTCCAGCCCATATCGTTCAATTTTTAAAAACAAACACGTTTACCTAGCCTTATTGCTCTCCATCGCTATTTTTAGCCCTGTCATTATTTGGAATTATCAAAATCAATGGCAGTCGTTTATCTATCAACTGACTACCCATCAGCTAAGTACTGCAGTAAATCCCTTCTTTAATGCAGGAAAAACCTTCGTCACCCAATTTCTTCCCTGTTTAAATGTGATGCTTCTTCCCCCATTTTTGTGGGGAACAAGAAAATTGGATACGAATAAAGAGTTAATCGTAAAACTATGTCGGATTGTGAGCCTTACCTTTCTGTGTTTTTACCTATACACAGCAAGTAAAGCAGAAATTCGAGAGTATTGGCTAGCGCCTTACCTGATTAGCAGCGCCTTATTGCTAGGATATTGTTTTGAAATCTTTCCCTATCGTAAATTGGCCAGCGCGTTGATTGGAATCTATGCTCTAATAAGCTTTTTTATTGTTATCGATAATACCTATGCATTCCCTATCGTTAAAGCAAAAAAGCTTGTCTCTTACTATCTAATCAAACAATTCAATGAAGATTATCCTCAACTTACCAGCCCCGTTTTAACCTCAGGTTGGTTTGCCGCACGCATGTTATTTTTCCTTAAAAATAATCCCGCGGTTTATACCTTAGGTTGTGACACACAACAAAATCAATATGCTCAATGGAGTGCCACGATTAATAAACAGATTAGCGACAAAACCTTAAAAGAGGCGTTATATATTGATATTTATGACCGTAGCGTGTGTTTAGCTCAGCATTTTACCCAATGCCAAAGACTACCTACGCGTACCTATGCGTTCAAGCATAAAGAACATAAGCTTTATGCTTATCACTGCATTAATCCTTAATCTGGCATCAACATGTAAATTAAGCTTTTTGTTTATAAAGAGTACCAGTGCGAACAGAAATCATGTAATCACTCAATAAATGCCTTAATATTATCAGGTAATTCCAACATATTTCCTTGCAAAAGCCCATCATTAGGGATAAATCGCAGCACTACATCGAGCAGTTCTTGTGACTCGTTCACAAATTGCTCCAATAAGGTATGTAAGCGACTATTCCTCGCTGTTAAAAAGAAAAAGGAAGAACCAACGTACTCAGAGCCAATCATTTTCTTTTCATACTGAAAAAATTTAATGAGTTCCGCTAAAGACACCTCTGGATTATGCAGTTTTTTCAATAAATTATTTACAACCCGCACAGCACCACAATTACGGTACTCCCTAAGATAATCCTCCAAGGCCCTAATAAAACCTGACGTTGTATTCGCTATAACTTGTGTCAATTCATCAGGGGTACACGTTACGGTATTACCTAGTCGTTCAATTACCATTTGCTCTTCTGCTTTTTCTAACCGAGAAGCCAAAGTGTGAAACTCACTGAAAGAACGAATAAACTGGCTAAAGTCCACAGCGAAGATAGCTTTCGACCGCAAAGCAGAAGGATGAAAATCAAGCCAACGGCAGAATAATGCACTATCATCTATTAAAGAAGAAAACTCATGTAACGTATTACTCTTGATATATACGTTCTGAATCAATAACTCTAAGCGCCGACTATTGGTTATCCACATTTTTAATTGCGGTTTAAAATGATCGAGCATAGCCGCATGCATTAACGCCCTACGCTCCCATTGCACCAGCATCTTTAATAGCTCATCAAAACCAGTAACATCTGTTCTACCATTTAAATATCGGTTAAGAAAATAAACTTTGCTATCCCACTCCCAATATCGATCCCAGCGGGAATAAATATTGGGACTAAACCATTGAATTAGTTGTTCAAAAAGAGCATCAATCAACAATTTTTGCTGTACTTTAACTCGATAAGTAAAAAGTTTTGCAAAATCAAAATTGTTAAATAGTTCATGGAGTCTTGGTTGTAAATAAGTCAGCATAGCGACAACTGCAGTCTCATTTAGCTCACTCATTAAAAATACACAGTCACCACCACTTTTAATGCCATCACACATGGCCTGTAAGTAATTTTGCTCAAAATCGTCCCAAAGTTCTGGTTTCAAGACTTGGTGAATCAAGTCATATTGTTCCGGTTCAGCCCGAATGAGCTCCGCGATTGCCGTGGATTTAGCTTGAATAATTATTTGTTGTTTTTCAGCAGAAAAATGGAGTAATACCTTGCATGTCTTTTTTTCATTAAAAGACAACTGACCTAATCTCTCCTGGAGACAGTCTAGTATTGCTGTAAATAATTGTGGGTTTATAGGTATTAACGAGAGTAAATCTTGCATTTTCCGTATTTCACCTGCAATTACCTGGGCTATAGCAGATACAGAATAATCTAGGAACGTCATTAGCTGGACCAGCTTATACCACAATTGATCGTCATCCAACCCCATACTTTGTCCACGTGTTTTTAAAGCCTTTAATGCTTCATCACGTAACAGTTTCAAATCAGAATGCTCTTGTACCTCAGTTTCCTGTTCATTAATTTTGATGATGTATAATTGCGCATGCTGGGTTAAATATTCATCGAGTGAGTCTGAAATTTGATTCGCACAGGGAAAAATATCTGCTTCCTTTTGTAGCAGTACTTCTTCATCAGTAAGCTCACATCCGAGGCAGCGTGCAAATAGAGTTATAAAATAACACTCTAAAGTAACATTAGCGTAACCATAATGCTTCAATTTCAAAGGAGCCACTTGTGCCCGAATGTTTTCAGGCAGAGATCTCCATAAGGTATAAAAAGTCTGGATGGGACTAGCAAGTACCTCATTATCCGCAACAAGTTCTGTCCCAGCATCCCCCGAAGCCCCCCGTTTCAACTCCCGAATCAACTTGCTAATAGCAAAGCCAATACTTTGATCATCGAATTGTCGGTTATGTTTTTGCTTTAACGCACGCATATAGCGAAAACCAGCTTCACCAGCGATTTGTTCCAGAGTTAAAAAATCGCGCCCGCCTAGCGTGTACTGAAGCGCTGTTAAATCCTGTTGAAAATCGGGAAAAAGCGCATTGGTATTCACTTTTGCTCGACTAAAAATTTCGGCTACGGGAATTAATTGCGTCTGGGTTTGGTTTAACCCATAGAGTTCAAGAGGAAAATGCCCTTCCTCTTCTGTGTCTTCTTTAAATGAAAACACCAAGGAACGGCATAATTTCTGGACTGAAGGCATTAAAATCGTCCAAACCGATTCTTCAGGTTTGGCAATTACCTGAGCAATCCTCAGGCACAGCTGATTGATTGGTGCAAAAGGATGATTCAGATAGGCAATACTGCTTTTTTCACCGAATAAAGTTCCTCGTTCAGCAAAATATCTTCTAATAAGTTGTTCTATTGCCTCCTGTTCGTTTTCAAAATCAGACTGCTCTGCCAAATTTTTAAAAAAAACAAAACCAACTTCAGCTTCTAATCTCATCCAATAGATTTTTCTTTCATCTAGTGAAGCAGAAAAGGTAAGGGGTAATTTTTGACATTCCTCAATAAACTGAAGCAACTGCACTTTTGATAACATGAGGCTCTCCTGAGAATAGAGGCTTATATTAACAGTAATTTGTCTTTAAAATAAGCAAGAATTATATGGAATGACATTATGAAAACCTTGATTACCCTAGAAAAATCAAGGCTAAATCATTTATTTTCGCGAGCTGCGAGAACCCAGCTCAAGATAGAGCAAGCCCCTAAAATCAATAGAATTATTGCCAAGGACCACTGCCCATAGCCTTTAACTGCAGCAATAATGCCACTCGTTAAAGCAGCGGTTAAATCTTGCAGACTGGAATACAAGGCAGCAACGGTGCCCGCCATCTGTGGGAACGGATGAAACGCCCCCGCAAATGCATTAATAAAGGTGAAACCCGCCCCCATACAAAATATAGCAACTGGAAGTATAATGCTCCATATTGTAGTGATACCGAGCAAGGCGAGCCCCAGCAGACAAACCCCGCCCAGCGTCATCAACAAGGCCCCAACAAAGACCATATAAGAAATACCTTTCCGCATCACTAACTGGCTATTAATAATGCCGCTAACACAAATACCTGCAGCAATAAAAACCGTTAATTGACCAAACTCCATGGGTGTATATCCTAAAACATCCTGAAAGAAAAAAGGTGCGATAATCAGATAGGAAACAATACCCGCGCAGGCAAAACAAGAGCAGAGGGTATAACCTAGGAATACTTTAGAGCTTAATAAAAGAAAAAAATTGGCTCGCATTACCTTAAACTTGGTCGCATCAGGATTAAGATTTTTGTTGGTTTCAGGCAAGGCAAAAAACGCGAGCACCCACATCACCAATCCAAAGCACAATAAAAATAAAAAATTAGCGCGCCACCCGAATTGCTCCTGGATGTATCCGCCCAAGGTAGGGGAAGCAACGATAATAAAAACACTAACAATCCCGACATAAGAACCAATTTTTGCCAGGGTTTTTCCAGTAAATAAATCCCTGACTAAGGAACGACCTACAGAACTGCAACAACCAATTCCAAACCCCTGTAGAAAACGCCCAACAATCAACATCCAAACGGAGGTAGCAAGAAAACAGCATAAACTACCCAAAATACTTAAACCAATCCCAAACATGAGTGGTGGCTTGCGACCAATTTTATCGGATAAAGGCCCATAAAATAGATGAGAAATTCCTAAACCCAGCATGAATAAAGACAGCGTCATTTGAATTGCCGCCTCACTGCTATTAAAAACCTTGGTAATCGCTGGTAACGAAGGCACGTATTGATCCGTAGTTGTTTGCATTAATACCATAAGCAATAACACAACAAAAATTAAAAAAGGAGATACGATTCGGCGATCTGGTATGGGCATTAAATGATCCTTGAAGTTCATCAAGCCGCAATCCAAAATTACGACTGTAAATCAAATTACATCATGCAAGAGAACAAAATAGCAAGACAACTCTTACATAAAACAGCAGGAACAATAATTAGTTCCTGCTGATGCCCTGGGGAGCGAGAACCTGGGGGCCTAAACCAGCCTGAACCCATTGAAGAATATTGATGTGACCGTTCATGACCACCAACAAGAACGCCCCCCCCTTAAGTCCATTTATATGAATTCTATCCTCTATAAACGATGAACCAGTAGCGATACCTTGTTCAAAGACTGATGTTCAAAATAACGTGATAATAAGCGGTTATATTGATTGCCAAAAAGCCCACAACAACACACTATGATCAAATTAAAATCAACAACTTAGCCCTTTACCTCCGCAATGGTTCTGCTATGATAAGTTCCAATAAACAGGCGATTAAAGGATTAACACAATGACACACGACGATCTTAAGAAAAAATCTAAAGGACATATAGTCCTCTCCTCTCATCCGTCAGTACACTCTGCCCCCTCACTAAAAATTAAATGGGGTGCTCCTACCGCTAAAGAGCGTGGACCAATTATTGCCTCTTTAACTAATATTCGTAATCGTAATGCCGTTGGTACGCATTCTGGTTCGTATTCAGTGTACCGAGCCCTTGCCGTTGCCGCTGGTGTTTTAGATCCAGAACACGTCCCGGATCTGACCGATACAACCCCACCAGTAACTATTGGGCCACACGCGCAATGGAATAATCCCCAAAAAATTATTTCATTAGATCCCTGGGGACATATGGTTGCCACAGAATTTGCGGAAGAGATTCAGGCCGGTTATGACATCAGACCCACGATTGCAGTAACCAGAGCCCATATTAATATTCCCGAGTTACATACAGCAATGCAGAAAGGACGGCTCAAGCCAGATGGAAAGATATTAAAAGAATCAGGCGATGTGACCGTAACCAAAGCAGCCATCGAGCCTGTTTGGTATTTACCAGGGATTGCTGAGCGTTTTCAAGTTTCAGAATCCACCCTTCGCCGTACTCTATTTGAACAAACCGCAGGTATGTTCCCAGAATTAGTAACCCGTACGGACCTTGATGTCTTTTTACCGCCAATTGGCGGGCTTACTGCCTATTTCTTTGGTGATGTGACGACTATCCATGATCCTAAAGTGGAGCTAACTTGTCGTATTCACGATGAGTGTAATGGTTCTGACGTATTTGGCTCGGACATTTGTACCTGCAGACCTTATTTAACTCACGGCATTGAACTCTGTATTGAATCCGCGCAAAAAGGTGGAGCAGGACTTATTGTTTATAACCGTAAGGAAGGTAGAGCCTTAGGAGAAGTCACTAAGTTTCTAGTATATAACGCTCGTAAACGCCAAAAAGGCGGTGATACAGCGGCTAAATACTTTGAGCGTACAGAGTGTGTTGCCGGAGTCCAGGACATGCGTTTCCAAGAGCTTATGTCTGATGTGCTGCACTGGCTTGGCATTACTAAAATCCACCGTTTTGTTTCGATGTCCAATATGAAATACGATGCCCTCATTAAATCGGGAATCGAAGTCATTGAACGCGTCTCAATTCCAGATGAGCTGGTCCCTCCGGATGCCCAAGTAGAAATGAATGCAAAACGTGCCGCAGGCTACTATTCGCCAGAACGTATCGTCGACATTAACGAATTAGCGGAAACAAAAGGACGTGAACTGCATGAATAAGGAGCAACAAAAACAAGATCCCATATTAACCATGCTGCGCGACCCGCGCACCATACGTCATCGTGCCCATGCCATTTTAGAGCTTGCCAAACAAAACAAGCTCCAGCACTTTAGCTTGCAGCCAGAACAAATGGCAGCTACTGCTTCATTTGTTACTGAAGTAATTCAAGAACAATACCCTAATTTAGATATTCCCTATCACAGTCGCTGGCGGCATTTTGAAGCCGGCGGCATTGATCGCATCCCCAAAATGCAGGAACAACTCAGTACACTCAGTCCCACAGAGCAAGGAAAGGTCCTCTATGAATTGGTAATTATCAGTGTGTTTCTGGATGCTGGAGCAGGCCCGTCCTGGCACTATAAAGAACATGCTTCTGGAAAAGAATTTTCACGTTCGGAAGGATTAGCTATAGCAAGCCTGGATCTTTATCAAAGTGGTGACTTTAGCACTCATCCTCAAGAGCCATTTCGCGTAGATGCGCAACGCTTAGTCGAATTTAGTGAACAGGATCTGCAACAGGGTTTTCAAGTCAGTAGCAACAATCCTCTTGAAGGGGTTTCAGGTCGAGTCGCTTTATTAAACCACTTAGGTAAAGCAATACAAGAAAATACTGAATATTTTGGGCAAGCAGGCCGTTTAGGTGATTTCTATACCTATGTCAGCTCCATGGCGACACATGGCCAGCTCGAAGCTGCGCAGATTTTTCAAGCCGTATTAGGCGCCTTTAATACAATCTGGCCAGCACGGCTTAGTTATCAAGGGGTGCCCTTGGGTGATGTATGGCTGCATAGTGCCTTAAAAAGCCAAGTATCAGGCTCTGAATATGTTCCATTCCATAAATTATCACAATGGCTCACCTACTCACTGATAGAACCTTTAGAACAAGCAGGAATTCAGGTAACACAACTTGCAACCTTAACCGGCTTACCCGAGTATCGCAATGGGGGATTATTGATTGATACGGGCTTACTTCAAGTTAAAGATCCGAACGCTCTACAACAAGCCCATGATCCTAGTTCCCAACTGGTAGTAGAATGGCGCGCCTTAACCGTAGCATTACTGGATGAGCTGGCTGATTTAATTAGAAAAAATCTACAAAAAAGTACTCATGAGCTACCACTCGCAAAAATCTTGCAAGGAGGTACCTGGGAAGCAGGACGGCGTATTGCCAGGGAAAAACGTAATCAAGGTACCCCACCACTACAAATCATTAGTGATGGTACTGTATTTTAGGAGTTATCATGCAAAATCAAAAAGTTGCGGTAGTAAATCACCCGTTAATTCAACACAAATTAACGATTATGCGTCAAAAGGAAACCAGCTGTGTAAAATTTCGCACCTTGATGCATGAAGTAAGTATGTTGCTAGCCTATGAAATTACTCGCGATCTGGAAGTAGAATATGCCGACATTGAAACCCCCATGACTACAATGCGATCTCCAGTTCTCAAGGGTAAAAAAATGGTGTTTGTTTCTATTTTACGTGCAGGAAATGGTTTAGTTGATGGCATGTTACAGCTTGTCCCAACTGCGCGCATTGGCCATATTGGCTTATACCGTGATCCCAAAACTTTAGAAGCCATTGAATATTACATTAAATTACCTGAGCACATGCATGATCGTGATGTCATTGTTGTCGATCCGATGCTTGCCACTGGAAACTCAGCTATCGCTGCAGTTAAAGAAATAAAAGAGAGAGAACCTAAATCCATTAAATTCCTCTGTCTACTAGCGGCTCCCGAAGGCATCGCCTCGTTCCATGAAGAACATCCTGACGTCCCCATTTATACGGCCGCCATTGATGAGAAATTGAATGAGAAAGGATACATCATGCCAGGCTTAGGAGATGCTGGAGACAGGCTCTACGGAACAAAGTTAGACTATTAACAAATACATAGCCCGTATTAACGCAGTATAAGACGGGCTATGTATCCAACGCTTTACAATGCTAACCAATCTGTAGTATTAAAGTAATACCCAGCATAAAAATACCATCTATGTTGAAAAAAAAACCATATATTGGTAATATTATGTGCAATTAGGGCATTTTTGTATTTGTCTCAACAATACAAACCCGTTTTAAGGTAGAATGTATGGCGATAAATGAATCAGTGGCAATACCCATATCAGGGGCAGATCAAAACTCAACTACGTGGGATAAACAAGATACAGTGTGGATGCTGAGTCTTTATGGTACGGCAGTAGGCGCAGGAACTCTTTTTCTACCTATTGACGCTGGCTTAAATGGAATTTTACCCTTAATTATCATGACTTTATTAGCCTTCCCAATGACATACTTTTCACATAGAGCCTTATGTCGATTTGTTTTATCCGGTTCTTCTGCACAAAACAACATCACCGAGGTGGTTGAAGAACATTTTGGTACTTTTTATGGCCGAATTCTAACCGCCTTATATTTTTTTGCGATTTACCCCATCTTGTTAATGTATAGCGTCGCCATTACCAATACTGTAGAGAGTTTTCTGGTTAACCAAGTCGGTGTTTCCGCCCCACCCCGAGCTCTTTTAGCAATTATTCTTATTCTTGCTTTAATGGCAATCATCCGTTTTGGCCAAGAATTTATTGTAAAATCAATGTCGCTCATGGTTTACCCCTTCGCGACTATTTTACTGTTCCTATCCTTATATTTAATTCCTAATTGGAATAACGCCATTTTACAACAAAGTAACTCCTTACACGCAAATGGTGGACACGGGCTATTAATGACTCTATGGTTAGTAATCCCCGTTATGGTATTTTCTTTTAATCATTCCCCCATTATTTCTTCTTTTGCGGTTAGCCAAAAGGAGCGCCATGGCACTGCGGCAGATAAGCGTTGTACCAAGATAATGAAATACAGCCATTTAATGATGGTTTTTTCCGTCATGCTTTTTGTGTTCAGCTGCGTATTTAGTCTCTCTCCTCAAGATTTAATGCAGGCGAAAGAACAAAATATTTCGATTTTGTCTTATCTTGCGAATCATTTTAAAACCCCATTGATCGCCTGCATCGCACCAATTATTGCCTTTATTGCCATTTCCAAATCGTTTTTAGGACATTATCTAGGAGCAAAAGAAGGCTTAAGCAGCATTATTGTTAACTCGTTAAAATCATATGGAAAAACAATCGGTAAAGATAAGCTGCAACTGATTATTGAAGTGTTTATGGTTATTACTTGTTGGATCACAGCCACCATCAATCCCAATATCCTCAAAATCATTGAAACCCTGGGTGGACCAGTTATTGCCGTACTATTATTCATTATGCCGATGTATGCTATTGCCAAAGTACCTGCAATGCAAAAATACGGCACCCACAAAATCAGCAATCTATTCACCATTATTATGGGCGTGATTGCGATTTCTGCAATTATTTACGGATTACTTTAAAATACATATCGTAGGCTGTGCTGAAAAGCCCGGCAAAACCGGTTTGCACTATTTCCAATTGCTGGGCCTGTCAGCCCAGCCTTCATTCTAATAAAAGCTACGTTTCCTACCAACACTTGCCTCCATACACCAAGATATGAAACAATTGAACAAATTACTCATGCAGTTGCATTTAAATGCACAGTGAATTTCATTATTTACCCATAGAAAACATCCAAGCAGGTCAATATCAACCTCGACAAGACTTCAATCTCGATGCCTTAAAAGAACTAGCTCAATCTATTGCTTCTCAGGGCTTAATCGAACCACTTATAGTACGTGCCATAGCCAAAGAGCGCTATGAAATTATTGCAGGAGAGCGACGTTGGCGTGCCGCGAAAATAGCGGGAATGCAACAAGTACCCTGTTTAATCGGCAATTACAGCGACAAACAAGCCTGCGCACTTACGCTGGTTGAAAACATCCAACGTGAAGATTTAAACCTTATTGAAGAAGCCAGTGCTTATCGGCGTTTGATGGATGAGTTCAACTACCTTCAAGATGAAATCGCCACCTTGGTAGGTAAATCACGCAGCCATATCGCTAATATCTTGCGTCTATTAAGCCTGACACCTTTTGTTAAAGATTATCTTCGCGATCGAGTTCTGTCCTTAGGGCATGGCCGTACATTGATTGGCTTAAACCCAACAGACCAAGAATATTTAGCTGACCAAGCGGTACAAGAGCAATGGTCTGTTCGCCAATTAGAACAGGCTGTGAAAGAACAAAAAAATCAACATGCAACGCCACTGAAGAATAACAATAAAGATCGCGACATTGAGCGCTTACAAACTATTTTGGCAGAGCAAGTCGGTGCTCCGGTAGAAATAATCGACGATAATGGTGATGGAGGCTGGCTTAAAGTGAAATTTTTTAACAATGACACGCTTGCAGGGCTTTTGGAGCGCCTAGGCTTACGATATGATTAGGATCTGCTGCCAAAAGCAGCTTCTTCCCTAATAAAAACAATTATCCTAGAAAAAGGAACCAACATTGATAAAACGGATGCTAACTGGCTTGTGTTTGCTGGCATTATCGTCAG
This sequence comes from Legionella sp., assembly GCF_965140895.1. Taxonomy (GTDB): domain Bacteria; phylum Pseudomonadota; class Gammaproteobacteria; order Legionellales; family Legionellaceae; genus Legionella. The sequence goes on along the minus strand of NZ_CBCSKT010000109.1, from coordinate 5,913 downwards.
GCTCTCAAAGCAGCAGTGTACAAAGTGATGTAGACGCATTAATTACGCGAGTAAACCCTAATGTCAATCTTGGCATAGTCGTTATTGATTTAACATCTGGAGAAACTTTATATCGTCGTAATGCAGACCGTTTTTACATTCCTGCCAGTAATATGAAACTGTTTTCTGAAGCCGCAGCCTTAATGGTGCTTGGCCCTGATTATCACTTCACTAACCAATTAAGTATCAGTTCTGGCAAAGTGCAGCAAGGTGTATTGCATGGTGATATTTACCTAAAGCTCAGTGGCGACCCTTCTTTCTCTCGCGATGATTTAAAAGAATTACTTTCCACTTTAAAAGATTGGAACATCCATGCAGTTCAAGGCAATGTTTATATTGATAGCAATCTAGCTAATGTCGATACTTACCCTCCAGGATGGTTAAGCACTGATTTATCTTATAGTTATGGAGCTCCCAACGCTCCGGTGATGATTGATGCGAATCGATTAACCGTTACGGTAAACCCAGGAGCTAAAGCAGGCGATCCTGCAATTGTAGAAGCAAACGATAATGGTGCTGCCATCAGCATTAATAATCAAGCCACCACTAAAGCTAGGGCGGAGGGGTGTGGTGTTGGCTTTTCATTAGACCAAGACAATCACCTAACTGCTCGTGGTTGCGTAGGAGTAGGTCAAGGGGCCGTACAACAACGCATGGCCATAAAAAATCCCCTGGCTTATGCTCAAGGGATGATTCAAAGTAATTTAGCTCAAACCAATATTCAACTTAATGGGCAAGTTCAGTTAGGCAAAACACCTGCGGGAGCATTATTAATCGCCAACCAACGCTCAAAAGCCTTATCTGAGTTGATGGCTGATACATTAAAACCCTCCGATAATTTATATGCTGACAGTTTATATCTACATGCTGCGGCTAAACTCAATGGTGCTCCAGTCAACTGGAAAGAAGCAGAGCCCCTTATCAAAGGCTTTTTACAAGCACAAACTGGAATTGATTTTACTCGTTCTATATTTACCGATGGGTCGGGATTATCTCGCTATAGTTTGGTTACTCCTGAACAAACTATTTCGCTATTAACATTTTTATATCAACGCTTCCCTCTTGCTTATGAGTACATTGCCGCTCTACCGGTTTCTGGCCGTGATGGCACTCTACAAAAGCGATTCCGCGTGCCAACACAACAAGGTTTCATTCGAGCAAAAACCGGTACGATGACAGGAATCAATAGTCTGTCTGGATATTTATATACGGCTAATGGCCATACCTTGGCCTTTGCCATGTATGTTAATAGACAGCCAGGAAAAGCCTCCGGTCCTGGACGCCCAGTATTAGATGCTTTATGCACTTATTTTCTTAAACTTAGCCCCGTAATAAATCACGCCCCTCAGCTTGTGACAGCACATAAACCCGTTAACTTTCAATTAAAACCGAATCAAATAGAACGGCAAAAAGTGCATCAAGCAAAATGGAGACGCTTAGAATCGGCGATACGAACCGCGCTACGTGGCCAAGCAGTGAATATTATCTACCGTGGCGATGAATTAGTGGTAACGGATAATCAATCAGATGCCAATAAGGTATGGGCATCGCTACAATCCGTCGTGCAAAACTATCCTTTTGCGGTGATGTTATCTTCCAAAACGCTAGCCATTAGTCCTGTGGCTAAACCAGCCTTACTGTGGGTGCAAGCAACGGATACAACCAATCCAGCAGAGCGCGTGTGGACGATTAAGGAGTCGGCCCAATAAATAGCCAAATAGAGCACAAAAACCATGGCCAAGATAGAACCTTTAAAACCAAGCACTATCAACGCTGCGGTAAAGACGACACCACTTACTAGCTTTTTTGGAGAAAAAATTGAGCCTTATAATCCGCATTGTACTCCTCAGCTTTTTCCTACTAAACTCAACCGTTGCAGCATCAATACAGTTTTTAACGATAAGCGATATCCATTACGGCCATAATAATACACTAGGTGATGGCCAAGATACCGGGCCTGAGCTGCTTAAACTTACCGAAAATAAAATAAAGGAATTAAGTCCTGGGGTGAATTTTATCCTTTTTTTAGGTGATATTCCTGCTCATGCCCTGCTGTTTACTTCAACTAAGGCAGAATATGAAAAAATTGTTTTTCAAAGCTTATATCGCAGTGACATCGCCCAAAAACCTATGTTTTATATTCCAGGAAATAATGATTCTCTTCAAGGTAACTATCAAGCTTTTGAAGCAAATGGCATTTCCCCATTGACCTATGCTACAGATTGGGATGGGGCGTGTGCTCATTGCAAAGGTTTAATAATTGACGACAGCCACATGCATCACGATGGCTACTATTCCAGTTATGTTATTCCTAATAACAAAGAAGTCATCCTATTAGCCTTAAATGCAACCCAATGGACCAAAGTATCTTGGTTAAGACATGGATTTTTCTTTCAAAACAAAAACCAAGAAACCGATGCCCAAACCCAATTGGCCTGGTTAGAAAAACAATTAAAAAATCACCATGCAAAACAATTACTTATTGCGATGCATGAGCCTCCAGGACGCTCTTACCTCGGCGAGCGAATTTGGTATGAGCAATATGAACAAGATTTTATAAAAGTTATTAACAAATACAGCCGATTATATGGTCAAATCACCTTACTGAGTTCCCACACACATATGGAGGAATTCCGTAGAATTCGCTTAGATAATGGAGTTAATTTATATGATTACGCCACCCCAAGTATTAGCCGTAATCACCATAACTACTCTGCATTTAAAATATTTAGCTTAAGCCCTGAGTTGCGAATCAAAGACTTTGCCACCTACTACACGAGTTCTGTACATGAATGGAATAATGAGCAATATCATGCTCTGAGTACCCCAGATCCTATTTTACCTAATTGCCAAAATCGAACATTGGCAGAATGCCTAGATCAATTAAACCCAGACCAAGTCTGTGCGGATTTGGATAAAGGCGCATTTTACGGGGTAAAAAATCCGAATGTAGCAGATAACAACTGCAAAAAAATCTTTGCTGTAAACTAAGATACCGCCTTGTATTAGGGACACTTATCCTCGCAAAACATCGAGTATACGCTCAGAGCAAAATGTTCATTTGGTATGACAATTTCGTTATTACGAGCACAGTGACGTGACGCAACGCAGAGCGATACTTCGTTAAAACTCACTATTGGATTGCTTCGCTATGCTCGCAATAATGGCATGCTCAAAAATAACCTATCCCTGCAACGTATCAACCGGATGATGAGATCCTCATGGCAACATCATTCGCAAGATTCCCCTCATCATTTTTCGGTGAGTTATATTTATCTTTAAAGTCCTTAAATTTTTCTGTGCCATCGGCACTATTTTGGTTTTGCTTGCTCAAAGGATTGAAGGGGAGCTTTTTCTGCTTTTACAGTAGCATCGGCTCCATAACCAAAGGATCGAATAGTTGAGGTAATACTTTATTATGATTTTCATGATGGCTTTTTTGCCGCTGCCTCTTTCTTCCCCCCATGATCATCCCAACAAAAACACGTGTTGCGCATTAATTATATACTAAGATCTTTGGGTGCGTATAGACGAAGACTGCCTGTGCTTGCATGCACAGAGTATTTCCAGGTATACGGAGCAACAAGCCAACTGTATTAAATTATTAGCGCAAGAATAAACATCAGAAGAAATTGCGAAACTACTGGATATTTCTTTTCGCACTGTAGAAGCAATATTTCGCTTTCTCACCCTGAACTTATGGATACTGCAGTGACGTGATCACGGTATCGATTATTAGACTACGTTTAAACCAATAAATATCAGTTGGTTAGCACATTAGTTCCTGCTACTATAATTTTATTTCTCAAAGAACTAATCATGAAAAACAATCAATTTGATCTAATAGTTATTGGTGGCGGCAGCGGTGGTATTGCAAGTGCAGTGCGCGCAGCAAAGCATGGAGCCAAAGTAGCAGTAATTGAACCTAACCAGTTAGGAGGCACCTGCGTTAACTTAGGCTGCGTCCCCAAAAAAATGATGTTTAATGCCTCGATGATGGCAGAAGCCATGTATCGTGCTCCAGATTATGGCTTTGATCCCGTTGCGATAAAACTGGATTGGAATGATTTAGTTAACAAGCGTAATGCTTATATTGATCGCCTAAGAGTAAGTTATGCCAAACGTTTTGAACAATTCAACATTATGCATATTAATGGTTATGGTGCATTTCATGATAAAAACTCAGTCGTGGTAGACGAGCAAATTTACCATGCAAATCATATCATTATTGCTACTGGTGGTGAACCCATTATCCCGATGTTCACAGGCATGAAACATGTAATTGATTCTGATGGTTTTTTTGCATTAACCAAGCAACCTGAAAAAGTAGCCATCATTGGTAGTGGTTATATTGGAGTAGAACTGGCCGGAGTATTAAATGGCCTAGGCTCTGAAACACATTTGCTGATGAGAGGCGAAAAACCGCTTAGTCGTTTTGATCATGTTTTAGGTGATACCCTTTTAGAGGTTATGCAACAACAAGGGATTCATGTTCATCAAAATCATCGAGCATGTGAAGTCACCTTACATAGCGATGGCAGAAAAGCCATATCCTGCCACAGTGGCACCCTGCTTTCTGATCTGGATGTGATCATTGCTGCTGTAGGCAGAAGGCCGAGAACGCATACATTAAATTTAAATGCAGTAGGGGTTAAAATCGATGAGCATGGCTTAGTTCTGGTTGATGCGTTCCAAAATACCAGCACTGAAGGAATTTATGCAATTGGAGATGTAACTGAGACTCCAGCCTTGACGCCAGTGGCTATCGCTGCCGGACGTAGGCTTTCTGATCGATTATTTGATAAACAACAAGATGCACATTTAAATTATGACTATATTTCATCTGTAGTATTTAGCCACCCTCCTGTCGGCACTGTAGGATTAACTGAAGAGACCGCGATACAAAAGTATGGTAAAGAACAGATTAAAATCTATCAAACACGTTTTAATTCCATGTACTATGCTTCAAGTAATGATAAGATTCCAACCGTAATGAAGCTAGTAACCTTAGGCCAGGAAGAACGAATTGTTGGTTTACATGTCATCGGCTTAGGCGCAGATGAGATGTTGCAGGGTTTTGCTGTGGCAGTAAAAATGGGTGCCTGTAAAAAAGATTTCGATAATACAGTTGCTATTCATCCAACAAGTGCCGAAGAATTTGTAACTATGGTGTAATGAAGATGAATTATTCTATTCGTAATTTCCAAGGTAAAAGCCCTACACTGGGTAATAAAGTTTATATTGACCCGCAATCCACTGTAATTGGTGATGTATGCTTAGGAGACGATGTTTCTATTTGGCCAATGGCAGTTTTACGTGGGGATGTGAATTTCATAAAAATAGGCAATGCCTGCAGTATTCAAGACGGTGCGATTCTCCATGTTACCCATGATGGTCCTTATACTTCTGGGGGTAAGCCCTTGATTTTAGGTGAGGGTATTACGGTAGGGCATCAAGCGGTATTACATGGTTGTACTATTGATGATTATTGTCTGATTGGGATGGGTGCACTGATATTAGATGCCGTTCACATTCAACATCACGCCATGGTTGCGGCTGGTAGTGTAGTTTCACCAGGGAAAATTCTAGAAAGTGGTTATTTATATCTTGGAAATCCAGCACGTGCGGTACGCAAACTAACCGCAACTGAATTAGAGCAATTAGAGTATTCTGCTCGACATTATGTACGCTTAAAAGATAAATATTTAAATCAAGAATGAATCTAAAATCGTAGCCTGGTTGCAATGCTGGGCTTTACAGCCGAGCCGACGTATTAGTCATCGTGCGTGTTGAATGAGGATGGTAGAAACAAAAAAAGCGGCTCTAGGCCGCTTTCTTGTTCTTAATAAAACCCTGGCGATGACCTACTTTCAC
>NZ_CBCSKT010000108.1:0-1602 GCF_965140895.1 Legionella sp. | reverse complement strand
CAGAAGGACAATCAAGTCCTGCAACAAAAAAGGCTATTGAAGCCTTGCATCAACAAGGCATAAAAACTGCGATGCTCACCGGAGATAATGCCATTACCGCTCGTGCTATTGCAACGCTTGTAGGAATTGATGAAGTACAAGCGAATGTATTACCTACAGACAAAATGAAGGCTATTGGTCTTCTTCTGAAGGAATATAAAGCAGTAGGGATGGTCGGTGATGGAATTAATGATGCCCCAGCCTTGGCTGCAGCTACTATAAGTTTTGCTATGGGAAAAGGCACTGATACTGCTTTAGAAACAGCCGATGTCGCTTTAATGAATGATAATCTGGCGATGCTGCCTTTATACATTCACTTAAGTCGTAAAACGTCTCGTATTCTACAGCAAAACATCAGCCTATCCCTGATTATTAAATTGGTGTTCTTTATTTTAGCTCTTAGTGGATTAGCTACCCTGTGGATGGCTGTATTTGCTGATATGGGTGCTAGTTTAATTGTGGTGGCAAATGGTTTACGATTGCTGAACGCTCATAAAAGCTATATGAAAAAGACTCATTTAGCCGAAAGTGACACGTTAATTAAGTAATTAAAGGGCGTAAATAGTACGCTTGTTACATGAGTTAGGAGGTCGTTATGTTGCAGTATAAAGGCTACATTGGACATGTGGTATTTGACGATCTCAATGAATTGTTTTTTGGAGAAATAATTAATACGCAAGCGGTAATTACTTTTCAGGCAACTATGGCTCACCATTTAAAAAAAGCCTTTATGGAAGCGATTGATCATTATCTAAAAAGTTGTGAGAAACAATTTAAAGAGCCTGAAGTACCTTTATTAGGACAATTGACACTCACTATTTCGCCCGAGCTTCATCGAGATGTATTCATGGCGGCAAAAAATTCAGGAGTGAGTTTGAATGTTTGGATTTGTAGTGCTTTAAGGCATGCAGTGTGTAGGCATTAAAAATAAGAAATAAGGGAGTGTTAACAAAAGAGATTATGTATTGAGAGGTGATATATGAATGGGTCATTGCATTTTTTAGTAACCGAACCCTCTCTTGGCGCACGGATTATTATACGCGCTCAAATAACTCAATTGGGGCATTGTGTCGATATGGCTTTGGATGTTGAATCCACCTTAGTTTTGGTGGAATTAAAAACCTATCATGTCATTTTGATTGATGCTGAGCTTAATAAAGAATGCGATTGTTTTGAACTGACTGATCTTATCCGGGAACAATCAATTTTTAATAAACTGACCCCCATTATATTACTGAGTACATCACCTCATAAAATTTTAAAAAACAGTCTTTACCCTTGCTTTGCAAAGCCTATGAACATTAACGATGTCACCAAGATAATTAATTATTTGGAGGAATATAATAAAAATAAATGATGTAGTGTTGGGGTTGGGACATATTATCCTCAAATAGAAGAGGAATACATTCTAATATTCAGTATGTTATGCTTAATAGGTATCGATTCAAAAGGAAATAAAAAATGACTATGGGATTTAAAAAAATTATTGTTTTGATAGGGGTATTCTTATTAGGTTGCAGTTTAATGTCCTGTGCAAAAAAACAATCCTGACCCAGTCCATCC
>NZ_CBCSKT010000107.1:0-1617 GCF_965140895.1 Legionella sp. | reverse complement strand
CATCAGAAATCTGGTCTGCTATCTTATCCGGGTGTCCTTCAGAAACCGATTCGGAAGTGAAGACAAAGCGTTCATTCATTGTAAATCCTCTTTAAAGGGGGTTATCCCATTAATTTTACAAATTCATTAAATATTATTTCTATATCGTGGGGTCCGGGGCTTGCTTCAGGATGACCTTGGAAACCAAGCGCAGGTTTTTCTTTATGACGAATACCTTGTAAAGTCCCATCAAATAAAGAACGATGAGTCACTGCCAAACATTCTGGCAAGCTATTTTCATCCACGGTGAATCCATGATTTTGGCTGGTAATAAATACGCGTTGGCTACCCTCAGTTTCAATAACTGGATGATTCGCCCCATGATGACCAAATTTCATTTTTTTGGTCTCTCCGCCACAAGCTAAAGCTAAAATTTGGAAGCCAAGGCAAATGCCAAATACCGGAATACCCTGTTTTAAAAACTCTTGAGTTGCTTTTATTGCATAATCGCAAGCATCTGGGTCCCCGGGACCATTTGATAAAAATATGCCATCTGGATCCATTGCCAATACCTCTTCAGCAGAGGTCTGTGCTGGAACGATAGTGAGATGACATCCTTTATCATATAAAATACGTAAAATATTGTGCTTTACACCAAAATCATAAGCGACTACGTGATACTGCTGTGGGCGAGAAGCAGATCCCCATTCTCCCCGTCCCTCATGCCAGCGTTCTGTAGTTTTTCGAGAAACTTCCAAGGCTAAATCCATACCCTGCAAACCGGCGAATGATTTTGCCTTAGCCAGAACCTGTTCGGGATTACTCACATCGGTACTAATACAAGCACCAATTGCACCATGCTCACGCAACCTTAAGGTCAAATCGCGCGTATCAATCTCAGCAATAGCAACTACTCCATGCTTCTTAAGCCATTCACCAAGTGATTGTTCTGCGCGGTAATTACTGTGGGTGGTGGAATAATTCCTCATCACTAAACCGGCAGCCCAAACCGTATTCGATTCCATGTCCTCATAAGTGCAACCAGTATTGCCCACATGAGCGGAAGTCAGGGTAATAATTTGGCGGGCATAGGAGGGGTCGCTAAGCATTTCCTGATAGCCAGTTAAGGAGGTATTAAAAACCAGTTCACCAACACAGTCACCACTAGCGCCTACAGAAATTCCTTCATACACCGATCCATCGGCTAACACTAAAATTGCTGGTTGATTCATCACGGACACACTCTTTGTTGTGTGTAATCAGTCAACATAGTTTGAATCCTGAATCAAACTATGTTGACAAGCACAAAAATGTGCATAAATTACACATAAAAATAATGTGCCATTGTAACTTAATTAGCTCAAAATTTCATGTCTTCAAAAAATTTTTTCACTCCCGCAAACCATGAACTGATACGTGGTGAATGATTTGCCTTAGCATTTTCTAAAGATTCTTGTAATTGAGTTAATAAATCTTTCTGCTCGCGAGAAAGATTTACCGGAGTTTCAACGACAACTTTACATAATAAATCGCCCTGACCATGTCCTCGTACCGACTTCATTCCTTTGCTTCTTAAACGGAACACTTTGCCTGTTTGAGTTTCATCATGGATTTTTAATGTAACTCGGCCTTCAAGAG
>NZ_CBCSKT010000106.1:0-1618 GCF_965140895.1 Legionella sp. | reverse complement strand
TATCACCCAAGGATGGGGCTTGAAGGATTGGGGGTAACCTGCGCCATTTATCCGCGCTTTTATACCACTGCTAACAGACAGAGGTATGGCTATATCTAAACCATATCACAGAAATTGTAGGCAATTTACCAATGGCTCTTATTTTGGTCAATATATAATGCACCCAAATTATGCAAAGTCTCCAGAACAATATGTAAGAGCATTTCTTCTGCTTCAGAAAGATTTACAAGAGATTTTTGATTATATTGAACCAGCTGATAAGAATCTTAAATGTTATTCATTTAGAACTCATGAACTTCTAATGCGCTCTTGTATAGAAGTTGAAGCAAATTTTAAAGGTGTATTAAAAGAAAATGGCTATGAAAAAAAGGACAAAGATGGGCACTCATTGGATATGGATATTGACGACTATAAAAAGCTAGAAAAGACCCACAAATTATCTACCTACAAAGTAAAGTTACCCCATTGGGTTGGTAATAAAGCAATAAGAACACCATTTTCTAGCTGGGCAAAAACAGAATTATATAGTCCTAGTTGGTATCAAGCTTATAACAAAACAAAACATAATCGTCATGAAGAATTTCATCATGCCTCTTTTGAAAATTTAATTGACTCTTTATGTGGTTTATTAGTCTTACTGTCCTCCCAATTTTATACTGAAGATTTTTCACCCACTGATCCCGGTTTAAAAATTAGTGGCTTTAGACCTCAAGATGGTATGGAATCAGCCATGGGAAGCTATTTCAGAATTAAATTTCCCGATTGGCCCGTTGAGGAAAGATATAACTTTAATTACTCTGAATGGATTAATTGCAAACCAGATGAGCTATTTCAGAAAATAGATTATTCAAAGATATAATAAAGTGCCCCAATTTACCGACTGGTTTTGAGCAAACGTAAATTGGGTAATTTTTGACCGAATTTTACGTGAGCCTTGTATCATAAATAGGATGTGAATAGGTATGTTCTTCCTGCGTTGTTGGATTTTCATTGATTTTTAGCTGAAAAAATTGCAACCAGGCTATGCTTGCTTAAAATTCACTAGAGAAAACTAATGATCAAGATTGCAAACACTACAGAACAAGCCAAGCAATTCTCTAGAGAGTATCTAGAAGGTAGGCTGCGAAGGATATATCCCGGTATCTAACTGATGACTTAAAATTGGAGATTAACAAAATTGTTGTTCAAAATTGGATGCAGATAATTTCTCATATTATATCGGAAGTACTTGCTTTCAAATAAAATGCGAGGGAGAGGACTCGAACCTCTCTTTGGTTTTTCCTGGAAGATTGAAAATTAAAGTTTGATGCAAAACCTCTTATTTAGATTGAAAGCAGACCTACCTAGCCTCGCAAAAACCATGCTTCGCACCAAATACTACTTATAGTGAATGAATCAATATTAAGCATAAACTTCTCCATGAGTATGTTCATTAAAAGCCATACTATCAATCCAAACAAGACTCCTACATTTGCCTTAATTTGTATCTTTATACCCAAGCCATTACAAATATTTTCATTTGTAGTTTCCATATATTATAGCCTACATTCCGCACCTAATTTAAAAGTTTTTGGCAATTAAGTTTTTTCTGCTTACACCAATATTTAGTCTTAGGCAC
>NZ_CBCSKT010000105.1:0-1625 GCF_965140895.1 Legionella sp. | reverse complement strand
TAGGATTGATGCTGAAACGCATAAGTAGGCAATTGTTTTGCATCGCTTGCTAATCCATAAGGAGCATCATAAGTCTGCCAATTAATGTGATGTCCGTTTTCATAGAGCTGAGCGATTGCATCAGATAAGATTTGCCAGTCGGGGCGATTTCTTCTCAGTGAAGCAAGCCATAAAACCTGTTGTGATGGACTTGTCTGCTGTCTGGTAAAGGCTAATAAAACAGGTTGTGGTCCCATCTCAATAAAGGTTTGGTAGTTTTCTGAAATTAATTCCTTGATTCCTGTACTAAATTGTACCGTAGCCAGCACATGCTCGGTCCAATATTCTGCGTTGATGGCGGAAATTTCCTTGCCACTAACATTAGAGATAAGCACGAGTTTGGGTGCATGGTACTCAATGGTTTCGGCAATTTGCTTAAACTCAGCAATCATTGGGCGTAAAAGCTCTGAATGAAAAGCATGAGACACTTGCAACTCCGTACTGCGGATTCCTTGTTGTTGACATTGCTGGTTTAATTGGCGAATAGCTTCATCTTCGCCAGCAAATACCACTTGGCTAATGCTATTCACAGCAGCAATATTTAAGATTGCATCAGGTGACTGTGTTTTAAACTCGTGCATTAAGGCTTGAGCCCGGGTTTCATCCACATTCACGCTAAGCATGCTGCCTTCTTGTTGGGCTTGCATGAGTCTGGCTCGGGCGGCAATAAGTTTTAAACCATCCGCTAAACTCATAACTCCAGCTACAGTTGCTGCGACATATTCGCCTACGCTGTGGCCAATAACCGCCATAGGCAGAATTCCCCAGCTCATCCATAATTGCGCTAAAGCATATTGCAGAACAAACAACGCGGGTTGTGTATACTGAGTTTCATTTAATAAGGATGCCTGTTTTGGATCAAACATCACACTGGTCAGTGGTTCAGATAAATGATCTACCAATAATTGGCTGCATTGATCGACCTCCTGCTTAAATAAAGGATGGGTATTATAAAGTTCCCAGCCCATTCCTGAATATTGTGAACCTTGTCCAGTAAATAAAAAGGCGGTTTTCGTGGTATTTATTTCCGCAGCTTTATTCGTTGGCATTGTAGAGCGTAATTTCTCAATTAACTCCTGATGAGTTTGTACTGGAAACGCCAGGCGATAATCTAAAGCGCTGCGGTTAAGAGCAAGTTTATGGCATAAATTGGCTACATCAAGACTTGCATCGTCTTGAACGAAATCGGCTAATCGCGCTTGTTGGGCCGCTAAAGCTTCTGGGGTATGCCCTGATAAAGTGAGGACGTGTACCGGTCTTTCTGGTGTGTTCGCAGAGCGAGTATCCACCTCTGCCATTGGGGCTTCAGTAAGGATTAGGTGCGCATTGGTCCCAGTAAAACCAAAAGAACTCACCCCTGCATAGCGTATTTGTTTCTGCGTATCCGCGTTCCATGCTTGCAAGCTTGTAGGTACTTGTGCAGGTATAGATGCTAAGTCAATTAAGGGATTGACGGTTTCAAAATGTAAATTGGCTGGAATTTGTTGATGTTGTAACATCAAAATCGTTTTGATAAGACCGGCCATTCCCGCAGCCGCTTCCAAATGACCGATGTTGCTTTTCACCGAACCTATATACAAATCCTT
>NZ_CBCSKT010000104.1:0-45773 GCF_965140895.1 Legionella sp. | reverse complement strand
GGATGAAATCTCATAATGCCGATACTTTTAATTCATTTCAGAAAAAATTTCCAGTACTTTCAATGGCGATGGGTATATATGGATAAATTAGTGGAAATGGCTAACTCACTTTTTGCAATCGCACAAAATGGTTTGCTTTTTACCAAAGATGCATTCGATAAGGAGCGATATCTGCAAATACAGAAAATTGCTGCTTCAATATTGGCTGAAAAATCTAGTTTTACTTTTGATAAAGTCATCGATCTATTTAATTGCGAAAAAGGTTACGCAACACCAAAATTGGATGTCAGAGGAGCTGTATTTAAAGGTGATAAAATATTATTAGTCAAAGAGCGTTCTGACCAGCTATGGACATTGCCTGGTGGTTGGGTTGATGTTAATGAATCACCTAGTGAAGCTGTGTGCAAAGAAATATACGAAGAATCAGGATTTAAAACAAAAGCGATAAAGTTAATGGCATTGTTTGACAAAAACAAACATCCTCATCCAATACAATTACCGCACACATATAAAATATTTTTTATCTGTGAATTAGTTGGGGGTGAAAAGAAAGCCAGTATTGAGACATCAGAAATAGAGTTTTTTGAAAAAGATAAATTACCTGATTTATCCCTAAATCGAGTAGTTAGGCCTCAGATTGATAGAGCTTTCGAACATAAACAAAACATGAAACTACCTACAGATTTTGATTAATCAAATCTTCTTACAAGCTCTTTCGAGAAGCACGTATTAAATTATTGTAATAAAGATATTTTCACTGGGGTAACCTAAAGGGTAATCCTATATTTGACATAATTTAAAAAATATTGATTTAACAAGAAGTTATCTGATGTACTTGGCGGAGAGACAGGGATTCGAACCCTGGGAAGGTTGCCCTTCAACGGTTTTCAAGACCGCCGCATTCGACCGCTCTGCCATCTCTCCGATAGGCAAGAATACTATCGTAACCTAAAAAAATTTGCAAATACTTTTTTGATTTCATTGCAAATTAAATCCGCATAAGAATGTTCGCAAATTAGATAGTCCTAGGTATAATGGTCCAAATTTTTTTATTACTGTGTTTGTGGATGCAGCAGATATAATTCAATAGGTGTAGTTTATGAAACGAATTCAAGTGTTATTCCTGGTTGGTCTTCTGGTTTCTTTATCCTCGTGTAAGACCTGGTGGAATAAGGATGATGACGATAAAAACCCGTTTAAAGGTATGAGTGCTGAACAGCTTCATGAGGAGTCACAAAAGGCTTTAAGGAAGAAAGAATACGTGAGTGCAATTAAACGCTTGGAAGCAATGGAAACCATGTACCCATTTAGTGATTATACTGAAAAATCACAAATGGATTTAATCTATGCTTATTATCAAAATGAAGATTATCCTTCTGCGGCAGCGACTGCGGAGCGCTTTATTCATCTTTATCCGCGTGCAAGACATGTGGATTATGCATACTACATGCGTGGATTAGCAAACTTCCAACAAACCCGTGGTGTCTTTGCTAAAATTTTGCCTATAGATGAGTCTTGGCGTGATCCTGGAACTCAGACGCAAGCTTATTCTGATTTTGCGGTTTTTATTCAAAAATTCCCAGAAAGCAAATACAGCGCAAATGCTCTACAACGCATGATTTATTTACGTAATATGTTTGCTCAAAAAGAATTAAATGTTTCTAAGTTTTATTTCAAACGTAAAATGTATGTTGCTGCTATTGAGCGGGCAAGTTATTTAGTAAAGAACTATCCTCAAGCACCAAGTGCACAACAAGCATTAGTAGTAATGTATGAATCTAATGTTGCTTTGGGTTTACATAGTGCAGCAGAAGAGGCTAAAAAAGTTTATCAATCTACTTATCATACAATAAATATTCAAAAGATATCGTAACTATAAATTATATAGCCTGGTTGCTGCAACCAGGTTTTCTACCATAATATCTTACAAACAACCAGATGAGATCTTTGTTTTACAGCTGCATAGCCCTCTGGTTTTCTTCCGGAGTATTTTGCTCATTCATTGTAGGCTGTTTATGAGCCTTAGCATCTCTTTCGTCTTTATCATAATTCTACAGCGGCAGTACTTGGTATATGAAGATTCCCAGCCTTGCAGCGAAGCTGGGAGTGCTTTTATCCTCAGCGAGAGCTTTTACAGAGGTATATTCTTCTGAAAGGGCGTTTAAGCATGAATCAAACACGGCCACATTATACGATGCACGCATTAACTGGCTGTCAAGAACTGGTTTTATGACAGACGTACCACATTCCTGAATGACCATCAATCGAACTAATTCCACTGTCTTAGCCATGGGCTTAAAATTACAGATTATAGTCGGGGTATTTTCCATCACTTCGCAGAATAATTTTTCGAAGTTTTTGATGTGTTCCGTACTTAATGTTAGTTCCTCCTTTTCAGATGCTTCTGTCTTTATCACGTTATATTTTTCACATAATGCATCTAGATCTTTTCTACCCTGTAATTTTTTGGCAAATACCAGGGCTGAAATAACTTGCCAATTGATAATGGGGCCGCTTACGAAGCTTAGATTGAACCTTTTATGAAGCTAATAATTGTTTACATCCAAAAAGATTTTTAAAGAAGCGGGATGGTTAATATTTGGTTAATGTTTCTATTGTAGTATATCTCAAAAGAGGGTTAATTGGGGGACTTAAATGCTTGCTAAATTATCAAAATCAGCAATGTCGTCAAAAAGAGCAATAAGATTAGGCGGTAATACAACTATTGTACGGTTTTATTCAAATTATGATTGGAAAAAACATAATGAGAGTTCTTGCTCTCTTGAAACGGTACTTCTTTCAGACAAACAATTATATCCAGATGTATTCCAAAAAAACTCGGTCGAATTTACCGTCTTAAAAAATGCGGTTCAAACGAAAGAAGAATTAGTGCAGTTACTAAAAGGTTTTGGATGCTATCAACATCATTATGGTAAATCCATCGCTGATTTGATGGTTTTTGAAACGGAAAGGCGTTCTTTACAAATAACAGGGGCATTAATCCCTCTATTATTAAAAACGCCACCTAAAAATAATGATTTTGGTCAATTTGTGCGTGATTTTCATTCACAATATATTTTTAGAGCTCTTCCTGATATAGATATGTTAATTCAGCGTAAAAAATATTTGGACTTGGTATATTCATGTGTAAAGGAAGGCCAAGCAAGTAGCTCAAGTTCATTGATAGTTAAGCATTTTAATCAGTGCAAAGAAATACTTATCAAGCGAAGGGAAGAAAAGACAATTGATTTATCAGATTCGGAGATCAACGAACTGGCTTTATCATATGTGGCTGATGAGCTGCTTAAAGAAGAAATGGATAAAAAACTCCATGATATTACCGAGGGAAAAATTGATTATCTTATTCAAAAAGGCGAATTTGAGTCATTACCTTTGGTTTCTGCAATTGAAGCAAATACATTTATTGGTGTGCCAGAACAGCCTGTAATAACTTATCCTGATCGTTTTACTGTCTTGATGGCTGGAGGGCCGGGAAGTGGTAAATCAATTTCAGCAGAAAGCATGGCGTTGCAATTAAAACAAACGACAGGATATGGGTTAGATGACTTGGCTCTACTTACTGTTGATAGAAAGCGAACAATTTATTATGACGATGAGTGTGTCAAAGGAACTCATACAAAAAATATTGGTACTTTAACCCATGATGAAGCGGTTTTGACTTATAATATGAGCGGCCGATTTCTATCGCAGCGTCTGGATTCAGGTAAAAAAGTACCGAATGTTTTTAAAGAAATGTGTAATATCTGGCCTAGTTGGCTTGATGTTGGGTTAAAAAAGGATGGTACTTATATAATAACCGTTTCAACAAGAAAACCTGAGAATGCAGTTGATGGTGTTATTGCCAGAGGTATATCCAATAATGATTTTGTGACTCCTCCTGAGTATGTATTAAATTCATATCGTAGTGTTAGTGAGCGCTTCCCATTGGTTGTTCAAGAAAATCAGTCAAAAAAAGTAATCATCAATGTGATTAATACTGAATTGGCTATCGCAAAAAAATTCAACAACGACCAGGAGCTGGAATCTGATAATAATCAACCATCGGTGGTTGTAGATTGTGAGACGAACACCATCTACGTAGTGAATTTATTGGAATACGTAGATTTCCTGAATCAAAGCCAGCTTAATAGCAAAGCGAATAATGCTCAAGAACTGCATGAGAATGCAGATATTTCAATTGAAAGCAGCATCAATAGAGTTATTGATCCCAATAAATTTGGTTCTTCTAGAATAGTTTTTGTGCGACAAGGCATTAATTCAACAGCGATTGATCACTTGGAGGAAAACATCGTAGCTATAGTTCAACATGGCGAACTTGAGATTTATGATGAGGTGCAGTTCGAACTTTTAGGATCAAAGGCTCCTGAGCATTTTGAGGCATTAGAAATGTTAACAGATCATAAAGCCTCAAGATCGTACACCAATCGATAAGAGAGAAATCCAAGGATGGTTTCTTATTTTTTTAGTATGGGTGCTGACGGCACATCACATGATGAAGCATTTTCAAGTTCATTCACAATAGTCTGAGCAGATAAACTTAATTTATTCTCATTCGTACTTTTTTTTATCAAAGACCAATTTATTTGTTTAAATTTTGAAGTTGCCTTAGGTATTTCTTTCATGATAGTCGAGGGAGGTAGTAGTTTGAAAAACATAATGAACAATCCTTTTTTAGGTAAAAAATAGTATATAAAACTTTATCTGTAATTGCAGTTTAAAATTGCGATATAGATTTTTTTATTCAGATTTATTTGCTATCAACATATGCATTGAGGTGAGCCTATGCCACATTTTATCCTGATGGAGTGGCTTATTATTATGCTATTGTAGCTTTTCGTCCAGATCTTTTTGTTTCTTTGCCATATTTTTATCAACTTTCTTGGTTATTTTCTGGATTTAACTCATTTTTATTGGGAATGGGGTTTTTATCCAGCTCATCAGCAATAATTCGTGTATTTTTGCTGAGAGATTGTATTTTTTTCTTATCAGAGCTTATATTCCAGTTAATCGATTTACTAAAATTCTTGCGTATTTTATGTGACATTTTAATTAGCTCCAAAGCCTATTTTTTTCAAATCATGGAACATGAACTCTAAAGTAAGTATTTTTACAGCATTCGATTAAAAATAGATCTATTTGTTTATTTTAGCATATTTAATGATCGATGTGTTGATGGCATTATAAAAAATTTTCCATTTGTTTTTGGGCGTGAGGAAGTCCTGGTTGCTGGCAACCAGGACACATGAATTAGATTGCTGCTTCCATAGCCGAAGTTTTTACTGTGAATGCGGCTAAAAGATCGTTTGTTAATTCGCGTAATTCGCCAGCTAACAAGGTAAGTGCTGCATCGCGTTGTTGTAGTTCTTCGTCCAGTGCTTTAATTTCATTGAAATCGTCAATCAGATAATCAAGGCTCTTCAATTTCTTAAAGGTGAAATCATGGGTTAAGGTAAATTGAATGCGTTCTTTCCAAATTAATGAAATTTCGGATGTAACCATGCCTTGCTCAAGCAAGGTTAAAATTTCATCAGCAGGTAATTCATAGCCTTTGCAATGAATTCGTTTCTTTTCATTATCCAGAGAGAAGAGCACACAGTCAGAGGCTAATTGGAAATTTGCGGGAAGGCTCGCAGGGGATTGTATCCATTCTGCAAAACGTACAGCCAGATTCTCAGTATGCGTGATTGGGTCAATGCTAATACCTGGAACAGATTTACGCAGTAACGAGGTTAGCTGCGATGCTTGGTTATTACTGGAGGCATTTATAATAATTCGCTTACTTGCCGTATCCAGAATGGCCAGTAATCTTTTTTGAATACAAAATGATTTGGGAAGTAATTCAAACTCAATATCTTCTGCCATTTGTGCTTTTTCGGCACGTTTGATCATACGGCCATGTTGGTTTTCAAGTGTTTGTACGCGTTCAGCAAGCATTTTATTAACCACGCCGCGGGGGAGCAATCGCTCTTCTTTGCCCATACAAATAAGAGAAGTACCAGCAACTTCCTGAACTAATTCATCAGAAAAAATGGGACTCCAACCATAAATAAACCGTGCGTGCGGGGGGCAGGGTTTGAGAATGTTTTCAACTAAGGACGCTTCTAAAACGCTTGCGTCTTCAAGCTCAAATTGATAAATAAGTGCGTTATTAAACCACATGAACAACTCCTGATTTACATAATATAATAAGTGCCAATTGCTATGGTCCTATTATACGGAAGTTTATAGAATTCGATATTTAAATTGGCAGAATAATTTCGAATTAAGAAAGCAAATAACTTTTCTTGCCAGAAAAAGGTTAATGATTTTTTGCTTTTTGAAGCCAAAATATTCGGAATTTCAACCATATAGGTTGCTCGCTCTTTATTAAACTTGAATGGCAAAATATTTTTATCCGATGCTCGTTCTATAGCACGGGGAATGGATACCGTTTCCATAAATCCATAATGCAAGGTTAAGCGATAGACTCGCTCATCGAGACAGGTCACTTCATAACGCTGGCTGTAATGCACATAAGGAATATTATCCACGATGTAATTTACAATGAGTACATGTTCTGGCACGGAGCGACTTAGTTTTAGAAAATGCAAAAAGCTGCCACCACTTTTATCATAGACATCGGTAATGAAAATTGCAGTTAAATTATGAAGTTGATTTAAATTTTTATACTGAAGCTGCTTTAAAATTCCAGAAATATCCTCTTTATTCATATAGACATTGCTACGTAGATATTCCAGTCCGTATTTCCAGGTGTACATAATGGTGGCTAAAATGAAGGCCAGGGTTACGGGCACCCAGCCGCCGGTTAAGAACTTGTGCGCGTTTGAGCCTAGGAAGGCGAAATCGACAAGGAGAAATGAACCAAAGATGATAACGGTTTTAATTTTTGACCATCGCCAGATGGAAATTGCGGTATATGCGACCATGAAATCAACCATGAGCATATAGGCATTGACGGCTATTCCATAGGCATGTGCCATTTTATCTGAGGTTTGGAAGGTAAAGGAAAGGGCTATTGTGCCTATGAACAAGATAAAATTGATTTGTGGCACATAAATTTGTCCTGAATATTCTTTTGATGTTTGTACTATAGGTATTCGTGGGCATAGACCTAACAAAACGGCTTGTTTGGTTAAGGAAAAAGTTGCAGAGATTACCGCTTGTGAGGCAATAATCGTCGCAACAGTTGCCAGAATAATTAATGGCAAATAAAACCAACTTGGTGCAATCATATAGAATGGATTACTAATGGCTTCAGGATGTAAGAGTAAATTAGCGCCTTGGCCAAAATAGTTTAATACCAGACAGGGGAGAACCAGGAAAAACCAACAGATGCGAATGGGATTTTTTCCAAAGTGACCAATATCTGCATAAAGGGCTTCACCACCGGTAACAACAAGGAAAATACCGCCTAATAATAAATAGCCTTTAAAACCGGTGTCACGTAGCATCGCAATGGCATAATAAGGGTTAATTGCCTTAAGCACTACGGGCTCAGAAATGATTTGAATAATACCGAGTATCGCGATGGTAAAGAACCAGATTATAGTTAATGGGCCAAATAAATAACCAATGCTGGCGGTGCCTTTTGATTGAATCATAAAGAGAAAAACCAAAATCACCACGGCTGTGGGCAGGATATATGGAGTAAATGAATTGGATAAGGTGCCTAGCCCTTCTACGGCACTAATGACGGAGATAGCAGGGGTGAGCATGCCATCTCCTATGAGTAGCCCCGCGCCAAATATCGCGAGGAGGTAAAATAGAGGGACGTATTTAGCATCTTTATGTTTCAGTAATGCTAACAGTGCGAGGATGCCGCCTTCGCCATCGTTATCTGCGCGAAAAATCATAATTAAGTACTTAAATGAAATAATAATGACTAAGCACCAGAAAATAAGTGATAAAACCCCTAAAATATTCCCTTCATTTACGCTGAGATTTTCTAGAGTAACTTTTAATGCATATAAGGGACTAGTCCCTATATCCCCGAATACAACGCCTAAAGCGGCTAATGTAAGTCCATAGGAGAATTTATTTGTTTTTTCCATAGAAACAACGCACCTTGTTAAAAGAGACCATTTTCATGTTTTATTACCAATACGCATTCACCGCTAATACATAAGCCATAAAGTGAGAGGTATTTTTCCCCGTAACCGGAAACCATACACCGCCAATAACACCGATATTGGAATTAAAATTATATTCCAGCGCTGGAGCTAGCCCATATTCAACATATTGTTGAGAGCCAATCGCTGCCAGGTCATTGTTTACAACATCTAAAATACCATTGAAGCGGCTTGCTTGTCCTTCAGAATAATAGCCTTCCATTACGGCAACCCAGTTTTGAGTCAGCGTATATTCAAAAGCCAGATCCACGTTATCTTCTTCACCAGGATTGATGTGGCCGCGTGTATTGGCTGTTCCGCCAAAGCTATTTATTCCCGTAACATTGACAGAGGATGAGTAGAGCCGAGAAACTACGAAGCGAGTACGCAAATAATGTGAATCATAGATTTCCTTTAGGTATTGAAAGTTTGCCGCAATGAGCGTTCTGTAGCTGCCTAATCCGGTGGCATCAGTACCTAAAAATGCTGGATTTAGCCTATCATAGGTTCCTGTAGGAAAAGTTTCCTGAACAAAAAAACGAATATCAGGGAGCCATTTTGATTTTTTTTGTTCGGCTAGTTGCAGCCCTACTCCTACCGAGCTATCTGTAACCCGGTTATAGTGTACTCCCCGTGTACTGTTAAAGGCATAGGGTACTGAAAGTTGTACATCAAGCCAGTCGGTAAATCCATGGGTCAGAAGAGGGTTTAAAAGCACGCTATTAAATAGAGGTGTTCTACGAAATTTTCCAGAACCGCTATAGATGCCATCGGTTTCTACATCAATACCGTACAATTCAAAGTTGGTATGGCCACGCGGTACGGTATGACCTGCTGGCGCCAGGATTGGACCTGTGAACCAGGGTCCAGCGTAAGTTATCTCGCTAAGGCCTGCGCAAAGAAAAAGAGCGAATATTTTTACATAATTTGACATAAGCATCCCTATAAATTTTTTATTTGGCGAATTGCGATAGCCTGATGAAAAGACTACATATTATCTTAGAAAAAACCGTTTAGCGAGTAGCGCCAATAGGCGTTTTTTAAGTAGTGAGTTAGCCTGGGAGTACTTGTTTCGAAGTATATCTATTGCAGGTCTACGGTTCTTTGTGTAGATTAGCCGATTTTTGTCGGTTGGGAAATAGATAATGAATGCAAAAGTCATTTTGCTTGCTGCAAAGCAAAGCACCGTATTACGTGGCCATCCCTGGATTTTCCCTAAAGCAATCGCACGTACTTCTGGCAAGCTTGTGACGGGTAATTTAGTTGATATATATAATGCCGATGAAGAATTAATTGGAGTTGGGGCTTATAATGAACACTCCTTATATCGAGTCAGAGTTTTAGCCTTAACGAATGAGAAAATTGATCGAAGTAGTTTTTATACCTTAATTACTCATCGCCTAAAACAAGCTCATTTAGTAAGACAATGCTTAACTTTACCAAATGAGCAAACAACTGCCTATCGTTTCTTTAATAGTGAAGCAGATGGTCTATCTGGCTTAACTATTGATCGGTTTAATCAGATTTGTGTGGTGGCGAGTTCAGCTTATTGGGTTGAAGCAAATAAGGACGTGATTAGCAAAGCCTTACAAGAGTTGTTTCCAAGTGATCAAATTATTTGGATGTCGCAAGCGAAACCTTTGGGGCAAGATGGTTGGAAGCAAGTAAATCCTCAAGTGGTTGAGCAGAGTGCCCAGGTGCTTGAAGCGGGGGTTATGTATCAAGTTGAGTTTGCTAATGCGCAAAAGACGGGTTTGTTTATTGACCAACGCGAAAATCATCAACGCATTGCCGAACTGGCTAAAGGAAAAAAGCTATTAGATTTATATAGTTACACTGGTGGTTTTGCGTTACACGCTGCTAAAGCCGGAGCGGTTAAAGTAACCGCGGTTGACAGTTCTGCTCAAGCCATAGCCCAGGGAGTTAATAATGCTGCGTTAAATGGTTTGACTGATATCGAATTTATTGAAGCCGATGCGCGAGATTATCTGATGAAAGCAGGGGAGTATGACATTGTTGTACTTGACCCACCAAAGCTGGTTCCATCTCAGCAACATGTTCAACGTGCAAAAAATTATTATCGATTTTTACACCGCGAAGTGTTTAAGCACATGAATTCTGGCTCTTTATTAATGACCTGTAATTGCTCCTCAGCACTTTCATCCCAAGAGTTTTGCTCTTTAGTAAGTGCTCAAGCAGGGGCAGTTGGTAAACAGGCACGTGTTTTAGGTGTTTATGGCCCAGCAAGTTGCCATCCTACCTTGGCGTCCTTTCCGGAAGGAAATTATTTAACGGCTGTGTTGCTAGCTGTAGTCTAAGAAAAGTTGTAGCCCGTATTATGCTGAGCTAATACGGGCGATTCCTGTCTCCGACCATTTATAAGAACCAGTAGTACTGTTAGGCTGATTAGCATCGTTGCGAGTGCAGCAACTCAGTACTGCGTTTTAATGAAGCCTACCCTAGACTATACGTCACTGCACTTGCAATGACTAAATTTTCATACGTTTATACACACTAGGTATGAACAGCCCTATCTCGGTTTTTTAAACACTCTAAAACATCATAAAAACTCAATTCACTGGCTTTTAAAAGAACCAACAAATGGAACATTAAGTCCGCACTTTCATTAATAAATTCCTCATTATTCTGATTCACGGCTGCTATCACGGTTTCAACTGCTTCTTCACCAACTTTTTGTGCGCAGCGGTCAATTCCCGAATCTAACAATTTGGCGGTATAGCTATTCTCATCTTGCGTGTCTGCGCGCTCATTAATGATGTCAATTAATTCACCCATAAAGCTTAGTGCACTGTTGCAGTCCGGTTGATAGCAGCTGTTAAAACCTAAATGACAGGCTGGACCTTTAGGTAGGACTAAGATTAACAGGCTGTCATTGTCGCAATCTGTGCTAATTTGTTGCACTGACATCGTATTACCAGAAGTTTCACCTTTACGCCATAAACGTTTGCGACTGCGGCTATATAGCGTAAGTTGGCCTGTAGTCACGGTAGCAATTAATGATTCCTCATTCATGTAACCGAGCATCAACACCGTACCAGTTTCCACATTTTGGATAATGGCAGGTAGTAAACCATTCATTTTTTGCCAATCTAAGGCACTAATTTCTAATTGATTCATAATCTTACCTTAATATTTTGTTGCTTTAATGCTGATTTAACTTCAGTAATGGTTTGTATTTTGTCATGAAAAATACTGGCAGCTAAAGCACCACTAACTCCTGATTGCATAAATACCTCAGTGAAATGTTCGAGAGTTCCTGCACCTCCTGATGCAATAAGAGGGACTTGGCATAAAGAACGCATTTCACGTAATTGCGCTGTATCATAACCAGTACGTACCCCATCGGATTGCATGCAATTCAATACAATTTCGCCTGCACCGCGCTCTTGAACTTCGCTTATCCATTCGCGGGTTTTGCGTTTCGAGTTTAACGTTTTGTTCTCATCGCCGGTGTATTGGTACACATAATAATCATCATTAATCCATTGACTATCAATACCAATAACAACGCATTGAGTACCAAAGTGGCGACTTAATTCATTAATTAAGTCAGGGTTTTCTAAAGCCGGACTGTTAATTGATATTTTATCTGCTCCGGCATTTAAAATTGATTTTGCCTGATTGCTCGAACGAATTCCACCGGCAACTGTAAATGGTATATTAATCGTTGCAGCAACCTGGTTAACCCATGCAGGGCAAACGGCCCGTTGCTCTGCACTGGCGGTGATGTCGTAAAACACTAATTCATCTGCTCCTGCCTCAGAATAGAAGGTGGCCAATTCCAAGATATCGCCAATAATGCGGTGATTACGAAATTTTACGCCTTTAACCACTTGGTTATCTCGCACATCAAGGCAGGGAATAATTCGTTTGGTTAACATAATTCATACTCCTTGAGGCTTTGGGCTAAATCAAGAGTCCCCTGATACAAGGATAATCCTAATATTGCTCCGGCGACACCTAATTTATCCAAAGCAGCGAGATCCTCTTGGTTACGAATTCCCCCAGATGCTTGCCAGGCGATATTCGGGAAACGTGTTACAGCTTCTTGATAGAGCTGAAAACTTGGGCCTTGCATCATGCCGTCACAGGCAATGTCAGTGCAGAGAATGTGTTCGATGCCTAGTGTTTGATAATAAGAGACGACATCCCACAAATTGTTGTTCGATGCTTCTTTCCAGCCATTGGTTGCAGGAATGGGTACTTCATTGGTAATGCGAACATCCAAAGCCAGAATAATATTTTCAGGACCAACTTTAGAACAAATTTCGGTAGTTAGATTGCGGTCTGTCAGGGCAATACTGCCAATCACTAGGTGAGAAATACCCGCAGCATAACAGGTCTTTGCTTGTTCTAAAGAACGAATTCCACCGCCAGCTTGCACGTTAATCCCTGTATTTTGCATGGAGCAAATTAAGGGGAGTTGCTGCATGCAGCCAGTCTGAGCCCCATCTAAATCGACAATGTGTAAATGTTTTGCCCCTAATTGAGCAAAATATGCGGCACGCTCAACTGGGGATACATCAAATGAGGTAACCTGATCAAATTTCCCTTGTTTGAGACGTACACAACGCCCATTTTGTAAGTCAATTGCTGGAATAAGAATCATATAGCCTCCAGTTCTAAAAAGTTTTTCAGTAAGAGCATTCCTGTTTGCGCTGATTTTTCAGGGTGAAACTGCATTCCCCAAACATTATCTTTGTTAACAATGGCAGTAAATGGCTCACTGTATTCACAGCCTGCTACCGCATATTCTTTAGTACTTAGAGCGTAACTGTGAACAAAATAAACATAGTCTTCTTCACTTAAGCCTCGTTGCAATGGGGAGTCTTGACACCATTGCAGTTGATTCCATCCCATATGCGGTACAGGAAAATCATTTTTTTGCGTTAAACGTTTTACTCTGCCAGGAATTAAACCCAAACAATCAACCTCTGCCTCTTCACTGGAATCCAATAATAATTGCATGCCCAGGCAAATGCCCAGCACTGGCTGGGTTAATGACTTGAGTACCTCGACCAAGCCATGGCTTTGTAAGGAATTCATACCATAGTCTGCCGTGCCAACCCCTGGAAGAATCACGTGGCTGGCATTACGGATTTGTTGGGCATCATGGGTTAATACATAATTAAATCCTAGTCTGTTTAAGGCATTTCCGAGAGAGGTCAGGTTATTGCCACTGATATCAATTACTGCGATCATAAAATCCCCTTGGTGGACGGGATGGCATTATTCGTTTTCGTGCACGCTTGCCGCAGCGCTCTTCCCAATGATTTAAAGCAGGCTTCAACCATGTGGTGGTGATTGGTGCCACTAACTTGCAGGTGCACGGTGGCTCCTAGGGCACAAGCAAGGGACTGAAAGAAGTGGGGCACCATTTCAGTTGCCATTCCGCCCACAAACTCTCGGGTAAATTCTGTTTTAAAATCACAAAAACCGCGCCCGCTAATATCGATGGCAATGGAGGCTAATGATTCGTCCATCGGCAGGGTGAAGCCGTAGCGGTTAATTCCCCATTTATCACCCAGAGCTTGTTTTAATGCTTCCCCTAAAGCAATTGCTGTATCCTCTATTAAGTGGTGATCATCGACTTCGACATCGCCCATCGCTTCTAAGCTCAGATTAAATCCGCCGTGTTTGGCGATTTGTTCCAACATGTGATTAAAAAAGGGGAGTGGTGTTGCAATTGCGCCTTTTTGATCTTCGTCTAAAATCACCTTTAAGCAGATCTCTGTTTCCTTGGTTTTTCTTTGTATCGTTGCAGAACGTCCCTGGTTTAAAATTGCTTGCGTAATTTGCGCCCAGCCATGTTCTTCAGAAACCGGTAAAAATTTAATACCTAAATTATCAGCTAATTCACGATCCGTATCACGATCTCCAATGACCCATGATGATGGTAGGTTAATCGCGGTTTCTTTCATAAATTGATCAAGCAAGCCGGTTCTTGGTTTACGACAGAGGCAATTGTCTTCCGGCATGTGCGGGCAAACCAAAATGCTGTCAAAAAATATCCCCTGAGACGAAAACAAATCCAAGGTAAATTCGTGGCAAATACTAAAGTCCTCTTCGGGAAAAGAGTCTGTGCCAATTCCATTTTGGTTACTTACCATGATGAAGCGAAATCCAGCTTCTTTTAATTGCAGCAGCGCTGGGATTACTCCTGCGGTTAATTTAATTTTATCTAATGAATCCACTTGGAAATCAAATGGTTCTTCAATTAAGGTACCGTCACGATCGATAAATAATATTTTTTGCATATGCTACAACCCCGAAAGTTTATTTTTAAACGAAGATAAAGCAGTCATTACGAGCAGATTTTGCTGTTCATCACCCACGGTAATCCGTAAGTGATTATGTAAAACTGAATTGGCAGCAAAGCCTCTAATGGTGATACCTTCTTGATTGAGCCAATTAACTAATTTCTTGGCATAAGCTGTTTTCACTAGAATGAAATTGGTTTCTGATGGGTAAACTTTTTCAATCAGCGGATTTGCAGCTAAATCTGCACTGAGTTTCAAACGCGCTTTTTTAATGCGCTCGATTGCCGTAGTAAACCAGGCATCATTGCCTAGTGCTTGTTGTGCTAAGCGTATCACCACGCTGGATAGGGGATAGGGCGCCATAATCTTGTTTAAGGCTTGAATGACTTGCGATTGCGCAATAACGATCCCCAGGCGCAAAGCCGCTAAACCATATGCCTTAGATAAGGTGCGCAATACAATCAAATTATCAAATTGCGAAACCAAAGAAGTTGCACTTTGACGATTAGCAAACTCGATGTAGGCCTCATCCACCACAATAGCCGAGCGATTTTTGTATTGCTGGCACAGATTGGTAATGAGTTCTAAATCAATGGCGTTTGCTGTCGGATTATTGGGACTGCACAGCATAATCATTTTGCAGTTTTCTTGCCAACAGCGGTTGATTTGCTCGAGGTCGAAGGCAAAATTATTAGCCGGATCTAAGGGGCATTGAATAATTTGTGCTTGCTGCAATTGCACATAAAACTCATACATAGAAAAAGTTGGGGGAAATTGCATGAATGCATCTTGCCTAGCCTTTAAAAATAAACGCACCAGTAGATCAATGCCATCATCAGAACCCCGAGTTAATACCAATTGATCTGGTTCTATTTGATAACGTTGGGCCAACTGTTCTTGCAGCTGTATTTTATATTCCGCTTCCGGATAAAAATTCAAATCAATAGAATCTGCATCGATTGCTGACCATGGCAATTCATTCGCGTGCAGTCTATTTTTTATTTGTTCGGAGCCGGCGATGTACGTCGGTATTTCCAATAGTTCAGGTCGTATTAAATTAATTATGGACATTTAAACCTCCAGAGAATTAAGTCTAATTTCTACTGCATTCGCGTGTGCGCTTAATCCTTCAATTTGTGCTAGCGTAATTGCTGCCGGTCCTAAATTTTTAATGCCTTCCTGGTCAATAGTTTGCACGCTAAAACGAGTTAAAAAATCTGCGGTGCCAAGGCCATTATGATTTCTAGCAAAACCATTTGTAGGTAATACGTGATTGGAACCAGTCACATAATCGCCTAAAGTTTCTGCTGCCCATGAACCTAGGAACACCGTGCCTGCTGTATTGATTTGTGCTACCCAAGTGTCTGCATCCTGGCGGTTAATAATTAAGTGTTCTGGTGCATAACTATTAATAATATTCAGTTGCTCATCACGTTGATTACATAAAATGATGAGGCTATTCGCTAATGATTCTTTAATAATTTGCGTACGAGTTAAGGTATTGAGTTGTACTTTTAATTGTTGATTCACCTGTTGGGCTAGAAATTCACTCTCACAAATTAAGATGACTTGCGAATCAATACCATGCTCCGCTTGGGCTAATAGATCTGCTGCAATAAACGCAGGATTTGCTTTGTCATCCGCAATAACCATTACCTCTGAAGGTCCTGCTGGCATGTCAATTGCCGCGCCCTCAGGATCACTGGCAACTAAGGTTTTTGCTTCAGTAACGTAACTGTTTCCTGGACCAAATAGCTTATCAACTTTGATAACCGTTTCTGTGCCATATGCCATGGCGGCAATCGCTTGAGCTCCACCTAAGGTATAGATGGTATTAATACCGCATAAACGGGCTGCGACTAATAAGTGCTCATTGATACCGCTGTTTGCATCCGGTGGGGTACAAAATACTTTAATTGGGCATCCTGCCACTAATGCAGGTATGGCTTGCATTAGTAAGGAAGAAACCAGAGGGGTTTGATTTCCGCCAGGAACATATAAGCCAACACGTTGAATCGGGCGGTAGACCGTTTGGATGTTTACTCCATTTGCTGTACTCATGCTTTGGCTTTCAGGTAAAAGAGATTGGTGGTGGCGGGTAATGGTTTCAATGGCGATATTTATTGCTGTTAAAGCGGATTGGCTTACCCGAGCATTTTGAATTTGCTCCGTGGGTATTTGCAGTCTCTTTAGCGCAATTCCATCGAATTTTTGGGTTAATTCAATCAGTGCCTTATCACCAAAGGTTTGTACTTGCTTAATGATGTCTAAAACCCCATTTTTCGCTGCAGCGGTTTGTGGGGGACGTGTCAAAATTAATTTTTTTTCTGCCTCGGAAAGCGATCGCCAATTTTTAATTGCTAACATCATTGCTACTCCAACATCTTTTCTATTGGTAAAACCAGAATGGAACTGGCACCTAATTCCTGGATGGTTTCCAGGGTGTTCCAAAAGACTCGTTCACTGGAAACGACATGCACCGCGACCTTATCCTGATGGCCGGGTAAGGGGAGAATTGTTGGTGATTCTGCTCCGGGTAGTTTTTCGGCGATGCGTTCCAATGCAGATTTAGGTGCATGAAAGACAATGTATTTTCGCTCTTGAGCTTGTTGCACTGATTGAATGCGACGGGCCAGCATGTCAAATAAATGTTGAAATTGGGGCGGGCAATCGAGCTCGCTTTGGATTAATACCGCTTGGCTTTGGAGTAGGGTATCTACTTCATAAAGTTTATTGTCTTCCAGAGTTTGTCCACTGGATACCAAATCACAAATGAGATCGGCCATGCCCATACGTGGTGCTACTTCAATGGAGCCTGATAAAACCAGAATTTCGGCACAAATTTTTCGTTCCTGTAAATACTGATTCAGAAGGTTGGGGTAGCTGGTGGCAATTCGTTTGCCATCTAAGTTGCCTGGGCCTTGATAATCAAAGGATTCGGGTACTGCAAGCGATAAGCGGCAGGTGCAACTTCCTAGTTTTGCAGTTGTTTTAAATGATTTGCCAGGATTAGCCAGTGAGGATTCAAATAAGACATTTTCCCCAACAATTCCGCCGTCACAAAGTCCATCAAAGACCAGCGTTGGAATGTCGTCATCGCGGACGAATAACAAATCAATAGGAAAATTATCTACATGGGTGAGTAAGGCGTTGGGCTTGATACGAAACTTTAAGCCACAACGTTGTAACAGATTCAGCGATTCTTCCGATAAGCGCCCCTTTTTTTGTAATGCTAAACGTAAACGATTTTTCACAGTAACTCCGATCGATTCGCGATTAATTCATAACCGCCTGTACCAAAACTTAAACAGCGTGCAACTCGAGTGATGGTTGTAACACTGACCCCGGTTTGTTCATGTATGGTGCGATAAGGGATACCTTGTCGCAGAAGGGGAACCACCTGCCAACGATCCGCCATTGCCTCTAACTCAGCAGGCGTGCAGAGATCGGTAAAAAATTGTAGGGCTTCCTCTTTATTATCCAGCAAGCTGAGTGCATGCATTAAATCAGGAAGAGCAGAATGTTTTACGGTAGTATGTGTTTTCATAATAATGTATTAGTGTGGTGTAACATTGTTGCAATGTTAGGGGGGAACCGATGGGTTGTCAATAGGAATGAAATCAAACAGTAGTCTGTATTAGACGAAGTCGTCATCCGTGATTTTGTAAGCAAATGTTTTTATTAGTCTTTAGTTTAGGCTGACAAACAACACCCCAATTACTGCGGCTTGCGTGGGGGATAAAAATTAAAAGTATTTAGCCTATGAATTAGAACTATTTAACAACCATAAACTTGTTGATACTCTTCTAATTTCTTCACTTGTTCCAACGCATTAGCTGTTTTTAAATAATCAATCAAATCAAATAGATTAATAATCGAGTAGACATTAATTCCCTGAGCTTTAATTTCAGAAAGGGTAGACTCGTGGGTTAGTCCGCGTTCACAACGATCGAGTGCGATGATTACTCCGGTGAGATTTCCACCATATTCTTTAATTAGTGTTTGTGACTCACGAAAAGCGGTTCCTGCGGTGATTACATCGTCAACAATAATGGTATTACCCATTAATGGTGCACCAATTAATTGACCTCCTTCACCATGCTCTTTAGCCTCTTTGCGATTAAAGGTCACTGTTGTTTCTTTGCCTAATTCAGATAAGGCAATGGCTGTTGCAGTTGCTAGAGGTAAGCCCTTATAAGCAGGACCAAACAAATGTTCGAATTCAGCTTTATGCTCTAATAAGGTTTGAGCATAAAACTCGCCAAGCTGGCGAAGTGCATTGCCTTGGTAGAATAATCCTGCATTAAAAAAGTACGGACTTTGTCTACCCGACTTTAAAGTAAACTCGCCAAATTTTAAAACTTGGCAATCAAGCGCTAATTTTATAAAAGATGATTTCGTATGATTCATAGTGGTTTTCCAATGGCACAAAAAGAGGTTAATTATATTGAATTTAATAAAAAAATCTTAACAATACCTAAAAAACTGTTATGCTAATCTAGCTGTACGAAATTCCGAGTACAGAGTAAATGTTTATTATAACGCAGTTCTCTTTAGTGAGTTAACTTTTTACCACTTGGGCTTGCGTGACAATAAGCATAAATAAGTAAAAAGTTTAAAGACAAAGGGGATACTAATGTCACAGAGAGAGACAGGCCATGTAAAATGGTTTAATGAAAAAAAGGGATTTGGATTTATTATTAATCAACAGGGTGATGACATTTTTGTACATTACAAAGATATACAAGGTGTGGGTTTCAAAACTTTGCACGAAAATGATCCTGTAACCTTTGTTCTTGATAAAGGGCCTAAAGGCTTAAAAGCACAAGACGTTGCATTAATTACTGAAGCAGAGTAAGTAAAAAACCGATTACATTATTAGCTATCGCCGAGTATTTTTTTCAGCATAGGCGGAGGTACGGATTTAATGTTGGGTTAGTTCTCCATTAGGGTCGTCCTTTCGCTTTTGCCTTTTTTATTTATAGCATGCTTATAATCAACGCGGTTGTTGGATCTGCTGTGTGTTGGGCGTTACTCTTGCCCCGAAATTCCGGACACCAACTTTATACGGCTAATTCAACTTCATCTGGTGTTTGATACCCCAGAGTTGAATGTAGTCGCTGACGATTATAAAACACTTCAATGTAATCGAATACAAGCAATTGAGTTTCTGCTCATCGAGCAGATAAAACCATGTTGTTTCAAAATCTCCTAATGGCCATAGTTAGAGCATCCTTAATTTTAGCATAGCGCCAGTCCAATATTTGACCATTTTTTAAACATTTAATCTCGCCTGACTGATGAGTTTGAGGCACAGTACCTTGGGTTCACTTTGTTACAATGGCGAGGAACGACGTGATGAAGCAATCCAGGGGTTGCGGTACGGAAAATCATTTACTTTCCCGTAAGACATGATTATTCTTGCCACTTTTTCTTGTAGAACAGAGGGATACCTTATGAGTGTAGGTGTTATTTACCTTTTTAAAGAACGGCGATTTTTGCCTTTTTTCTGTACTCAGTTTTTGGGGGCCTTTAATGATAATGCATTCAAATTAGCAATGCTTACCATGATTAGTTATTATTTAAC
Source organism: Legionella sp. (assembly GCF_965140895.1). GTDB lineage: Bacteria > Pseudomonadota > Gammaproteobacteria > Legionellales > Legionellaceae > Legionella. Next base: position 25,776 of record NZ_CBCSKT010000104.1, on the reverse strand, counting down.
GGATTCTCAGGCGCAATCAGAATATTACCAAGCCTTAGCTGGCGCTTTATTTATATTGCCATTCTTTTTACTCTCCGCAACTTCGGGACAAATTGCAGATAAATACGATAAAACCAAAGTCATTCGTATCGTTAAAATCTTTGAAATATTTTTAATGATTATTGGCAGCTTTTCGCTCTATTACGGCAATATTTTTTGGATGATGTTTACCTTAGCCGGAATGGGAACTCATTCAACATTTTTTGGGCCAATAAAATACGCTATTTTGCCTGATCATCTACCTAAAAAAGATTTGCTGGGAGCAACAGGGCTTGTTGATGCAAGTACCTTTATTGCGATTCTCTTAGGAACCACTCTAGGAAGTTTAGCTATAGGTATTAAAGATTCTACGCCTTATATCGCTATTTTTATGACTATTTTAGTTGCTCTGTTAGGGCTATTGTCTTCCTTGTTTATTCCTAGTGCTCCTGCAACCTCAGCAAATCTAAAGATTGACATTCAATTTTGGCGAGCAACATATCGATTGATAAAGCAGGCTACAGAGAATTTTGGTATTTTAGTAGCGACCTTAATTCTCTCTTGGTTTTGGCTTTTGGGAACGGTTTTATTAACCAAACTACCTGATTACACCAACTATGTCCTTGGTGCTAATAATACAGTTTTTGCTTTGTTTCTAGCTCTATTTTCTCTTGGAATTGCCACTGGTTCTGTGACCGTAAACTTCATTTTTCGCGGTCGAATTGCACTAACTTTAGTTCCTTGGGCAATGTTTGCTTTTACTTGTTTTACGGCGGATCTTTATTGGGCTTCATCCTCTATTCAGGAACATGAATCTTTATTAACATTCATGTCATTTTTCACCAATAAAACGCATTGGCGCATTGCCATTGATTTATTCCTATTGGCTTTTAGTGCTGGCTTATTTGTAGTGCCATTATATACCTATTTGCAAGTTGCCAGTGCACCAGAAAATAGAGCGCGCGTTATTGCTGCAAATAATATTTATAATGCACTATTTATGGTTTTAGGTTCATTAATGGTCATGTTGTTTTTGCATTTTAGTGCAGCTATTCCACTAATGTTTCTGGTTTTAAGTGGGTTGAATACGATTGCCGCCTGGCTTGCATGGCGCTTTTTAAAACGTGTCTCAATAATTGGTTTAGTGTAGCTCTAAAGTTAATGATTTTAGATCGGCCTAGCTTGGTTGCTGGCAACCAAGCTTTCCTTAAATGGCAGATAATCAGATTGCATTGAATAATAATCGAGAGAGAAAATAGAAAACGGGAGCACGCGGACAAGCCGCGTGACATAGGCATGGTGGATATTTTTAAATGTTCAACCAATCCCGATGCGGAAGAAAATCGCTATAAAGCTTAGCCTCTGGACTACCAGCTTCAGGTTGCCAGTTATACGCCCAGGAAACATCAGGGGGCAGCGACATCAAAATAGATTCTGTTCGACCACCAGATTGCAAGCCGAATAAAGTCCCGCGGTCATAAACTAAATTGAACTCTACATAACGTCCACGACGATAATTTTGGAAGTTTTTTTCTTGAATCCCAAAAGGGTGTTCTTTTCGACGAGATACAATAGGGGCGTAGGCTTTGATGTAGTGATCACCAATACTTTGCATTAAGGCAAAGCTATGGTCAAAGTTGACCTCATTGTAATCATCAAAGAATAAACCACCGATACCACGCGCTTCATTACGATGTTTAATAAAGAAATACTCATCACACCATTTTTTAAAGCGAGGATAAATGTCTTCACCAAAAGGCTGACAGGCATTTAATGCCGTTTGATGCCAATGCTGACAATCTTCTTCAAATCCATAATAAGGCGTTAGGTCAAACCCACCACCAAACCACCAAACAGGGGGAGAACCTTCTTTTTCTGCAATAAAAAAGCGAACATTCGCATGAGATGTAGGAATGTAAGGATTATCTGGATGAATCACCAGAGAGACGCCAAGTGCGCTAAATTTTCTACCGGCTAACTCAGGACGGTGCGCACTAGCCGAAGGCGGGAGCTGTTCTCCTGAAACATGTGAAAAATTAACTCCAGCTTTCGCAAAGACCTCACCTTGAGTCAAAACACGAGTGATACCACCGCCACCAGCAGGGCGTTTCCATGCATCTTCAACAAATCGTGACTGTCCGTCCAAATCCTCAATAATAGTACAAATATTGTTTTGTAATTGCAAAAGATATGCTTTTACCTGTTCTATAGCATCTACAGGAAGTTCATAAGTAATTGACATGGCGAGTACTCAAATTTATATTAGATCGACTATTGCTAGATGTTGCATGTAATCATCGAGGATCGTTGATTAGCTGCAATCAGCTATTTTCTCATTTATTTAGAATTGGCACAATGTTTGTGCTGAGGGATGTAACGTTACAAGGGAGTATGTATGTCACGAAATCTTGACTCTTATTTTGGCATTCACGCCAAAGCCTTAATTGGACGAGATCAGAGATCCTCATTGTTAGCCAATAACCTGGCAAATGCCAATACACCAAATTTCAAAGCTAAAGACGTTGATTTTAATAGTTTTTTAGCAGAGCAAATGGCCTCGGGCGCACAGCAAATGGCCGTTACTTCAGCGAATCATATTACTAAGAACGGTGATCTTGCAGCGAATACGAAGTTTCGTATTACGGCACAAACTGCCTTAGATGGAAATACGGTTGATAAAGATTTAGAAACCATGGAATTTGCTCATAACTCTCTGAATTATCAGGCAAGTTTGACTTTTCTTAATAATAAAATTAAAACTATGATGCTTGCATTGAAAGGAGAGTAGGGATGTCTATCGGTTCGATTTTTGATATTGCAGGTTCAGCGTTAACTGCTGAAACTGCACGTTTAACTAGCAGTACCTCAAACTTAAGTAATGCCAACATTGAGACCGGTGAGATTGATGATGTTTATCGAGTGCAATACCCTGTGTTCAAAGCAATACAAGAAGGTGCAAATCAATGGATTGGCGATCAGGTAAAAGCCGGTGTGCAACTCAAGGGAAATTATGTTAGCAACGCAGAGCCTATTAAGCATTATCAACCGGATAATCCAATAGCAGATAAGAATGGTTATGTTTATTCGCCTAATGTGAATTACGCAGAAGAAATGGCCAACGTTATTTCAGCTGCGAAGTCTTATCAAATGAATCTTCAATTAGTTAGTCAAGCAAAACAATTAATGCAACGTACTTTGCAATTAGGTGAGTAAGGGGAAAGGGAATGACAACAAATTCAATAAATGGAGTAAATGGCGCGGCACAGATGTCGGCAGGTCAAATGGCTCCCCAAAATTTGGGACAGCAGGATTTTTTGCGGTTAATGGTCGCTCAAATTCAAAACCAAGATCCCATGCAGCCGCAGGTAAATGGTGAATTTTTGTCACAACTCGCGCAATTCAGCACAAACGATGGCGTTAATAAAATGCAAGAGTCCATGCAGCAAATGGCAAACTCATTACAATCCAATCAAGCATTACAAGCTTCTGCATTAGTAGGGCGCAAAGTTTTAGTCAATAGTGATAGTCTTAAATTGGATAAAGAAGGTGATGTAAAAACGGCTATTGATATTCCACCAGGTGTTAGCGATATCAATGCATTTATTTATGGTGCATCTGGTGAGCTGATAAAAACAATTCCTTTAGGTCCTCAAGTACCAGGATTCTATCAATTTGCTTGGGATGGCATGGGCCAGGATGGAAGCCGCCTACCAGAGGGACAATATAAAGTAGCAGTACATGCTAAGTATATGGGGAAAGAGGTTGCATTTAGGACAATGACCTCTGCGAATGTAGATAGCGTGAGCCTTGGCCAAAATGGAGATGGTTTAAAACTGAATGTAGCTGGGGTCGGAGCAGTTTCATTAGACCAGGTAAAACAAATAACGGTATAAGGACGGAGACAAAAATGATTTTTGATACTGGTATAAGTGGACTGCATGCGGCATCAAGCCATTTGGATGTAATTGGTAATAATATTGCGAACTCTTCAACCGTTGGTTTTAAAGAGTCACGTGCCAATTTTGGTGATATTTACTCTTTTGGTGGCTATAACTCAGGAGGCAGCACCACCGTTGGTGGCGGTGTGATGTTGACTCAAGTTCAGCAGATGTTTACTAATGGAACCATAACTAATACCAATAACACTTTAGATCTTGCTATTAGCGGCAATGGCTTTTTTATTTTGAATGACCAAGGTAGCACCGTATATACACGTGCTGGACAGTTTGGCCTCGATAATCAGAATTATATTACTAATGCAACTGGCCAATTCCTTACTGGCTATCTGGCTGATGCTTCAGGAAATATCACTGGTGCTACAGGTAAAATCCAAGTGAACCAGGCAAATTTGAGTCCACAAGCAAGTAGTACAGTAACCGCAGGGCTTAATTTTAACTCGGGTAGCACACCACCTGCAGCTGATTGGGCTGGCGGGGCTGCACCAGTGAGTGATACTTATAACAATACAACCTCAATGACGATTTATGACAGCTTAGGTAATTCGCATGTATTGAGCATGTATTTCATCAAAGCAGATGCTTCAGCCACAGCTGGAAGCCCAGATGCTGCTTCACCTCCTGGAACTGAAAATCAATGGTATGTGGCTTTCCAGATTGATAATCAGGATGTTCCAGCAATTACGACACCAGGTAACAGCGCGAATCTTTATGCGGTTAATTTCAACTCTGACGGTACGTTTTCATTGGCACAAGACACCACTGGAACTCCATTAGCCAGTAATTTGATCCCCCTATCAATGACATTGACTAATGGCGCTAATCCACTGAATTTAAATGTTGATTTATCAAATTGCACTCAGTTTGGCAGTCCATTTGCTGTGCAGTCAGCAAACTCGAATGGATACACCACGGGTAATTTAGCAGGATTACAAGTCGCGGCTGATGGTACGGTTTCTGGAAGTTACTCCAATGGTCAAACTCTAGCTATGGGGCAAATACAATTAGCTAACTTTGCAGATCCTGAAGGCTTACAAAATATAGGAAATGTCTGTTGGTCTGCTACAGCTGCTTCAGGACAGCCATTAATTGGCGTTGGGACAACCGGTAGTTTTGGTGATATTCGCTCTGGTAGCTTAGAACAGTCGAATGTTGATTTAACGAATGAATTGGTAAGTTTGATTGGTGCCCAACGTGATTTCCAAGCGAATGCTCAAACAATTCGTACTGGTGATGCAATCACACAAACGATTATCAATATGCGTTAAGGGGCTGATTAATGGATCCTATTTTGTATAATGCTGCCAATGGTGGGCGCAGTAATTTCGCCCGTCAGGAAGTGATTGCAAATAATTTGGCAAATGTAGGCACTACTGGTTTTAGAGCCGATATGTACCAAGCTCAAACACTCTATGTGCAAGGCGCCAATGGCAGCAATAATTACGGCCAATCTTTTACTGTCCAAAATCCTTCTGCTGCTGATTTTACTCCAGGGCCTCTTGTTGTAACAGGAAGAAACCTGGACGTAGCGGTTAATGGCAAAGGTTGGTTTGCAGTGCGTGGCAGTGATGGAAAAGAAGCCTATACCAAAGCTGGAAGCCTCAATATTGATGCAAATGGTTTCTTAGTTACTGCATCCGGTAAGCAAGTCATTGGAAATGGTGGTCCGATTTCTATTCCTCCTGCAACCAATATTGATGTTGGTACTGATGGTACAATAACGATTGTACCAACAGGAAATGGTCCTCAATCTGCGACCACGGTGGATAGGATTAAAATGGTTTCTTTAGATCCTGCCGGCATCTCTAAAGGCCCAGATGGTTTATTCCAATTAAAAAACGGAGGGGTTGCTCCTGCGGACAATACGCTTAAGTTGACCAGTGGTACGCTTGAAGGCTCTAACGTTCAGGCTGTAGAACAAATGGTTGCAATGATTAATGCTGGACGAGATTTTGAAACTCAAATGAACTTGTTATCAACTATGGGGGAAAATGCTCAAAGGCTAACCCAAATATTAGGCGATTAAATAAGTTTTAATTTTGAGTAGTGTGGATTATTTTTGAATAAATGTAGGAGATTTACATGCAACCAGCATTATGGGTGAGCAAATCGGGCTTGGAAGCTCAAGAAAAAACTATTGGTACAATTGCAAATAACTTGGCTAACGTAAACACTACTGGTTTTAAGCGTGACCGGCCTCAATTTGAAGATTTACTCTATCAAACCTCTAGCCAGGCCGGAGCCCAATCATCAGAAAATTCCATCGTACCAACGGGTATTAATACCGGAACAGGGGTTCATTTGGTTTCTACCCAAAAAATGTTTCAACAAGGAAGCATTCAGAATACTAATAACGCCTATGATATTGCGATTCAGGGGCAAGGTTTCTTTACTATTTTGATGCCAGATGGTACACAGGCTTACACCCGTAATGGTGCATTTACAATTGATAGTACAGGGCAGATTGTTGATAGCCATGGTTATTTATTGCAGCCAGCAATTACGTTACCTGCGCAGACATTGGGGGTTACGATTAGTCAGGATGGAGTAGTTAGCGCTACTGTAGCGGGATCTACAACACCAACTAATCTCGGTACCATTCAGCTTACTAATTTTATGAATCCAGCCGGACTTCAGCCATTAGGTCAAAATTTATTCGTTGAAACGCCCTCAAGTGGAAACCCCATACTTGATAATCCTGGAAATAATGGTTTAGGTACTTTATTGCAGAATAATTTGGAAGCATCGAACGTGAACGTTGTTGAAGAACTGGTCAATATGATTCAAGCTCAACGTAGCTATGAAATTACTGCGAAAGGAATGCAAACCGTAGACAACATGTTGCAATATTTAAATCAAACTGTTTAGAAGATTGGAATGATGAAATTACTTAATTTTTTAACAGTTGGTTGTATGGCACTTTTTTTAGGCGGATGTGAGGCTTTAAATCCGCCTGCCGCTGGAAAAAGCCCTGATTATGCACCTACTTATCCTGCATCGCCTGATCCCAAACAGTTGAGAAGGCAAACAGGAGCTATTTATGATCCTGAAACCGCCTTACCTCTATTCGAGACCAATCGGGCGCGGCATGAAGGGGACATATTGACGGTGCTTTTAATTGAAAATACGAATGCAACCAAGAATGCGACACTCCAGCAAATGAAAAATGATACCAATAAGGTAACCAATAAAGTATTTCTGGGACGTCCTATTTCTCTTGGAAGCGGTTACAGCATGGATTTCGATTTAAATAATCAACGCCAGTTTAACGGTTCAGCACAAGCGGTGCAAAATAATAAGTTGGCTGGTAATGTTTCAGTAACTGTAGCTAAAGTTTTATCCAATGGTAATTTGGTTGTTCAAGGAGAAAAGTGGGTTAAAATCAACCAGGGTGAGGAATATGTTCGCCTGTCTGGTATTGTGCGGCCACAAGATATTAAAGGCGATAATACGATTACCTCAGATCGCGTTGCAAACGCACGAATCGCTTATGGTGGGACAGGACAGGTTAATAATACGAATGTTCAAGGGTGGCTGGCTCGAATTATGTGGGGACCCTTATTCCCAACCTAATTGTGTTATTTAGGGTTGGGCTTGCGGGCTCAACCTGATAAAGCTTATTTGCTTGTGTGGCGTTGGAATTTGGATATTAATAATAATGAAAGGAACAGTAATGCGGCGAGTGCTGATGGTTACATGCCTGTTTGTACTAAACTTGCTGTTGAATCAGGTTTATGCAGAACGAATCAAAGATTTGGCAACGCTGGCTGGGGTGCGTACTAACCAATTAATTGGCTATGGCTTGGTCGTTGGTTTAAATGGTACGGGTGATAAAAATGGCACACGTTATACCGAAGATAGCTTTGCAAACATGCTCACGCAGTTGGGTGTAAATATTAGAGCAGGTACCAAACTTAATTCGAAAAATATGGCAGCGGTTATGGTAACAGCCAGCTTGTCATCGTTTATGAAAAAAGGACAAACTTTGGATGTTAATATTTCCTCAATAGGAGATTCTAAAAGTCTGTTAGGTGGTACTTTATTAATGACTCCGCTAAAAGGAGCTGATGGCCGTATTTATGCAATCTCTCAGGGAAATGTTATCGTTTCAGGTATTAGTGCCTCAGGAAGTGATGGTTCCAGTGTTACGGTCAATGTTCCAAGTGGAGGACGCATTCCTAATGGTGCGACAATAGAAGCTGATATTCCTAATCCATTTTATTTTACCAAAAACCTTACTTATAACTTACATAGTCCCGATTTTTCTACGGCTAAAAATATGTCGGATGCAATTAATCAGCAATTAGGCCCAGGAACTGCTAAGGCATTGGATGCGACCTCTGTAGTGGTGACTTCACCGGTCAAAATGTCGCAACGGGTTGATTATGTCTCGGTGATAGAAAACATAGAATTTAAGCCTGCTGAGCCGATGGCTAAAATTATTATTAATTCGCGTACAGGTACAGTGGTTATTTCATCAAATGTTATTGTTAAATCAGCAGCGGTATCTCATGGTAATCTCGTGTTAAGTGTTACTGAAACACCAGTAATTAGCCAGCCGAATGCATTTGCAGGTGGTAGAACTGTGGTTAGACAACAATCTCAGGTAAATATTGCCCAGAAAAATAATCATGCATTTGTGTTACCCAGAGGTACAACTCTTAAAGATATTGTTAGGGGTATTAATGCAGTAGGGGCCACACCGGCGGATGTTATTGCTATATTGGAAGCCTTACAGCAGGCTGGAGCATTGAATGCAACCTTGATCGTGATATAAGATAGGTGATATGTAATTCGGTCGTTGAGAAAGTTAACATCTAATCAGATGTTAGGGCGAATTAACTGTATATGCTGATGTAGAGATAGCAAAGAATCAAAATGCATCAAAGCAAGTGGTTGCTCTTTTTTTGAGCTAGAATTTAGGTTAATTGAAAAGGATAGTTAATATGTTAAATGGCATAGCAACCAGTGATTTCTCAGCCTTGGCTGATTTAAAAGCGAAGGCAGTTACTGATGCCAAAGGAGCTGCACCTGAAGTGGCCAAACAATTTGAAGGTGTTTTCATACAATCCATGCTAAAAAGCATGCGTATGGGACAACATTTTCTTGATGATTCCAGTCCATTTAGAGGCAAAAATCGAGAAACCTTTGAAGACATGTTGGATGCTCAGTATGCTAGTAATATTGCTGGATCAAAAGGTATTGGCGTTGCTGCGATGCTTACTCGACACTTAGGAGCGGTAAACAACGTACAAACTCCAGCTCCGAATGCGATCCCAACGGCGATGCCAGTAGCATCTTCTGCTATGCAGTATATAACTCCGAAACAATCGGCAAGCAGCGATGCAAATAAACCAGCAACTACAGTGGATGATTTCGTGCAATCCATTTGGCCTAAGGCTAAGGAAGCAGCCTCCCTTATCGGCTTGGATCCCAGGATTTTAATGGCACAGGCGGCGTTAGAAACTGGATGGGGTAAATTTATTACCAAAGATGCTGAAGGTAATAGCAGCAATAACTTATTTAATATCAAATCCGGTGCTAATAGTGATTATGATTCGGTTAATGTTAAAACAACGGAATACATTGCCGATACTCCTATTAAGGTGAATGCATCGTTTAGGAAATATTCTTCAATAGAGCAGGGTTTTGAGGATTATATTTCATTGATTAAACGAGATGGACGTTATCAAGATGCTTTAGCGAGTGCGGCTAACCCCGAAAGTTATCTGCGTGAGTTACATAAAGCAGGTTATGCAACGGATCCAGAGTACAGTACAAAAATTTTATCTATTTATCGCGGAGATGAATTAAATCAGGCAATCCAACGTTGCGATTTATCAGCCCAAGTATAATAATAACACTATGATAATATTAGATTTATTGTGGTAAGCTAATAAAAAACTAGGGACGGTTTGCGTTTCGCTAGCTTGAGGAAAACAGCCCCAAGTTTAATGGTAACGAAATAATAGGTCAGGGAGTGAACAGTTATGTCGATTTTGAGTATCGCGTATTCGGGCTTAAACGCCTTCCAATATGCGTTGGATGTAACCGCTAATAATATAGCAAATCAGAGAACACCCGGTTATTCCAAACAAAGTATATTGTTAACGGATGCGCTGTCGGAGCGTTATGGTGGCGTTTATGTAGGTACAGGGGTTTCTATTACCTCTATTTACCGTAATGCCGATCAATTTGCCAATACTCAAATGAGAGCCGCTTTAAGCACTCGTAGTCAATATGAGGCTTTTTATAACCAAGCAAGTCAGATTGATCAGTTAATCTCTCAAAATGGCAGTAGTATTTCTTCTGCAATGCAATCATTTTTCGATGCATTTAATCAGTTAAACAATGCGCCTGACAGTGCTGCTTCACGTGGTGTTGCTTTAAGTCAAAGTCAATTACTGGTGCAACAATTTAATTTCTTGCAATCCAATTTGGATCAAATTCAAGAAAATACTACCACCCAAATATCCATGATCGCCAACCGAATTAATCAAATAGGCGCTGATTTGGTTGCTTTTAATGAAGAAATCATGGGGAATCCTACCTCACCTGAGCTTTTAGATCAGCGTGATCAATTACTTAAAGAATTGGCTGAATTCTCTGATTTAACGGTCATTGTCCAAGATAATGGTACAGTAAACGTTGGAATTGGCAGTGGAGAAATGTTAGTTGTTGGTCCAAACCAAAGAACTTTATCAGTACAGTTTGATCCTTTAAATACATTAGGTACCCGAGTTTTATTAGGTAGCGGGGCAGGCCAGTTAGATATTTCTGCTGAGTTAACCACTGGAACCTTAGGTGGTCTAATGAGTTATGAAAGCAATATCATTGCGCAAACCAGCCAGACAGTAGGGCTGATGGCGATTGGTTTGGCGCAAACATTCAATGCTCAAAACAAATTAGGCATGGATCTTTATAACCAAGTTGGACAAAATTATTTTACTGACTATAACACCAGTGCTGCGCAGTTGAAGCGCTCTATTTCTTCTACAGATAATGCAGGTACTGGCGTGTTGTCTGTGGCTATTTCTGATCTTTCACAAATGAAATTGAGTGATTATCAGTTAGTTGTTAATGATACCGGAGCCAATGAAGTACGTATTATTCGCCAGTCTGATGGCACAAGCATGACGCTCAATTGGTCAAGTAATCCACCAGCTCCTCCAGCAGGGCAAATTGAAATTGATGGAATGACCATTACCGTCGATGACATAAGCAAATTAGTCAATAATGACTCTTATTCATTAATCCCTACACGTGGTGCTGCACGTGATTTAGAGCTTTTAGTTAGTGATCCTAATTTAATGGCTTTGGCGGCTCCTGTTAGAACATCCGCGGCTACAGGCAATACTGGCGTTGGGAACATTGCTTTAGGTACTGTATTCAATACTTCTGGAGTATCGGACCAATACGCGATTAATTTTACTTCGCCTACTGAGTTTAATGTGGTTGATGTAACCACTGGTACTACGGTTTCAGGTCCTTTACCCTTTACTCCAAACATGGACAATGTGGTACAAATTCCTGACGCAACAAATCCATCGTATTCAGTTGTTCTATCTGGAATGCCTAATGCCGGAGATAGTTTTACTGCTGAATATAACCAAGGTGGTTTTGGTGATAATACGAATGGTTTGTTACTCGCAGGCCTTCAACAAGCACAATTATTTGATGGTGGCAATGAGTCACTTTTTGATTGTTATTCTGACTTGCTTTCTAGCGTTGGAAGTCAAACTCGCCAAGCAAAAACGCGTTATGACGCTTTTGATGTGTTGTATAAACAAGCGGTTTATTTTCAAGAAAGTAAAAGCGGGGTGAACTTAGACGAAGAAGCCGCAAATTTATTGAGGCTTGAGCAGGCTTATGCAGCTGCAGGAAAATTAGTTGAAGTTTCTAATCAAATGATGCAAGTGCTGTTTGAGATGATGAGGTGATAAATGCGTATTTCAACAAATCAGGTGTACCAGACTGGATTAAGTAGTTTATTAACTCAGCAAATGCGTGTAACAAAATTGCAAGAAATGCTTGCAACGGGGGTTAAGGTACAATACGCCTCTGATGATCCTATTTCATATGCGCAAATTCAGTGGTTGAATCAGCGTGTGAGTACGACAGAGTTATTACAAACGAATTGCATAAATGCTCAAAATGCATTGGGTTTAGAAGAATCGCTGTTAACGAATAGTGTTAGTAGCTTGCAACGTTTACGTGATATTCAAGTCTTGGCTGGAAACGGCACGTTATCTGATATCCAACGTAAAGCTTATGCTGTTGAAGTTAACGACATATTGACGCAACTGCAATCGTTTGGAAATACCAAAGATAATAATGGCAATTATCTTTTTGCTGGTGGCCAAACTTCTACGGAGCCATTTTCTTTAAATGCGGCAGGAGAGTATGTTTATAATGGCGATAGTACTACTCGTTATCAAGTTATTTCAGGTAGTTTACAGATCGCAATTAATGATCCAGGTAATGGGATCTTCATGAATATACCAGGCGGAAATGGTAGTTTTACTGTGAGCCAAACCGCAACACCTAATACAGGTACTGCTTCGACAAGTACTGGTTCTGTAACCGATGAAGCTGCGTATATTCCTGACAATTATACGATTAACTTTGTACAAAACTCTGCGGGTGAGTTAGTGGTCATGGTAAATGGGGCTACAAGTGGTAATGTGCTTCCCCCATCAGGCTCACCAGATGATGCACCTTTATATCAAGCAGGAATGTCAGTTAGTTTCAATGGCATGACACTAGAAGTGTCTGGTATGCCAAACCCTGGCGATGCCTTTGCTATTAATCCGGCAACGAATACGTCTATTTTTGCGACCATTCAATCCATGGTTAACAATTTAAGTTTGCCTTATTCTACCGCGACAGAAAAGGCTTCTGCAGTCACTGTGAATAATCAAATATTAGCTCAAATAGATAGTGCGTTGACGAATTTTACTAATATGCTTGCAAGTGTTGGTTCTCGAATGAATCAGGTTTCTAGCTCATCCGATTCGAATCAGGATTTGATTGATATGAGTAAGGAAATTTTAAAGACCTTAACGGATATTAATCCTGTTGATGTCGCAACGGAGTTCAATCAAGAGCTAGTAAATTTACAAGCTGCACAGGAAAGTTTTGTGCGTCTGCAAAATTTATCGCTATTTAATTACATTTAATTCCAGATAGACGGTTGATGCTTCAGCAAAGGGCAGAACGTCATCTCGAAGTGAGGAATCTCCTGAATGAAGGCACAAGTGTCATGGGTGCCACATTCAGGGAGCATTCGTCATAAACTCCCTCAACCAATAGTCAGCGATATTAATCCGCTGCGTTATCCAAATATCTTCATACTGCAGCAAATAATCCAAAAACTGTTTAATTGCCTGGCAACGGGCTGGTTTACCACTGAGTCTAGGATGTAATCCTACCGTCATAATTACGGGATGCTTTTCTTCATAAAGATAATTAAAGCTAGTTACCAGCTGCTCATAAAAGGCTTGAGGAGTAACAAAACCAGGATTGGTTGTAAATTTAAAATCATTACAATCAAGAGAATAAGGAATAATTAAATGCTGATCATGATAATAGGGTAACTCATCAGCATAACTATCTGAATCATAAGTAAAACCACCAATTTCTAAAAGTAAGCCCCGGGTATTTTCGCTGCGTCTTCCGGTATACCAACCCCTAGGCTTTTGACCCGTTAATTTTTTCAACGTTTCAATGCACAAAACAATATGTTCTTTTTCAACTTCTCGAGGCACATGCGCATAATCAATCCAACGCCAGCCATGGCCTGCGATTTCATGATCATTTTGAGCCAGGTATAGTGCAAATAACGGATTCAATAGCAGTGCTTGCCCAGTAACAAAAAAAGTAAGAGGAATTTGATGCCGATCAAACAGTCGAAGTAATCGCCAGAGACCCACACGGCTGCCATATTCATAGAATGATTCAACACTGAGGTTACGCATTCCCTTATCTTTAGGGGCAAAGGGAAAGTCCGTTCCTTGAGTTTCTGCATACATATCACCATTAACGGGGCTAAGCTCAGAGCCTTCCTCATAGTTAATGACAAAGTTAATTGCTACCTTGGCATTATTTGGCCAATAGAAATTAAATCCATTTGGGCCATAACCTATCAAGTCACGCATAATCCTTTCCTGTGTAGCTTTCTTAATTTAGATTATAGCCTTAATAATTTAACTGCTTAAAATGGATTACATAATCACGCCTCCATTGCCAACTGTGTTCCTCAGTAGAAAGAGCAAAGGAGACGACATTTTTTTCATTTAAGTAGCTGTTTTTTACATACAGTAAAGTGAATTCCGTTGTATTTTCAATCAATGGTGATAGCAAAAATCCCGCTTTTGCCATATTCGCTACGATACGATATTGTCTTTTTATGCCGTTTTTTAATGTAAACGTCATGTATAACTGACTGGGTTTAAAGAACAGCGTTGCAATACGACCTAGCAGCGTAGGGGTAATTTCAAGCTCAATGTAAATAGGAGCCTGTGCGTGCGGAACCGCTACAGATTCTTCAAGTAAATGCTGCTCTTTAGTTAATAAAGTCGGTGCATTTTTTTCTGAGACTACATCCTTCTTTTTGCGAAGGTATAAAAAATCATTTTTCAAATCAACCGGCTGATAGTTGGCTAAAAGTAAAGGCCAGCTCTGACCATCTTCAAGGGCAGGGATACGTTCATCTATGGGTTCAATTTTAAAAATAATATTGTCGGGTGACGCTTTTCCTTGCAGATGTTGTTTATTCTTTTCTGCTAAGCCGGAATTAAACACCGAATAACTCTGGAATACGGGCCGAGGAGACCATTGGTTGTTTGAGGCAATTAAATACGATTGGTTGTACGAATAGATATCCGTAGTGCCTTGAAAAATAGGAAATTCCGCTTGCTGGCCCAGAAAACTCATTGATAGGGCAAAGTCCTGCTTTAAGGAGTTGGGATTGCTTATTCGATTTTTAAGTCCATGCCAGGCAGAAGAATAATTTGATTTAAAGTTATCACTAATCGATAAATGGGTGTAGTTATTATTAATAACATACCAGGTATTCAGAGAAACACAGAACAGGATAATCAGCAATTTTGCATTATTAATCAATAAAGGCAAAAACAAGGTTGCCATCATGATGGAGGTGCCAGGAATTAATGCATGCCCATAATGACGGGCAAATCCTGCTTTAAACGACATAAATAAAAAGACAAAGAACATGCAGAATAAAAATAATTTTCTTATTCCTCGAAGGTGCTTTTGCCAGAGGATACTTCCCAAAAGAGCGAATGCATTAAGACTATATAAAATAATTTCATCTTTATTGCCATCTACAGACATTGCTTCGGTAAAATCCGAAGCAAGAGAAATACTGCCACTCAAAAATGAAGGGAGATTAATGATGGATTGCCCAATACCAACCCAAAATAGCAGCATAGAAAGAATGGGTACAAACACCGCAGTTAAAGCCAGTGGGACTCTCTTATTACCGATAAAAAATAGGCAACACAAACTGCTCATGGTGATACATAACAGCAATAATGAACCTTTGACTAAAATCATTAATCCAAATGGAAGAAAGAATAAGACGAGCCAGTAAGGGAAATAATGGGATGGCCTTTCTGAAGAAAGGCTTTTATAACAAAATAGCCCCACAAGTAAGGAGTAGGAAAAGAGCAATGAGTCTCGCGCATAGACCATAATAAACAGAAAAAAGCCAAAGGCTAAAGCCCAAGACCAGCGAAATTCTTTTATTAATAGAAGTAAACAAAGCCAATAGCTAAGAGCTAAATACAGGCTTCCACCAATCATCAGGGCGTCTAATGCCGGATGATAGGTTTTAGTATAAAGAAAAGAATAGGGGCCTAAGGTAAAGATAATCTCTTTACCAAAAGCAAGCCCTTGGACTACCGCTTGGTTTAAACCGACAGCCCAAGACGAATCAAGTGTTGATGCAGGCATTTTTGGCGCAAAAGGGACAAAGACACTGATGAGAATGAGGAGTAAAATAAAGTTTATAAATAAGCCAACAGAGTAATTTATATCTTTAGCGAAAGGGTACATCTTTTCCATTGCTCCCATGACCGATATTGGCTCAGATTGATGGCGAATCTTGACCTTAAATAAAGGGGAAGTCAATGCGTTTTGATTGGAATAGGATTCCCTATTCGTAGGCCCTATTAGTTGATACGGGATTGCACGCGAATCAGGCCTCGATCTCGATTTATGTCTTAACCTAACTCAAAAGAAGTAATCCCATAAATACCTTCAATTGACAAAGCCGGAGCTTCTTTTAAATACATTCGTGCCGTAGCAAATATTTTCGTCATACCGTAATGCTCAACCAAATCAAGCGCAAATGGGTTATTTTCAGGAATATCAAGAAAGACAAGTTCGCCATGGGCATGAGCCACCAGCTGTTCAAATAAAGTGTTTGCAATTTCAGGGCTATCTGCAAATAAAGGGCCTATTTTATACCCTGAAAAACATTTTCTGATTACACCATAACCTTGCAGTTGGCCTTCTTCGACAGAAGCCAAAGCTAAAGCTTGGTCTTGCTTAATCCAATTTATGAGAAATTTAGCTCTGGGAGCGGGGAAGTGTTGACGGTCGTAAACAGCTAACTGCTCAAAAGGAACTATTTTTAAATCAACAAGAGGCTCCATAGGTTTTAGCGCGATTCGTCTATTTACCAAGGCGTAACGTGCATTATTATGAGCAAAACGATAACCAATGCGTTCGTAATTATCCGTCATCTCCAAAACACCATCAATGCCTGCATTGCGATTGCCAATATAGGCTAATCTGGCTTGAGTAAGTTCCATGCCATAGCCTTGGGTACGGTATTTTTTATCAACAATATAAAAACCACAAAAGGAAAAATGTTCATCATAGATAACGGCAGAGCCTACGGCGATTATGTGATTATTAAGCTTTCCTGCAAAAAAGCCGTGAGGGTCGGTTTGATAAAAGCATTCAGCATCATGAAGACCGGGATTCCATCCTTCTTGTCTTGCCCAATCTACTGCCAGTGTCACTTCATCACGGTTCATCCGTTCAACATGATAATTAGACATGATATGTTCAATAATCGAGATATGTATATAAATTAAAGGATAGTATCAGGATGAAAGCAAATAAGGCCTATTTACATTGCTTTTTTTTCTTGGTTTCCTGCTCGACCCACTACTCGGTGTATGGTTTTACTTCCTCTATTTCGGTGGCTTCGGTTCATTTTTGGTATATCATTGCATCAATACTAGATGTCAGGGGCGGCTCAAGGAGATATAAGGACGTACTAGAGATTTACGTGTACTAATTAAAAAAGAGGCAGATTATCGCTAAGTCACACATTTTGATATTAAATAGTATTGATTTTGCATAATTAAGCTAATAAAAAGTAATATTTTTTATTGACCTCGCGGCACCAATTGATTAGGATACCCCCCTGGCTTGGAAGATGCCATGGAAATTACGGAATTAATCATGAAGAAAATATACAAGAACCAACTTATGGAATGCACACTATCGCTAGTTAGCCAACATCGCACCTTTTTTCTCATCCTCCTGCTTTTTCTCTATTTCCTGTGTGACACATGAGTTTTAAACCAAAAAATCATTAATTCGCATCACTGTTTGGTGTTGATGTGCCCGGTTATTTTTGTTTAAAGGATTTGGTTGTGAACAAATTAGTGTTGTTTTGTTTTATGTTGTTGTGGAGTGTTTGCTGGGGAGCTGATATGCACAATAAGTGCATGCAAAGGTCGTCAGCAAGTATCTCTTAGTTTTAAGGAAAACGGTACCCAAGCTATCTTTGGAAGAACGAAGAATTAAAGTGGTTTTAGTTATTAACAATATTCCCGGGGGCGTTTCAAATCCAGTAACCCTGTCTTTAACCGTACCTTGATAAGAATGGCACACTGTTCAAGTGTGCGGTGAGACGACCCGGCTTGATGTGTATCAATAAAGAATAATTACGCATAGGATGTATCATGACACAAACAATTACTGGCAATGGTTTAGGAATTTATGGCTCATCTATTGGTCTGGGAGGCCATGCAACGCATGGGAGTGCTTCCTTAGGCCAAGGTGGCGAGTCAGCCTATGTTAATGCTGCTAATGGAAACTTAATACTCCGACATTCCGATGGTTTTCTTGCCGATATCGGTTTTGGTTTTGATTTATTTCAAACCTATAATTCCTTAGGCGAGCGGGGCGGCTCCTGGTGTTTTAACGTGCAATCACGGATTGAATTGCATGGCGAGGCAAACCATGAGGGTTCTTATGTTATTCGCATTGGTGACGATGGGCATCGGGCTCGTTTTAACTGGAACGCGACCCGTCAGCACTATGTACCTGAAGAGGGCGGCACGGCCAATTTGCGTTGGACCGCCAACGGATGGATGCATCAGGATGGCAGTGCCAAAACAACCTATGAATATGATCGCAATGGCCTGTTACTGCAAATTAGCGATCAGGATAATCATCACCTTAAATTTAACTATGTTGATGGGCATTTGAGCTCCATTGTAAGTACCGGCGACCGTCAACAAGTGACCTGGACGTTTAACCGTGGTTTACTTACCGACCTGACAACGACCAGTGACACGCAACAAGTACATCACCTACATTACGACTACGATGAGCGCCAGCGGTTGCATCAAGTCAGCCGTGATTTAGGCGATGGCAAAACCTATTGGATAACCTATGACTATGCCGGCGATTCGAACCGTATTAGTACGGTAAAACAGTCTGATGGTACCCGTCTAAGCATCGATTATGATGCTCAAGGGCGAGTGCATCAGTTAATTGATGGTGAAGGGCGCAGTACCACTTATTGTTATGAATCAGGACATACCACCTTAACCAATAGTCTTGGGGAGTCTTGGACCTATTTTTACGATGAGCGTGATCGCTTGATTACGGTAGACGGTCCAGAACATTATCGCATCAGCTACCGCTATGAAGGGAATCAATTAATCAGCGTGACTCAAGGTACGCACGTATGGCATTATCGTTACAATGATGCCGGTGATTGCATCTACATCCAGGAACCTAATGGGCAAATAACCCAACGCAGCTTTGATGCAGCGCATCATTTGCTTTTAGAAACAAGTTATCAGGCTTTTGATGGCAGTCATCACCCCATTAAGCCGAAAACCACGCGTTATACCTATGATGCACCAGGGCATTTGCGTTTTATTATTGCTGCGGATGGCACCGTTACCGAGTATCGTTATACTCCTCAAGGGCAATTGGCCAGTAGCCGCCGCTATCTAAAAGCGGCGTATCATGTAAGTTCTTTAGCAGAGGATTTGTGCCTTAGCCAGGAGCAGATGGAGGAATGGTGTGCCCCGCAAAATCCACAACACATTAGTTTGGTGGAGTACCGCTATGATTGGCGCGGTCAATTAAGTGACGAACTTCATTATTCTCATATAACGGCAGAAGGCCTTGGCATTTTGGATGCGCACGCAACACGGACTCATACGGTGTATGATGCCGCTGGACGGTTGCGTGAGAAAAGCATCCCTACAGCCAATGGATGGAGTACCACCTATTACCTTTATGATGATTTAGGTCGCTTAACTCAAACTAGAGATAACCAGGGAAACACGCAAAATATTAGCTATGATGATGCGCATCAACAAATCATCCAAACCGATGCCAATGGCTTACACACAATAAAAATCTATGACCGTAGCGGTCTGTTAATTGCCACTCATTGTTTGGATGTACGCCATGATTTTGGTACCACGTCATATCAGTATGATGACGCAGGTCGACTGATTTCCGAAACAGGCGTAGAGGGTTTAAACATTTTTTATTTTTATGATGCCCAAGGCCGCTTAAATGCCAAGGTCAATAAACAAGGCCAGCTAACCAGGTACTCGTATAACGAGGACGGCTTGTTAGTACAAACCCATCAATACAGCCAACGAGTAAGTACGAAGGGTTGGTTGGCGCATTACCCTGCTGTTGCATCCATTCTCCCGGTTAGCAATAAAGGCGATGGCATTAGTCAACTCATTTATGACGAATATCAGCGCGTTGCTTATACCGTTGATGCGACTGGAGCCGTGATTGGCTACACCTACAATGCCGAAGGAAAAATAGTCAGTAAAACGGCTTACGCACAACGCCTGGCGGATTATCAGCCTGAAACCGTGTTGTCTAAAACGTCATTTAATCTAAGCCTCAGCGCTAAGGATCGCAGCATCCATTATTATTACGATCTTAATGGCAATGTGTCTGCCGAGCTTAACGCCGAAGGTTATGTTAGCGAATACCGTTATGACCGCCAGGGCCAGGTGATTGAAACCATTCGTTATACTCAACCCATTACACAGGCCTTGAGCGGAGATTGGCAATTAGATAAGCCTCATGCACAAAGTACGGATATTCATACCTACACTTTTTATGATGCGCAAGGGCAAAAAATTGCTGGCGTTGATGGCGAACGTTACCTTAGCGAATACCGCTATGATGCTCATGGTCAACTAATTGAGCGTATTGCCTATGCAACAGCAATTGCACCTGAATTCGATCTTCGCAGCGACACTCTGGAAACCCTGCGTCCGCAGCAACAGGGTAACGATCATCATAGTTATTATCGCTATAATGATTTGGGGCAATTGAGCGAAGAAAATTCCCCGAATGGGTTAATTACCACATACACGTACAACGAGATGGGACTACTCATTAGTAAACGTGGTATGGATGCCCATACTCAGGCAATAAGAGAACAACACTATCGTTATGATGCTTTAGGACGAATTATTCAGCAATTGGATGAATTAGGTTGCGCCAAGCTCATGCAGCACCACGCATTAACCGATGAGGTCCTTGAGCAGATTTGGCAGGAGCACAGCATTCATTATGCCTATGATACTGCCGGATTACTGCGCTCCAAGACCGATGCGCTCCAGCGTACTACACGCTATTTTTATAATGAATATGGCCAGCTGCAATTTACCGTAACTGCTCAAGGGGGCATCGTAGAAACGCGTTATAATGCGTTGAATCAAATTGAATCCACTCGTAAATACAGTGCGCCATTATCGTTAACTAAGTTGACGGCTGTAACGAGCGAAGAGATTCAGCGCTATTTAGAGCAGGTACACGACGAGCATTTTGATGAAACCACCTGGTATGAATACAACTCAATCGGCCAGGTACTCGCGCAACACAAGGGAGCCAACGGATTAATAACTTCCGAATACAATGCTTTTGGTGAATTGGAACGGAGCATTGAACTGAGTGATGCGACCCATAGCACGAGCAGGCACTATAGTTATGACCGGCGTGGTTTATTGTTGCAGCGAACCGACGATTTCGGTGGCTTCAATCGGTCGGTAAAAATGCACTACGATGCCTTTGGTTTTATGGATGAATCTACTGATGGACGCCAAAATACTACGCTCTATAGATGGAATACGCGTGGGGAACAAATAAAGAGTATTAATCCGCAAAATAAAGTTAAAAAAATAAAATATGATGCTTTTGGTCGGGTGGTTTCAGAAACAGATAATTTGCAAAGAGAAATCAAGCAATATACCTATGACGATCAACATAATAAATTAACCTTAAAAGACCCTCAACGAGGCTCAGAAATCATCACGGAATTTAATGCTTTTGGTGATAAGCTAAGTTGGATTGATGGCAATAAAAACACCACCACCTTTAATTACGATGAACGAGGTTTACTCATCCGCGTAGATGCTGCGGAAAATACGTCTAAAGTTTATCATTACGATGCTGCGGGGCAATTGCAGTGGCAAGAGGATTCGGGAGGTCATAAAATTGCATACACCTATGATGCTCAAGGCCATGTTCTTAGCAAAACGATCGATCCCGAGGGGCTAAATCTGGTTAGCGAATATGCTTATGATGCTCTTGGTCGACAACTACAGATCACCGAAAATAAACGAGTAACCCAGTTTACGTATAATGATCAGGGATTATTAGTTCAATCCTGTGTTGACCCTAAAGGATTAAATCTCATCACCGAATACAGCCACGATGCGCGCGGGCTGTTGTTACGCAAAACGGAATTGAACCGTAATGGGCATGACAAGATAACGGCGTACACCTGGGATAATTTAGAACGCTGCACGGCTACCATTCAAGATCCGGATGGGTTGCGTCTCACTACCTACTACCAATATGATGAACATGACAACCTGATCTGCCAAAAAGATGCGCGCGGCAATAGTACGTATTACGTCTATGATGTGACGAATCAATGCCGTTACCAAATCAATGCGCGTGGGGTCGTTACCGAGCACATTTACAATGTCAATGGGTGTGAATCACAAACCATCACGTATGCAAAACCTGTAAAATCAGGGGAACATTACTCAGAGTCGAGTCTCCGTATGTTATTGGTCAAGGATGCTAAAGATCAACATACCTGTCGCATCTGGGATGCTGCCGGGCGCTTGGAACAATTATTTGATGCGTTAGGTTATGCTACGTTGTATGAGTATGATAAAAATGACCGTATTGTTCGTGTGACGAAATGTGCCGTAGCCGTTTCTATCGAGGATTTAAAGGCAGGCAATCCGGTTAAACTGGATCGCACCAGGGTGCGTCATGAATATTTTGCCTACGATGGCTTAAATCAGCTCCGTTTTCAATGTAATGGCAAATATGTGACTGAATCACAATATGATGCGGATGGTCAGGTTATTGCACGCATTCAATACATAATGCCGATTGCGCTGAGTGAAGGGAGTAAAGTTAACCTGGACTACTTCCAGAAAAATTGCACGAGCGCGAGCCAAAATAAAATAACCCGCTACGCCTATGACCAGGCTGGTCGTATGATTGTCGAACTTAGCCCACAAGGCGTTGCCAAATCCTATACCTACAACGCGTTAAACCAAGTTATCTCCTGCACGCGCTACGCCACCTTAATTACGGGCGAGAACGCGACCCGCCTGACCTTGGATTCTCTGGCACACAGCACTCAAGACCGCACCAATTATTTTCTCTATGATGCGGCAGGACGTGAACGCTATCGCATTAGCGCAGAGGGGCGCGTCGTGGAGCGCTGCTATGATGACGTAGGTAATGTACTCTCCCAGAGTACCCACGCCCAACGGGTTACTGCATTAGAAGACACAACGTTAACCGGCCTGGAAGCTTTTCTCGCCACCGACAGCAACGCACGTAGCAGCACGTATCGTTATGATGCTCTTGGTCGCTTGGAACACGAGGTGAATGCCAAGAATCTGGAAACCCGTTATTCCTATGATGGCAATGGCAACGTATCGCAAAAAATAGAAGCAAATAACGCCGTGTGGACTTATCACTACGACGAATTGAATCGACTCACCGAAACCGTTTCCCCTGAAGTCGCGGTAATGGACAATCAGCGTACGCTAAGCGTACGCTCAATCAGTACCAAAACAGACTATGACAGTTTTGGTAATGTGATTCGTGAAACCCGTGATGCTAACGGTACGGCCCAAAAACGTTGCTTTGAATACGACGTCATGAACCGGCTCACCAAAACGATTTATCCCGGCGTTAACGTGAATAATGCCAGTCAGGCGAGGTCCGCACAGCGCCAGGAGTGCCGCAAAGACTTAAGCGAGCTTACGACGTACAATGGCTTTGGTGAGGTGATTGCCCGCAGTGACCGAGCTGGCCGCTGGCAGCATTTTGCTTATGATATGCAAGGCCAACTTATTTATCAGGTGGACACCCGTGGCGCCTTAACCCAGTATGATTATGATGCTTACGGCCGTCTAACCCAGAACATTCGCTATGAAAGCCAGGTGGTCCTGGATGAATACAGCACGGAGCAAATTGCCCTGGCCCGTCGTCAAGGTGGTGCCGATCGCACCGAGTCTTATTCTTATGATTTAGATGATCGACTCATTGAAACCAGGCGCGATGCGGTTCTTACCTACAATCCTCGGGATAAAACCTACAGCAAAGTGCAACCAAGCACACGCAACGAATACAACGCGTTCGGTGAGGTTATCAAAACAATCAAGCGGCTTGACTCCAGCCGCGATGCGGTGACCTTGATGTATTATAATCAGGATGGCCAGCAAACCGCACAACTTGATGCGGAGGGTTATCTCACGACCTACGAACTGAATGCTTTTGGCGAAGTAAAATGCTGCGTCGAATTTGCCTTACGCCCGGAAACCGCCCATGTCAATGAATATTCCACCCCAGCAACGGATACCCACGATCGCACAGTAACCTTTACTTATGATGCTTTAGGGCAAGTAACCTCTAAAATTTTAAACAATGTAGCGTTTTCACGTTTAGTTAATGGTCAGTTAGAAACGATACGCCAGGATATCCCTACGTATTACCGCTATGATGCGATGGGGCATTTAGTCGAAACCACCGATGCCAAAAAAAATACGGCTTATTGCTATTACGATGCGTTAGGCCAGTTAACGGCGAAAATCGGCCCAGGCCAACAAACGTGCAAAGCGACGACGTATCGCTATGATGCTTTAGGTAATTTGCTTCAAACCTACCAATGGGCTAATGGCGCGGAGCTGACCGCGAATAAGGGGTTTGTGGTCAATGGCCCCTCGGATGCCGACCAAGTACGTTATGCTGAATTTGACGCCCTTGGCCAGGTGATTAGTGAAACCAATGCCATGAATCACACCCTACGCTACAGCTATGATGAGGTCGGAAATTTAGTACGCAGTTTCCAAACGGTGACCCGAGCCGACAGCACGCAACAGATTCGCGATGTGCGTTATGTGTATGACAGCGCGCATAATTTGGTACAAACCTGCAGCTACAAAGAAAATAACCAGCGGCAGGTCGAGGAGGCGCTCTATAATATTTTTGGTGAAATGACCGCCAAAGGGATGAATGGGACGTTTCATATCCATATTGATTACGATCGTTTAGGCCATGCATGGCGCTCGAATGTGCAAGGTTATTATCAAATATTTCTTTATGATGCGGCCGATGAGGTAACGCAGATAGTCACATCAGCCAATGGTTTTCATCCGGAAGGAGGGGAGCGCGGGGTTAATTTAGGCGACGATTATTTTAAAAATTGCATGGACTTTGATAATGGCAATTTGCACCAACGACTACAACGGCAAAATAACACCTACGATGCTCTAGGTCACCTGCGTTCCCAGGTCCGAGAGTATACGGTCGATGTCCTGGATACAGATGGCCTGCGTCAGGTCGTGGAGTCAGGCCAAAACCAAACCGTAGACCGATGGGGGAATATGCTTTCCCACACCAACGCGTTGGGCTACACCACCAGGTATGAATACACTCTGTTTAATCAAGTCAGCAAACAAGAGCTGCCGGAAGTTTCCATCATGAATGCCCAGGGGGTAAGACGCCGTATTAAGCCGGTGAATACTTTTGCGTACGATGAATTAGGGCAAGTGATTGCCGCGACTGATGCCAATCAACATAGGACCACGCGGGCTTATGATGCGGAAGGGCAGGTGGTTCAGGAAACCGATGCCAAAGGGATTTCACGAATCAAGACCTACACTCTGTTAGGCCAATTAAGCACCACCGAGAACGAATTACATGGCATCACAGAATACACCTACGATCGCGAAAACCGCCTGACCCAGGTGCGTACCTATAGCCGCGAAAAGGAGCTGCACAAACAAAAATATACGTATGATGACGCGGGGCAGTTAATTACTCAGGACAATGGGGCCAATGAGAAAACAACTTTTACTTATGATACCCTCGGCAATCAGATAAAAAAAACGAACGCCCGCGGACTGGCTACCTCCTACGACTATGATGACTATGGGCATAAAAC
>NZ_CBCSKT010000103.1:0-1706 GCF_965140895.1 Legionella sp. | reverse complement strand
AACAGCAATTGCAATGTGCTATAAGTGTATTAAATTCTATTGCTTGAGAATAGGTGGGAATTTTTACGGGCTTACGAACAATTTGTAACGCGTTTAATTGCTAAAAATCATGTATTTGAATACATCGAAATCTATTACAATAGAAAACGGCTTCATGCGATGATAGGTTATAAATCGCCAGAGATATTTGAAGCTAAAAAGGTCGCTTAGCAATGTGTCCGTTTTTTCGGGGCAAGATCAATACTTCCTGCAGCTTTATTTAGAACAATTTAATTCAATAAAGAAAGGTTCTGTTATTTCTTCAATAGCCCTTTTTAATTTGGTATTATTTCCAAGACATACTCCTTCAAATGCCATACCCTCTTCAAATAAGCCTAAAATATCATTCATAATATTTTTAATTGAAAGATCATTCTGTTGATAAGCCTCACCAAATTGAAACCCAAACAAAAAACAAATATCATCATCTTCCTTTTTCAATACTAAATAAGCTGATTGCAGGCCATCATATTGCGAGCAAATGCTCTTTATTGAATTAATAAAATCATCTGAGAAACCCCCATCAGGAACGGCTAATTCTAACTCTTTTGCTTTCTGTATGGTTCTTTTATCAATCATGTATTATCTCCAAATAATCATCTAACAACGCTAAAATTTTGCTACCAGAGCTTGCTATATCTGAAACAAAATGTTCAATCCCTTTTAATTTATTGTAATTATTTTTACTTGAATTTAATTTTTTTAACAAAAATTTTAATTGACTACTTTCGGCATAAACTCCTTCAGATTCACGTTCAAGTTGGCTCATAGAAGATAGTCTTTTGATTTCTGATAGTAAATTATTATATTCAGGACATGACATTAGTTATTCCTCCAGTAATTTCTAAACCATTTGGTTTGAATAAACCAAATAGAATCTAACTTCCCATCTATGAATATCTGGGACCCTCCTCCAATGAACCTCCCCGTGGCAAGCCACGGGGTATCAGAAGAGGCGCAACTGCTCCGTCTCATGCACCTTTCCCTGATTTTTGACATATTTCTCGACCACCTTCCAGTCCCCGCCTTCACCTACAGTCGAAACATAATATCCATCAGACCAAAACTCACCGCCCCACAACTCTTTCCTTAACAATGGAAACTTCTTAAATAATTCACGTACCGTTATACTTTTAAATTTCCTGACAACTTCACCTATGCTGTATTTTGGATGAAACGAGCACAGAATATGGATATGATTTTTATCACAGCCCAGCTGCTCAAAGTCGATCTCATATCGCTCAACAGTGACTTCCTATATTTCACCAGAAACACAATATGATAATGCGTCTGGTACACGCAATGGCTCCCTCGTTTAATAGTCATAGCGCATACTAGTTAAATTAATCTTTATAAAATGCCACTAACTGATCTAGATTTTTAATTGAAACACGTCCAGAGTCTGCATCTATTATCAAGTTTCTACAACAACAATCTACCGCATACGGCTGTAAAGAAATAAACTCATCTCCACATATATTACATTTATAAATTATATCTTCGCTTATAGGAAAACCATTGGACAAATCAATCAATTGTTTATTTGCATTTTTCATATGTGTACCTCATGGAATTTTCTTGAAATTAATCTTATATACCCATTCAACCTGAAGTTACTGGATTTATAGTCTGAAAATCATCATTAATGCGTCCCTGTAGCAACGGAG
>NZ_CBCSKT010000102.1:0-1734 GCF_965140895.1 Legionella sp. | reverse complement strand
GGGGGTGTTATTGTGATCGCGTAATCGGCCGGCTAAATCAAGGGCGACATAAGATGCCATCACTGCGATCAGATACGATAATATGACTAGTCGTGAATCATATACTCCTTTCAACTGATCCAATGGTAAAGCATTTGGTTGAAAAAATTCAGTATACATTTTCCTTAATGCTCTTTATGTTTTAATCTACTTCTATATAGTTCGTTCCTTTAATTTTAGCACGCTATTTTTTAAAGTACGTCATATTGGGGAGTTGTTCTGTGCTCATTTGCTTTTTATTAATTTAGGATTGAATAAAATGAATAAGATAATCAGGATGATTTTGCTTTATTTGATTCTTATTGCGCTTCTTATTAGTTATTTTGTTGTATATCGTAACCCCATTCACTTAGAGAATGGGGTTTACATCAGTCAAATTGAACCGGTACCGAATTTTGAGCTTGTTGATAATCACGGTAATTTATTTTCTGAGGCAACGTTAAAGGGGCACTGGTCACTGCTGTTTTTTGGTTTTAGCCGTTGCAAAATGGTTTGTCCATTGACTATGTCTATGTTGAATCAAACCTATGAACGATTATCGCCAACAAAACGACCTCAGGTTATTTTTATTTCCGTTGATCCTGAGCATGATTCAGTGCAAGAGCTTAATCAGTTTGTTCATCAGTTTAATGAGCATTTTATTGCACTTAGAGGACCGATGTCGGCAATAAATTCCTTACAAAAGCAATTGCATATTACGGTGTCTGCAAGTCCTATGAGTCATGGAACAGAAATTTTGCTTATTAATCCAGAGGCAAGGATACAGGCTTATTTTTATTATCCTATTGCGGCTAGTGAGCTAGTAGCTGATTTGAATCGGCTTATTGATTAGCGCTAAATGTTTTGCTGTGTATGCATGCAAAACGAAGCAATCAAGTATGGAGTTTTAATGAAGCATTGCTCTGAGTTTCTTCCATGCTTACATCATATGTTAAGGCTATGGCGCTGGATACTGCCACTGCACCTCCAACCAAAACACCACTAATTAATAAATTACCACCAGCACCCATCAGGACTGCCATTCCACTTACCGCCGCCGCTCCAGCTACGCCTCCGGTAAATACTGAGGCTGCAACAATGATTCCAATGCCTATTACTGCTCCCTCGATTAATAGACCTCCTCGCACAGGGTGTTCCTTCATGTAGTTTGCAAAACCGGACGCTAAATTTGATACACTATTTTTTAATCTACTAAAAAATCCTTCTTTTTTAGGTGCTTCTGGCTCTTCCCCTTCAGGGCTTTATCAGCATCAGTATAGGGCGCCCCCTCAGTACCGCCGACTCTTAAATTATTTACAATTTCAGCATATTCACCAACGTACTCTTGACGTTGTTTTCTAACTGATTTTACGGGGGACAGAACTAGTTTAGCTAAAGGATTTTTTGGCATAATATGTGCTCATACTAAATTATCTGTTTTAAGTATAGATAACTCTTCTTATATGAGATCGCCTCGCTATGAGGCTACTTGCTGTCCCAATGTCATAATTATTAAGAAGTTAAAAGGCTCGCGTAGGATGTTTGCTCTTCAAAAAATGTAATTAATTTTCCCAAACGGCCGTCTTTTAATGCAATGCTTTCAAAAAAGCTATACTGAACAGGAATTTTACGAAGCTCTAATTGTTTTTTATCAACCGCATCCTCTTTAGTTTGTTTGGAAAGGGAGAGCCAATTATGTCTATCGTGTGGCTCGGT
>NZ_CBCSKT010000101.1:0-13786 GCF_965140895.1 Legionella sp. | reverse complement strand
CTCAATCCCTCCGTGGACGCATTAATGATAGTTTTCAGATCATAAACCCAGTACCTTCAAGTTGAATGGGTATATATTCACCATACCAATTTGCTAGCACTCACCCAGTTATGGCTACCAGGAGGGTTTTTCTCTCACGATTAAATCCCCAGAGCAGTGCTCTTTCGTTACATTGTCAGGCCAGCTCTTTATTCATGGCCTTAGCATCGTCCAGTAGTATGAACGGTTTGCGCCGCCTCCATGGCTAAGGCAAACAACTTCTCAATGGGTGAGTAGACCCGTGGAACTTCCCCACTAGCCCCTCGCAGAACCGTGCATGAACTTCTCAGTTCACACGGCTCCCATTAGATGAACACACTTGTTATACCTGCTTTCCAATGGGCAAATAATTCCGTATTTTTTCTTGCTATTTCCTCCATATGCTCTGCAGCATACGTGGGCCTTTTCGCAAGCTTTTTATACTTCTTCATGCTCCATCGTACTAGCGTTCCATTCAGTCTTTGAAACACACTGTTCAGCTCCGACTTGGTGAATTTTCCATAGTACTCTAACCATCCCCTTATCATCGGGTTTAGCCATTCTGCTATCTGTTGGAGATTTAGATTGCTTTTGTTCCTCACGTTCAGCTCCCTAATCTTCTGAGTGATGGCTTGCTTTGCTTTGGGACTGATAGCAGGTAGAAAACCGCTGAATATCTTTCCTGTTCGGTATTCTATCGCTCTCCTGGTCCTGAATTCATACCCAAGAAACACAAAACTTGTGCTGCCTTCGTACGCTTCCTTTGGGTTACGTCTTCCGCAATACACTATCTTTGTCTTCTCGGGATGAATTTCTAGCTTGCACTCTAAGAACCTTTCTTCAAGCTCCTTCAATAAAGCTTCTGCTTGCTCTTTGGTTCTACAGTGGCATATGCCATCATCAGCATAGCGACACCACAATGATTCAGGATGGCTCCTTCTCATCCAATCATCAAACACATAGTGCAAATATAAATTGCTTAGTAGTGGACTAATAACACCGCCTTGGGGTGTTCCTTTGTCTCTATTCCTTATGGTGCCATCGGCTAACTCCAATGGTGCTTTTACCCATCGCTCTACATATAGCAAGATACATTTGTTTTTTGTGTGGTGACGTACCGCCTTCATCAATAGCTCGTGGTCTATGGTGTCAAATAGCCCTTTGATATCAAACTCTATGAGCCAATCATACTTCCAACACCTCTTGCGGGTTACTCCTATGGCTTGCAGCGCAGATTTATTCGGTCTGTATCCATAGGAGTCTTCCAAAAAGTGCGGTTCTACACTCGGCTCAAACATGAGTTTGATTGTCATTTGTGCTATCCGATCTGATACAGTCGGCACTCCAAGTAGCCTTACTCCTCCTTGCTTCTTAGGGATTTCAACCCCTCTCACCGCTGGTGGAAAATAGCTGCCTGAACTCAGTCTGTTCCAAATTTTGTATAGATTCTTACTTAACTTCTTGTCAAACTCTGCCAGTGATTCATGATCTACACCTGAACCTCCTTTGTTTGCTTTGACTTGTTTATAAGCTTCCCATACTAGAATTTTTGGTATATCAAATGGTTTTGGTTTATCCAACTCTTATCCTCTCGTCGAGTTTTGAGGTTGATAACCTCACCTAACGCTGTCCCTTTGCTCCGCTTCCATTACAGAAGCTTCAGCGCTACTACAGACAGCTCCGCCACAGTAACTGGCATCGATACTCTCACTCTTGGGATTTTACTCCTTGAATTTCTCTCTTTGCATCCAGATGACTGCTTCCCGTAGTTCCACATAAAAGCCCAAACTAAAATCGTGCCATCTCTACACCGAACGCCACATATACAGTAAACAGGTGTCCTATATGTTTATCCCAAGATGAAGTCGAGACCTTGGTTTTGACGTTGTTTTCGACTAACGATGCTTCAACAATGGTTCAGTTTTATTCACCTTTCTAGTTTATACCTCGCCAGCTCAAGCTGACTTTCCTTAACGCTCACTACCATTGCTCTTTACAACAGCAGCTTAAGGTGGTTTGTAGCCAGCTCCTGTAAGCGGACTACGGCGGGTCTACCGCCATCTTTCATGTAGCTTCGCTACGGCACACCAACCTCGTGTCGCACGAACTAATCTTGTCCGAAAATGGGGGCTACGTACACACCAGGCCTAATACTAGTGAATTACAGTATGGCAATACAGGAAAATAATGCGCCATTGATTCAAAAAAACAATACAGGCACTTAACTTTACCTTACACTGGGTATTCGTTCAGGGGATGTGCTCGAAGCTTGGTGGAGTGAACGATTACGTACCTGGTTGCTTGCAATCGAATCGTCTACGATCATGCTCCGAGACAAAAAATGATCCTGTCTCGGAGTCCAGATTTAAGGGTGGATTGCAAGGCACATCTAAATCGTCGCAGAAGAAGAATTATTGTTATCTACCTCATCATCATCCAAAGACGACGGTTTTTTTAATGCTCCCAGCTCCTCTTTCATGTCTTTTACTGTTTTCACAACAGACTGTACTTGCTTTTCGGAATCAGAAGGACGGAAAAACATATTTGCCCTAGAAGCACCAATACCAATACCTACAGCAGCTCCAGTGGCGGTTGCGGCAATCATTGCTCCTTGAAAACCACCTACAAATGCCCCAACAATCGCGGTAACCAAAGCCCCAGGACCAGTGATTGCACCTGTAGCAAAACCAAGCCCCAGACCAATTGCAGCACCAACAGCACATCCAACCGCTGCAGAGGCCACACCGAGTATTAATCCTACAATAACTTTACTGCCGGCATTCCAGTTTCTGCCATAACGGATGCTTTTATCGGTATATTCATCTGCGGCCTTAACAAAATCATCTAACGTTAAGGGATTATTCTTATCATAAATCTTATCCATAAATTCAATTGTATTTTCCGCAATCTTCAGTGGATTAGAATGAGCTATTTGGGCTAACGTTTTTCCATTTCTAATCTCGGAATCCAGTTCAACCATTAATTCTTCTTTTAAATTCACTAGATGTTGATGAAGTTGATTGTCTTTAGGTATTGCATCAATCTTGTCTTGCAAGGGTTTAAAATATTCATTCAGGCACATAGAATTAATTGCTTGATAAATGGCTTTATTGTGGACGGAGTATTTTTCAAGAATTTTTTTACATGTTGCGCTATACTCTGTCACATTCTTATTGTCATTCTGGTAGTATTCTTTCGATGCCTTAAGCAGTTCGTTTACAAATTCTTGCTGCTGTGGATTTTTCTGCACATAGAGGTCTAAAGTCATAGTCAGATCGCAATAACGTTCTTGATCCGATTTTCGGTGATTGTAATGAGGTTGGGTCATTCCAAATAACACATGTTCTGGTATAAATTTCGCTCCATTATACTTGTGCTCCAGCTGAGCGTGACGCCAATTCACTGCATCAATTCGCTTGTTGCCCGTATTATTAGCAATAAGATTACCGCCAAAATGCAGATCCCTTACTCTAAATGGTTCTTCATAATCATTCGCTAACCGAGCCAAAGAGTGATATGCATTTCTTTGCGTTGTTACTAAACTGCGTTCCGTTTGTCCTCTTAAAGAATGCTTATCATCCTGTAAAATTGATAACGTCTTTGCCGTACCAAGAGTTAAGAGCTGTACTCCAGCTTGATAAATGAACACTCCTTTTTTATCACCATGTTTTTCCTGCAAATAGTCTTGATAATGTACATCCTTGCCCTTTTCATTCACAACCCAACAATTTGAATTTCTTTGTTGGATATCATGTATACCTGGCAATGTTTCAATTTCAATTTTTGTTTCTGGATGAAACTTGGGAACTAGGGCATCAAATGCCAAGGGACCTATGGGTTCTTCCTGCAAAGTAATAGAAGCCTTTTGAACTACATCACAGTCACTCAAATCATAAGCCTGATTGGCGATGAATAGATTGCTATTCAATTTGGTTGAGGTCTGGAAATTACCCGGTACGGGATCACGAAAATCAACCGTGATGTTAATTTTTCCTTTCAGCTCCGGATCAGCCTGAATCATTTTAATCGCGAGCATTGCGGAAAGACATCCTCTCGAATGGGCAACGAGATTAACTTGAGTCATTTCCCCATCGGGCAAATTTTCTAAATTCGTTTTTAAATCCTTAACAAAATTTTGAGCCTGCTCTTCTACTCCATGAGCAAACAGACCTCCACCATGAATCTGACACCCGTCATATGCCAAAATAGTTGTATTCGATGACGTTACAGTCGCTTTAATCGCTTTTAAGCTAGCATCGCGTTCTGTTGTATAACCCGTGCCGCAAAAAAAACCAATATAGTGCTTAGCCATTAAGTAACTCCACTTATTCCTCATGCTTTCATTTTAAACAAAATAGCTTATCCCAACATTAACAGCCACCCTTTTTTGCAAAATAAATTTTCATTCCTCCTACATTCCTAGACCTTCAGTCCCATTTTTTTGAATTAATTGGAAAGATGGGCTTTGTCGCAAAAAAATAAGGGCTGGTTTACAATCGGTGCCATCAATACCAAGGGTGGTACTAATATGATTAGTTTCAAATGGCGTCATTTTAAGCAGGATATTATCTTAATGCTGGTTTGTTGAACAATTTGCTCTGTTATATTTTTTTGACAGCCCATTGCATCAATCGTGACAATACAGCCTTTAATAGCCAGGCTATTAAGCAACTCGGGAATGGCCGTTATCTCATTACTCTTTTCTGCTGTTTTCTCTTGTCCCAGTACGACACCATTGGCACTAGACCAGGCACTAACCATATGGATTGCTGATTTTTCATCACGTTTATTAAAGCTTCTGCGCAACGTTTTTCCATCAATGGCAATAATGTCACCCTGAGTGACTTGGGTGATTGCTTGAATCCAGCGTGCAAAACAGCTTGCAAATTGTTTCGTATTTAATTTCCTCATAACTCGAGCAATTGTATCGTCCACTGGAATCCCATTCTCATAGGGTAAAAATTGTCTTAAGCACTCTAACTTCAGTAGGCCAAAATCTCTAATGGATTTCCAACCTTCACAGCCAGAGATTGTCGCGCTGATGATTAAAAATATAATTTCAATCAACGGATAACGCTTCGTTCTATCGACTCTTGGGTCTTCTAATGCTTCAAAGTGGGATAAGATATCTGCTTGCATCATGCTTCCTTTATAAAAAAGGAGTATTTGATCATCCCTGATCCATTTTGTCGATCTCTAGATTATACATATCGTTTGGTTATGGCATTAGCCATAATTAGACGATCTTGCTCTGGCCAACGGCGCCTTGATTTGATTATTCATTAAATAACCAGTAATTGTTGATTTCCAAACAAAAATGACTAAAATAAGTCCATTAAAATAAAACAGGAGATTTAATGATTAATAATAATTCACACTCATTCTTGGCCCAAAATAGTTTATTACGTAAACGTGAACGTTATGATGCTCATGATAATAACTTACGTTTACGACAAGCGGCACGAGAAGGAGATCTTGAAGAAGTAAACCGGTTATTGCACCAGCATAATTTGGAGAAGGATGCCGCCGCAAGAGGTATTAACCCAATAACAAATAAGCCTTATTCAGCCGCTACTGCATTACATCAGGCGGTAATAGGTAACCACCATGCGGTAGTAGTTCGCCTCATTAAAGCAGGTTGGTCTATTTACTGCAAAAATATAGATCAGAAAACTCCTTTAGACTTGGCAAAAGATCCGAAGCTAATCACAACGATTCAACAGGCTTATGGTATCCAACATTTCTCTAAAAGATTAGAGATCATTTTTAATGCTTTAAATCTTGAAGGGCGTTTAAAATTAAGTAAAGAGGAGCCTATTCGCGTTTTAAGTTTAGCTTGTGGTTTGGCTTTTGAGGCGCCTGTACTCCAACAACTTTACCCTCATCGAAAAATTCATTTTACCGGCGTTGATATAGAATCTGATTGTTGTACGGAATCTCAAGAAATTTGTAGCGAACTTGATAATGTAGAATTTATTACGGCAGATGCGACGGATGTGAAGAAACTACGGTATTTATTTAATAAAGAGCGTTTTGATTTAGTAATTATTCGACAACCTGATATTTTTAATCGCCGTCAAATATTTACTGACATTCTTAGTAAGACCGTGCCGGCCATGATTAAAGCAACAGGGGTTGTTTTTATCAGCACTTATCATAAAGAAGAGCTTATTGAGGTAGTTCAATTGATGAAAAAAGAGTTTCTTAACATCCCTAACAGCTTTTGTGAGCTAGGAGATCATTCGCAAATCATAATTAATGGAGCATTCTTAAGCCCTGATTCTTATTCACAATTAATGGTTTGTAGCCCTGCATTACAAGAAACAATCCAAGCTGAAGCGAATAGTGGTTTAAATCTGAAACGTTAACGCCTGTTTTTCGGGTCCATACATGACGGTGCCCTCGCGGCTTTTAGCTTCGCGCGTTGGCGAGTCGATTTCGGGGACTGGGACGTCCCGGGGCTTTGTCGCAAAAAGTTTGCTGATGAGGTAGTATCGTCATTTTATCTTGGACTATCAACGATGCTCAGTTTCAAGTGGCGGCATTTTAAACGTGACATAATCTTAATGCTGGTCAGATGGTACTTGGCCTATTCATTGAGTTATCGTGACGTTGAAGAGCTGGCTCTGGAACGGAGCCTAAAAGTAGTTCATTCGATGATTAACAGGTGGGTGCTCCGCTATGCACCGGAGCTGGAGGAGGTTTTTCGTAAGCGTCACAAACGACCCGTAGGGATTTCCTGGAGGATGGATGAAACCTATATCAAAGTAAAAGGTCAATGGGTGTATCTGTACCGTGCCGTTGATAAAGAAGGTAAGACCGTTGATTTCATGCTGTCAGAAAAACGGGATGAGCCTGCTGCACGAGCATTTTTTGAGAAAGCCATTGGGTCAAACGGCATACCAGATAAAGTAACCATGGATAAAAGTGGAGCCAATAAAGCCAGTATCGATACCATCAACCTACATTTGGCGCTTTTGTTTATGTTGGGTGGTGTGTTTACACAAATCACCGTTCGCCAAATCAAATACCTAAATAACATCGTGGAGCAAGACCATCGTTTTGTTAAAAAGGTCACCAAGCCTATGAATGGATTTAAAGCGTTTCATTCGGCAGAGGCGACATTGGCAGGGATTGAACTACACCACATGCTGCGGAATGGACAACATAGAGAATCTGCTAATCAATCTATTTTTGAACAGTTCTATGGACTCGCTGCATAAGTGTGACCAAAATAAATCTGGCTTACGCCTGGTCGATAACCCAACGAGTAGGCCAGGTAGCATCTAACCAACATCAAAATAATGTCCTGCTTAAAAGGGCACCACTTAAAACTCAGCATCGCTGATCGTTCCCTTGCAAAAAGACAGAGTCTACTCTGGGAATTAATTTTTTGCGACAAAACCAGAAATACTATAAACAAAGAAATTGGTTTGAAATAGAACAGGAGATTTTTTACCAGGATCCCGGACGGAGGTCATTCGAACTCCAAGGTGATGCTTCATTAGTCCCCCCCCGTTAAATTTTAAAATTTTGTTCTTTTTGTGCTTTAAGGTTTTGATCATAACTAACTACTTGATCAATTAGTTGTTTCTTAAAAGACTCAAAATCTAAAGGCTTTTTCACAAAAGGAACTTGATTATCTTTTAACATTTTGGACATAGTATCGTCTGGGTTCGTATCAGCACTGTTCAATAATATAGGTATCTTGCAAACCTCATCATCTTCCACATTTCTAACATATTTAATCAGAGCACTTCCTGTCATTTTAGGCATGTCATGATCCGTTAAAACACCATTTATATACCCTCTTTCCAAGTCAGTCGCGAATCGTTTTATATCATTAGGAAACTGATACGGCTGAGCAACGAGTACATAATTCGTCAACGTCTTTTGAGCCCGCTGCACATACATTTGTCCCGTCATTAAAGCAAATGAATCATCATCAACAATAGCAATATACAATGTATTACCGATACTCGGAACATTAGGCTCAAGGGGATGATTTAGATTTTGCTTGTATCTCTTTTTAAACTCTTCAAAGCTATCTAGTTGTGGCATCACCCTTTGCCGCTGTAATTCTTTATATTTCTCACTTAAACTTGGTGATTCATTATCGCTGTCCACCAACTCATCTTGCTTGAAATGTTCGTTTTTATCTTCCATGACGCCCTTCCTTTATCCGGTTAGTAAATTTATTTATCTATTTAACTATAGATTAATCTAATCATAAATTCACAATTAAAAGGCCTAGTGTAATGAAATGGACTCCTCTCCTAATCGAGGCAATACTAATGTCTTGTTGAGGAATTTAAAAAAGAGGAGCTTATAATGAACATGACTACCCTTGGCATTGACCTTGCAAAAAATGTTTTTCAATTGCATGGGGCAAACGATTGCGGAAAGAAAGTATTTGGTAAACGTGTTAGCCGTGAAAAATTTGCAGAGATTGTTCAACAAGTTCCCGCAAGTTCAGGAGCGTAAGGCCTTTTAGTGTACTTAACATTTTATTGATTGAATCGCCTACTACACTGCACTATTTATCCAAAAAATTCCCACTAAGCGCTCCAATTCGTTTGTTTTCATTTTTCAGGGACCGGAAAAAAAGATAAGTCGTGAGACGCGTTGAGATAGATAACATTTTATAAGCACAAAATTTGTCGTAGTCCGTCATCTAACGCGTTTAAGTCTTTATCTGAAAGGCTCCCAGCCATGTTTTTTAATCGGTTTTTATCGATGGTTCTTATTTGATCGCAAACAGCAGTGACTTGTTTTCCTAGACAGGAAACCGAGATAGTAATTGGAGGCCTGGCTGTAGCAGACGTTGACAAAGGAACAACCACCATCGTGCGTCGAGCCTGATTAATTGGCGTTGCGCCAACTAAAACACAGGGCCTGAGTTTATTAATCTCCGAACCCGTAGTGGGGTCAAGATTGACCCAGTACACCTCACCACGATTCATCATGTAATCCATCATGAAGGGTTACATTCCACTCATTCATTTCTTCATTTAAATCAGACTCCTGCTCAATCGCCAGAGCGCATTGATACAGTTCTTTTTCACGGCGTTCGACTTCTTGCTCAATAAGACGAGCAATCACCTTGCTGCGTTGTCGTTGCGGAATGGCCGCTCTCATTCGAGAGGCAACTTGGTCCGGTATTGAAATAAGCACTTTATTCATCGTTATCTCCTTTATATAGGATATAGTATAACTTATATCCAATGGCAAGTTAATGCTCAATACACTGGATTTTTATCGTGTCGATGCCACGCAACCGAATTAATATTGTGAAAAAACCGGGTTATTTGTCTATAATAAAAACAAAAAGGACTGCTTAGGATGCCGTGATGCCCCAAACGAATGACCATTTACAGGAATTACTGGCCAATCAAGACACTCATGCCCCTTGGTTTCTATTCAATGAGCATCAGCCCGATGCATTAAAACGTAATTTAAAGCTACTCAGGAAACTCAATAAAACCTCCGTCCTCACGTTGGACGACTTAGAGCAATTAACGGAGCAGGCCCTCCACAGTGCGCTGTCCAACTACACCAAAACGCAAGCACAAAGCCCTCCTACTCCAGTACAGCCTTCAACGCCGGCCCAATTTTTTCATTCACGAATGAGCCAATCACCCTATTTTTATGACATTCGTTCTTATCTAGAACCAAACGCAAGCGCCCAATCACCCGACAGCACGCTCTCCACATCCAAGCCATCAAGCCCCGCCACGCCTGAGCAAGTCCATGGCTTTCCATTGAATGAAAACGAAGCCTTTACCGCCACCCGTTATTTTTCAGAAGACCAGAAAAGCTACGCCAAAATCGTGGCAAAAAACGGGGAGTTTACCGCCACATCAAAAAACTTAACCCGGGCGCAAGAAATCGACCTGACCCTGGAAATGAGCTATCAGTTTTTATTGAACCTGCCGTCCGATAAAAAAGAAATCCACATCAATGGCTCCCTCAAAAACATCCATCAACTCCATGCCGCCCTCCTCTATTTACAAAAAGAAGCTGCTCCGCGTTTTGACGACATCACCTTCCGTTTTCCAGAGGGCATGTCGATTACCCCTGATGAGGGTTACATTACCCAACACGTGGGAACCTTCAGTGAACCACCACGACAACTCGCTCAATGGCAAGAATTTTTGAAGATGGAACTAAAGACCCCAAGCCATGGCGTGGACACCGACAAACCCAATTCAAACAAAGAACGCCCACCCCTCATCGATATGGAACGTGTATTTAACAGCAAAGAGCTATCCCAACAGGATAAAGCTCAGCTCAATGAATACCAACGCTACCTCCAGGACGTATGGGTTGGTGGCATTAACGAACTCAAAAAGCATTCAGGCGATACGGGGCTTTTAATGAGAAACCATGACGAATTCTTGCAGCGCACCGAATCCGCCATTCTTCTGTTAAGAAAATCTCCGGCTCTAAATAGCGAATGTGAGGCCTTAATTTCTCTCTACATGAAAACGGCCCAGACCTATCAAAAAACCCTGGATGGACTGTACCAAAACGACCTAGAGTATGAAACCAAGGTCAAAAAGGTGATGTCGAAATTACAGGAGGCGCACAAGGAGGCGCTGGAAGAATGCGCGCATGAACTCAGCAAGCACCTTCAATTAGCCCTGAACTGCACCGCTGATTTAAGTGAATCCCAACAGGCAACGTTGAAGCAGCACCTTAATACCCTAAGCGAAATCGATGCCTTAATCAAAAGCCAAGAACCGCTCTCGGATGAGATGCGTCGCTCGTTTGGCGCTCAAATGCTGCATGCACTCAAAGATTTAGAGTCCATCAACGATTATTCAAAGTCCCCCCTTTTTCAACACATGAAGGAATTTGCCCAGGAACAGTCGGTGGCGCAAAGTCAAATTACCCAAACCAACAGTGAGGGCTTATTACACGCCAGCACTCAGGTCAAACAGCGATTAAACCAATTTAAAAGTGAATTGCAAGCCCCTGCCAACTCGGATGTGATGTTCAGTGCGGAGCTTAAAGAACAAATAAATGCTTTAGCAGAAAAAACAGGGCAATTTATTACTGGATTAGAATTAGAGGCCAAAGAGGTACCCTCAGCCTTAAACGAACTGCAGACTCAATTAAACGAGGCATCAAGCAAAATCAGCACAAGTACCAGGGAGTGGGAAGCATTAAAGCAACGCCTGGAGGACGCGTTACCTCACATCGAGAGCAATCGCCGTTTAACCAAAGCCTGCACCGCACTAAAGAGCAAATTGAGCGCGCCCTCACCGGAGGTTCCACCACCTAATGAGGCTCACGAGGGACAAGGGCTTACGCAATAGAAAACAAAAAATGTTTTATTAAAACACAGTATCGATATAATACGGAACTTTTACATGCAAAGGAGGACATTATGTCCCTGGAAACCGAACTATTTAAATTACTAAATAAACGCGAGTATGTCACGGCCTTAACCTTACTCAAACAAAATCCCAATATAAACGTGAATGCCTTAAATGAGGAAGGCGGCTCATTATTTATGGAAGCGGTGATGAAATTCACCAAAGAAGTTCCTGAGCGCTACGCCTTTATTGAGATGCTGTTAAGCAATCCCGAGTTTAAACAGGCCAATAAGCCCTATGACGATGAGGCGGTAACCCCCTCCATGTGTGCATCCAAAGGCAATGATCCGA
Organism: Legionella sp.; assembly: GCF_965140895.1. Taxonomy (GTDB): domain Bacteria; phylum Pseudomonadota; class Gammaproteobacteria; order Legionellales; family Legionellaceae; genus Legionella. Next base: position 2,096 of record NZ_CBCSKT010000101.1, on the reverse strand, counting down.
CATTAACCGAACTTATTTTAAAATACAAGGACAACCACAACATGGAGGTACTTTTTTTAGGTAAAAGATTAATGTATGAGGTACAAGCCAAAACCATTTCCGACCTGGAAAAATCATCCTCATCCCTGGTACGTGATGCCCTTCCCTCTCACCGAGAAGTCTTGGCAATTTTATTGCAGATGACGGTTCATGAAGCCATTAAAAGAGACGACCCCAGCCTACTGCAACGCGTGGTGGATGCGGGAGCAAAACTGTCTCTCCCTTTGAAGGATAAAACCTACCCAATGGATTTAGTGAAAGGCCACCCTGAGCTTAAAGTCCATGAGTGGCTTTCAGCGTACATCAAGCAGCAAATCTCCACGAATTCTACCCTTGCTCTTGCAACCCTTGGTCTTGGCCGTCAACACCAAGAGCGAGAACAAAAACTGATGGAGAAACACCTCGAACAAACCAGTGAGAACACCAAGAACCTGTTTAAATTTTTTGACTATAAAGAACCGCAATCAACCACATCGGAAGCCCCGAAACCAAACACCAATGGCATAAAAAACCCGGGCCAATAAAGAACCTTAGTTCAGGTGTTCGTTAACGAACACCTGATGCTTTGGCGAGAAAAAGAAAAACGAACAAGAAAAATCCATTTCGTCAGCATCCAAGACGAACCACTGCCCTCCCCTACCATCGAAAAAGCTCTTTATCCGGAGTCCGCCATCCACCAAGAGGCTCATTCTCGTCATAATAAACATGAACCCTCTTGAAGGAATGACTGGATAATTGGTCGTACTCGTCATCCTCCATGAGCTTAAAGGGTTCCTCATCATCCAGAATGGAATGAAACATCGCAGACACCAAACGACGGCCATGCCGTTGCGCTTTAGCGCGCCGATTTTTTCTTTTGGTGTTTTTATGACAAGCGTCTTCGAAGCGCTTGACCTCCTTGCTTAAAAAAGCATCGAGGTACTGATAGGTTTGATAGGCCATGAGCACCTGATTTGGGGGTCCTGCAAAAACAAAGGGTGTTCTGTTTCCCGAGGTAATCGATGCGGTGGTACAGCCAAAGATTAATCTTAAAAAAAGAAGGAGCTCATCGGCATAATGGTCCATGGTCAAATTCGCGATGTAAAACCCTTTACTCACCGCAAAGAGTTCGGAATTAAAACGGCGAGCGAATTGGTTTTGTTTCAGGGCCTCGTGTTGAATGGCTAACAGGTGCGCGCCCACGTGGTGGCAATTCTCTGGCGTTAACGCCTCATTCAGAGTGTGGCTAAAATAGGTAAATAGCGCGTCATCAGGCTTTGTAACCGTAAGTTGGCTCAGGTACTTACGGTATTTTTTATACGCTTCGTTGCGTTTAAAATCATAATTGTCTGACTTACGGGGCCAATGAGGCGCCCTACCCCATAGAGCATCGTCCACCTCATCATCCCACAAGCGCAACTCCTCCTCAGCAAAAAGGGAAACCGCATGGGATGTTTTTTCGGGTGTGGACTTGTTTAGACTGCTGATAAACTCAGGAGCAGAAAGGATGGGATTGATAATGGGAGCAGGTGTAGAGGTACGCTCTTGGTCGGTAGGTTCTTGATGATTTTCCAAAAGCTGAATAATTGCCTCAGAAAGGCTCATGTTCTGCTGCCTGGCATACTGTTTTAATGCGGCATAGGCTTCATTACTGATGGAGAGATTTTTGGGCTTATTTTTAGCGAGGTATTTTTTTTGATTCAACGCGCGATAACAGAGCCGCCAGGTTGTTGCATCAACAAAGGCATCAATCCATGTTTGCAGTCGAGTGATGGTTTCCTCATCGATTGCATCGATATTAATTTTTAAAAATTCATCAATAGCCTGGGTGCGACTGGCCTCCTGCAAATCGTTTCTGAATTGCTGATTTTGAATCGCACGTTGGAAATAGGCATGACAGGGTAACACGTCTTGGGCGGACAACGTTCGTTTTTTATTAGCCATAATCGCTCGAAATACATTAAGCAGACCTCATTAAGTATCTATAACAAAGTAGCATAGGCATCATAATTAAAATTGATTGTCGAAACAGTCCTACCCTCATGAAAATGCCATATTAACTTTCGTATTCGTTGGAT
>NZ_CBCSKT010000100.1:0-1842 GCF_965140895.1 Legionella sp. | reverse complement strand
GTAAAATCGCTACCGGTGTTAAAGTGGTATGAGCCTTCGAGCTGAAAACCCCAGCTCCATTGTCCACCTTGATCAAAGAATTCGTTCGAATTGCCAACGCGTCGATAATAAGCAAAATCATGGTTTGCAGTTGTTTGGATATATAGAGCTTGCCCACCGACACCCCAGGCAGTTTTGGCGCAAGGAACTGTAACATTCCCAGGGGTGCAAACAGGCCCCATGGTTCCAGCGAATACGGCGCTGCTGCCAAAGGCAAGTGCAGCCATCGCTGTTTGTTTCAAGTTTAACATGCATATCTCCACTTTCTTCTTAGGGCCTGTTACACGGCCTCTTAATTTCCGTTTATAGCTCATTCTAACTAGAAACTAAATTTTTTAGCAAGGGTACGTTCTCTCTCGATAAAAGCACTGCACCTCGCCAAATTATCCCCGATCAACTTTGACAAAGTCAACATAATCACCGAAATATCTTAGCGGATAATCTTTAAATATTTGCTACATACTTTAATCCAAAATAGAGACCTGAAATACTTAAATCAGTCGATCTATTTTCTGAAGTAACTGATTGATTATTTGCTATATTATCAATAATGTTTTGATTTCTTAATGGGTTAAAATAATTCACCCACAAATAGCCTAAATCAAAAAGAAAATCCCCTCGTTTTGTGGGGTAACTGTAATTAAGCCCAACACTGGCTTCAAGCTCAGGAACAATCGCTGAATAAGAACCATGCACCGATGTTAATGGCTCCGCCAAACCGGTAACGCTTGACTTAATTGTACCTACGAGCAAGGCGGTAGCCGCTTTAGCATACATACTAAACCCATTGCCGAGAATGTAATCCATATCAATACCGGTACGTGGGCCAAAACCGTTAAACGAGGTATTGTAGTGAAGATGCCTGGGTGCCGGTATGCTGTCTGCATCAAACAAGTCTAAAAACTCTGTGGGGACAATAAATGCAACTCGCGCATTCATTGTATTTTTCAGCCGAGCAAATTGGAAACCACCATGAAAACGATAATTAATATCCCGGGTAAGGGTAGCCAATTGACCTAATTCACCATTCACGGCATCCCACTGAGTTTTCAATGCCAAACGCACGTTAAGCGGATCAAATTCGCCAAAGGGGGTAAATTTTAAATAGCCACTGGCTCCATCCAAGTGATACCAGTTGAGGGTCACATCATTACCGGTGTTAAACAAATAGGATGCCGCTAATTGAAAGCCCCATCCCCATTGGCCACCAAGGTCATTATAAATGTTATTATCTCCTCGAGGGTAATAAGAAAATTCTTGATTGAAATTAGTTTGTAAATACAGTGCTTTAGCCGCCACACTCCATGCAGATTGATTACAAGGGACGGTCATGGCTCCAGGCGAACACACAGGCCCCATGGTGCCGGCAAAAAGCACGCTACTACCCAAAGCGAATACAATAAGAATTAGCCTTTTTAATACAAACACCCTTAGTCTCCACGTTTATAAACATTATAAGTATTCTCTTTATTGCTTTTGTACAAACAATAAACGGATAGCCGTACTTATCCTTTAAGGGTTCACAGTATCCGTCATGGCAAGGAAATAAGTCAAGAAAATCAAAATGATAGTCTTTTTTTGCAAGAAAGTCAGGCGACTCTCTTAGCGATATTCGGATTAAACTAAAGCGTTACGAAGCCTGTCACGGCAAATAGTGATAAATACAGCCACAAAAAAAATGCAACAAGGAGCATGGCTTGCTAGAAAAATAAGTCGAATAAGAAATAGAAATGAGGTAGTGCGGGAATAAAACTAGGAGAACCCACCCCATTGAACTAATGAGGTGGGTAATGAAACTAGGCT
>NZ_CBCSKT010000099.1:0-1852 GCF_965140895.1 Legionella sp. | reverse complement strand
GCAATGGAAGAAGAAACTAGAAGAATATTGTGACGTATTCGATACTTTGATTTACGCACGGGATAAATTTCCGGGACAACGCAATAGCTTGGATGCCTTATGTAAGCGTTTTGGTATCGATCATTTTAATCGTGAATTCCACGGCGCATTACTTGACGCGGAAATTCTGGCTTTTGTATACCTGGCATTAACCGGGGGGCAAAGTAGTTTGTTTGGTGAGGCTGAAGAGACTGCCAATAAGAACGAGGTCCAGGTGCAAGAAATAGCCTCACTTCGTTTAGCAAACCCTATTGTGGTACAGGCTTTAGCTGATGAGATTGAATCACATCAAAGTTTTATTGAGTTTTTGAGTAAAAAGTCTGGGATTAATCATTGGGAAGAGGTGTAGGATTATATTTATAAATTATAGGCTGGGCTTTACAACCCAGCCTACGATTAGCCTAAATAGCTCTCTCGTTCTTTAGCGAACTAAAGTAATCTTCGATTCTTCATCTTCATCTTCATCCTCAACAAGAGTGGGCGATTGAGCGGTATTGTTTCCCTGAAATACACCTTCGCGACGCATTATTTTCGCATTCGAATGAGGGCTAGGACGACGATAATCAGGCACAATTACTTGAGCCTGTCTGTGGTCTATTTCCGCATCATCAACTGGCTCAACTGCCACTTGGCTTAACTGGTATAAAGGCCCAGGCTTGGCAAAACTCACCATACGATTGCGTGAAGGATCACCATTTCGCACTAGGGGAACGTCTGGACCAGCTACAGCATAGCCAAGACCGTGTTCCAGAAGTTTTTGTCTCCAATGGTCCATCGAGTGGAATTTGCGTGTTTCTTTCATCTCTTCTTCTAGAGATACTCCAGTAACGACATTAAAGATCGTATGTGCCATATGAGCCATACTCATGGTTTCTTCATCAGTGACATCATGATCTACGAGCAAGAATCGACCATCAGGACGCAGAACACGTTTTACTTCATCTAGGAACTGTTCTAATTCATTATCTTCAAAATGGTGTAGACCAACATAACAGGTAATTACATCAGCACTATTATCTTCAAGATTAGCTAAATTAGGCTTACTGTAATCCAATTGTTCGAAGCGATCATAAGGACGTGGGAAACCAGTTTGGATGTAATCCGTAATAGATTGTTGTTCATAGACTGCAACAATTTCGCCGGTAATTTCGTAGTGTTGTTTGAATCCATTAACAAAACGACCAGGATAGCCAATTTCAACAAGGCCATTAATGGTTTTCATTTCCTCAGGTAGTAAGCTGTGTGCTTGTTCTCCCAAGTCGGTTTTGATTGCCGATAATGAATCAAAAATACGACTTAAATCGCCTAGGGTACCCGGTGCGATTTCCGGTAAACGTCGTGATAATTCTTGATAAATTTCTTGATGGCTGTCGTTATATTTCAAAATGTCTTCTAACAAGGCAAAAAATTTATCACTGTCTATACGATGCAATACATTTTTTAAGAATCCAGCAAATTTTGCTTTAGTTTCTTCATTGGCCATAATCGCTTTAAAGTGATTCTTCGTTTCTGGTTTTGGTTCCATAAAACGTTGGTAGAAACCACTGACAAATAAATGCTTAGGGTCTACGTCATCTTTTGCTTCTAGCGCATCATTCACGTGAGGATATGCCTCATGGAAATCTTCTGGATTTGAAATGTGTTGATAAGGAAGGTAATAAGAGCCACCATTTTCAACGGTAAGATGCTGTGCTTGACGTATCCATTTACGCGCTTTAATTATTTCTTTCTCGTCCAGTGATTGGTTAAAGCAAAGCACTACCGCAAAACGGTCGCCATCATAAGCATAGGACATAGGTGATTGGTTATTTTG
>NZ_CBCSKT010000098.1:0-1880 GCF_965140895.1 Legionella sp. | reverse complement strand
TGGCATCATCCCATTGATAGGTGGTGAGCGATTTGGTGTTGTCCAGCATATTATTATACTGAGCCATTTGATTTTTATAGGTATCAAGCTGAGTTTGTGCCGACTTTGCGTTTTCCAACCAATTCATATAATCAAAAACGGGAGCTCCATCGGAATAAACGCTGCAAGCCCACAAACACATCATCGTTATTTTTATTTTCATTGTACTTACTCCATAAACTAACTAATAATCGAACACGCGATACGGTTTTTTAAATACCAAGTCTTTGGTAACCATAATGTTAAATTCATAACCGGTGCCAATTTTTAGGGTGGGCGACACATTTAAGTTTTTGGCAATCATTTGTGCGGTCACCTCACCTAACTGTTGCCCAAGTGCCTGACTTAAAACACTACCTGCTGTAGGCTGGTTATTAAACCCATTGTTGCCCTGATTTTGATTTTGGCTGTAGGAAATGCCGGCAACAATTCCTGACATCAAAAACGCTGAGCCAAAAATTCGGGTGTAATGAGCGTCTACCTGGTCACGAAAACCCGTCATGCCCGCGCTGTCTGTACCCGGCATTGAGCCGATATCCAGTTTCCTTCCATCCGGAAAGGTTAATCGTTGCCAGGCAACCAATAAGGTATCTTGACCATAACCTACATCGCTGGAATAAAGTCCGAGCACCTTGGTTCCTTGAGGGATTAAGAGATGCTTCCCGGTGGCCGTGTCATACACATTTTGTGAAACCTGGCCTATGATTTGTCCTGCTAAGGTGGAGCGAATACTACTCACCATCACACCTGGAATGACACTGCCCGCACTGAGCTCATAAGGCGTATTTGGGTTTTTCAGGGTGGAATTTAAATGCCAACGCAGTTCATTTTCACGGCCACCAAGGGTTTGGGCCGTCTGTTGTTTATTCCGTCCTCGAATCGCCGCTAATTTTTCTTGAAATGGGGTTGGCACATGCGTTGTGTCTGATTGCAGTTCTTCGCGATTGCTTTTTCGTGTAACAAAGAGGCGCTCCTTATCAATCTCAATGACCGTTTTGGCGTTCACCGCCTCTTCAAATTTTTGGGTTTTTTCTTGGCGTATACGCTCAATTTCTGCATCAGGAATTTGCTCTTCAACATAAGGCCTGGGAGGCGCATCGAGGTTATCCGCTACCGCAACAGGAAGGCTTATAGTTTCTGTTGTTTTAATGACACCCTGTGCTGAGGGTACAATCCCCGCGATGCGTTTACCCACCACATCATGAGCCATGCTCATGCTGTTTTGTCCTGATTCTTCTCTAGGGGCTGTTAATGAAGAGGCATGATTTTGAGCATTGGCTCTTTTTACGGTAACCAAAGCAATTAACAGCACAAACACGGTGAACACCCCAAGACAAATAATCAAGGGCATATTATTTACACGCTTAACCCCCTTTGCATTTAACTGCTTCGGGGAATGCTCTGCCGATAATAAATCGTTCTTTGACATCTTTATTACTCCTTCCGTGACCAGGGACTGATTGGCACTAATACTGCGTTATGAATTCCATAGGCACGGCTTAATGATTGGCTTCCTACAAAAATGCTCACCCGATATAAATGGGGCGGTATCGGCTCATCGACTACATAAAAGAAATTGGCTTCTGATCGGGTGGCGCTTTGTTCAATGACTCCAAATCCTTTCTGTCGTAGCAGCTCAATCAATTTCATGCCAAAGGGATCTCGAATTGTTTGCGACAAATGAAACCGGTTTTTCGCCGGCGGATAAACATGCCCTATTTGTGCTGCGGCATCTTTTGCCATCAGTTCATAAGCACCCATGGGAGCATGCGTAAAGTTGCCATATTCAAGGCGAGCACAACCTGACAACCAGCACATTAGAAGTACGATGATTAATTGCC
>NZ_CBCSKT010000097.1:915-1885 GCF_965140895.1 Legionella sp. | reverse complement strand
AATGCTGCTGCACTGCTGCCTAAAGCGAGTACCGCTAATGCTGTTTTTTTCAAACTAAACATGCGTAGTCTCCATATAAGTTATTATTAAGTTCCAAATTTTGTTATTAACTTACACAAAGAAGCTAGTAACAAAACATGCACGCCGTTTTTTTGGCGTAGGCATGAAAAGGTGAGCAGTATCTATATCGAGAGAAAATAAGTCAAGACAATTAGTTAAAAAACTAAGTTTTATAGGTGTTTTTTTTCAGTGATTGTATTTATTCGGCCCAACATGCGGATTAACACGCCATTCTGCGCGGATAACAAATTGAGGATATTCTAAAAAATCACCCCATTTCTCTAATAAGAAATGGGGTGATAAAGTGGGAGATTAAGCAAAATGTAACATGTACAAATTAAACATTACCTACATACTTTAAACCAACGTAAGGACCAGAAGCACCGAAGTCCATAGTTCTTGCAGTACTAGTAGCAGCACTAACATTGCTTAATGCATTGAAGTAGTTGAACCACATGTAACCTGCGTCCAGAGTAATATCCCCTTGAGCCATTGAGTACGTGTAGTTAGCACCTAATTTAGCTTCTAACTCAGGAACGATAGAAGTTTTAGAACCGTGCAATGGAGTTCCGTTTACAGCAAAATTAGAATAACCTGAGTTAAACTTAGAGCTACCCACTAAAATTGCTGTTGCTGCTTTAGCATAAATACCAAAACCATATCCTGTGAACACATAGTTCATGTCAAGACCGGTACGTGGACCAAAACCGTTGTATTGAGTATCACCCCAAGAAGCAAAATTAACTTGAGCATTAGGAGCACCAATATCTACACGGTGATCAGTCTTAACACGTGCCCATTGGAAACCGCCATGGAAACGCATTTTTTTGTTCGCGCTGAAATCAACGAATTGACCTAATTCGCCATTAACAGCATCCCACTTACGGCCAACATTACCGTAACCAGCAAT
>NZ_CBCSKT010000097.1:0-905 GCF_965140895.1 Legionella sp. | reverse complement strand
AGCATCTAAATGGTACCAAGTTAAAGTAACATCGTTACCAGTATTGAAGTGGTAAGAACCTTCTAATTGGAAGCCCCAGTTCCAGCGACTGTGATCGCGGTAATGACCAGTAGCATCGGCAATAAAGAAATCGTTGTTGTTAACGACTTGTAAATCAATGGCTTGGCCACCGATATCCCATGCAGTACGCTCACATGGTACAGTCACATTTCCTGGAGTGCAGACAGGTCCCATTGTTCCTGCAAAAACTGCACTACTACCTAAAGCGAGTACTGCTGCTGTTGTCTTTTTCAAACTAAACATGCTAAGTCTCCGTTATATTTTTATTTTTATTAATTCTGCGTTTTTACTTGATAACTTACAATTTAAAAGTTACCAGCAGCATGCTTTCGTCGCTTTGGTTCGAAGCATGCAACACCATGAGTATGGCTTCGAAAATTAATAAAGCAAGCAAATTTACAAAAAAAAAAATAATATTTTTCATAAAGATACTTTTTTTAAGCACGACCACTATTTTTTAATCAGACTGACAACAACTCTCCTGTTTTCCGCACGGCCGGCATCTGTATCATTTCTAGCCACGGGTTTTAACGCACCTAACCAAGTGACCGATAATTGCTCCTCAGGAACGCCTAAAGTTATTAGATAATTTTGCACAGCCTGCGCACGATATTGCGAGATTGCATTATTATAGCCTTTGCGACCACGTTCATCAGCGTAGCCAATGATACGAATCATTTTAATCTGATGATCGGCTGCCGTATAGCGTGCAATTCGACGTAATTGATCCTTATCTTGATCCGATAATTCACGGCTATCAGGGACAAAATGGAAAACACTTTCTTTTACCCGGTCAAAACCAAAGGGCAATAGATTGCTAATGCATCGTTGATAATGAGAATAAG
>NZ_CBCSKT010000096.1:0-1896 GCF_965140895.1 Legionella sp. | reverse complement strand
CCTACATTCCGCACCTAATTTAAAAGTTTTTGGCAATTAAGTTTTTTCTGCTTACACCAATATTTAGTCTTAGGCACTATCTCAGGCCCCGTCATTCCATAGATACTCTGAGCATGAATTCCAAAATAGGCAATAATTTGTCGATGAACTGGTTTGATATTGGTCACAATACGTTGCTTATGATAGTTGTTAGTAATGGTCACAACGGCAATAGTGCTCATAAGCTCAAATACCCAGCTCATAGTAGGTGTTTTAACTTGCTTGCCTACTTGGTTTGGGAGCGTATCCTCACTTTCTTTTAGACATTCCCTAAGATGAGCTTGAGCAAAGTTGTATACCATCAAACAGAGCGTCATTATCATCATAAGTGCTGAAATTCTTTCTGGTGTTTTGAGGAAGAAAGAATCGAGTTCAAAGGCGTCTTTTTTTATGAATTTAAAACCTGATTCCACAACGCTTTGCTCTTTATATTGCTTTAAGACGGCATGGCTACCTAATACGCTGTAATCGCATTGGTTGGTTGCTAAAATAAAACGACCTAAGGTCTCTTTTTTAGCCCGTACTGCATGAAGATGTGTAGCAAGGCAGGCTTGTATTTGATAACCCGTTATTACTTTTTGAGCGTCTGCTTTTGGCCGGCCTTTGCCCGAATGGCTTTCTACAGGCAGAATGTCATAATGAATCTGGTGATATTTGAGGGATTTTATTACAGATTTAACTGCTTTTTCAGCATCGGATTGACACTGAAAAACCTGGTTACCTAAATGCCATAAGGTTTTGATGAGCTCTTGAGCTTTTTTATCCAATTGACGTTCAAATGTTTTAAGTTCTCGATGCGCGGCATGCTGGGACTCAATCAGAACCCAGCGTTGAGTGAGGCCATAAACAGTCGTTTCATAGGTACTACCACGGTAATTGGTGTCAAATGCCTCCCAAACCAGTTCATGCATTGGTTGATTCAGCAACGCTTTTGCTTCTTTCAATTGAGCGGGAACACGGGATATCCAAAACACATTGTTAAGCTCTGCTAAGCGCTCAGGCACATAAAAGGCGGCATCAACCACAAAGCATAAGCCTTCTGGCATCCCATCCAAGCTTGATGCAAAAGCCTGTATTTTTCGGACTGTTTTTTGAAAACTAGCCTTATCACTACTGTTTCCATCCAAGGGCTCCATCCATAAAGGAATATTGGCCGCACCACCTTGAACTAAAGAGAGCATCACCTGTTTTAAATCAGGTCTATTGGCTTTGGAATAGCCATATGCAGGCATTGCAATTCCATCAGAACAATCTCCTTCTTTGTCATAACGGCCATAAAGAACAAAGCTCGTGCTATCTAAATGAAGACGTTGGCTTAACAGATTCTTTTCTAATGCTATTTCAAAGGCTAATTCAGAATACAGTTTAGTCACTCCGTAGGTGGCTATTTTATCCAAACATCGACCCAGACTATCATCATTTAGATGCTCCGCTTCTATTTCAGCCCCAAGCAAGTGGGCAACAGGTTTGTCTTCAAAAAAATGCGGGGTCATATACAGACGACTGTTCATAAAACCTAGACCATTTAATACCATCGCCGCTACCCTACGACCGTGGCTAACGATACCGCCTTTTTTTTCATCAAGTGTTATACGAGAGTCTATACGTTCTATTAGACCTAACTCTCTTATTGTCGCTGCAACAAGGCCTAAATGCCCCAGCTGTTCTGAACTCACGCTATTGCTATCAATCATCTCTTATTCCAAATGGACTTTTGGGCAATAGACTAACCCAATTCAAGACTGCCGGCTTTGATCTTTTTCTTATTTTTATGTGATCTTTCTCTTGGGTTGTTACCGCAACTGATCTTCTTGAGGTTAATTCATTATTTTACGAATTTATGCTGCGGGATGTGTG
>NZ_CBCSKT010000095.1:0-133972 GCF_965140895.1 Legionella sp. | reverse complement strand
GCTCAGCATCTCTTGAGAGCGGCCCTCTCTGCAAACCAGGATACCATTCCCAATGCGCTGGGAAAACCAGAGGACAAACCCACCATGGCACGTGTATTCAGGATGTTCCATGGCATTCAACTCTGGATTATATCTCTGCCATCCGCCAAGCAGGAACTTGTCGTCAATCTCACTCCTGTTCTGCGAAAAATTATCCGTTATTTTGGCCCCTATGCTGAGGCATTCTATGCCTCTTCCGCTTAAGGAGATGATACAGAACGTGAGTCAACTTACTGGTGGTAAAAAATTATACTGTTAGCTAATTCGGAATTAATCGATTATTTGGTGCGGAATCTGAGTTAAATGAAAAATATTAACTAATACTTCTAAAGGATTTCCTTCGGGTAATAAATTTCGCAGAAATCGCTGCACGTTTAATGGTGGAATATCCTCATACAAAGGTAAGTATGGAGAAACAGCATAACCTGTCTTTTGCCAATTGGCATTATAACTCCAATACAATTGATCCTCGATAAGCGTGATATGGGCTATTTGATATTCTCCCTGATAAACATCCAAGACCTGCTTATCTCCAATCATTTTCATCCTCACCATTATCCATCCATGGCTTTATGTACAGATTTATTCCTAAACCGGAACAAATCTGTAATACACTTGCCAATTGACAGCTCGATTGCCCATGCTCGATTTTCATAAAGGTTTCTTTGGCTACACCACACAAAGCAGCCGCATCCTCTAGCCGTAAATCACTTTGAGTTCGGCGTGCTTTAATGACTTCCCCTAAAAATTCTGCGGTTAACGGCTGTTGAAGATTAGGAGTCTTTAATTTTTTTATTTGCTTGGCCATATAATCCTACTGGAGTAGACTTAATATAAGAATTTCAATTTAATTATTCATTAATCCCATTGTAGTAGGATTAAATTTAAAAATACAATAACAACCGATTAAAATCCTAATATAATAGGATTATAGCAAAGATAATAGGTACTTTTTAATCAACATCCTCAACGACCTCTATAGCGCCAACCATCTGTCAATTCAAATAATCCGAAATCCGCTGCAGTAGTAGCAACGGTTCTTCTTAAGTCATGTAAAGTAAAAGTTGCACCTGCTAATTCAGCTACTTTTAACATCGCTTTTCTAGGTTCCATTATATGGCCAGTTTTACTGGGGGCTGATGCCTCAAATTGCTTGGATAAATGTTGACACATAGTATATACTTCATATAGATACAATGTAGATACATTAGGTGCCTATATGACATTACATGCAAAAATTCAAAAATGGGGTAACGGTTTGGCCCTGCGCATAAGCGGTGCCATGCGTGAGATACCTCATCTTAAAGAAGGAACTGAGGTGGAAATTGAAGTCACTGAAACAGGTTTTACGGTTACCAAATCCAAAAAGAGAAAGAACTTTCCCTTCAAAGAGTCAGATCTTCTAAAAGGTTTATCAGCTCAGACTGCCCATGCAGATTTACTTGCCACGCTTGCACCTAACGAGATTGAGCAATAATGGCTAAATCATACATACCTGAACGAAACGACATTATTTGGCTGGATTTTGAACCAACAAAAGGTAAGGAAATTGGTAAATATCGTCCTGCTTTGGTCTTATCTTCTAAAGAATACAATCGAGCAACGGGACTGCTGATCTGCTGTCCAATAAGCACCAGTATTCGCGGAGGTACTACCGAAGTTCCAATCGATAATCTCGATGAACCCTCAGTTGTCGCTGCCAGTTTGATCCAGACGCTCTCTTGGAACGATCGCAAAGCAAAGTTCATTATTGAAGCCGAACCTCTAGTAATGGAAGAGGTGTTATATCGAATTATTCCCTTGATAGGTGCTGACAGGCTTTTTCAAGAATCTGAGTAACAATCGATTTAGGTGTTTACTGTTTTTGAATAGTGAACACCAGCTAAATCCCTTATTCCGTTGAACTACTTCATCAACGGTTTCTAAACTTCCTGACATCTGTCGAATCAAATAATCCGATATTCGTTGCATCGGTTTTCGTAGTCGCTCAACATCCCGCATAATAAGCAGGCCTCATTAAGTATCTATAACAAAGAAGCATAAGCATCATAATTAAAATTGATTGTCGAAACAGTCCTACCCTCATGAAAATGCCATATTAACTTTCGTATTCGTTGGATCAGATCTTCCATTTTTGTAAATGATTTGCAACTGAGTAATTCTTCAAGTTGTGACTCAATAATAGCGGCTTTCTTCGCAGGACGTCCTGATTTTTGATGCGTTTCCAAGCCACAGAGGCCTTCAGTTTTATAGCGATTTAGCCATAATCTAATCGTATGCTCGTTACGGCTTAGTTGGGCTGCAAGTTCTTTAATAGATTTACCATCTCCGGATAACAATACATAATGCGCTCGCTCACCAATCTTTGAGTTCTTCATTCGTCTTAATCGATTCAACGCTGATTGCTCTTCAGCACTTAATGACATCCTTATCTTCTAATTCCTATCATTTTTCAAATGACATACGATAAACGATATTGAATCATTTTTCTAGATACTTAATGAGGTCTGCTTATCACCAAATTCATCGTCTGGAATTGCTGGTATCACCGTCAAAGCTGACAAATTTTTTAGTCATCACGATGATCAATTTAATAATGGCTATTGGCATGATGCGTTTGATTTAATGCGAGGTCATGAAGGGCTATCAGTCCATGATGCTGTTGCTAAGACTGCCCAGTCAATAACTGCGCCGGATGGGAGAACAATAGACCAGTATAACAAAAGTCTCTTTAAGCAAAAGAATAACAAGCCAGCAACTAAGATTGAGTTTAATGAGTATCAGCCATTTAATGATGACTTATTGCCTGTTGAAAGAGGGTTATATTTATCTGGTTTCACAGGTGATATTCAATACCCATATGACACAGTTAATCGAGGCACTGTATTTATTCCAAGGTTGCTTCTGTCAATATTTGGCGGAATACAGCCTGCAAAGCTCAAACGCTTCCTTAACGATGCTAGAACAGGTTATCAGGATGATGGACTGATTCAGCGGTTTCAAGGGGTGGTTTATCCAGACAGAAAGTCCACATGCTTGAAGAACAAAGCGCCATCATCCCATTTAGTTAGTGCCATTAATCAGATGTTTGTTAAACTGGATAATATTCAAACCGGTAGTGTTCTTAATTTTGATAATGATGCTCAGGAATTATTTGACGCATGGCGTACCAACATGACTGAAAGAGCACAAAATATGGGGCAGCCATTCGAAGCACACCTAGTTAAATCCTATGAATTTATAGCTTCATTATCAGTTTATCTTTATCTGGCTGAAAACAATGGCCAGTTAAGGCAAGGGATGAAAATAACCGCAAAGCAAATCTTGAGCGCCATTAAGCTAGGAGACTATTTTGTTAGTCATGCCAGACGGATGTATGGTTTGGTTTACAAAGACCACTTGCCAGCCCGTTCGCTATCAGAAAAGCTAGCCAAGCTTGTGCTTTCTTCTAAAAATACGGAGCATTTTGATCCTGTAGTTGGACTTCACCTTTTTACCCGCAGTCAAATTAGATCAAAGGGGTGGGCTGATCTAACCACGAAGGAAGAAAGACGAGAAGCAGTTCAAGTGCTGGTTAAGTATGGGCATATTTCAAAAGCACATGGCAAGAGACACTTCCTAAACCCAAAGCATTTGGAGGATTGAATTTTTAAGCACGTATGTATTAAACCCTACATACCCTACAAATGAATAAAATATAATCAAATGTAGGTGTTGTAGGTTTGATTTTAGTAGGGGTCCTGTGGAAGAACTGACAAAAAGTGGGATTTCAGGAAAACCCCAACAATTAATTCGGTTTTAATTAAAGCGCTAGGAAATAAAAATAATAGCCATTGATATGTATTATTTCCATGGTTTTGGTGTTGTGTGCAAAGGACTAAATTTTTCTCTTTCTTTTGCCTTAGATGACTCTGTAGGTGCCATATATCCTGGCTCAGGTCGCCTCATTTCTCTAACATGATCTCTATATTGGTTTGTTTTTTCTTTCTCGGATATTAACTGTGGTGTTGGTTTAGGGAGCAACGTTCGCAACGCCGTTGGTTTATCAGCTTGCCAAGAGTCGTAATTATGGTCTCCTCTTTTAATTTCTGTTTTTACAATATGTCCACGTTCGGCTAACTGTAAACTCAACCCCTTGTTTAATGTAATTGCTCCAGGGAATGATTCACCATTTAAACTAGGAGTTTTACCTTCCTCAATTTCACCACCACTTAGATAAAATTTTATTGGCAAGCCATCTTTATGAGGTATTTTACTCAACCACGCCATCGCCGTTGCTTGTTTAGTTGTTTCAAGTATTGATGTTTTGGCTGCCTTTCCCCACTCCTCAAATTTATCAAATCCTTTCCAATCTTTATTCCACCAGAAAGCACCTGATTGAGAAAGAACATTACCAAATGTTTCAGGATTTGTAAGTGCAGCATGTGTTGCTGCAAGCCCACCAAAGCTGGTGCCACCTATTGTTGTTTGTTCTCGGCGTTTACTACATCCAAATGGAGGTTCTTGAAGCAGAGGGACAAGTTTATTACTTAAAAAATCAGCGAATTCTTTATTACAAGCGTACTCACCTATCCTATCCTCCGGTGCAGGAATATATACAGTGACTTGTGGAGATATTTGTTTCTTTTTACACAACTCATCTAAAATTGCAGGGGTAGATTTAACAGAATCCCCTGGCCGCATTTCTTGTTCGCCATCCATGAGTATTAAAACTCCTGGTTGAGTTTCAGTAGAGGGTGGCTGATGAATATAAAGAATGCGATCACCTTCCATTGTTTCTTCCACCGTGTCTTTAGGTATCAGACTACCCAAAGCATCAGCATTAATCTTCCCCTTGGAGTCGCGAGCTTGTCTATATATATAGGCAATAGGTTCAGGCATGGTCTTTCTCTGGTTTTGTTTTGTAAGAATTATTCTATTATTATAGTAACTATACGGAGCTTTGTTTCCTATCCCTGGTTAGAAGCAGGTATCCATCGATACAAAGTTGGTATAGATATCCCAAGATTTTGTGCAACATCCCGAGGTAACGAGCCAGAAGACAGTAATTGTTTAGCCGACTCAATTTTGCTTTGAGTCATTTTTCGTTTACGACCACCAACTCTACCTTTTGCTTTCGCAGCAGCTAAGCCCGCTTTAGTTCGTTCGGCCATTAATTCACGTTCCATTTGTGCAAGGCTTGCCATAACATGAAAAAAGAAACGGCCTGCTGGTGTGGACGTATCGACATTATCGGTAATGCTTTTAAAGTGGATTTCTTTCTGATGCAAATGATTAACTAAGTCAATCAATCCTTTAACAGTTCGTCCTAATCGATCTAATTTCCAAACAACCAAAGTGTCATTTTTTCTCAATACTTCAAGAGCTAGATCGAGACCTGGGCGATTTGCTTTGGTTCCTGATATGTGATCTTGATATAGCTTCTCACAGCCCACTTCCTTCAATGCAGAAAGTTGAAGTTCCAGATTTTGATCAATTGTTGAAACACGCGCATAACCAACCAACATAACAAATCCTCTATGATAAAACCCAGCGACCCTTTTGTTTGATTGCATCGTGCATCGCATCTGGTGCTAAGTCAATTTCTCCAGGCCAAGTTAATACCCCATATTCAAGATGGGCTTGATTAAAGACGTCTCTATCTTTAAGTGCAGCAAAAATGCCCGCTCGCTCACTCATTATTAATGTAATCATTTCAACAAAACCATGTGTGCCATCATTGAATTCGACTTCAATTTCATAATTTTGTAGTGGTTTTACTTTTGTTAAACGCCAAGGAGCAGTGCATACTATTCCAGGGGCGATATTTTCTTTGGTGACTGATTTTGTTCGCATAATGTCCAATCCTCAAGTAACTCTGCGCGGTGTGCAAATGCCCATTCCAATACTAAAGCCAATGCTCGACGAGGCATAGAGCCCCTAATTACTTCAAGTGTATGTATATCAATGAGCACTTCATATTCTGCATATAAGGCATGAAAGTGAGGTGGCGCATGATCACCCCAAAACATTTGAATCAGTATTCCATAAAATGCACTAATTGTTGGCATTTACTCGTTGTCCTCTTTTCTCAAAACTCATATCAAGTATAATGCAGTAAGAAAGCAATATCAAGAATGGTTATTGAGAATAACAGAATCCAATAAAAACGGGGATCTACCCTAACGTAGTTTAATCTACTCAAAAACGAACGTTTTCAATAATAGGTATCCAAGTAATTAATGTATAGCCCTAATCGAATAAACCTGTTATCTGATCAAGAAATTGAAGCCATTTATGCTATCCCTGAATTTAATAAAGCTGAACGAGAGTTGTATTTTTCAATAACGGATGAGGAAATGCTCATCGTCAAAAAATATCGCACTACGAAGGCACAGATTTATTTTATTCGATTGCTTGGGTATTTTAAGGCCAAGCAACAGTTTTATAAATTTAATTTAGGCCAAGATAATGACTCACAATTTATTTTAGGAAAATATTTCGGGGAACACCTACTAGGACTTACAGGTCAAATCGATTTTAAAACTTATCAAAAACAAAAAACTGATATTCTCTTGTTGTTTGGCTTTAAAGATTGGCAGCCACCGTATGAGCCCAAAATTCAGCTTCATTTAAGTGAGCTGATCAAGCTGTACCCAAAAGGACATGATGCTCTACGACAATTATTAAACTACTTTAGTAATCAACAGATTGTTTTACCTTCGTATCGCACCATACAGGATATGTTTACCAATGCATATTCAATAGAAGATGCTCGACTTGATGCACTTATTTCAGTTATTCCAGAATCAAAAAAAGAACAACTGTCGGTTTTAATCAATAAAGAGGATGGGATAACTCCATTGAATGTAATCCGGTTGGATCAGAAGAATTTTAAATATAAGGCTATCAAGGCTGAGGTAGATAAGGCCTTGAGACTTGCCGAATTATATGATTTTGCAAAAAGCTTCCTCCCAAGACTCAAAATATCCAAGAACTCTATTCGCTATTATGCTGATTTAGCGGAACAGTACGCGGCTTCTAGGCTCAGACGTTTAAGTAAGCCACAACAATGGCTTCAAGCTTTGTGTTTTGTATATCATCGTTATCAACAAATTATGGATCACTTAATTACCAGCTTTATATATCACACCAGAGGTATAATGAATGAGGGTAAAATATATGCTGAAAAGGCAATGGCTGAGCATAGTTCAGGTTTGGTTGTTGACTTACCAAAATTGGCTCGATTTCTAAAATGGTTTCCAAATCGTAAGCATAATTTAACCCATGATGAGCTAAACCACCAAGCTTATAATATTTTACCAGTGGAACAGTTCCCTGCTCTTGCACAATTTTTGGAAGGCAGTGTATTTGATAAAAAAGCAGCCAAATGGGCATTTTTTCTGGAATCATCAAGGCAAATTGCATTGTATCTCCGGCCTATTATGTTAGCAGTACCGCTCGTATTTTATAAAAAAGACAGCGATATTATGAGGCTTATCGATTTACTCAAAAAACACTATGGTGCTGATAAAAGTCCATCATCATTTAAGCTGCCAAAGGATTTGGAGGACGCCATCTCTAAAACAATGATTCCTTACTTGAAAGCAAATCCAACTGATGAGCATGTAGATCCCCATTTATTTGAATTTTTTGTCTATCAAAAAATGTATCGTCGTTTAGATAAAGGACTGCTCTGTTGCAATGAAAGTGTCTCTTATTGTGACATAGACCATGATTTAATTGATGATGCGTTAGTGGATGATGTAGAAAAAATAGCCCATGAATTTGGTTATCCAAATATTCCAATCTATTGCAGTGAGCACTTAGATGAAGTGCTTAACGTCCTAGATAACACGTGGGATAGGGCAACAAAACGCATTAGTCTTGGCGAAAATCCTGGATTTCTGATAAAAGAAACTAAATCTGGTGAGCAAGAGTGGAGTCTAGGCTACGATAGCCTGGATAAGCTAGATGATGCTTTTTTTAAGACCCTCACACAAGTAGAAATCCCTGATATTACTATGCATATTGGTAATCACGTTGATATGTGGCGTGCATTTACCCACATGAAAACCCGTTATCATAAAAAAAGAAAGCCTGTTCCTTTGGTTGTTAATGCGTGCGTACTGTCCGATGCCTTTGGTATTGGTGAGGAAAAAATGGCTGATATGTCAGATCTTAGCCATAATCTTTTGCGATCAACTCATGAAGATTTCATTCGTGTGGATACTTTATGCCCTGCGAATGATATAGCAAGCAATTTACTCCATTCATTGCCTATTTTTAAACAATGGAATTTAATGGATTTACAATTATTAGCTGATGCAGACGGGCAAAAGCTTCCAACTAGTGAAAGTACAATTCAGTCAAGATATTCAAAAAAATTTCTTGGTAAGGAACCTGGGCTTTCTGTGTATACATTAATTGCAAATTTTGTTGCTGTGAATGCCAAGAATATTGGGCCTAACGAGTATGAAGGACACTGTCTCTATGATGTAATCTTTGGCAATAAGACAGACATTGATATTGACATGGTGACTGGAGACAACCACTCTTTAAATCAACTCAATTTTGTTATACTGGATTCAATAGATATTGAATATGTTCCAAGTATAAAAAATGTTAAAGAAGCGACAAATGATTTGTTTTCAGTTAAATCAGTTGATCACTACACTGGAATTATTCGTCCTAGTGGGGTTATTAATAAAGGTCTGATTAAATCTGAGGAAAGAGGGATATTACGGGTTTTACTCTCCTTACTTTTGCAGGAAAATACTCAGAGCATCATCGTTAAAAAAATAAACTCTTCTGCTCGGTATGGAAGATTAAAAAAAGCACTTTTTGAGTACAATAAAATATTAAAAACTACGCATGTATTAAATTTAATAGATAACATGGCGCTTAGGAAGGCCATACGTGCAGCAAGAAATCGAACAGAGGCTTATCACCAATTGCAAGGTCTCATTAGGAAAGTTTATCGTGGGGTCTTTAAGGGAAAGAAAATTGTTAATAATCGAGTCAGTGCACATGCAGTAAGACTTGTTGCAAACTGTATCATTGCCTACAACGGTATTATTTTGAATACTATTTATGAAAAAATGCTTAAAGAAGGAGTTAGCCAAAACATTATTGATGAATTTATTAGAATATCACCTATTGCTTGGGCGCATATTGCCTTTACCGGAAAGTACAGTTTTAAAAAAAGTAATGGTGATATTAATATTGCAACAATGGTTGAGGAACTGGAAAAACATTTAAAGCAGCATTTTTGGAAAGTTACTTAAGTAACGCGTTCATTTTTAATTATTTGCAATAAAATTGCACGGATTGTTGGGCTAAATCTTGAAATCCCACTTTTTGTCAGTTCTTCCACAGGACCCCTAGTAGATTAGGTAAATAACAACGAAGTGAGGTACCTATGAAAAATGTTACTCCAACAAAAATTGATCTTCTGGTTCCTAGCAGCACGAATCATGGGGCAAATGAAAAATTTAATCAGCGTATTATTCATGAGAATGCGCTCGCTACTAATAACGTCCGATCAGAAACCTTTGATATGGGTAAAGCCAAACAGAAAAGTGTTGATGCGTTGATTGCCCTTAATGCAAACGGTGGCTTGCAATCAATGCTTGCTGCTCAAATGCTATCTATTCATGAGTTGCAACAAAGAACAATGACTTATGCCAATGGTGTTGATCACCTGGAGTTGAAAAAATATTACACCAACGCAGCAGTTAAGTTATCGAATTACTTTGTTCAGCAGGCTAATGTGCTCGCAAAATTACAAGGTGTGGGGGGGCAAAAAATAATTGTAGAAAGAGTTGATGTTCACCAAGGCGGTCAAGCTATTGTGGGTAATATTCAAGGGGGTATGGGTAATAAGGAAAAAACATGAAAACAACCTCAAGATAAGGGTCGCGCTACCTCGTGAAATATTCCGGGACGTCCCAGTCCCCGAAATCGACTCGCCAACGCGCGAAGCTAAAGGCCCTGGACGTCCTGGTCCCCCTTGATTTTGAGTCCCCTTCGGGACTAAAAATCTGCGCTCCCCAATGACTGACGCCTTTTCGGATGCCTTATATTTTTCCTACGGAAAAACATCCGGCCCTAAGGCTACCAGGGACTACTCGCCCGCGCCTTCGGCTCTCCATGGCTCGCAGCGACCGAGAAAAAACGCTATGCGTTTGAATCTGCACCTCGATGTGGCGCACGAACAAAAGGGAATAATGGTAAACCGTGTCGTTGCCCAGCTATCAGAGGCAAAGCTCGTTGTCGTGTACATGGAGGAGCAAGAGGCTCTGGTGCTCCACGATATAATCTCAACGCATTAAAGCATGGAGAAACAACTGGCGAGGCTAAAGTATTCAGGGAAGAGATTAGACTGGCAATCAAGCGTAGCAAAAGTTTTATCAAAGAGCTTGTTTAGCCAAGCATATAACGAAATTCAATTTCAGATTTAGCACAGCGGTGGGAGGGAGTAGCCGGGGTTTTAGGAGCTGTAGGGTCATCCGGTGGCACACAACTCTCTGAGTTTCTCTGCCAGTCGTTTTTGTTTTTGGTAGCTATTCAAGTAATCGCTTTGATGTGATCGCTATATTTAAAATGCGCTGAACTAAAAAAGCCGCCACATTCTGACTTAATCGAGCAGCCATTACATTCGGGCATGTACTCGTTTTTCCAGTCTGAAATGCTTTTTTTTGCGAATCGCCAAAGGCTTTTATCCAACAAGCATAATTGGTGGTTATAAATCGAAACATTCATTCTAAAGCGATCCAAGATATTAACCGCCTCGACAAGCTCCGATTGGTAGTCCGCTGGATCAATCCATAGAGAATCAATATTTGCTTTTGTGAACCCCATCATTTCTAAGCCCATTAAGGCTATATGATCAACAAATAGTAAGTTTCGTGTAATAAACTCAGCAAGTTGAGGTAATCTTTGGTATGTTTGTTTATGAATTACCACTCGAATTTCAACTTTTTGATTGAGGGATTTAAGATTGATAATCCCTTTTAAAGTTTCATTGTAGGCATTTTTTGCTTGAACCACGTAATCGTGAATGCTTGGCACATCTGAATATAACGGGATGCCGAACATTAAATCAGGATGTTCAACAGAAGCTATATTTTTAACCAAATTGGTATTGGTAAAATTTCGACCATTAGTTAATACGTGAATGGCTGTATTTGGCAAACACGCTTTAAATCGTTTAAACATTGTTACCAGATCATCACCTAATAAGGTTGGCTCTCCTCCAGTAATACCAATTTCAGACGCAGTTGGGCTTATTAAGGGGATCATAGAAAGAATTTCATTAACCAAATATCTATCGTTAATGTTCCTTGGAGGCTGCGAACACATTAAGCAAAAATTGTTACACTTTTCAGTTACCAAAATTGAATTAAAAGGTGAGTTTTTTCTGAAGAGGACTTTAATGGAGTTTTTTTCTGGATTAATCACCGCAATGTCATCATTAGCAAGGTAGTTAAATTCTGGTGGTAGAAGAAAAACATTATAAAAATTTTTGTCACTCAAATGGCTTTCGTCAAAAATAAAATATGAATGGAATCCAGATGGTAACGGCATCACCTCGTTATTCTTCTTTAGGAAAATTAAACTAGATCTGAGCGCAGTAGGTATATTGGGATTGTCTGATATCTTAGCCACAAATCGTTCTGTTAAGTTGGTATTGGTTAAAGATTTTATTCGAGAGTAAAGTTTCATCATAGTTAGCACCTCACCCAGCTTAATAAAATCTTCCGCGTGTCTTGATCTTCCATCAACCGAATTAAATGTTTAAAAATCTCCATATTCTTATAACAAAATAAACTATTTGGTTTGTTCCCTACCACATCATTCTGGGTCGCATGGTGGAATACAGGATCACTTCCGCAATAGGGCTGAAAGGCGCATTCAGAGCAGCCTGGGACACTTTCAGACATGGTTTGCTCAAGTACATCTAGAAGCTTGTCCGAACCAATAATTTCTTCATATGGATCACTGTCTAAGTTACCGAGCTTGAATGTCTCATCTCTCATTTCAGCCAGCATTCGAGCCTCATCAGAGGCATAAACATCACCATTATAGTTGAATACAATAGCACTAATGCCAATACCCGCGGGCGATTGTAAATCAACATACCCTGGCTCGGTCGGGGTAAACATTTTACTTAAAATAATGGACGCGTATTGCTCGGCAAAGTAATGGCCACTTTTGTTAATTTCAAGAATGTAGTCAAGCCCTTCAAAATAGAATTTCAGCCATTCTTGAGTGTCGTATTTTTTATAACTCTTAGTTTTAATTGCGAAGCCGTATGGGCTTAATGGTCGTAAAAAAATTGAATTAAATCCATGTGTAATATATTCATCAATAACATCTTTAACTCTAGGTAAGCTCGCCTTGGTCGTAGTCATTAATGCCGAAACACTATGGGGGCCTAATGCTTCTCTGACTTTATTAATCCCTTGTATGGTTAGCTGGTGGCTATTTTTACCCGGTCTGGGGCGGTTTTTATTATGTAAATCTTCTGGACCATCCAATGATGTGGAAATTAAAACTTTATGTTCATTGCAGAAGCTTAGTATTTCATCGTTAATAAAAACAAGATTGGTCGCAATCACAAATTGAATATCTCTGTTCTCGATTTTATTGCGCTCTTCTACTGTTAAAACTATGTATTTAATCAGATCGAAATTGAGTAATGATTCCCCACCTTGAAACTCAAACTTCAAACTGCGCGATGGGCTTTTAAAGGCAAATTCGATCCCTTTATTTGCTGTCTCTTTGGTCATATCAAATCGAGAAGTATCAACACTCTGGCGTGAGACTTGGCAATATGGGCAGGAATGATCGCAACGTAGGCTAACAACAAATAAGTGTAGGCTGGTAAACTCTGAAAGATGGCTTTTTTTAGTTATGAATTTTAAAGCAATTAGGTTTATTGCAACATCTGAACTCTGATCGTATATAAAATTCTTTGCTATAAGATTATTGTAGTTAATAGTTCCAATAGGTAACTTTTTGCTGATTAAAAGGTCTAACTCATCTTTAGTTAAAACTAAGTATTCCCCAGCTAAATTTGTTAGAACATACCTGTTCGAGTCCAGATGTGTAAAATTAAAGGGTAATAGCTTATAAGCGGTGTTCTCATTGGACTCATAGGAGGATAACGGTTGGAATTTAAGTCGCGCTTCTGACATGGTTATTCAGGCTCAATAAGTGTGGTTTTGGAAAAAGCATGAGCAAGTATTAAATTCCTCACACCCTCAGTTTCCTTGAAAACAATTTCCCTTAAATCTTGATCTAGCAACTCACTATGAAACTGGCGAATTAAGTCTGCTTGTATCTCTTTGTCAGCTGCTGGGTTAAACCCAAAGCCCACTTTAATTTTTTCATCATCAACTTTTTCCAATTTGACTGAAAATTCTGAAGAAAACTTATAGCAAGCTTTTTTTATTGCGTTAAGGCTGTATGTAGTTAAACTGAGAATCTCCACATGTTCAATTAGCTGCGCGTTAAGGTCTTTATCCATGGTTATTCACGTTTAATAACTACTTGAGTAGTGCGATGAATGAGATGAGTGTGATGAATGAGAGCTATGTGAATAGTGACCTACTTTTGAAAAAGTAGCATCTGCTCGTTTTATTAAAAGAGGCTCATCAATAACAGATGAAGCGGTTGGTTGAGTCATTACAGCTTGAATAACGGGCGGGTTTACTTGAGTGTTGGGTGTTGCGGATACAGTAATCGGCACTGTAGTTGCAAGCAAAGCCAATACTGCTGTTTCAATCGGTTTGAGAAATTTTCTCTTTTTTTGTTTAATCTCAGACATAAATCCTCCTCTACCTTCCGGTATCTCAATAAATAAAGTATAGGTTATTATTTAAAAGCTGCTCAAGTGATCATTTTTTGATCTTGTGGGTAATAATACATCATAACCTTGTAAAAATAGGTTCTAAAATCAGGGAACTACGCTTGGCCAAAGGTTATTCGCAGGAAGGAATTGCCGATGCTGCTGGCATGGGTCGAACTTACATGGGGCGTGTCGAGCGTGGTGAACAAAATATATCAATACAAAATTTGATACAGATAGCTTTTGCTTTAAATGTTGAAGTTGAGAAGTTAATACCCAAGCTATCTGAACTTAAAAATCCGTATATCAATTAACGATCCTTATTTTCCAGGGCTATGCCTACTTTATTGAGCAATTTCGGCGTAACCTTATCTTGGCTTTCAATTTTACTCACATAGGCTTGCGTAACGCCCATTAGCTTGGCTAGGTCTTCCTGTGTGATACCTGCTTGAATTCGAGCTAGAGCAATTGGATTATCAATATAATCAGCAGGGTCAAACACTTCATAATCTTCATTTTCTTGCGAATGTTTTAGTTGCTCTGCAATTTGACGGCGCAAGGCATGGTAAGCGGCAACGGGTAAAAGGACATATTCGACCTTGCCATCCATTGATTTAATTGTTTGTAGGTTCATTTGTAAGCACCTCCACGGGGTTTAATTTTCTCAATGGAAATAATTTTTACTTCGTTATCTCTATCGAAAACAATTCGCCATTGTCCAACACGCAGACGAAAATAAGATTCGCCCTGTAATTTTTTATATCCAAGCTTGCGTTGTCGGGGTTTTCCCCTAATAACACAATCTTTTCAGTAATTCTGGTTCTATCAGGTTGTGGTACACTCTGTAGTGCTTTCTTAGCCTGTTTTTTGATCAGCAGCGTGTACGACACTATAAAACCTTGTTATTATTCTTATATGGTTATTATAGGTTATATTTAGTTATAATTCTAGCAATAGAATGGGCGTAATATTTTAGTGGCACTCTAGTGGCACGAGATGACAAGAAACCATGGTTTATAGCAACAATTAACAATTATTAGTTTGGTTTAACTTGTTGATTTTATTGTTGTTGTTTGTCGTTTGTTGTTGCCATTAATAGCGCGATCGGGGATTCGTAATCAGAAGGTCTGGAGTTCGATTCTTCTCATCGGCATTGTAGAATCAATGGGTTATGACAATTTATATTTTAAATTTCGTTGCGTGTCGAATATGTGTCGAATAATCAAAAAGATATTTTTATAAAATATAAGTTTTTATAAGCAGACCTCATTAAGTATCTAGAAAAATGAACGAGGAGAAACAAGTATATTTGCTCCATGCCATTCTTGAGGATGCAAAACAAGCATTAGGCACAGAAGAAGATAAACAAGTTTATGAACTAATCTCTAACTGCCAAGCATCTTTAGAACACGGAAACCTATTGAGTCAGGCTAGAAAGAATGTAAATAAATTAATTGCGTTGCTTGAACAGAGGGAAGATGGGCAATCAACACTAGATCATTTAAAAAAAAATGGGGTCTACCGCATTCTTTATCGTAATCCCACAATACTCGGTCAGCAAGCACCTCAGGATGATGACTTAAACCAGCTTCTACGAGCAGGCTTTACAGGTCGCCCTTTTTGTAGCAACCACCCTTATTGGAGGTGCTCCATTTTGGCTTACCGCTATTTCTGCGGGGCTATTTACCGGTGCATCAACCTATTTAAGTGGGATTTTATATGGAGTGGTTAATGATCTTTTTGCAACTAAAGCTAATTTACCTTACTTCCTTTTAGGCCATCAAATACAACAGACAAGTATGCTGCGTACTAACAATAAAATAGCTCAGGGCATCGCCTGGGGCGTCGCAGCAACATTTGGGCCTGCAACACTTGCCTCAGTGCTATTTACAGTAGTTGCAACAGTGACCACTTTTTTTGTTCCACTAGCTACATTTGCATTACCTGTAATGATAATTGCAATGCCTTTAATTGCCGTTGGAGCAGAAATATATGCTCAAAAAATGACTACTGCTCATCAAAATCAATATGGGGAGAGATTATCTCCTTTAATTAATGGGCTATGGTTAAATGACTATCAAACAGACGGAATTAACTCAATGTGTCAAACACCTCATGAGCTTGCTGCCTGGCTAGCTAATGGGGATCGGAACCGCTTTGGTTTTCTTCGATTACCCTTTATTGGTGTGGGGGCATTAGTAGGTTTTGTGGGGCTAAGTGTCTTAAGCACCCTATTCCCGCCAGTACTTTTTGCCTCGCCAATTATTGCGATGGTTGTTCCTGCCGCCTTTGCTGGAGCCGCTACCCTTTCTCTTGTCGCTGGTGGAATTTACACCTACGCTAATCGCAACATCATGTTAGATGATCGTTATCGTATGGAGTTTGATGGAGAACTTAAGCCTGAATTATATCTTGATGAAGATGCTGAATATGTACAAACTGTACTTCGCAAATATCCTAATCCCGATTTTTCAGAAGAGGACTCTACACTCCCAGCAACGTTAACCAAAAAAGAGGAACCTAAAGAAGTACCTCATTTTCCTCCAATAATTTCTCTTGCTATTTCAAGTGCATCAGCTCAAACAAAAACCGAAACAAAAGAAAGCCAGGAGCAATCACGGTTACTTTTGCTCAACCCAGCAATAACAATCTGAAATGACTTAGAACATTCCCTGTTTTTTTTAAAATTATCAACTATAATTTTAAGACTCTAATAAGAATAATAACAAACGGGGGATGTCATGTTACGTCGATGGATCGTTGTCGCTTTATTATTTTGTACCCTCCCATGCTTTGCCGCTGATGAGCGTGAAATAGCCATCACTATTGATGATTTACCCTTTGTTGGTTCAGGCACTAGTACTCCAGCCAGTTTAAAACGCACTCAAGACCGATTTATGGCTATAGTAAAAGCGCTTGTTGATAATCAAGTACCTGCTACTGGTTTTGTGATTGGTGGCGCTGTGGCTAAAAATGAATGGGATCTGTTAGAAACCTTCCGTAATCAAGGCTTCGCTTTAGGTAATCATACTTATACCCATGACAGTCTAAACAGCATGAGTGCAAACAAATACATTGCGGATATTGAACGCGCAGATGTTAAATTAGCTCCAGTAATGACGGAACCAAAATATTTCCGCTACCCATACCTTGCCGAGGCAACTGGCGAGAAAAAACAACAGGTAGTGAATTATTTAGCAGCGCATCAATACACTATTGCTCCAGTTACTATAGACAGTAAAGATTATGAATTCAATGCGCAGTTTTATAGAATCCCCTATCGCAAAAGAGCACAAAGTATTAATCAATTTAAAAAGCGTTACTTAGCCTATATTTGGAAACAAACTTTGGCAGCAGAACGTAGATCCAACAAATTTAATGGGCAGCCTATAAAACAAATATTACTTATCCATGCGAATCTACTAAACAGCTACTGTCTGGAAGATATTATTGAGATGTATAAAAAGAATGGATACAAATTTATTAGTCTTGCCGATGCCTTGAGAGGAGATGCTGTGCAGTCTTTAAATGCGAGTTCAGAACCCTCAAATCTTACTAAGCAGGCTCAGAAAGAAGCGCAAGTGAATAAGGTAGTGCCTGAATGAACGCTTTAACTTACTCCCGAATTACCGTGGCTTGACCACGGTAATTCGGTTTCTATAAGCCCAATACTACTTTAGATGAATTGCAAACGCCCGAGCGAAAGTAATTACTTAGATAAAGAAACTTGTGTTACCCGAGAAATAGCATGCTTAGGTAACAACAGCCAATAATGTCCGGTATTCTTCATATGACCAGCAATCGAGGTTGCACGATCACCATCCCCCCAAAATACATCCCCACGAATCTTGCCGCGAATTGCCCCCCCCGTATCTTGAGCGATCATCAATCGTTGCATAGGTTTGCTTTCATCAGGTTTAAGACTATTTGGACGTGTCGTATTTAACCATAATGGCGTTCCCAGAGGGATCCATTGCCTATCTACTGCTAAGGAATAGCCTGGAGTTAACCATACACCTTGCGCCCCCAAAGCGACTCCTTGATTCATTTTACGGAAAAACACAAAAGATTTATTTTGGTTAATCACTGGATGCAACTGTTTAGGATGCTTCGTCAAATAGCGCTTAATCGCTTGCATGGATGCATTATCTCGAGTCATAACCCCTTTTCTGATTAAAACCCCAGCAATAGCGGTATATGGCTGTCCATTTTGTGCATCGTAGCCTACAGAGAGGCGCTCGCCATCCTCAAGTTCAATAAGCCCTGAGCCCTGAATTTCTAAAAACAGGCGATCAATAGGACTATTAATCCAAACCAAGACTTTAGCTTTATCCTTCAAAGCCCCTCTATTAATTTGAGCACGCGTATAATAAGGAACGAGTTGTTTTTTTACCAAACGACCGACAATACGACGATTTTTCAGATCGCCGGAAAACATTCCTAAATCAGAAGTAATTAAATCGTCTGGCGTTTCATATAAAGGCACACTAAATTCCTTCGATTTAGTATAACTACCCTTAATTGTTGGAACATAATAACCAGTAAACAAACCAGGTCCCGTCTCTGGATCAAAAAACTCCACCGGCTGGAACCATTCTTCAAAAAACAATTTAGCTGATTTATCAGTAATAGAATCAATGACTAAAGCAGCCGTACAGGCTGGTTGCCAATCTTTTACTTGCAGCTCAATATGATCAGTACCAACCACTTGCTCCGGCTTTTGTTTCACAAAAGCACGACACGAAACTTGAAAGGTTGCTAGTGAGCGCTTCAAATCGGCAGACATCCATCCAGGGAGTTGGTTAAAAGTAACCGGCCTGAACATAGATGCTGTTTTTTGCGGTTCTACAGGTTGTTTAAGTTGCTTGGAATGCCAAAACCACCAGGATGTTGTACCTAGTGCAACAATAGCGACAAATAATGATGTATAAAGTATTTTCGTTTTCATAGAGGGTAATTTTTACACGTTATGGAAGAAAATGCAACTAAAAACTGGTTGTTTTTAACGCATATTACGGGCTGCGACTTTTAAAAGATCAATAGTGTAACCCATCAACGAATTGATTTCATTTATTTTCTTGTGGGAATTACCTATACAGACCCCAGATAACGCCAGCTACTAATCCCTAAACGAATTAAACGCTCATTGCCCGCACAATTGGCCATTGTGCGGGCACTAATATAACGAATTTGCAAAAAAGAAACCGGCACCCCCTCCTCCATCAAAACCACAGAAATGCGTTGATGGTAGCTTGTTCGTTTTTGCCCTTGGTCATAAACCATTAAACAGGGAAAGGAGCCTAAATCCTCGATAAAATATTGATAACTCAATTCCCCCTCATTCAAAAAACAGCCCTGATGCTGCAACAAGGTGTTCAACGCGCGATTAGCTGAGTCTTGATGACGCATGCAGCCTGAGGAAAGAAGTTTTTGCTGAGCCAATTGGAGTGCCACGGCCTCTAACTGATAAAAACGCTGGTGCAATGCTTCTTGATGATTGCTTACTTTGAAATATAACAATAGATGGTGCATGGAGCTAACTACCAACAAACTGATTACAGCAGTGATCAATAAAACGATTAGAAAAATAAACCCTTGTTCTTGTCGTTTCATGAGCCACGTACCGTAACCATAATATTTTGCGTCCCTCCCTCTGCAAGCCCTAATGCTACTTGCATAAGAACAGCTCCATTCTGGTGTTGGCGATAGCTATGCAAAGACTGGATTAATGAAGTAACCTCTTCTGGCTGCCCAAGTTGATAAAATAAAGCAGGTTTTCCTTGGGCATTTTTCTTAATAAACCAACGCTCTTCCCAATATTCACCAACATAAACCACGCCTGTATATTTAAACTGCAAGGGCTTATCCAAAGTAATTAAGACACCCTTCGCATGGGTTCTCATCGAAAAGCTTCGTTGTATTTCTGCCTGTTCACAATCCGCAATAATTAAGGGGCGTTTTTTATTAAAGGAACTCGCTTGAGGCACAAGAATTTGCCTGGTATTCGGTATATTTATTACCTCCGCAAACTGTTCATGCATGCGATTGATTTGCAGTAAATATCGCGGTCCATTTTCAATGTGCAAACCATGAACGAGCATTCCTTGTTTTTTAAGATTTAGCTGATCAATGCCTAAACATGGGGTAAAACCTGCACGACGAATGCTGTCACTCAATAAATCACTAACCCAGCGTAAATCAAAATTAGTAGCGAGCATACGTTCCATCTCAATATAACCCTGTTTACTTTGGCTATAAAATTGCATTAGCATCGTCATTAGCAGACTTGAAAGAAACAAGCCGATTAATACTTCTGATAAGCTAATTCCCGCATGTTTCCTCATAAAGAACCCGCCAACTTCATATGATGGCGCGTAAACACATTCGGCTTGGCAGCATGATGTACACGCAATATCGTGCCTTGAGAATTATGTTCAATCTGTAACTGATAGGATGGAGGAGGAGTTGGAAGTTGTTGCAGATGAGCCAATAAGGCTTCGTCAATTTGATCCAAAAACTGGGCGCTTTGTTCACGCCAGATTAATTGTTTGAGTAATTGCTTACTTTGCCATTGCTGTTGCAATAAGAATAGAGCAACCATTGTTGCGAGCAAAAGCGATGCCAGCACTTCAACAAGGGAAAATCCCTTTTGCTGATTCATATTCCATATTCCTGAGGTTGGTTAACCTGCACAGAATAGCGCTCTAATCCTGAAAATTCAACAGGGCAAGCGCCAGAATACCTTCAAAAGATATTGCAGGGTGATTAATTCAATATGCGCTTGCACTGGCCAAGGCATAGATTTTTACATGGGTTAATATTTCGTTAATCTTTGATCAGTATATTACGACACAAGATAATTTTAATTCAATGTGTGGAAAAATAAATCCCTTAATATGGAGTATCTATCATGAGCATTAAAAATCAGCACAATCATTCTTTCTTTACAACAACTTTATCTGAAAGGATAAAGAAACGTATTTCTGAAATAAAAAATGAAGTACTCTTTGACGTGGCGTTTAATGAGGCATTAAAAGTAATGAAAGAAGAACGTAATGAAGAAAAGCTTTTTGATTCCGCATTTGAAAAGATGCTTGAAGAAGAACTTTTTGATTCAGCTTTTAAAAACACGTTTAATCTCTAAAAGTCATTTGACAAGGAAATGACCTTAGATTGAGGTTCCTGGCTGGAAGTATCGATCTGCTTTTTTAATCTAATGGAGCATTTTTATGCTCCATTAGAAATCAAATTCTCAATGTACAGTTTAAAAGCAAATTTAGAGTTAGACCGTAAATTTTTGATACGGATAGAGAGAGTGTTCATCTCACTATGTCACCTCATTGATTATCTAAGTCACAGATTTAAGCTGTGTTAATAAGGTGTTTTTGATGAATAAAGTTGTCATTATTGGTGCTGGCCCCGTAGGGTTATATCTTGCCTATAAACTAAAAATGAAAGGAATCAATCCCACCATTTTTGATCCACGTGCTGGTGTTTATTTACGCCCTGGACATGTGAATGCGGAAGACATGGAAAAGGTGTTGAGTGAAATAAATGAGGCTGTACTGATAACGGGACAAATTCATATCAAAGATATTGAACGTGTGCTTTATGATAAAATTCAAACGCTTTACATACCCGTAGAAAAAAAATTATTTATTCGTTTAAGCACCGAAGGGAAAGGTATTATTGTTGCTAATAATGAAAATATAGAAGAATTCGTCGAGTGTGATTTTGTCTTTGATTGTACAGGTTCCAAACGAAGCGTAGTTAAAGCGGTTAATAGCACCGTCTCACCCGCCCCATTTACCATAAAACCAATTTACTCAGAAGTTAATGTCAAAAATAATTTTCTTGCTTATGTCGATATGACTGCAAGTAACCAACGTATTATCGACCTATTTGAAAAAGAATCGAACACCCTTATGCTTGGCCGTGAAAAACCGCTTGCCTATGTTAAAAGAATAGAACAATTACGAGCATTAGGCTGGAAAGAGCTGGGCTATCCCAAATACTACAGCGTTAAGTTCAGCAAAAACAAAGTGTGTATTTATATGGAGGCACCAGATAATTTGCCGTCTGAACTACAAAGCACCTGGGTTGAAACACTGCTTCGCAGTATGTCCGGGGTTAATTCCATTTCCTTTCAGCAATTACCGCCCTCCAATAAACCACGTTTTATTCAGTTTCAAGTTTACCCTCAGGAAGTCCTGGAAGTTGCTTATGAAAATAAAAACCATCCTACCGTAATCCCACTTGGTGATGCACAAATGGAACCCCATTACCGCCTAGCTTTAGGATTAAAATCAGGCATGGGACGGGTAGATATACTAATAGATCATCTTGAAGCATATCAGAATAATATTGCTTTTTTTGATGCTCAAGAATATTTTGAATTAATTAAAGCAAGTCTCGGTGATCATAAAAGGCGTATTGGCCTACTTTATGCAGAACGTGCAGAATATCATAAAAACTGGCTGCTACAGGCAGAGGAACATTATAAAGATGCGATTCAAGAAGCTCGAAAACAACAAATTCCTACAATAAATTTTGAAAAAACACGTGTAGAAATCAAAGCGCAAATTAAATATAAAGAAGCCAAAAAACTTGTAGCAAAGCTTGGCAGCAATGATAAGATCACTCAACTTGTAGAAAGCAACCCTGAGCAAATAGAATCTCAATTATCCTCAATATATAACCTCCTGATAAATGCGCAAGCTAACTTACCTGAATCATTTACTGAAGAACATGCAAAACTAACACAAAATTTAGCTCACTTAGCGAATATATGGAACAAATTAGGGGATCATTATTTTAAAGAATTATTATTCAGCTCAGCTAAATCAATGTATGAAAAAGGTTTAGCGGTCTACAAAAACATTAAATGTCAAGAAGCCCATGCCCTTCACGAATTGACACTTTACTTCAATTTAATTGTTAGCAAACGTAAATTGAATGAGAATGAAGAAATTATTGAGCTTGGAACAACAGCCTTAGCAAAATATCCGAAAAAGCCTGAACTCATGGTAATTAGTAAAACAATTTTGGCTCATTTGCTTCTTGCCACAGAGGAAATGATGCAATCAGGTTTGCTTACAGGCGATGAACTCAAAGAGCAAGTACGAGAAATTTCCGAGTTATATCCTGAATTAATTGATAAAACCTTGAAAAAAAATCTGGAGGATGCGGGGAATACTACAAATTATCTTCAGGAGTTTGGGTTGTTTAAATATGATGCGGAAGTGGCAACACATAACATAAAACAAGCATTCTTTACACCTAACCATTCATTGTAATTATTTTCACTCACGATAGCGCTCATTAAATTTAAAACGCGCTTCGTGACAGAAAGCGTTGCCTTAGGTAATATGAAATCAATTACTTAGCAAGGAATGTTATGGCAGTTAATTTTCAAGAAGTACCTCATCAAGGAATACGTTCATTAGTGCCTTATAAACCAGGAAAATCCATTGAAGAACTGGCTCGTGAGAAAGGGATTAGTAATATTATTAAATTAGCCAGCAACGAAAACCCTTTGGGATGTAGCCCTAAAGCTTTAGCCGCTTTGCGTGATATGTCGCCCCATGTATTGGCAATGTATCCCTCCCCTGCGAATCATCCATTAATACCTAAATTAGCCCAAAAGCATCAAGTAGATACAAATCAACTTTTCGTTAGTAATGGCTCCGATTACATCTATACCATTTTATTAAATTCATTCGTATTACATCATGATAAACACATCCTTGTTCATGATTATGCGTTCAGTACTTATGCGATTCAGGCACAAACATTAAACATCCCCGTACATTCTGTTGCGATACATGATGACTGGCATGTCGATATCACCGCAATTATTGAAGCGTGTACTCCCAAAACAGGCATTATTTTTTTAGCCAATCCCAATAATCCAACTGGGGTACTTATTAACCAACAAGAAATACAGCATCTGCTTAATAGCATTCCTGAACGTACTTTATTAGTCATTGACGAAGCCTATTATGAATTTGCAGCATCACATTATAATAACAACAGCATCGACTGGTTAGCCAAACACCCGAACCTAATCATTACGCGCACTTTTTCTAAAATCTATGGCTTGGCCGGACTACGTTTAGGTTATGCGCTAGCTCATCCCTCGATTATCGACATCATACAACGGGTACAACTCCCATTTACCGTCAATCAAGCAGCATTAACTACCGCACATGCAGCCTTAGATGATCAAGAGTTTCTCCAACTAAGTTTGAACATCAATGCAGAGGGAATGGAACAAATGCGTTCAGGTTTTGAGGACTTAGATCTGGAATACCTACCCTCCGCCTGCAATTTCTTTACCTTTAACTGTAAGGAAGATGGGATATCGCTCTATAATTATCTTTTAGACAGAGGTATCATTGTTCGACCGCTTCATCCCTATAAAATGAATAATTTCATCCGAGTAACGATTGGTACTCAAGAACAAAACGCTCGTTTTCTTGAAGCACTAAAAAGTTACTATCGTTAAAAGGAACAAAAATGACTAGTGATTTAAGTAGCAAACATTGTGAATCATGTGAAGGAATTGGGGCTGCATTGACTGCAGAGCAAGTTAAAAATTTGCTACCTCAATTAAATAAGCAATGGCAAGTTAGCGCAGATAACCGTATTATTCGACGAGAGTTATCATTTAAAGATTTTTACGAAACAATGGCTTTTGTAAATGCACTTGCCTGGATAGCAAATGTTGAAAACCATCATCCTGATTTAGAAATTGGTTATAATTACTGCAATGTAAATTTTATGACCCATGCCTTGGATGGTTTAAGCCATAATGATTTTATTTGTGCTGCCAAGTTAGACCATTTGTTATTGGGTTAATATGAAATAGAAAAGAATTGCCACGAGAAGTCAGCTTCGTGGCAATATAAATATCGAATATTTCTTAATAGAATCCCATTGACTAAAAATTGAATTTAGCGCGCTAAAAGATGGGATTCAATAACGCATTAAAACGGATCTTGGTTGAGCCAAACATACCGTATTCAGTTATCAAACCAGGATGAATTACATCTGTAGACATTTTAAACTCCAAAATAAATCTTTTAATATTTCATTACCGCGCGCTCTTCACCAAGTAGGTTAGTTAAAAGTCCTAATAATTCATCACTTGGCTCAACATACCACTGTTTTGCTAAGCTGAGCTGTGCCTTTGCATGCTCATTGGTGTAAGCAAATTGCACGGCACAGACACCTGAATGGCCTTTTAATATGGTTTGAATCGCGGACAACATACTCTGGTGCTCTGATTTTAAACGCAACTCCAAACAACGAGCAAATCTTGAGCGTGCTGAGGAGACATTATACAGACAAGTAGCCGTCATTTTAACTCCCCCACTAAAATCATCGTGAGCAACCTCACCCTCCACTACAAGCATATCCCCAGAAGCCAAGGGGGAAGTAAATGATTCAAATACTTCGCCAAAGACCACGACATCCATCCTAGAGGTCGAATCATCCATGCCAATGATTACCAGTTTTTTACCGCGTTTGGTAATAATCTTACGAATACCGGAGACTTGGGCACAAATCACGGCTTTTTTATGCACCGAAGGATTTAATTGACTTATGGGGACGATAAAATCTACAAACTCGCGACGATATTGATCTGCAGGATGGCCTGTTAGATAAAAACCTAAAACCTCTCGTTCACCATCAAGTCGCTGCGCTTCAGACCAGGGTTTGGACTCTACATATTCCTGATTGCTGGCATTATCCTCTAAGAGAGTAAATAAATCGAATTGACCGCTGGATTGATTTTGATGTTCTTTTTCAGCTACTTTGAGCGCCTTTTCCAAGGAAGCAGTCAACACCGCACGCTCAACCTTCCATACATCAAAAGCACCACTTTTAATCAATGCTTCAAGCACCCTGCGATTCACCTTTCGTAAATCTAATCGTTGGCAAAAACTATATAAATCAGTATAGATTCCTTGAGCCTCACGCTCCTGGGTAATACAATCAATCGCATTTTCCCCTACTCCCTTGATTGCACCAAGACCATAGACGATGGTCGTGTCATCAGTCACCGTAAAGTGATACATCGATTGATTAACTAATGGGGGTAGCACGGTTAATTTCATATGTGCGCATTCATCGATAAAAGTTACTACTTTATCGGTGTTATCCATATCCGAAGACATTACTGCGGCCATAAACGCTGCTGGATAATGGGCTTTAAGCCAAGCAGTTTGATATGCAACTAAAGCATATGCAGCGGAGTGGGACTTGTTAAAACCATAGCCCGCAAATTTTTCCATCAAGTCGAAGATGTAGCTTGCGACTTTTTCATCGACCCCGCGCGCGGTAGCACCCTCGGTAAAAATTTCCCGCTGCTTGGCCATCTCTTCGGGCTTCTTTTTACCCATCGCGCGACGTAATAAATCCGCAGCACCTAGAGTATAATTCGCAAGAACCTGGGCGATCTGCATCACTTGTTCCTGGTATAAAATAACCCCATAGGTTGGTTTCAAAATAGGTTCTAAATCAGGATGAGGATAATCAACCGCCGCACGCCCATGCTTACGGTCAATAAAGTCGTCCACCATTCCCGATTGTAAAGGTCCAGGTCGGAATAAGGCTACTAATGCAATGATGTCTTCAAAACAGTCAGGTTGTAATCGACCAATCAATTCCTTCATCCCGCGGGATTCCAGCTGGAATACAGCGGTTGTTTTACAGGCTTTGAGCAAATCAAAAGTGGCTTCATCATCCGTAGGAATTTGGCTGATATCAATTGTGGGCAGGCCATTTTTTTGATTTTGTTTGTTTACGGTAGCTAAAGCCCAATCAATAATGGTCAGGGTTCTTAAACCCAAAAAGTCGAACTTCACCAAGCCCGCGGCTTCAACATCATCCTTATCGAACTGGCTGACAATTTGCGTAGAGCCTTCTTCACAATAAATTGCGGTAAAGTCGGTAAGTAAGGAAGGTGCAATAACCACGCCCCCCGCATGCTTTCCAGCATTACGGGTAATCCCTTCCAGTTTAAGTGCTAAATCAATTAGCTCTTTAACTTCTTCTTCCTCTTGATAACGACGGTCTAGCTCAGGCTCCTGCTCCATCGCCTTGCTTAAGGTGATTCCTATTTCAAAGGGAATTAGTTTAGCAAGTTTGTCCACAAAGCCATAAGGATGACCTAGAACTCGCCCCACATCCCGCACCACCGCTTTTGCAGCCATAGTACCGAAAGTAATAATCTGAGACACACTTTGACGACCATATTTTTCAGCCACATAGTCAATGACCCGATCGCGACCTTCCATACAGAAGTCAATATCAAAGTCAGGCATAGAAACCCGCTCGGGGTTCAAAAAGCGCTCAAACAGTAATTCATATTCTAAAGGATCAAGGTCAGTAATTTTTAGCGCATAAGCAACTAAGGAGCCAGCACCCGATCCCCTCCCTGGGCCTACAGGAACGCCATTGAGCTTGGCCCATTGAATAAAGTCCGCAACGATGAGGAAGTAACCAGGGAATCCCATGTTGTTAATTACATCGAGCTCAATTTGCAAACGCTCGTCGTATGCACCACGTAGAGCGGCTAACTCTTCGGCGGATTTGTTTTTAAATATTTGTGCTAAACGCTCTTCCAAACCGACTTGAGATAGATGCGATAAATAATTCTCAACAGTAGATCCTTCTGGAATAGGGAAGTTGGGTAGGTAATTATTGCCTAAATCCAGTTTTACCGTACAGCGCTTGCTAATTTCTACCGTA
This sequence comes from Legionella sp., assembly GCF_965140895.1. GTDB lineage: Bacteria > Pseudomonadota > Gammaproteobacteria > Legionellales > Legionellaceae > Legionella. The sequence goes on along the minus strand of NZ_CBCSKT010000095.1, from coordinate 106,341 downwards.
TTTTGAATAGCAGAAGGCAAGTCGGCAAATAAAGCCTCCATTTCCTCTGCTGAACGCAAGTACTGTTGGGCACTATATTGTTTACTACGGCGTGGATCCGCTAACGTATATCCATCGTGAATACAAACGCGCGCTTCATGAGCGTCAAAATCTTCTGCATCGATAAAGCGTACATCATTAGTTGCCACTAACGGCAATTGCAATTCATCTGCTAAAGCAATTAATTGCTCGTTGTATAGCGTTTCATCCGGTCTGCCGGTGCGTTGTATTTCTAAATAAAAGCGATTGGGAAAAAGATTTTGCCAATGACGTGCACGGTTTCTAGCTAATTCTAAATCATTAGCCAATAAAGCTTGCCCTATATCGCCAAACTTACCACCAGACAAGGCAATTAAGCCTGTTGAGTATTCTTCAATCCATTGATTCTGAACGCGTGGCTGTCCCTGATGTTGCCCCTCTTGGTATGCTTTAGAGACTAAACAAGTTAAATTTTTATAGCCTTGCTCATTGAGACATAAAAGCACTAAAGACGAAATCCGCTCTGGTTGCAAAGGATCATGGCAAGGAAGGTCACTACCGATAATCGGTTTAATTCCTGAGTCTAATGCATATTTGTATAATTTTACCGCGGCAAATAAATTGCAATGATCGGTAACCGCAACGGCGCACATCCCCCGTGAGGGCAATACCTTCATTAATGGCTTAATTCGCACAAGACCATCAACTAAAGAAAATTCCGTGTGAACGCGCAGGTGAACAAAACGTTGTTGCATAAAAGGATAAACTCAATCGCCGATTTTAATCTGGGTCGATTTTAACGTAATTATTGTCGGGGATCAAAAGCGTCTCTCACTGCATCAGCAAATAAGTTAATTGCCAGAACCAACAGAAACATAAATATAAAGGCCGCCAGCATAGGCCACCACACTACCGGATCCCGCGCTAACTCAAGTCGAGCACTGTTAATCATATTCCCCCAACTGATGGTCATGGGTGACACACCAACGCCAACGTAGGATAGCAAGGCTTCCGCCATAACTAAGAAACTAAAATCCAGAACCAGGGTAATTACCACGATGTGCATCACATTAGGCAATAAATGTTTGCGTAAAATGGTAAACCAATTAGAGCCTAAAGCACGAGCCGCTAAAACATAATCAACTTCACGTAATTTCAAGGCTTCGGCCCGTAAAAGACGACATAAACTAGTCCAACTGGTTACCCCTAAAATCAGGCACAAGGCGAGCAAACGGGCATCTGCGCTTTGCGCCAAAGTAGGAAATTGTTCAGGATGATTGGCAATATAGGTTTGTAATGATAAAACGGATGCGGTAATTAACAATACTCCAGGAATAGAGCTTAAGGTGGTGTAAACATATTGAATAATATCGTCTGCGAGGCCACCAAAGTATCCGGCAACTACGCCTAAAAATAAAGCCAATGGCAGCATAAAGAACGTGGTTAATAAACCAATGATTAAACCGGTGCGAATACTTTTTATCGTAAAATAAAAAATATCTTGGCCAATTTGTCCTGTTCCTAAAACGTGGAACACTCGGGATAACTGATAACCATAAACAATAAAAAAAGCCAGTATGCTTAGCGTAAGCACTACACTGAAATTTGTAGTACTGAAATGGCAACTGGGCTTGTTACCTCGCATGTAACTAGAAAAGATGAGTATACCGGCAAACACGAGGCCAACTCCTAAGCCCCATTGCAGCGAATTCCAAGCCTTGCTTTTAATGACTTGTTCCTTTTCTGCCTCAGTGCTTACCCATTTTGCAGGATAATTTAAACGTGGAAAAAACTGAGTGACTACGCCATTAACTAAGGTGGTATCTGTAACAAATTGGTATAAGGCTAAGGGGGCTGAGTAGGTCTTTTCATTAATTTCATCAATTGGCGATAAGATTTTATCCAGTACTGATATGGAGGAATCGGACTGATGATTAGATTGAAAATGAATTGAGTCTAATACGCCTATGGTGATAAATGCTAAAAGAATAATCCCCGCACTTACGGCAATAGGGCGATGGAGAATCATCGAGAACGATCGTCGGATGTGTTGTTTGCGTAAACTCAATAAAATAGTAAGCGTTCCCAATGCCAAGAGGATGAGAAAACATTTATCGGTCCATAAAAATTCAAATGTCATTTTTTATTCTCTTTTATCATCACAGATTTCTTCGACATTCTACGACTGGTGCATCCTTCCAACTCGCCCTAAGTACAGAGACCGAATTACCGTGGCAAGCGCTAATTTGGGAGACGGGCTAAATGGACACTGCGGCCAAGCCGTGATCATTCGTGAGTATGCTCTTATGTTATAAATAATTACGACAACTTAACCCGCGGATCAACCAACATATAAGAAAAATCAGTCAATACTAAACCCACGATATACATAATCGACCCCAAAAATACCATGGCGCGTACAATCGCAAAATCCTGTTGTTGGATCGCATCAATAATGTAACTACCTAAACCGGGAATACCAAAAAAGGATTCCAAAATTAAGCTTCCCATAAATAGTGAAGGAATAATAACCACAATCCCAGTAAGAATCGGCAACATGGCATTTTTTAGCACATGCTTAAACATAATTTTGCGCTCAGTTAAACCTTTAGCTCGCGCCGTTTTCACATAATCCTTATTCATTTCTTCCAAAAACAAAGTCCGATACCAACGGCCACCGGCTCCTAAACTTCCCAGTACCGCCACCACCACCGGCAGAATAATAAACTTAAAGGCATCCACTCCTCCATCGTAGCCTGAAATGGGCACCAGACGCAGTAATTTTCCAAACAGATATTGTCCACCGATAATATAAAATAAACTAGAAATGGACATTAAAATAATACAAATAATCACCCCAGTTAAATCAAGATAAGTGCCGCGGAAAAACACCATCGCCATCGCCAAAACAATATTGCTCAGCACATCAAGAAATAAAACCGGTATGGCAATCGCTAAACTAGGCCACATCCTAAAGGTAATGTCCTGACTGATGTCACGACCGGCATCCGACATCCCAAAATCGAAAGTAAATAAGAGCATCGATTTTTGGAAAAATAAGGTCGCTTCAAGCGTCTCTAAGCCAATTTTCTGCTCGTTAAAAAACAAGGGTAAATCATAGCCATGTGCCGCCTTCCAATCATCAATAACTTGCTGTTGCACATGCTTTTGCCCCAAATGCATGCGAGCAATATCATCTGGAGTATTTACCATAAAAAACAAAATAAAGGTGAGCATATTAATGCCAAAGAGGATGGGGATTGCATAAAAAAATCGGCGTATTAAATACTTCATCATGACAAATTAGTCCTCTTAGCAGGCTGTTTTTCTTTCTTTGCATAGGCAATAAATAAGGGGACGACCAAGGCCAAAATTAAAATAAGCAACAAACCCAATGGCCAAAAAATGGGTTGATTCCATTCCAGCCGTAATCGATTACGTTCTGGTACATCAATCGCTACATATTTTAAAGTGCCTAAAGCAATGCTGTTATGTTTCGTCGGCGAAACCCAATTATGAGCGAGAATAAAATTCTCCGTGTTATACCCCCAAGACCAGGGTGCATCACGGCGAACAATTTCCAACATACGGTCAATAATCTCTTGTCTTGTAGCATCGTTTTTACGATTTTTCATCAGATCAAATAAACGGTCAAATTCAGGATTTTGGTAATTAGACGCATTTTCACCGCCATGCTTTACCTTCCCATTAGCACTATAGAGCTGAAACAGGAAATTTTCCGGATCGGGGTAATCCGCAATCCAACCCCAGCTAAATATTTGGGCATTGCCTGCCCGCATTTTTTCTTGGAATCGATTATACAAAGTTGCTCGCACATTCAAATCGATACCAATACTGGCAAATTGTTTACGCATCCAATCCAGTATGGCCTTATCCCCAGGCCCTCCGGTACTCATGGTATCGTAATGCAAAATAAGCGCCTTGCCGGTTTGCGGATCAAGGCCTCCAGGATAACCAGCCTCAATCATTAATTTTTGCGCATCACTTATTGGACGTCGAACAGCCTCGTTATTGTTCCATTCAAAAACATAAGGATTAATACCATCCTTCCCCTCTCGGTATCCAAAAATACCAGGAGGAATAGGACCTTGAGCCGCATTTCCGCGCCCATTATAAAAAATAGCAATGCGCTCATCGTCATTCACCGCAATGGAAATTGCTTGTCTTAATTTACGCGCACGCTCACTCAAGCCCCCAACAACACTATCTAACATATTAAATCCCAGATAGTAGACGCTAGGTTCTTGATCCTGAGCTAAATACACACCCTTCTGACGCATTTCTGGAGTTAAAATTGCATTTCCGTGCTTATTAATATGGATTGCCTGATCGAAGCTGTCCGAACTGATAGTGGAATCGTCATAATAGCCTTGTAAAAACTTATTCCACCGTGGAATAGTTTCTTTTTCTAAAGTAAATACAATCTTATTGATTAAGGGCAAACGCTCTCCCGCATGACGCAAGAATCCCGCTTTTTTATCTTCATCTGAACCAACTTTTGGAAAAAACTGTGGGTGAAAATTAGGATTTCGCTCCAAGACCATGCCGCGATTGGGATTATTAATGGTCAGCATAAAAGGCCCTGTACCTATGGGATACCAACTTAAAGAAATGTTTTTATCACTCATTCCAGGTTGGGAGTAAAATACATCCGCCTCCCAAGGAACAGGGGCGAAAAAAGGCATCGCCAGCCAAAACAGAAACTGCATGTATTGACCTTTCAAGGTGATCTCAAAAGTATAATCATCCAGTTTTTTTAGCCCTGCCATGGGATACTTGCGTACATCGGCATATGCATTTAATCCAGGAAGTGTTTTCCCAAACTCTTTAAAACCAACGATGTATCCGCTCATTAATCCATAAATTGGGGAGCTTACCGCAGGATTAGCCAAACGTTTAATTTGATAAATGTAATCATCAGCGATCAGCTCGCGTGTGTCGGTGTCTTTAAAGTCAGATAGCTGATTAATGTGATGATCATCTAAATAATCGGGGGCTAAATGATGATATAAGTAACGGCCATCTTGGGCTCGTGCTAATGCAGGATGAGGTTGATAATAAATACCTTTATTAAGGTGTAGGGTATATACGGTATAAGCTGCTGCTGTTTGGCTGTTTTCGGCTAAAGGTTTACCTTGAGCATCTAAATATCTGGTTTGTGGTAACTGGGCTGCGGTGTAAGGTATTAACTGATAGGGTCTGGTTAGATAATCATATTCGAGTAAGGGCTCATAAATTTGCGAAATAAACAGGTATTCGTTTAATGAGTAGGATAAGGCCGGATCTAATGTTTTTGGTTGTTCGCCAAAGGAGGCGTAAAAAATAAGTTCGTTTGCCTGGCTTTGTGGATAAGGATTGTTAAAAACCCATTGAGCATAGGTTTGATTGAGGCTGTTGAGCATCAATATTAGGAACAATCCTGTTCTTAGTGTCATTGTACATCCTTATTTTTTAACTAATTGTGGTTATGGATTATATTGGGGGCCATGGCCCCAACCTACACATCATTACAAAATGCTTTATAACCCGGCAAGCAAGCCCAAAAACTGCTCCTCGTCCAAAACCGTAACACCCAAACTAGTCGCCTTATCCAACTTAGACCCTGCTTCAGTCCCTGCAACCACATAACTCGTCTTCGCAGACACACTACCACTAACCTTCGCCCCCAAAGCCAATAATTTAGCCTTCGCCTCTTCTCGACCCATGGTACTTAAAGTTCCAGTCAAAACCACTGTTTTACCAAAAAATGGGTTTTCCTGATTAATTTGTTTTTTCTCAACCCTTGGCCAATGGATCCCTAACTCCAATAAGCGTTTAATAATTTGCAAATTATGTTCTTGAGCAAAGAAATGCACTACATAAGATGCGCCTACGGGGCCAATATCATTTAAACTCATTAACTCTTCTTCAGTAGCCGCTGCAATTGAAGGAATATCACCAAAATGCTCAGCTAAAACACGAGCGCTAGCCTCGCCTATCTCGCGGATACCTAATGCGTATAAAAAGCGATTGAAACTGGTTTTTTTACTCTCTTCTAAAGCCTGTAACAAATTATGTGCAGATTTAGCACCCATACGTGGCAAATTTTCTAAGGTGGCGGCATCAAGCTCATAAAGATCCGATAAATGACGAATGAAGCCTTCATCAACCAATTGCTCGATCAATACGGAACCTAAACCCTCAATGTACATCGCTTTACGCGAAGCAAAATGCCACATCATCCGTTTTAATTGTGCTTTACAAAATAAACCACCTACGCAACGTGCAACCGCCTCCCCTTCTTCACGCACCACATCAGAACCACAAACAGGGCATTTTTCTGGTAAGTGAATCATTTGCGTATGCTCAGGGCGACGCTCCATAACCACCGAAACGACCTCAGGAATTACATCTCCAGCACGACGAATGATTACGGTATCGCCGATGCGAATATCTTTCCTGGCAATCTCATCCATGTTATGTAAGGTCGCATTACTCACCTTAACACCCGCTACACTAACTGGCTCTAAACGAGCTACTGGAGTTAATGCGCCTGTACGTCCTACCTGAAAATCAACGGCCAGTAATACGGTCATTTCCTCGGAAGCGGGAAATTTATGGGCGCAAGCAAAACGAGGCGCTCGAGAAATAAAGCCTAATTGCTGTTGCAAACGGATGCTGTCAATTTTGTAGACAACCCCATCAATTTCAAAAGGCAACTGCTCCCGTTTTTCCAGGATGCTATGGTAATAATCCAAACAACCAGCCATTCCATTTACGCGCTTGGTTTCCGATGAAACACGAAAACCAAATTCCTTCAACAACTCTAATTGCTGCCAATGTGTTTCGGGAAGTTTATAGCCCTCGCAAGCACCAATACCATAACAATAAATGGCTAGTGGACGCTGTGCTGTAACGGCCGGGTTTAATTGGCGTAAACTCCCAGCTGCTGCATTACGTGGATTGGCAAAAACCTTTTCTCCTTGCATTTGCGCTTTATTATTGTATTCAGCAAAACCCGCTTTGGGCATGTACACCTCGCCACGAATCTCAATAAAAGGTGGGGGATTATCGGTTAGTAGCTTTAACGGCACTGACGCGATTGTTTTAATATTGGCAATAATATTTTCACCAGTAGCACCATCTCCACGAGTTGCCGCAGAAATCAAGATCCCGTTTTCATAAGTCAGATTAACGGCCAAACCATCCAGTTTGGGTTCACAAACAAATACTAACTGTTGATTGGGCTCATCCAATTTGTCCGTGACTCGTTTTACAAAAGCATGTAATTCGTCATCGGTAAACACGTTAGAAAGAGACAACATTGCTTGTCGGTGGGACACCGGCATAAACGCATCAGCAGGAGCACCGCTAACACGCTGTGTAGGTGAGTCTGCGGTAAGAAAGTGTGGATTTTGTGTTTCTAAATCTTGTAAGGCCCGAAAGCAGCGATCGTATTCTATATCAGGGACTAAAGGTTCATCGAGCACATAATAGTGATAATCATAGTGTCGAATTTTCTCTTTTAGTTCGTTAATTTGCCCTGCTATTTCGTTACTCATAAACTATCCGTTAAATTAATAAAAAAATTTTGCCTAAACGCTCATCCTTAAACCCAGCGAATGAGCGCAATGGCAATGTTTTATACGTCATTATAAAAATGGCTAAACCGGGAATTAAAACATTAGTTTATCACTAAAATTTATGCTATAGATACAGGTTCAATCGAATATTGAGGCATGATAAAAATGGACTTTAAACGTGTTTTAATTGCTTTTTTATTAGCTGTATTTTCAACATTAACTCAAGCCGATGATAATTCTGGCATAGCCTTTGTTCATGGTACAGGGGATCATCGTGAAGATGCTTATGGAGACTATTGGAAAATTGATTTTATTGACAGCGTCACTCAAGGATTAGCAAATCCTGAAAATTATGTCGTCACTCATTGTAATTACACTAATTACATGTGGGATGAAACAGCAGGCGAATGCACCGTGGATCAATTATTAAAATTCATACACGATAAGAACATCAGCAAAATCACCGTCTACACCCATTCCAATGGGGCCAATGTCTTGCGCTGGATTTTATCAAACCCCACCTACAACAGCCGCTACATGGAGTTAAAAAAACACATTGGAAAAGTAGTTGCTTTAGCGCCATCAAGCACCGGCACTCCCCTTGCTGATTTAGCATTAAGTGGCCATGTAATAAGCTCAAGCTTATCCTGGATTTTAGGCTTACATGGCGATGCCATCAAACAACAACGCGTTGGTGATATGCGTATATACAACCAAGAATTACTCTTGGGTACCCAAGGCCGTCCCTCATTGCCAGTAGCGTTTAACCCAATCATTGGTACTGATGTGATTGCCTCACCTTTATCCTCTGCCAGTTATTGCAATGGCTACTTGCTGAACAGTGGATTAAAAATTACTAAATTATATCTTGATAAATGTTCGGATGGATTTTTAAATTGCAGCTCTCAGGAGGCAGCAGGAACAGTCTGGTTTTACGATAAAGATCACCTGGAAAACAATTGGACTTTAAGTCATAACCAAAGCAGACATTCCTGTTTTGGGCTGGATAAAATTCTTATAAGTGCCTTAGCTACAAAAGGAGCTGTACAATGAAAACAACCCATCTTTTTTTAATGTCTGCATTTTGCTTGAGCCAAGCCCATGCATATACATTGCCTCAGCATCCTACTAAAACTTATGAATGTAAGGAGTGCTATAAATTATCTCATGAAACCTTACGCGCTAGCTGGACAATCGCTCAGACGCCCTTAACACCTACGGTCAATAACTATCAGAAAAGTTATAGCTATAATCAAATCATTACTCAAAAGCAGCTACGTCAAGGAGTCGCCATATCGACGCGCGCCCCTGGTGCGGTGGTGCGAATTACCCCTCTACAAAAAAAATCGGTTCCAACATTTGTACTGCAAACACCACAGAAACAAGATCTAAGTTTGAAGGAAGCGTCCACTCTGTACTCTCAAGATGAAGATTTAGATGAATCCTTACTTGCAGCAGAGCATCAAACCATGACGCAACTAAAGCCTGAATTAGGCTTCGGCACCTTTATTCTTAGAAGCCAAACTACTTCGGCCAATGATGCTAACTCGTACCTGATTAATGTGTTTGATAAGTTTTCATTGCTCTATTTAAAAGTTGAACCCAGTTCCTTGCAGTATCAATATGGCGATGAATTTTCGGCAACAATTTCCTTAAAAGATTATGACACTGACTATTCTGTAGATGAGGTTAATGTGTCATTAATAGGTACCAATGACGAATTCATCCCTTTAAAGCTGAGCAGAATAAAGCGTAATGAGTTTCAAGCTAAAGCGAAATTAGTGTCTGAGTTAAACACACAGGGCGATAATTGGTATGTAGAGGCTGAGGTATTCAGTGAACAAGATGATGGCTATGTACGACGGACTGCACGAAGCGCATTTTCATACTCAATTCCATCAGCAAGTTTAGTCACGTTAAAAAAAGTATCCTCTAATCCTTTAACCTTTACGGCAACCGTGGATGTGGCTACTGCAAGTCGCTATGCGCTGCAAACCGTATTGTTTCAACACAACAACAAAGGACAACTGCAGCCTGTCGAAACATCTCAAAGTGCGCAGTGGCTAGAACCCGGAAAACAAACAATTAAATTTAGCTTTGACAATTCAAAGCATTTAACAGAGGATACGCTATCCGTTGGTTACCTACATCTTACTGATTACGGTCAGTTAAAAACCGTTTATCAATACGATGAACCAATTAAACTTAGCAAACTCATGGATTAATGCATGCAATTTTTATCGCCGTACACCCTGCTTGAGGGCATTGCGTTGGCAATTGCCCTACAGTTTTTCTTCTTTATTTGGTTCTTGGTCAGACAAAGCCAACACAAAAAGCTAAGCGCACAACTTAATGAAAAAGTAGTTGAAACCTTTACCAACCAACTGCATCAAGTGCATCTCGATCTTAATGAGAAAATTGGTCAGGGACAGTTGCTTACACAACAATTAATTCATGACACCGTACACAAACAAATGACTGATGTACGTGAACAAATCAGCCATAGCTTCAAACAACACGCCAGCGCCCTCACCTCTCATCTACAAATTCTTACCGAGGAAATTCGCAACCATTTACATAGTCTAACGCAACAAGTTAATCATAAACTGACAGAGGGCTTTGAAAAAACTTCATCGACGTTTATTGATGTAGTAAAAAGACTAACGATTATTGATGAGGCGCAAAAGAAAATTACTGAACTCTCCAGTCATGTCGTCAGTTTGCAAGATGTATTAGTTGATAAAAAAGCGCGTGGAGCCTTTGGTGAAGTTCAACTCTCTGCCTTAATTGGTAATATGATTCCAGCAACCCACTATCAAATGCAGTACACGCTGAGTAATCAAAAACGCGCCGACTGTATTTTGTTTTTACCAGACCCCACTGGAAATGTGGTTATTGATGCGAAATTCCCCTTAGAAACGTATCAACGTCTTATGAATAGCGACATAAGTTCCGTTGAGCGCAAAACCTTGCAACAGCAATTTCGCCAAGATATTCAAAAACACATTAAAGACATTGCCGAAAAATACATCATCCCTACTGAAACCAGTGATGGAGCCATGATGTTTATTCCTGCTGAATCGATTTTTGCAGAAATTCATGCTAACTACCCCGATTTAATTGCTTTATCGCAACGCTTAAAAGTATGGATGGTTTCTCCCAGCACCTTAATGGCCGTATTAACTACAGCGAAGGCAGTGCTTAAAGACGATGCGACTCGCAAGCAAATTCATATCATTCAAAAACATTTACACGCATTAGCAGATGATTTCCAACGTTTTGAAAAGAGAATGGATAAATTATCCAAACATATTAATTTGGCACATCAAGATGTAAGCGAAGTCAATACTTCGGCGAAAAAGATTAGCTCCCGCTTTCAAAAAATTGAATCGGTAGACATCGATTTAGAAGAGATAGAATTAATTGAAACGGATGAAATAAGTCAGGAAGCTTAAAAATGGGTATGTGTTTATCTCATGCAACGAGTAGGTCGTGTGTAGGTATTAAATCCTTAACCATGGGACGAGACGTAGTTGAGAATAAACTCATCAACAAATTGAACAGTTTATATTCTAACTTCTCAATTTATTTGCTACAATTCACCCCGATTTTACAACACTGGAGTAAAACATCGTGATAACACTATATAACTATTTCCAATTTGCAAAAACAGCGATTACCATTGGTCTTTTGGTTGCTGCTGGTTTACTTTTCTGGCCAGGTGCTTTAGCAACCGTTGCTAATTTCTCTCTTCTTGGGTTATCTATTGCTGGATATGTTGGCTCCAATGTTCTGTATCAAGCAGGCGCTGTAGCTGCTTTAACCTTTGTTGGTCTGCATACATTAGGCATTGCTATAGATGTAGTTGGTGGATTTTTCAGCTTACTTAAATCCTGTTGCTGTTCTTCTCGAGCTTCAGAAGATAACTACCCTACTCCTGAGCAGGGAATAGGAGCAACACAACACGCAAATTCATATCAAATGTTTAACCAGTCAATGCCTCCTTCAAATGGACACAATGTTGTGCAAACTCAGCCACCACCTAATTATTATACGATTTACCAAGCTCAGCCTGGTTATCAGCCAATTTACCCTCAACTTGATGGCCGTGGCAATCAGGTACCGACAGAAACATATGGCGGATACACCAAGAACTAATGGCGTAGCCTGGTTGCTTGCAAGCAGCCAGGCTACCGTTAAATGGCAATACCGTAGCCGTATTACGACTACGTCTGATACGGCTACGAATTTTTAATTTTTGAAGATTAAACAAGTAATGAACATGGATACCCTACTTTACCAAAGCACACAAACCAAACAAATATGGGGACAACTCCATGGCAGCAGCTTAGCTCTTGCTTTAGCTGAATATTGCCAAAAAACACCAGGCATCAAATTACTCATTGCCCAGGACAATCTCAGTGCCAATCAATTGCAGTCTGAGTTAGAGTTCTTTTTAAATCCCAAACAATCCGAGCAAGAACTCTTATTTTTCCCCGATTGGGAAACCTTACCCTATGACCAATTTTCTCCACATCAAGATATTATTTCAGAACGGCTCTACACCTTAAGCCGTATTCAGCAAGTCAGCGATGCCATTATTATTACTTCTGCAAACACCTTAATGCATCGACTCTGCCCACCTGAGTTTTTAAACCAATACGCCCTTATGCTTAAGAAAGGGCAAAAACTGGATCTGGAAGCCTTCAGAAACCAACTGCAACAATCAGGTTATCATTGCGTTAATAAAGTATTAGAGCATGGTGAATTTGCCTTACGCGGCTCAATTATTGATGTGTATCCCATGGGTTCGACCCGCCCCTTCCGTATCGAGCTCTTTGACGATGAAATCGACAGTTTAAGAGAGTTTGATACCGAAACCCAACGTACTATAGAAAAAATTCCTTATATTAATGTATTACCTGCGCGTGAGTTTCCACTCAACGAACAAAGCCAAACACTATTTCGCCGGGCATTCCGTGAATTATTCCCAGGAAACCCCAGCCACTGCCCTATCTATGAAGCCATCAGTCATGGGCAGTTTCCTGCAGGCATCGAATACTATCTCCCGTTATTTTTTGAAAAAACGGTCACCATTTTTGATTATTTGCCTCAAGATGCAAAAGTCTGTCTGATTGAAAATATTCAAGATAATGCTGAGCAATTTTGGCAAGAATTAACCGGGCGTTATGAGCAACGTCGTTATGACATTAGCCGCCCTATTCTTGAGCCAACAGCTTGTTTTCTTAATCCGACTGAGCTGTTAACTAAAGCCAATGAATATCAACAACTGCGTTTATTCCATACTCCGAGCAGTAAAAAAGGTGCGGTAACTAACTTTGATATTACCCCAGCGCCTGAATTACCTATTGATAGAAAAACACAAGAACCATTAAGTCGTTTACGTGAATACTGTGCGGATACCTCCCGCCGTTATCTAATTGTGGTGGAAAGTGCAGGACGTCGTGAAGTATTACTGGATCTACTTAAACCCAGTGGCATCCTTCCTAAAACTCAAAGCAATTGGCATGATTTTATCAAGGATACCGCTCCAATTAATATCACCACCGGAGCCTTGGTTACTGGTTGTGAACTAACCCAAAACAAGACGGTTTTAATTGTAGAATCGCAACTATTTGGTGAGCAAAGCACTCCCCAACGTCGTAGCGCACAAAAAACGGTTGACCCGGATTTAATTATCCGAGATATGGCCGAATTGCGTTTAGGTGCTCCTGTTGTTCATTTGCAATTTGGTGTGGGACGGTATCAGGGATTACAACATATCGAAACCAATGGTACAGCCAGTGAGTTTTTAATTCTAACTTATGCAGGTGAAGATAAAATCTATGTTCCGGTTACCTCCTTGCATTTAATTAGCCGTTATACCGGCGTAGACAGCGAACATGCTCCTTTGCATAAATTGGGTTCGGACCAATGGCAAAAAGAGCGAAAAAAAGCTGCCGAAAAAATTCATGATGTGGCCATCGAACTGCTTGATCTCTATGCAAAGCGCGAAGCACAACCTGGGCATCAATATGAGCTCAGCCACAATGAATATGCTCGCTTTGCCAGTGCCTTTCCCTTTACAGAAACCCCGGATCAGCTACTGGCTATAGATCAGATCATGAATGACATGTCTTCAACCAAACCTATGGACCGCTTGATTTGCGGTGATGTAGGTTTTGGTAAAACTGAGGTCGCGATGCGCGCTGCATTTATTGCGGTACAAAATAACAAACAAGTTTGTGTATTGGTACCAACTACCCTGCTTGCTGGACAACATTTTGAATCCTTTAGAGATCGGTTTGCCGATTTTGCCGTGAATATTGAACTGCTTTCGCGTTTTCGCTCAGCCAAAGAAACAGAGGCAGTGCAAGCTTCCTTAAAATCAGGGAAAGTCGATATTGTTATTGGTACGCATAAGCTATTTCAAAGCTCTATTGCCTTTAAAAATCTGGGCCTATTGATTATCGATGAAGAACACCGCTTTGGTGTTAAACAAAAAGAGCACATCAAAGCATTACGTATTCATGTTGATATTTTATCCATGACGGCAACCCCTATTCCAAGAACGCTGAATATGGCCATGGCAGGAATTCGTGATATATCACTGATGACTACCCCACCCGCGAAACGTTTGGCAATTAAAACCTTCTGGCAGGAAAAGAACGATACCACCATACGTGAAGCGGTTTTGCGTGAAATATTAAGAGGCGGCCAAGTTTTCTTCTTGCACAACAATGTGGAAACTATTGAGCGTATTAGTCAGGATATACAAACACTGGTTCCTGAAGCCAAGGTTCGCACCGCGCACGGTCAAATGCGCGAGCGCGAATTAGAACGAGTGATGTCTGAATTTTATCATCACCGCTTTAATGTATTGGTATGTACCACCATTATCGAAACAGGAATCGATATTCCTACAGCGAACACCATCATTATTGATCGCGCGGATAAATTTGGTCTGGCTCAGTTACATCAATTACGTGGCCGTGTTGGTCGTTCACATCACCAGGCTTATGCTTATTTATTAACTCCAAATGAAAAATCATTAACGTCTGATGCGGTGAAACGCTTAGAGGCGATTGTGTCCTTAGAAGACTTAGGTGCAGGCTTTACCTTAGCAACCCATGATTTAGAGATTCGTGGTGCGGGCGAACTGTTAGGCGCAGAACAAAGCGGTAATATGCATGCCATTGGCTTTAGCTTATTCATGGAAATGCTCGACAAGGCAGTCAGCGACTTGAAAGCCGGAAAAATACCCGAGCTGTCGGCTCCAATGTATCAAGGTCCTGAAATTGATTTACGTATTAGCGCGATTATCCCTGAGGATTATATTGGCGATATTCACAATCGACTCATTATGTATAAGCGCATTTCTAATGCCAAAGACAAACAGCAATTGCATGAGCTACAAATTGAGTTAATTGACCGCTTTGGTTTATTACCACCACCGGTGAAGCATTTACTGTTAATCACCGATTTAAAATTGAAAGCACAGCAAATGGGCGTTCTAAAAATCAGCGCCGGCGCACAACAGGGTAAAATTGACTTTAATGAAAACCCCTCGATTGATCCAGGAGTTTTAATCAGCCTGATTCAAGTGCATGCCAAGCGCTATCAAATGGAAGGTCCGCAACGTTTACGTTTTACCTTGGATGGTACGACTCCAGAAGAGCGTATTTTTGAAATTCACAGCTTACTTGATAAATTAATGACATAAAAATAATACATGATTTAAGCGTGTCGCCACCTCGTTAAAAATTCTGGGACATTCCAGTCCCCAGAATTCACTCGCCAACGCGACAGGTTAAAGGCCGCGACCGTCCTGTTTCCGGCACGTTTGCTCTGAACGAGCAAAGCGTATGCCTGGTTTTCATTCTTAAAACTGGGAATCGTAATTGCCTCTATCCCTTTTTGGTATTTTTTTGGATTATTAAGTTAACATAATGAAAAGGGCGTAAGAACTACGCCCTTAGTTTGAATATATAAAACAGTAAGATTGAAGGCAGTCTTGGGTCACAAAAGTGGACACCTCTGGAGTACTTTAGGCTTCTTAAAACATCTAAGCATGCACACCACACTCTCAATCTGGCACCTAATGTCGTGATATTGGCTGATCAATGTGTACCGTCTATGCTTCTAGCTTAGGTCACTAGGCGCACTTCCGCCACCAATTTAGTGCAAAGATTTAGTTAAATCTGATCGAAGTTGTATATATAATCCATGCCTACACCTTATAAAGATTTATATCCTCTTTCAGATGCTTAGCAATCGCATCTAAATTATGGATAAATGCCATCATCTCTTTAGTGCCATTAGAGAAGGTTGATGTGGTACGATTAATCTCATTCATCCCTTCAACGATTTGCTCAATACCAACCGCCTCCTGACGAATAGATGCCTCAATATGCTGGCTTGAAATCGAAGCATCATTAATCATTTTACTTAGGGCTTGAATAACCTGACCTGCTTTTTCAATGAGTTTTAACCCTGAGTCCAACGTCTTTTCTCCTTCTACAGTCACAGTGACTGCTTTTTCGGTAGTACGACGAATATCTTCAAGAATTTTTTGTACTTGCGCTGTTGATTGTTCTGATTGTTCTGCAAGATTACGGACTTCTGTTGCCACTGCAGCAAATCCCCTTCCAGCCTCACCTGCTTTTGATGCTTCAATAGAAGCATTCAAAGCCAGCATTTTTGACTGCTGGGCTAAGGTATTCACTACCGAAGTAATGTCCCCTATTTGTTGGGTGTGATTACTTAAATCCAGAATCGTTTGCGCAATAAGCTTCATTTTTTCCTCTGAAGCCTTTATACCCACGATGCTCTGCTCTACCGATTCAGTACCTAATTTTCCTTGCTCGTACGTATTTTTTGCTACATCTCTTAAACTTTGCGCCTTAGCCATTGTTTGCTTCGAACTCTTATCAATTTCCTCCAAAGAAGCACTAATTTCATTAATCGCTGATGCTTGGGAAATAATGCCTTCTGATTGTTCATTTGCTGAAGAAAAAACCGTTTCAACCATACTCACAATGTCATTACTGACTTTAGCGATTTTCTTAGTAATAGTCGCCAAGCCATCCGTCATTAAATTTAAATCATTTCCTAAATCTTGTAAGACATCTTGTTCATCAATTTTCAGACGTTCTCTTAAATCCCCTGCGGCAACTTTACTGCTATGTTCTCTAAATTTTTTCGAAGAGCTAACAAGTTTTTCAAATAACTCCCGAGATTCCTCTTCTTTAACACGAAGGCTTTTTTCATTTTTCCTAATCGATTCTTGCATGAGTTTAAGTGATGAAAGCAATTTGCCTAGCTGATCTTCAGAGCGAATTTTGATTTCAACATTACGTTCTCCAGCAGCAATTTGTTCTGCGATATTAATGGCTTTTTCTACGGGAACTGATATAGCTCTTTGAGTCATATAAGGAACAATAATGGTTAATATAATCGCAAAAATTAGTAATCCATAAGCAAAATTCTCTAATGCCATTAAATCTAAACTAATTAAGTTGGCACTATGCTCAATCCCGCTTGCCAACGTATTAAATATACCGCCAATTCGCTTCCCTTGTTCATTGGAGTAAACACCATCAAGAATAGTAATCATTTCTTTTATAAAAGCCTGTGTACTAGCTTTACTATTTTCCAGGTTATCTTTATTGTTAGCCTCCCAGCGGGAATTGATTATAGTGGATTGAGCATTATAAAGAGCCACATATAACTCTTGTAATCTATCCCATTGTTTGCGTAATTGCGGGTTATCAAGGGAATGTATGGTTGTATCCCATAGATTTCTGACACTATTAATCTCCTCCCAAAGATGCTGAAAATGTTCCCTGTCTTTAATGTCTCCTGTCATTACCCATACCTCCAGTGTATCTTGAGCTTGCAGGATTTGGGTGTCTAGAGTCTGCGGCAAACTTTCTTTGCCAATTTTGTCATTTAAAGCAATGATGGTATGTACTTTAGGAATTAAAAAGATAATTAAGAACAATAAAGGCAAACCCAAGGCCATAAATCCCATGAATAAGCGGGCTCGGATGGTAATTACAAAGCCTCTTTTATTTGCATTAGCATTCATGAACATCTCCTATACCACAATACACACTTTTAACATACTTTAGAATAACACCAAAGTGAGTTGATGTAATTGAGAAATATCTTACAGCAAATTGAGCTTCTGTCATCCTGACATTTTAAGCTACATAGCCTATGCTCTATACACGAGGAAAGACAAAGGATGTCGTGCAGGGAGTATTATCGCTTCACGGATCGAGGCTGTTCCACAAGGATGTGGCACTTTCTTCCTCGTACCCCCTCTCACTAAATAACGCTCTGTGTCGTAATGTGTCAGTTTCTCCGTCACCAAAAAATGGATGCATCATTGTCAAACCAATACTTCCAGTCAATCAATAACGTCCATTAGGTTTCATTGGGAATGTGTCGCAAATATCTCTTCAACATCTATAACTATAATAATTACCTACATAATCTGATTACTAACTCATCATCGTGATAGTCATCATCTGAATTCTGCTCTGTCAAAATCTGCTTATAATGATCTACATGAGATGCTTCTGAGGTTTTGTTTTCATCTGATGAAAGAGATGACGATTTAAACAAAGAAAGAACCCACTCTATCGGTTTTAAAAGGAAGTTCAATATTCGAACTCCCCAACCAGGCTGTGTCGCTGCAAGCTCTTGCGCTGCAACTTTGGCCATGTGCTCAAGGAATTTACCATCAGTAAGATGGTTCACTTGCTTATAACACAAAGCAAGCACTTGTTCTTTCTGCTCTGCATTAAGGTCTATTAGACGCGAATAATCCCTTAACTGATCCTCAATTACCTTTGTGTAACTTTGTATATACTTGTATTGGCCGCGGGTGATTTCATCCACCATTTGCTCTTGCACCCTGGTAATAATTTTTGCATAGGCTGACGAATGAAATAAATTTGGATTATCCTCTTCATCCAGTGTATCAAGCATCGTTTGATCTAATCGGTCAATCCCGACATAAAGCAATGCTAATAAAGGATGGCTAAACGTTTTTCGATGTTTATCAAGTTGCACTAAAGTTTGTTCATATCCATTAGTAATAACCTGCTTTTTTTGTTCTTCAGTCGGTGCTGTTGTGATCGTAGTCACCTCACCAGTATTGATATAAATCATATTATCAATATGATGAAATACTTTTTCGCGATTTAATAATGCAGTGGTAGCTTTTAGCCATTGCCCACCAATAGCATAATTAATGACTGAATCTACAGTTTGTTTAAATGCGGATACTATTTCTGGAAGATGTCGTTCCGCTTTTTGAACCCGAGCTTCATAAGCTCCTGAAGCCTCCGCTTTAACGCATAAGACTTCTTCTCGATTCAAGCCATCAATTTCAGGCATATTATCCAAGATTCCACCATCAGCAACAAACTCACCCTTGGCATTCCTTCCAGGAACGAAAAGAACCGGATGTGCTCCTGACCATTGAACAACTTGGGCAATAGATTGGTGTGGAGTACTGTTTTCGCTGTAACGCTCCAATTCTTTTTTTGTTTGATTCGTTACGGCTACGGATAGGTTTTTAATCTGATGCTTTTCCGTAACAGGTAATAATTCACGAAGCAGGCCAAGATCTCCTAAGGAGAGCCGTGGATTTTCTAATTCCTCACCATTATGCCCCATAATTTGTTGAGGCACAGTAGCCATGGCCTCATTCATTTTTTTAATGCTTTCCATCGATTTTGCTAATTTAATTACATCATCAACATTATTAACTTCTATACTCTCTTCGCTTAAAGCGTGTTCGTATAATCTTACTTTACTGGACAATTGCATGTAATTTTTTTCTAAGTGCGCAGGAATAGGCTTAGGCAAACCCTTCAGATGATTGTTGATTTGCATCGTGTAAATCACTTCAAGGAGGTTTCGAAAAGTATCACCTTTAGCCCTAAAACCCACTCCCTGAACATCAAGAAGTTTTTTGATATCCAACTCATTTACTAATTTGGTCATATCTTCTGGACTCATGCCCACGGCAATAAGGCTTGCAGTCATAGCCCCAGCTGAAGCACCACTCACATGAGTTAATTGCTCAAGATAGCCGCGTTCTTGCAGCGCTTTGAGCATTCCCATATAAGCAATACCTTTAGCACCTCCACCACTGCACACTAAACCTCTATGTTTTTCCGCCTGGACCGTATATTGGCCATTTTCATCGCAAATGATACTTACTTTCTCTCGCTTGAGTTGCTTATTTTTAGACATGGTGCCTATATTCCAAATTACTTGTGCCAATATCATCATTATATTATGGAAAACTTATGTTAGCCTTAAGCGAATAATTAAAATATTGATCTATGTGGGCACCGGATGTACAATAAGGGCCTTTAAAACTCAAAGGTGTATAAAATGAGACATAAACATGGATTCTTTCAAGGAGATAAACCGAACAAACGCGTATTAACCTTCAACGAATACATGGATGAGACTTTGATAATCGCTAAAAGAAAAAACGCGAACACTGAAGGACAACGTTATACTAGCGCCCAATTCGAAATAGCGCTTGTTTGTTTTTGCGATTATGAGGCATTAAAAAACGAGATGGATGAAGATATACAAGTAGTATTTCCTCAATTATACATTGATTATCGCGCAGGATTTGATTGGCTTGATTTGTCAGTGTCTAATAACGATGAAGACGCTATTAAATATTTTCAACAACGTCTACAAGAAGCAGATTTTGCTAGAAATTACTTGGAATATAAGTGCACCTCTCGCACTGATTGTGCTTTACAAAAGCACGAGACTGATAATTTTAAAGCCGCAGAAACAATGGTAAGATTAGACAATGTAACTTCTTCGCTTATCTCTATTTGAGGAATTGATGATGGAGCTGTCTATCCATGACAAGCTTCATCGTGTTTGTGCGACAGCTGTAATAATCCCTGTATCAAGTGCGACATCCTGTCGCTATTCCAGCTGCGCCAAACACAATTATTATAACGAATTAGCCTGAAATAATATTCATGAATAATACTTGTTGCGATGTAAGAAATTTCTTAATTTGCTTGCAGGTAATAGCTCAAATCAAAAGCTTTAACGATACCCTGTCAACTTGTTCCACCCACGGTTAAAGCATCGATTTTCAGCGTAGGTTGTCCTACCCCAACAGGTACAGACTGGCCATCTTTACCGCAAACCCCGATGCCACGATCCAAAGATAAATCATTACCAATCATACTGACTTTTTTCATGACATCTGGGCCGTTACCAATTAAGGTGGCACCTTTAACAGGAGCAGTAATCTTACCGTCTTCGATCAGATAAGCTTCACTAGCTGAGAAAACAAATTGTCCCGAAGTAATATCAACCTGCCCACCACCAAAGTTCACTGCATACAAACCTCGTTTGACTGAACGAATAATTTCTTCTGGGTCATGTTGACCAGCCAACATGTATGTATTTGTCATTCTTGGCATAGGTACATGAGCATAAGATTCACGCCGGCAGTTACCTGTAGATTGCATGCCCATTAGCTTGGCATTTAGTTTATCTTGCATGTAATTTACCAATACCCCATCCTCAATCAAGGTGGTGCATTGAGAAGGAGTCCCTTCATCGTCCATAGTCAAAGAACCACGTCGGTCTTTTAAGGTACCATCATCAACTACAGTAACGCCTGGAGCTGCGACTTGCTGGCCGATACGGCCTGAAAATGCAGATAACCCTTTACGGTTGAAATCACCTTCCAAACCATGCCCCACGGCCTCATGCAATAGCACACCAGGCCAACCTGGTCCTAAAACAACAGGCATAGTTCCTGCTGGCGTAGGCTTAGCCTCAAGATTAACTAACGCTTCTCGCACCGCTTCACGTGCATAACTTAAGGCATTGTCTTTTTCAGTGAAATAAGAATAGGCAACACGACCGCCCCCACCAGAGCGCGCTGATTCACGGTGGCCGTTTTTATCCTCAACGATAACACTTACGTTCACACTGACTAGAGGACGAACATCAGCAACCATCTTGCCATGCATGTCTGCGACCATAACCACTTCATAACAGCCACTTAAGGAGGCATTAACCTGAACTACTCGTGGATCAATACTCCGTGCTTCTTTATCAATTGCTTCAAGTAAAGCGATTTTCTCTTGCTTACTCATTCCTTCAATGGGATTCAAGCCATGATAACGTGATTCAGCAACCGCATTGATATGAACTGGCTGTAAAACCTTGGCCCCAGCTAGAGCAATAGAACGAGCAGCATCGGCGGCACGCAACATTGAAGGTAAAAGAATATCATCACAATATGCAAAGCCTGTTTTATCGCCACTTACTGCCCGAATGCCTACGCCCTTATCCAAAGAAAAACTACCGCTTTTTACTACAGAATCTTCTAAATACCACGATTCGTAGCTGCAACTTTGAAAATATAAATCGGCATCATCAATATGATGACTCATCATTGACTTAAACAGTTTTTCAATACCGCTTTCATCCAAAGAGGCTGGAGCCAGTAGAATTTCTTTTGCTGTAGTTAATGCTTCTGTCATTTAAGTACCCTTTAAATTTAATACGTGATGATCCACGGTTGGAAAGGTTTTTCGCAAATGATGCAGACCATGCAAATCAATCTCTGCGGTGACTATTCCAACACCCTCTTCTTGCTCAGCCAATACCCTTCCCCAAGGATCGATGATCATACTGTGACCATAAGTAGAGC
This sequence comes from Legionella sp., assembly GCF_965140895.1. Classification (GTDB taxonomy): domain Bacteria; phylum Pseudomonadota; class Gammaproteobacteria; order Legionellales; family Legionellaceae; genus Legionella. Next base: position 84,009 of record NZ_CBCSKT010000095.1, on the reverse strand, counting down.
GCCCATTTTCATGTTGCCCTCCTTGATTTGCAGCCAATACGTAACAAAGATTCTCAATCGCTCTTGCCCGCAATAACACTTCCCAATGAGCCTGGCCCGTTATTGCGGTAAATGCTGAGGGAACGGTGAACAGCTGCGCACTCAGGATCGCTAATTCTCGATACAGTTCCGGAAAACGTAAATCATAACAAACCGTTAATGCAACCTTGCCTATAGGGGTATCCACAACGACAAGATCATCTCCTCGTTCTATAGTGGCAGACTCTTGATAACTCTCTTGTTCGGAGACATTTACATCAAATAAATGAATTTTATCATAACGTGTAACACAAAGTCCTTGATTATCATAGACTAAACTACTTGCCCTGACCTTTGAGCTGCTCACATTGATGGGGATTGTTCCCGCAATAACCCACAATCCTAAGCGTTTTGCCAGCTGGCTTATTTTCTCTTGTATCGGCCCTTGACCATAAGCCTCGCCAATCTGCAACTTGTCTACGTCTTTATGCCCCATAAAGGCCAGATTTTCAGGTAATAATACTAATTCTGCTTCTTGTTCACGTGCTTGTATCATCAAAGTTTCAACTTGTTGCAAATTTTCCATTACATTTGCTGAAGAAACCATTTGGGCTACCGCAACTCGAGCCATTATACGCCTCATGTACTGCATTAAGAGTTTTTTATCATACTATAGACTAGTATAGAACCTCAAAGAGTTTGGAATTCTAAAAATTCAAATATTTCTTGACAAAACCACCCTATACTACTTGAAATATAGGAAACTTATCCCCAGATATGCTAGAATAAATATAAACGAAAGAGGAGTTCTAAACATGAACCGAAATGATGTTACCCTGATTAGCCAACGTAGGGAATCGGCACTGTCCAGCAATAAGGTACTGCGCAATACCTACCTGCTGCTTAGTTTAACGTTCTTATTTAGTGCGTTTACTGCCTATATGTCTATGGCAAGTGGTGCGCGCCCAGTAAACGTCCTAGTAATGATTGTGGGGGTTTATGGTTTAATGTTTTTAACCCATGCCTTACAAAATAGTGTTTGGGGTCTGGTTAGTGTTTTTGCCTTTACTGGCTTCCTGGGTTATACCCTAGGCCCAATATTGAACTTTTACATGCATAATTTCAGCAATGGACCTCAGTTGGTTGCTACTGCGCTCGGTGGCACTGGTATGATATTCTTTGCACTTTCAGGTTATGCATTAACCACGAAAAAAGATTTCAGCTTCTTAGGCGGATTCCTATTTGTTGGTATGATGGTGGCTTTATTAGCAATGATCGCTGGAATATTTATTCAGATCCCTGCGTTACAACTTACTATTTCAGCTGTATTTGTCCTTATTTCTTCTGGACTAATTCTATTCCAAACCAGTGCCATAATTCATGATGGTGAGACAAATTATATTGCTGCAACAGTAGGTCTTTTTGTATCTATATACAATTTGTTCGTGAGCCTGCTCAACATATTAAGCGCATTTTCAGGCCGCGACTAAAATCAGTCTTCTCTACTTGGTCCCGGCACTTACCGGGATTTTTTTTACCTTAAATTTGTTAGATGGTTTAGAGTGCAACATGTTAATCGGCAAGCGTCCTCTATGCTGCATGTAATATCGTCATTGCGAAGAACATAGTGACGAAGCAACACAGGAGTTCGAAACACCGAACCATGGGTTGCTTCACTTTGTTCACAACGATGACATAAAATTAAAAATCACCCCCTCAATTACATTGAGAGATCAGACAATTCTATTTCGTTAATTGCTAATAAATTTCCATCCAAATCAATGATGTCATCATCCGCAGTGCCTACCACTGGAATAACCGCGGCAGCAAGCATACGAATCGAACCATTAGCACGTAAATCCTTTAATTGGTCTTTAGGTGGATAGCAATGATTGCTAGTATGCGCGTCAATTAACTGAATTTTGATCGCATGCCCGGCATGGACCACGACTAAAGTCCCACGCAAATCATCAAAGGTAAATTGTACCGCCATCAGTTTTAATATGGCTTTTATTTGAGATATACCTTGAACTAAATCCTCATTTCCCATAAGAAAATCAAGGTCATTGGGATTCGGCTTAGTCGAGTCCTGTAATTGTTTCGCAGCACTACCGGTTAAGATAAATTGATGCTGCGGAAACTCAATAGCCAACAATTTAAATAATTGCTCTAAGAAGGGCAGATATACGGTTGAAGGAAAACCGCTTATCGCTGCTCCCCACTCGCCTTGGCTCTAAACAATGCAGGCAAATCCTGAACTGTTTTCTTGATTTCAGGATCGAAGCCAAACAATTCACGCGATTTTTGATAATAAACACCTAAAGGAACAGGATGTTCTGGGAAGGATAAGCCAGCAAGGCGGGTCGCTGCGGTTAAACTGCTGGAATCATGGGTATACAAACCCTCTTCCGTTGCTGACACCTTCTCAAAAGAATTCGCGTTGACATGCAAAGCCTTATCTTTCTGCGCCCCATAAACCAAAGGCTGCCCTTCTTCCAAAAGAATCGTATTTTCTGCACGATTACTTTTCACTGCAAATTCATCAAAAGCACCATTATTAAAAATATTGCAATCTTGGTAAATTTCTACAAAAGAACAACCTTGATGCTCTTGCGCTTTTTTCAGGATAGAGCCTAAATGATTTGGGTCTTTATCTACCGCACGTGCTACAAAACTCGCCCCAGCAGCTAAAGCCAAAGTTAATGGATTAACAGGTTCAGAACTAACCCCTTTAGGTGAAGTTTTGGTAACCTGACCTTTGACCGAAGTAGGTGAAAACTGGCCTTTGGTTAAGCCATAAACCTGATTATTAAATAACAAAATATTCACGTTTACATTACGACGTAGCGTATGGATCAAGTGGTTTCCACCGATACTAAGCGCATCACCATCGCCAGTAATTACCCACACGCAAAGATCATCACGCATGGATTTTAACCCAGTAGCTACTGCAGTCGCACGACCATGGATGGTATGGAAACCATAGGTATTCATGTAATATGGCAAACGTCCCGCGCAGCCAATTCCAGAAACAAACACATGTTTCTCTGGCGCCAATCCCAATTCGGGCAACATCTTTTGCAAGGCCATCAAAATGGCATAATCACCGCAGCCAGGACACCAGCGAACCTCATTTGCATTAGTAAAATCTTCGCGCTTATAAACATTATTCATAATTAGCTTCCGCTTTAATGGTGTTCACTAAATTACTGACACTAAAAGGCTGGCCATTACATTGGCTAATCGGACACGCATCCACCAGGTAGGTTGCACGAAGGATCTGACATAATTGCCCAGAATTTAATTCGGCGACTAAAACCTTATCATATGCTTTTAGCACGGAGCCTAAATCAGCAGGCAAGGGATTTAAGTGACGCAGATGCACATAAGCAATCTCTAAACCTTGTTCATGACACTCCATAACCGCCGATTTGAGCGCACCATAAGTACTACCCCAACCTACCAATAAAATAGAGGCGGAAGCACTTCCCTCAATAGCTAAAGGCGCATATTCACGTGAAGCCCCTTCAATTTTTTGCTGACGTAAGTTGACCATTTTCTGATGATTATCCGCATCGTAGCTTACACGCCCTTCTTCGCCTTGTTTTTCCAATCCCCCTAATTGATGGATAAATCCTGGAGTACCTGGAGTATTCCAGCTTCGGCTTAAAAATTCATCACGGGTAAACGGCTTAGGAAAACGATTAAATTCAATTGCAGGCAATTTTAAGGACTCAACATCAGGTATTTCCCAAGGTTCTGCCGCATTAGCCAGATAGGCATCGATCAACACAATGACTGGAGTCATATATTTGACCGCCAGATAGAACGCATCCAATATGGTATTAAAACAATCTGCGGCGGATTGAGCCGCAATAACCACTAAAGGAGCTTCACCATGACGGCCATATAAGGCTTGTCTTAAATCACTTTGGCTTGTTTTCGTCGGCAATCCTGTAGATGCCCCTGCACGTTGCACATCAATCAAGACCAAAGGCAATTCCGCAACCACCGCCAATCCCAGGCTTTCACTCTTTAAATCTAATCCTGGCCCAGAAGTACAGGTTAAAGCCAATCTCCCACCATAAGCAGCACCAATACAGGAGCAGATTGCAGCGATTTCATCTTCAGCCTGTAATAACTGTACCCCATAGTCAGCTAAACGAGCACATTCATGCAAAATAGCCGATGAAGGAGTAATTGGATAACCAGAAACTAACATGGGAACACGAGTATGCGTTGCCAAGGTAGCAAGCGCTAAGCCAATGGCTTCAACCCCGGTAATTTGTCGATATTCGCCAGCATGTCGGTCCACGTCGCCAAGCATGTAATCACGACGAGCTAACTCCAATGTCATTGCATAATTATACCCGGCGAGTAAGGCTAATTTGTTTGCCTCAGCAATGATTGGATTTGCTTTAAACTTTTTAGCAATGAACTCTTCGCAAGCTTTAGTAGTTAAATCAAATAGCCATAACACCAAGCCTAAAACATAAAAATTCTTAGTCTTTGTTGCTTGTGGCTTAGTCAGCTCAAGAAAAGCTACTGCTTGTAAGGTTTGGGTAATTAAGGGGAACGAAATAATATGATAATGTTCCGCCTGATTATCCAGGAAGCTTTTCTCCAAGCCAGCTTTTTGCCAATCCCTATCCTGATAACTGTCCTCATTTATCAGCAATAAACCGCCTTGATTTAAATGCTGCAAGGAATTTTTCAGTGCGGCAGGATTTAAAGCTACCAGAACGTCTAATGACTCCCCAGCCGTGAAAATAGTACGCTCCGCCATAGCTAGCTGGAAACCTGACACACCCCCTACAGTACCTGCCGGAGCCCTGATTTCTGCGGGAAAATCAGGTAACGTACGAACGTCACGGCCTGTAAGTGCTGCACTAATCGTTAATTGCTCACCTACCAGCTGTACCCCATCACCAGAATCCCCGGTAATCCGAATAACAATCACGTCACTCATTGACATAAAGTCTCGCTTCTAGCATTAGTTGACGCATGTGTCTTACTGCTTCTTTCATTCCACAGAATAAAGCGCGGGCAATAATGGCATGGCCAATGTTAAGTTCATGTAACTCTTTGATTGCAGCAATCGCTTGTACATTATGATAATTTAATCCATGACCCGCATTAACAATTAAATTTAGGCTGGCTGCATATTCAGCTGCGCGTTTAATACGTTCTAACTCGTGTTGTTGCTCAACATGAGTTGCATCGGCATAGCAACCAGTATGCAATTCAATAACAGGAGCACCCACATCTGCAGCAGCTTTGATTTGGTCCAGATCAGGATCAATAAACAAAGAAACTTCACTGCCCATAGCGTGCAGACGTCGCACTGCACGCTCAACTGTTTGTTGGTGTGTTAAAATATCCAACCCACCTTCAGTTGTTATTTCTTCGCGCTTTTCTGGTACTAAACAGGTATGCTCTGGAGAAATTTCTTCTGCAAATTCAAGCATAGCATCAGTCACTGCTAATTCAAGATTCATGCGAGTTTGTAATACTTCTTTGATCAAACGCACATCGCGTGCTTGAATGTGGCGTAAGTCTTCACGCATGTGTAAGGTAATTCCATCAGCCCCAGCGTCTTCAGCATCCATGGCAGCTTGTACAGGATCCGGATAACGGGTACCACGTGCTTGTCGTACTGTAGCGACGTGATCAATATTTACGCCTAATAAAATCAACTTACTCATTTTGCACCACACAAGGTAAAAAGAAGAGTATAATGTTCCTGCCTACCTAAACTCAAGCCGAGCTTTGCATTAGCCTAGTAAACTTGTTACCATGGTGCTCATTTTTCGTCAAAAATGGAATGATTATGAGACTTAACAAGGCACTTTTTTTGAGTATTATGTTCAGTAGCAATACCTTTGCCACTACTCCTGTTGCGCAAACAGCCCTTAAATATCCAGCAACAAAGGAAACACATACTTTAGTGCAAGCACGTCTGAAATCACTACAGCACTCAAACCCGCTTAGTACACAAGACAGTTTAGCTGCAACAAAACAATTGGGTATGAATAATGTCCCTGTTTTAAATCAAGGCAATAACCACTTTGACTCAGAATACGCCAGCACAGCAGCCATTGATGCCCTGTTGGGTCAAGGTGATTATATAAGCCAACTTTGCTTCATCAAATTAAGTAATTATATGAATCCTGCGGATAAAGGCTTGGGTTTTACATTATATAACTCATTAAGCCGACTTGAAAATTATGGATACATCAGGAAGGTACACCAGAAAAGTGCTGGCTGCGAAGACGCTGACACCCCTTTTATAAACTATGAAAGTTACAATCGACTTAGTCACAATACTGTTAAAGAATCGATCATGTGGTTTCCGCTCTTACACTTGCGTAAATCACTAGGTGAACGAGTCAATACCGAAAAGACACTCATAGAGGTCAAAACAGCCATTAACCAGGAACAACGCGTTACCATGGCCTTTTTAGCATTCGCCAAAAACGGAAACACATTAGGAACTATGGGTTCTTATCATGAGAAGAATGATACTTGGATTCTTAATACCCAAATGAAACGGGATCTCTATAAATTCGTTACCATGTATTACCACAGTGTAGTAATCACTGGATATGATAATGACGCAATTTCCGTAGATGATACGGGAGAAAAACATAAGGGTCTACTGACATTACGTGGCTCCTGGGGTAGTGAAGCAGGAGATCAAGGCGATTTTTATATGTCCTACGATTATTTCCGTGTCCTAGTAATCGAAGCGCAACAAATAGTTCGCGCTTACATTGATTAATAGATTCAGTAGATAAAGGAGTTACTCCATGCAGTTAAATAAAATTCTTATGTTAAGTATCGCATTATTTGGTAATGCATTTGCTACTGAAATAGAGCCGGCAGGTACTATGGATTATGCATTGAAACCCGCCGGAAAAGCTCAGTTTGCTATGCCTAAAATGCTTAAACTGTTGCAGTTTAAATTATCAAGCAATGCTATAGAAGCAATGCAACAGAAAGTTCAGGTAACCCATCAAAAAAGCTTTATCCCCTCAATTATGCCAGCGCAAAAGCAATTAGGAATGAATGGCGTCCCAGTTCTTGATCAAGGCTACTTTGGAACTTGTGTCACCTTTGCTAATACCGCTGCAATTGATGCAATCCTAGGAAAAGGCGATTACATAAGCCAACTATGTTTACTCCAGTTGGGAAATTATAAGTATTATTATCCAGGTAGTGGTTGGGCCGGCTCGTTAAATCGCAGCATTTTAAGCAGACTTGAAGACCATGGTTTTGTCTCTAAAGAAACCCAACGTGCAGTAGGCTGTGGCGGTCTTAATGAATATCCCGGGAATAATGACCCCATGCCAACCTCAGCGATTAGTTTTGATAGCTACCATAAAATCAGCGAGGGCTTACTCGATAATAAGATCTATTCAGTACCAATTCTTGATGCTTATAAAGTAATGCTCACCAAAGAGGTTGATACCCAAGAATTGATCAGTGAGATTAAGCAAGCAATTAATAGCGAGCAACGCGTCACCATGGCCAGCTTCTTGCCTGCGATCGATTTAGGTCTTGCAGGTGCAGTGGGTAAACATCATGTGACTAATGATACCTGGGTATTATCGACAACCATTGAGCGTGAACTCTACCAATCCCTCTTAATAGCTGGCCATGCGATGGTCATTACCGGCTATGACGATAATGCGACAGCAGTTGATGATTTAGGCCGTGTGCATACAGGTTTATTCACCTTACGTAATTCCTGGGGAGAACAGGTTGGGGACAAGGGTGATTTTTATATGTCCTATGATTATTTTAAAGTCTTGGGCTTGGAAGCAAATCAGATCGCTTATGATGAGTTCAGTAGCGATGAAAATGCTGAGGATGAAGTGAAATAACTTGGAGTAATTTATCTCTCCCATCACCGTTGCCAAGGTAGCCCGTATTATGCTGCTCGAATACGGGCTACCTTGGCAACGCAATATTAAATAACATACAAGCCACGAGCCTTAATCTCCCTTCCCCCAAGCAAATGACTAACCGCCTTACGCATAATCACTTTTGCTGAGTACAAACAACCTGGCTCCGCCAAATTATCTTGAGCTAAAGCAAAGATGTGAGTACCTGGTATCCCCCGATCGCTAGGTACAAAGCCCTCTCCTGCAATAAACTGATAATGCCTATCCTCTCGAATCAGCTCTTCAGATCTAGCCTCATACGTTAATGAAAAAGAATAGCCGCAAGACGTCAACAAAGCCCATTCAAAACGCCTCAGTAACACTTCCAGAACCAAACGATCCTTAGCCAAAGTCAAACCATTTAACGTAAATAAATAGGCATCAAATAATGCGGGATCGGGAGCCTGGGGGCTTAGAACATAATAGAGAATTTCATTCACATACAATGCTGAAAAAAGAGCATGGCCTTCAAGGGTTAAAGACGGGGAAATGCTTTCGACCGTTTTCATGTACAAACGTTCGTAACGCTCATCAACGGTCAACCATAAAGGAGTAAAGGCTTGTAACAAAGCCTGTTTCTTGGGGGTGCGCCCTCCTTTGCAAAGACAATGAACCAGCCCCAAATCACGAGTAAAAAAAGTCACTCTGGCACTGGTATCTCCGGTCCATTGTTTATGTACGACCCATGCTTCGATTGTTCTAGTCATAGCCCAATTGTTTTAACATGCGCTCGTCATCAGCCCAGCCAGATTTAACCTTACACCAGCATTGTAAGAACACTTTTTTACCCAATAATCGTTCCATATCAATACGAGCCTCGGTTGCCATTTCTTTTAATTTCTGGCCTCTATCACCGATAATCATCCGTTTATGATTGTCTTTCTCAACCAAAATTAATGCATGAATACGAACTAAATTTCCTTCATCTTTAAACGATTCAATATCTACAGTAACCGCATAAGGTAATTCTTGCCCGCAAAAACGAAAGATTTTTTCGCGTAATAATTCAGAACATAGAAACTTTGTGGGGCGATCAGTCAATTGATCATCCGGGAATAAATGAGGGCCTTCTGGCAAATAAGTCTGCAACTTATCCTGCAATTCGGTAACTTGCACTCCGGTTCGTGCAGAAACAGGAATGATCGCCGCGAAATCATGACGCTGGCTCATTTCTTCCATCCAGGGCAATAATTGTGTTTTATCGTCTATTTTATCCACTTTATTAACGACTAAAATACAAGGTATATTGGCTTGTTTAACCAACTTCAATACATACTCATCTTCCTCTTGCCAATGCGTGCCATCAACCAAAAATGCAATCACATCAACATCACGTAACACGCTAATCGCCGTCTTATTCATCAAACGGTTCATTGCTTTTTTATTTCCCTGCTGATGAATACCTGGGGTATCAACATAAACGAATTGATAATCCCCTTCAGTACGAATACCTAAAATACTGTGTCGTGTTGTCTGCGGTTTTTTAGAGGTAATACTTACCTTTTGCTCTAAAATACGATTAAGCAACGTGGATTTTCCCACATTCGGTCTGCCAACTAAGGCGATGTAACCACAATAACTAGTCATTAATTTATTCCTGTATACTTTTAAGACATTTTATCAGTGCCCCCAGCAAATAGCCAGACATCATTATCTCCTACTTGCTATTTCAGATAAAAACCAAGTATGCTGAACGATATCTGCACAATGAACAAAGTCTATGGCCGATTATCTCACAACTGAAGGACACACTCAGGTTATCGTTCCGCTCATGATAACCCCCTTTAGTCATCAAGCACTTCCAACAGTCGCCGGAAATTTATTTAGCGATGAAGCGGGAGCAGTGCTCATAGGCCATTATAAGATGGAGTATCTCCTTCCCAAGAATGATCAGATACGCCTTATCGCAAATCACGATCAAAAAACAGTGCAACTTATGTTGTTTACGCATCAAGCAGAGCTCATTAACCTGCTTCCGGGAAAACGTCATTCTTCATTAATTGCGGATCTAATAAATAAGGTTCACAGCTATTGCATCCGTTCGAAAAGTTATACCCACCCTCTTTCCTTGCCACAAGAACAAAAACTACAAATCGCCAATGACTGCATTCATGCTCTAAAACCTTTATTAAAAGAGGAACGCTGCTTAAACGGTGATGATTACGAACAGCAAGAATCATTAAGACGGAAAGCCATTAGCATTATTAGGCTGCACCGCGATAATAATCGCATGCTGGCGAATAATCCCCTGATTTCTGAAGGCTCATTAGGTGACTCTCTATTTGATGCCTATAAAATCGCACAGAATTACTCGTTTAATCGTATGCACTCGGTTTCACGCCAAGATCAAATGGATTTTAGTAAAGTCAAAAAAGCCAATACTGACACCCCATGTTTCATCTGGGACAGCGAAGTACACATTGGGCACAACAAACGGGATTTAGATGATACCTTAAGAATTATTTGCCACTATTATGGAATTCCCCAAGCCCCCAGCTTAAATGATGTACCAGCAAACCGGTTTGAAAAAATTCATTCATTTTTTTATAAAATGTGGCATGACGGCCATGATTGGATCAAGCATCTAGCATCAGAAAACAAACCCGAACATAAAATTGAAGAGGAACAACCGCGACAAGGTATTTCTCTAATACAAATCACCCCCTACTACAAACTTCAGGGACTGGATCAAAAAGCTTATCCCAGTATCAATCTGCTTGTTGCTGATTTAATACAAAGTCCTTATGAACCGATTCAAGCTGATAATGTAAAACAAGGAAAAAAAATACTGGCTAACCTGGGCCATGCACATTGCGTAATTATTGCCAAAGAACAACGAATTCTAATCCGACAAGAAAATAAAATAACGGAATTACGCTATTTCCATCATGGAGAGCATTTCTACCCATTACCTACAGGCCAAGACCTTTATACTTTGGCTCAGATTTGCAAACGTCATCTCTATCTTCCTGAGCGAGCAAGTTTGCAATTTAAAACCTTCATAACACAAATTCCCCATTTCTTTTCTAATTTTTATAAACGCATGCATCGATTTATTATTCATGATTTAAAAGAAGAATTTGTAAATCATATTCATGCCTCACATCAACAGAAAACCTCACAAGAACGCATTGTTCAATCCAAACTACGAAGTCCTAAAAAAAACTCATTGGCTCGCGTCTTGAGAAACAAAGGCCTGCTAACTAATGGCCAAACTTTAGAAGAGTTTATTAAGGAACAGATCCGTAATAATCCCTATGTGATTGTCCTAACAAATCATCCTCCCCAACCCCCAGCTTATGATAATCCGCTGCATCGTGTGCTTAATATTGTTCGCCACATAGGAACTATTTTTATTGATGCCAGTGAACGTAATCCATTAATTGGCTCATTAGCGATGGCTGCATATACGTTCGGTGGCGGCGCAATTCTTGCACCGAAGCAATTAGAAGACATTTTAATAAAATTGCACTTAAGCGGTTTGATTAGCGCCATAGAACCAACCCAAAAACTAGCGCATCTGCTCAATCACAGCACCTACTCACAGGCAATATCTATATCCGCCTTATATTGGCAAGGCACGGTTGTGGGCGGGAGTATGGATAAGTTTTTTATTGAAGCATTCCAAGTTCTTAAAGAAGATCCTGCACAAATAGCCATTATTGCCGCATTAGCACTGAGTTTAGGTTATGGTTTAACTAAAGCAATCCCTGCTCTAGGAAAAGAAATGGGGGATTTTCCCTATAGCAACTACGCTACCTTAGGAGGTAAAAGTGGTGCCGCAATATATGATACCATCATGCATCCTGGGGATGATTGGTTTTTAGGCACCTGTAAGTGGATTTGCAAAAACGTCCTCACACTTGGCAAACTGTTTGTTGCTCCGTTTATCGAAGGATTTTATTACGGATTTCACGATGGATTCATTCATGGATGGAAAAAGAATGTTCCCTTGTTCCAAAAACTTAGCAAGCAATTATTTGCAGCTATTTCGGATCTGAGCTTATCACTATTTACCTTAGTATTAATTGGACTGGGATCTCTATTTATCCATGTGCCATTTTGCGGGATAACCAATCTGCTTACTAAAATTTTAGGTATCCTCGGACACATTGAACCTATAGGCAAGCTACTTCTGGCTTTTGCTGACAGAGTCCCAAGACCTAACCTTCTTGCTAGTTTTAGCTTTTCACCACTTTATGGTTTTAGCTCCCCCTTCGGGCATTTTTCAGAGAACCTTGTCATTAATATAGGCATTAATGCCGTACATGGTCTATTTTTACCGACCTTACAGCTTCTTAAAAACCTGTTAATCCTACCTCTAATCGATATATGCTCATTGAGTATACGCCTCGGCATTACACTTATGAATCCTGTGACTCGAGTGTTAGCCCATTCTCTGGTAATAGTGCTTTGTACTTTTGGAGCAGTATGGGATCCTTCTGTAGGGAGGGTATTTGCAAGCAGCGCCGATGGATTAACTGTCTTGTTTAATGGGATAGACAATCAAATAAGTACAGGAAAACAATACTTGCTCTCGTATATAGAAATCCAACGCCGACAACTATACCACTGGGCCTTTGAAGAGCCTAACAGTACCTTAAATACCTCGCTAACCGATGAGCGCTATTTTCTAGACAAGCCCAACCGCTATGAGCAGGTACCCCACCGCCAAGACAGTCATCATTGCCTGTTAAAAGCCCTGCTGGAACAACCAGAAAGCCTGCCTCAACCGCCCTGCATCGAGCCTGCTCATTACGATTTTTTTTCTTCAATACCCCCCATTGATCAGTCTTTAGAGGAAAGAGCAAGCCCATCCAGGAATTGTTTGTAGGTCGTAATAAGTGGAGCTGATGTCACCTCACCCGTATTACGACTTCGTCTAATGCGGGCTACCTGTTTTATTTCCTTAAAAAAGCAATTAATCCTATAAAAAATAGTTAAATCATAGTAAAAATATTTAATGTCCATGACAGATGCCAAAAAACTGGTGTTTTATTAAGCAATGTTGTGTATAATTAACAGAAATGGGGCAATTAGGAACATATATATGAGTAAACACCAATCTATCACCGATCGCGATTATCCCCTGGCAAACAATCCCGAGGCAGACCACTGGTTAGACGAGGCAATTAAGTCTCAACCTCTATATTTTGCCAAGCCGTCTGATAAAGATCTGGAACCAAACTCCCCAATTAATTTAAGTCGTTTTGGCCTTCATAATGCAACTCAAGTAAAAGCATTCTTAGCATCATCCGCTGGAGAAACCCTAAAAACTGAAATCAAGGCTCAAGCAGCACTTGATGAGGTCATTGAAGAACAACAAATATTTGAACTCCGTGAACAAGAAAACCTAAACCAACGTATCAAAGCACATCTATTACTTTGGTTCATTGAAAAAAAAGGGCATGCAGCAAGCCACCTTAGAGAACTCATTGAAGAACAAAATACGAAAGCCATTAATCAAAATAAGCCTGATGCGAAAGGAACTGCGCCAAAAGAATCATCCAAAGCGCCTCCTGAATTACTACGAAACACTTTAAATAGCTATAACTCAGCAATTAAAGAATGTGAAGAGCAACATAAATTAGTATCTACAGAAGAATCTAAATTAACTGACGAGTTCGAAAACTTACATAAACAAAAAGCGCGTCTTGATAACAAACATGAATTGTTCATAAACCAAATGGCTGCCTTTCATGAGCAGATCGAAAATTATGAACAATTATCCAATGAAGAGCTTGATGCTCAAATGGGCGAGATGGAAGCAGAACTTCATAGTTTAACTGACGTTATTTTTAAAACATTAGAAAACGACGAACCAGGAAGTGAAGAAAAAGCACGTGAGCTATTGGATCAACAGGTTGCGTTAAACCTTGATATAGCCCAACTGAAAGACATACGCGCCAAACGTGATAAGCAAAAATCTTTTTATGATGCAAACGGCGTAAACGTCCCATCTGCCAAAGAAGCAGCATTTATTGTAAGCAACGATAAAAAAGTGGTTAACAAAAATGGACAGATGTATCTTGTAAAGAAAGAAGCCAAGATTGAGGACATGACTAAAGAGCAACTGGCCCAAGCTTCTTCTGATTTCCAAAAATCAGAGCATGAGATATCAACGGTTCGTAAAGCAGTAACCAAAACCCTTAAGATGGAAAGAGAATTCCATAATCTGGAGCAACGCATCGTTGAGGTCAGTGTAAAAACTCGAGAAAAACGTGATGAAAAAATGAATCTTGAGAATAAAATTGCACTTTTACAGTCCGTAAAAGCTTCATTTATGCAGCAAAATCCGGGATTAGAACAAGATACTGCGCCTAAGCCTAGTCCTACTCTTTCTGGTAAGGCTCAACCCGTATCTATGCCGGCACCAGCTCCACAATCAGTAATTAAGATTACCCATACCTTAATACCGTTCTTGAGTTTGAGACCCCGTTCACCTATCGAAATATCTGAAGAGGTCGATAAAAATAAAAGCCTCAACAAGAAAGAAAAAGGGGAAGCAAAGGATTATTTTAGCCGATTAATAAAGCTCTTAAGCCTGGGTAAAATCCCTTCTGTTGCCCCATTACCTGAGACAACCATGCAATCATTGCTACAGCATATGTCGCGATTTGGAGCAGTCCAAGCCAAGCCAGGAGTAAGTACCGAAAAAGGTCCTTTGGATTTGCAACAGGATGTGAAAATGTCACCTCCTTTAGATGGCCCATATGCAAAAGTTGGCCCAAAACCACCAACGCCAAAGAGCGCACAGGAAGAGCCAGAAATGAAACCATTTAATCCATCACCTTTTAAAAAAGGTTATTAATCAATCTAACCTGGTTGCGTGCAACCAGGTTTTCATTTGACATACCCTGTGTAAACACAGAACATAGCCTATATTAGCGCAGGGTAAAACAGGAACAAAACAACCTATTCCTCATACTCAATACGGCAAATATTAAGGAATATCCTAGGCCTTACAGCCCAACCGACTCCGTTTATTATAAAAGTCTGGCTCATCCATCAACAGGTAGAATTAGTTATGATTTTAGATACGTTATTGAGCAATCAATCCATAATCATCTCTCTGGATGTTGATAATTTTTTATTTGAGCGCTTAGAACAAATTGTTCATGCAGGTTTTTCACTAATTGAGATTAATTCCACCGATACCCAACTCTTGCAACAAGCAATAGCCCAATTCCCATCAATTAAAATTGGTGCGAGAGGAGTGACAGAGGTGCAGCAATTAGAATATTGCTACCATGCTGGAGCACATTTTGCCAGCAGCCCTGGATTTTTATGATAAGATATGTATTCAAACACTTGAAATCTCCTTAGTGATAGATAAACAAAACGTTTAACTTAGTATTTAAAATTGGCTTGGTTTAGCATTACAATTATCCTCAGAATGCTCGTTGGGTAACACAATGGATTCACGAAACCCCTTCATTGCATCTCGAAAATTGGTTATTTGTGTTTTTTTAAATCGAACTCGATATTGTTCAGTGATTTTATGATTGATGCCCCACCACTGAATTTACTACTTACCAAGAGTTCGAGAAATCCTTTTCTTGAATGATCAATTAACGCAATAGCATTTGTAATATCATTCCTCTGAATAAGATAACTTATCTGTCCACATTCCTTGCTTCGTATGTTTTTAATATATAAAGAGAACCTTTCGGAAAGGTGATCTTCGCATGAAAAATAGAAATGCACTGTAACTAATAAGAATGAAGCATATGAGGATAAAAACAATTTAGAAAGGGATGGTGAAACTACTAAGGAAAGCGATGTACGCAACTCGCTCTCTTAGATATAGGTTGGTGCTCAGCACCAACCTATATACCTTAATTATTTTCGATTTATAAGCACATCTAATACAAAAAATGCAGCGCCAACACAAATCGCACTGTCAGCAATATTAAAGGTTGCAAAATGGTGATGTTGATAATACACATCGATAAAGTCAATCACATAACCATAAAAGGCACGGTCAATTAAATTACCAACAGCACCACCTAAAATAAGGCTAATTCCGGCGCATAAAAGACGATCTTTACTGGAGGCACGGATTAGCCAAACAATAAGAACCACACTCATAATTAAGCTAAAACCAGCAAAAAACCAACGGTGCCAGCCCCCTGCTCCATTTAAAAAGCTAAAGGCAGCACCAGTGTTGTATGCCAGAGTGAAATTGAGCATAGGAAAAATGGGCACTGGTTTATAAGCAGTTAAAGAAGCTCCAGCCCAGTATTTACTTGCCTGGTCACAAACTATAACTAAAATACTTAGCGCAAACCAATGCCATTTTTTCATATAAATTGCCTCATTTCATCTTGGCCACTAATATTGCCAACACAGCGTAAACACAGTTCGGGATGATTTGCATCGTGCCCTACATCAGGTCGACGATGCCAGCAACGAGCACATTTCTCATGAGCGCTTGGCGCTACTAAAATAGAAACACCATATTCAGTGGTCGCTAATCCAGCAGGAGCAGCGCTCATAGGCTGTACTGTTGCTCCTGAAGTAATAAGTAAGAAGCGTAACTCTTCACCTAAACGAGTTAATTTAGGTAAGGTAGCTTCTTCAGCGTATAAAGAAACCTCAGCAGCTAAAGCAGAACCAATCTCTCCTTTTTGTCGTGTTTCTTCTAAGGCCTTATTTACTTCATCACGAATCACATGCAACTCTTCCCACTCTGCCATGTCCACACCTTCAACTGCAGGCCAGGCATCATACCAAAGCTCAGTGAAAATCGTCTCATTGCTATAGCCAGGAATAAACTTGACAATCTCTTCTGCGGTAAATGACAGTATGGGAGCTAACCATAAAGTAAATGCTCTGATGATGTGATACATCGCCGTTTGGCAAGAACGTCGTGCTTTGCTTTGTTTTGCACAGGTATATTGACGGTCTTTAATTAAATCCAAATAGAAACTACCCATGTCCACAGCACAGAAATTATGAACCTTCTGATAAATCACGTGGAATTGATAACTTTCATAAGCAGCAATAATTTCTTCTTGTAAAAGCTGGCAACGCTTAATAGCCCACTTATCTAATTCCAACAGCTCCTTAGCATCAACCGTATCTACCTTAGGATCAAAATCAAATAAGTTCGCTAATAAAAAGCGCGCTGTATTACGAATTCTACGGTAAGCATCGGCATTACGTTTAATAATTTCATCCGAAATACTTACTTCATGACGGTAATCGGTAGAAGCTACCCATAAACGTAGAATATCCGCTCCATGCTGATTAACCATCTGATCTAAAGCAACATAATTTCCTTTAGACTTAGATAGTTTTCTACCTTCAGCATCTACAGTATAACCATGAGTTAATACGGTTTTATACGGAGCCACACCATACATCGCCACAGAAGTGGTTAATGAGGAGTTGAACCAACCACGATGCTGATCAGAACCTTCAAAATAAATATCAGCAGGGAAAGCCAATTCTTTATTTTGCTGTAACACACAATAATGCGTTACGCCTGAATCCAACCAAACGTCCATCGTGTCATTAATTTTATCGTAAAATGGTGCATCATCGCCTAGCAACTCTGTTTTATCCATTTCAAACCAGGCATCAATTCCTGCTTGCTCAATACGCACCGCAACCTGCTCAATGAACTCCAGAGTTTTTGGATGCAGTTCACGAGTAGTACTGTGTACAAATAGTGGCATGGGCGTACCCCAAGCCCTTTGTCTTGATATACACCAGTCAGGTCTGTTTTCAACCATATTGCCAATACGCGCTTTACCCCAATCAGGAACCCAGTTAACCGTATCAATTTCTTTTACAATTGCCGGTCTTAACTGATTTTTATCCATGGAGATAAACCATTGTGGCGTTGCCAAAAAGATCATCGGGGATTTATGGCGCCAGCAGTGTGGATAGCTGTGTCGAATGGTTCCGTTCGCTAATAAAACTCCATTCTCAGCCAATACGTCAACAACATGCTCATTGACCTTTAATACATGCTGCCCCGCAAATAAACCTACATCTTCAGCAAAACATCCATTAGCCTTAACTGGATTAATCAAAGGTAAATTATAGGCTTTACCAATTAAATAGTCGTCAGGACCATGAGCTGGTGCAGTATGTACTGCTCCAGTACCGGAATCAGTCGTTACGTGATCACCTAAAACAACAGGAACAACACGACTATAAAAAGGATGCTGTAATTTTAAATGTTCAAACACCTTACCTTGTACTGAACTTTTAATGGTGTATCCAGAGATTCCGTAACGCTCCATTGCTGATTCAACAAGATCAGTAGCCAGCACTAAATAAAAACTTCCAGCATCAACTAGAGAGTACTCAATTTCAGGATGCAAACATACGGCTTCGTTCGCAGGCAAGGTCCAAGGAGTTGTTGTCCAAATAGGGACACTCACCTTTTTAACATCTGCTTTGATATTAAAGTGACTGATAAACTCTTCAGGATTAACCGCAGTAAAAGCCACATCAATAGAAATAGAGGTTTTTTCTTCGTAATCCACCTCTGCTTCTGCTAGAGCTGAACCACAATCGATACACCAATGCACAGGTTTAAACCCTTGTTGCAAGTGCCCGTTTTTAATCATTAAACCTAAAGCACGGACAATATTGGCTTCATAGCGAAAATCCATTGTGACATAAGGATTATACCAATCACCTAATACGCCCAAGCGCTCAAATTCTTCACGTTGAATATCAATTTGGCTACCCGCATATTCACGGCATTTTGCACGAAACTCGCGAGCAGAAACCTTATCACCAGCACGACCTATTTTTTTCTCAACGTTCAGTTCAATCGGCAAACCATGGCAGTCCCAACCTGGAACAAAAGGCGCATCATAGCCACTAAACGACTTAGACTTGATAATAATGTCTTTAAGAATCTTATTTAAAGCATGACCACAGTGTAAATGCCCATTAGCATAAGGAGGACCGTCATGCAGAATAAATTTTTTACTGCCCGCACGCGCTTTACGAATTTGTTCGTAAATTTTCTTTTCCTGCCATTGGGCCAAAGCTTCTGGCTCTCGTGTTGCCAAGCTTGCCTTCATTGGAAATGAAGTATTAGGAAGGTTTAATGTATCTTTATATTCTGCCATAACTGACCACCACTTTACGAAATCGTTAGGTTATTGACGAATGTTTTCGCCACCTCAATATCATCACGTATTTGCTCGATCAAAGCATCCACCGAAGTGAATTTAACCTCATCACGTAGCTTGTGCAAGAAAAAAACCTGCACTAATTCTCCATAGATTGATTGTTCAAAATCAAATAAATGAACCTCCAAAACACACTTGGTGCCATCTACTGTAGGTCGCCTTCCGATATTAGCAACCCCGTATGCTATTTCCTGAGTTGCAAGACGAGCTTTTACTGCATAAACCCCTTGCAAAGGAACAGACAAACGTCGAAGGCCGATATTTGCAGTAGGAATCCCCCACTGACGCCCACGTTGTGCACCATGGACTACTCGTCCACAAATACTGTAGATTCTACCTAAGTATTTAGCTGCAGTTTCCAAATCTCCTGCATCTAATGCGGTTCTGATTTTTGTAGAGCTAATTCGATCTTCATTAATACAAAAATCAGAATAAACGTCTACATCACAGGCATACTCTGAACTTAGTTGCTGCAATAAGTTCACATCCCCTTCTCTGTTTTTTCCAAAACGAAAATCTTCGCCTACAAGAAGATGTTTTATGTTTAATGTAGAAAATAAATAATTACGTGCAAATTCAGTTGCCGTAGTTTGTGCAAACGCATCATCAAACTTAATACAATAAACATAGTCAACCTGACAACGACGCAATACATCCAGCTTCTCTCTTAAACCAGAAAGTCTTGCTGGAGCTTGTTCCTTTTGAAAATATTCTCGTGGTTGTGGTTCAAATAAAATTAAAACTAAAGGAAGATTCAAGGCATTTGCCTTAGCTCTTAAGGTTTTAATTAAATGTTGATGTCCTAAATGAACCCCATCAAAATTGCCAAGGGTTGCAACCACGCCCTTATCAAAAACAGAAAAATGGTGAACACCACGCAACAATCTCATTGAATCATTCAATCGGTAAACTAAAACGTCATAGTATACTTCTTTTCTTGCTTATTGAGAAATGATAAGGAAAAGAAACAATAGTTAGACAATTACTATTTCCTGTTTCTAACTTAAAGGTTTCTATAAACTTAGTTGAGACTTGGCAGATTTGAACTCAAATTAGACGACAAAGTCGCTGAGAGAAGGCCTCATACATCCGAATGTGGGCATCAGCGGCTTTGTCGTCCAAGGTAAATAGCAACTATTTTTTACTTGATTTCAGCTACTTGAGAACGCACAATTAAGACATCACATTGCGCATTATGTAAAATAGAGTTAGCAGTAGAACCCAGTAATAAAGAAAGGCCATGCTTTCCATGACTACCAGTAACAATTAAATCAATATTACGTTCTTTAGCCACTCTTAGTATTTCATTCTTTGTTGAACCAAATTCGATAAAGCGATGTTGATCATCAACCCCTAATTGATCGCCCAATTCATTCAGTTCTTTTTCTGCTTGTTCACGAATAGACAATTCCACTTCAGCAAAGCCCGCAAAACCAGGGTAAGCGTAGGCAGGAATAGGTTCAACAACATGAACTAAAATCAAATCAGCCCCATTTTCATCAGCAATTTTTTTTGCCTTATGGGCAGCCAATACGCCAACCGCATCAAAGTCAGTCGCAAACAATACCCTCTTATACATCATTTTCTCCTTAAAATACTGATGTCTATCTTAAAGACTAGCAGATTTCTTATGAAATTGTAGCTTTAAATTAACAAAACAAGATCGCAAAATTGGAATATCTCATAAAGCTTGGCTAGCCTTAATTTATGCTCTTGAATTAAATAACGATAAGAAACCAAGAGGGAGAAAGGAATGTTCTTTAAAATTTTTATGGATAAAACCTCTACGAAAAAAAATGATTTTAATGTCAAACTTAAGGAAGCAATCGAAATAATCAGAGCCAATCAATCCATCGTTGCAACACGCGTTTTAGAGGTTCTTGATTCTCAGAGAATTACCGTCAATTCTTTTTTTAATATGTCACCAAAGCATTATCAGGAAATACAAGAAGACTTGTTAAAAGAGGAACACATTACGATCCCGCCAGATTATCCACCAACAGAAGAAACCGTAGAAATTATGGTTTTGTCGCAAAGATTTTTTCAGGCACAAGACGGAAAAACGCTGGGCGAGTTTATGCTGCGAGTCCATAAAACTGTTCAAAGATGGATTGATTTCCAGCCTGAGAATGCTGTCCTTTTCTAAGCATATGGTGAAGCTCCATTCCAGCCAGCGTGGAATTAGCTGAATGGAATGCCTTGAATTCCTTCATGGGTTTTGTGATTTTCTTGATGAATCGATGATTCTGTTCCACGATGTTGTTGAGGTATTTGATTTGCCTCACGTTTGCACGATACAGATACACCCATTGTCCCTTTGCCTTTATATAGGTCTCATCCATCCTCCAGGAACTACCAACAGGATGCTTGTGCCGCTTGCGAAATATTTCTTCCAGCTTGGGAGCATACTCAATAACCCAGCGGTTAATGGTTGAGTGATCAACCTTAAGTCCGCGCTCCAGAGCCAATTCTTCAACATCACGGTAACTCAATGAGTAGGCCAAATACCATCTGACTAACATCAAAATAATGTCTTGTTTAAAATGACGCCACTTGAAGTTCAGCATCGGTAACCTTTCTTTGAAAAAATGCAAACTCTACCTCAGAAGACAACTTTTTGCGACAAAACCAGTCGTCATGAAGGCACAGGCCCCCGAGAAATTAAAGGATTTATTCGTGTTTCTTATGGACATTATGGGCTGGGATGCAGGGCAAATAAACACCGCGTTAGATGTATTTGCATCGAATTCCATTTCAGACTCTAGTGTAACGAATTTTATCGGTTCACAAGGTGGCGCGAAACGAAATTTCGATCACTAAAGTCGTAGTTTGTCTTCAAAAGATACTTGGACGTTGTTAATGGACGGCAATTTCTGGAGCCGTTCTATGCTCTCCTTGGGAGGGATTCAGCGCAGGGGACTTTTCTGAGAATAATCCAAAGGGAGTTTGTGCGGGAAAGATATCCAACTTAGCGGTAGGCGTTAGCATGGATGTTTCGGCTTCATTATGTTGTTCTACAAGAGTCTCTATTTTATCGAAAAGTCGCTTTTGTTCGTTTAACAAGCTACGAAAGTCGTTGGTTGAATCCGTAAACCGTTCCGTTGTTGCTGCTGTTTGTGTGCTCGTTTGGGAAAGAACTTCGAGAACGCGTTCAAATTTCTGGGAATTATCATCAAGATAAGAGGTCAAATTTTTCTCAAAAGCGGCGCGTTGCTCTTCCCCTAACGTGAGCACTTTTGACAGTGAGCTGACTGACTTGGTAAGTATTTGTATGGTCTTTTGAGTTTTGGTGCGGTCTGCCTCCACCTCTGCTTGAACTTGGGTGACTTTCTGAATGTGTTCTGCTAACTGAATTTTATTTTGTTCGTATTCATGACGTACCGTTTCCAGTTGAGCAAAGGTTTGCTCATACAAATCAGATTGAATTTCAGCGGATTGTTTTAATTGCTCTACAGAGGATTCTAATGTGATTACTAAATTTTTTAAACGGTGTTCGTTGATTCTTAATTGCTCTATTATGGAGGACAGGGTTAAGCATTCTTGATTTAGAAGAGCAACATTGTCGGTTAAATTTAAGTTTTCATTACTTAGCGCCTCGACTTCTTGTTTGAATTGCTCATGTAATTCTTCAGTGAGTTCTATAAGAGATACCTGAAGGCTATTTAAGCTGCTCACAATGTCTTTGAATTTTTGCGTATTTCTTGAAAGAAGCTGGTGATGTGAGGTAAGTAATACATCCCCACCAATGAACATTGTGGATACAAAAAAAGTTATTGTAAATAATACGGCAAATTGCAGAATGATGCTGAGTGCCAGCAGGGGAACAATCACTGTAATGCCGATTCCTACGCGTTGCCAAATCGGTTTTTGTCCCCAATACGTTGCTATTTGGGTGAGCGTGCTCGCATCACGTCCAAAGGCATCAAGTGCTTCATCCAGCGATTTTTGTAGTTCCATTAAGCGTTTATGGTTCGAATTGATTACTTGAAGTTTTTGTTCTTGAGCAGCGCTAGGTGAGTTTGTATCCGTCATAATTTTTTTCCATAGTTGATGACATTAAATGAGCATATGCGGCAAAATAATGTAACAATGATTCAAAATAAACCATTATACTAGGACTCCTTGTATCCGTCATCAGCAAAATAGGCCGATTCTGGCCTTGGGAATAATCCTGAAAGGTAACCTCCTGTTTTTCAACGAGTTCGTAAACAAATTTTTTTTAGGAATTTTAAGATGAGATAAGAACGAATAAAACCATAGCCATTATAATGAGTACGAGCAGTTGCGCAACCAGCCCTCTAAGCGGTCTTCATTAATGATCTAGTGCCAATCTGGGATTTGGTATATCTTTAGCCTACTCAAAATTACGTAGATCCTAAAGAGTCATGATAAGGATATCGCTAAAGGAAGAAGAACGAGCGGCGTTAAACCGATTGAGACTTGAACGAAAATCAAATATTGGTGAACGAGCGCATTATGTATTGTTAGCCGCATCAGGCATGTCAGCCCCTGAAATATCACACCATTTAAACAGGAACATTATCACGATTCGACTGTGGCTTAATCGTTATGTTAAGCAGGGTTTATCAGGATTGACTCCTCGCAAGCCCACGGGTCGTCCGGCAAAAAAAGCGCCATTTATTGAGAGACATCTCCAGGAGCTTTTGAGTAAAACCCCACAAGATTATGGATATCAGGAAGCAGGGTGGCAGCTTAACTTACTACGCGATTGGTTTGAAAAAAAGGGATGTAAAGCATGCGACAACACCTTGGTGAAAGCAAAAAATATATGGCTGTAAATCGTTTACGAAAATGGAAGAACTTATACAGCAAGCCAGAAAATTAATTTGGTATTACCACGGGGGCAGAACCATTTCGAAGATAAATTTTAATTATGAAGCCTATGCAAATTTATTCTAGATATTTAATGATGCTTGCTTAACAAAGATAATGTCGATTCGTATAAAAATTTAACTAAAAAGATTCAACTAACTACGTTTCCTGAAATGAAAATTTTAGGTGAAATACTGACTGAATTAAGTAATCAAATTGCTATCAATGGAGTAATACCAACTCGAGTTCCACTGAATCCGCTTATTATTAATGCAGAAACACACAATACCCCGACTATTCTTGGCTTTTTTAATACAGGATTAGAAAAGAAGTCGCCAATGATAATAAGAGATGATATTTCAGAGCAGCAATGCTTAAGTAATAATCCAAAGATTTGTAGCTTATAAAAGCGATCGCGAGTTCCTTTGGACTTCAATGGGCACCGTCACGTCAACTTGACGGTGCCGCCATCGCATTCCCTCGCAAATGAAACGCGCTACCGCGTGAAGGTGATTAAATTTAATTATCTACATCAATCCAAGCTTTCCTTTTTAAGCTTAATTTGCTCTTCAGCCTTCGCAATAGCCTTACGAATCGCCTGAGCCTCTTCAGACTGCTGGGGAGCTAACTTAAGTAAGCGTTGCCAATAACCAATAGCATCTTCGTAAGCATCACTTACATAAGCATTCATCGCCATCATTGCCAGGGCATCGGGTTGATTAGGATTATTTTTTAATAAATTAGCAAAAATTTCCGTAACTGGCTCGGTAAACTGTCGATTATTTAATACCCACAAACTGTGCGCATAATTAACCGCATATTGCTCATCCTTCGGGTCAAATTGATAAGCCTTCGCAAAAGCATCTACTGCGTTTTGTTTTTCTTCTTGACCTGTATACAAACGACCTAAAAGATACCAACCTTTTGCGCTCTTAGGCGTATCATCCAATTTAGCACGTAGCTTAGTGATTAACTCCTGAGGACTTTTAATCGATTTAAGCATAGCATCTGCTTTTTGCTGTTTTTCTTGAGTTTGCAAATAGTACTGCCACTTGGCAAAACCACCCCAATTGAAATACCCAGAAAATGCCAGGATAAAAATAATTGGAACCAGTAATAAACTAGCAAGCCAATGACGTCTTAAAGGATAAATAATTACCATACTAGCTAACAGAGTTAGCGTAGCGAGTAGCACTAATAACCACCATTCATTCATATTAAGGACTCACTGAGATTTTTTTCTTAGCAAAACAAGTTCGCCAAAAAATCAAAAAACCTAAAATTAAAAATAAACCCGGGCCAAACCACAATAAATAAGTTATTGCTTTAACCGGCGGTTTAAACAAAATAAAGTCTCCATAGCGTGCGGTAAGATAATCAGTAATTTCACTGTCGCTCTTGCCTTCCTTCACTAACTGATAGACCTGCCCTCTTAAATCCTTGGCCAGCTCCGCATTGGAGTCTGCTAAATCCTGGTTTTGGCATACCAGGCATCGTAAATCTTTTAACAAATGATTAAATTGGGCCTCTTTTTTGGCTGAATTTAAAGGGTACATACCATTTGCCCAAACACCAGTAGGGACTAAAACCAACCAAAGCAAAACATAAGACCACTGCAAGCGCTTCATGCCATCTGCTCCAATTGTTTGATTAAAGGTAAGACTTCTTTTTGCCACAGCTCTTGATTCATTGCTCCAGCATGGCGGTAACGAATCACTCCTTTTTTATCAATCACAAAAGTTTCTGGTGCGCCATAAACGCCTAAGTCAATTGCAGCACGCCCCTCGCGATCTTGCATCACTAACTTATAAGGATTCCCCCATTGGCTTAACCATTGCAATGCATCTTCAGACTTGTCTTTATAATTTAATCCATAAATAGGCACCCCTTCACGTGCTAATTGCAACATAAAGACTTGCTCATCAGTACAGGCGGCACACCAACTAGCCCAGACATTTAATAAAACGACTTGATTGCGAATTTTCTGAGAGCTAAAAGAGGACTCCGGACGATGCAATTCAGGTAAGATAAAATCAGGTACTAACTTTCCTACTTGCACTGAAGGCAAATTACGGGGATTTAAAGAAAGCCCACGCCAAAGAAAAATACTCAATAAAACAAAAAGCACTATAGGAATTATTTTCCATCCTGTTTTTCTCATGCTAAAGCTCCCGCTGTTTGTCTTTTTTGATAATAACGTCTGTCCGTCAAAGCCAAAAAACCACCGGCTAGAATCATAAACCCACCAGCCCAAATCCAGCGCACAAAGGGTTTATAATAAAGACGAACTGACCAGGAGTCACCATTTAAAGGCTCGCCTAAAGCAACATAAATGTCTCGAAATGGAGTTACATCAATTGCCGACTCAGTCATTGCCATTTGACCAATGGTATACAGTCTCTTTTCCGGGTAAATTAACTTTGTTTTGTCATGATGACTGATTTTAAATTGCGCCTGTGTTCCTTTATAGTTAGGGCCATCTAAAGGCTTTTGGTTTACAAATTCAATAGAGTAACCAACCAAATCAATTTTTTCCCCAGGTTGCATTTGTACGTCATCTTGCACACCGTAAGCAGTGGAAATCGCAATACCAATCACTGAGGCAGCAACGCCAAAATGCGCCAATACCATGCCCCAATAAGCTTGGCCAACATGAGTTAAACCACCACGCTCTTTAATGCGTTTAAGTACAGCTTTACTGGTACTTAACACAATCCAAGTTGCTAAAACCAATCCCAAAAAGGCTGAAGCATCAAACTCATGATGAGTCAGTAACAATAAAGAGCAAGGTAGGAGAATACTCAGTACCGCCACACTCCATAATTTCTTGAAGACACCTCCCCAGCTATCGGAGTGCCATTTTAAGTGAATGCCCAAACCCATCAGCAACAACATGGGAATCATTAAGGGAACAAACACAGCATTGAAATATGGCGCCCCTACCGATAATTTACCTAGGCCCAAACCTTCAACCAATAAGGGATAGACGGTCCCCATGAGCACGGTGAGCATAATCACTACTAAAAACACATTATTTAAAAGTAAGGCGCTTTCACGAGATAGAGGGCTAGGGTTATTCGTTGCATGCAATGTTTGCGCACGAAACAGGAACAGCAACAAAGAGCCACCAATAACTAATAATAAAAAGCCTAAAATGAATAAACCTCGTTGCGGATCCACAGCAAAGGCATGCACTGAAGTAAGCACCCCTGAGCGCACTAAAAACGTACCGATTAGGCTTAAAGAAAAAGCCGCAATTGCCAAGAGCATAGTCCATGCTTTAAATTGCTGGCGCTGTTCGGTCACTGCCAAAGAATGCAGTAAAGCAGTCCCTATTAACCAAGGCATAAATGAAGCATTTTCAACAGGGTCCCAGAACCACCAGCCTCCCCAGCCTAGCTCGCGGTATGCCCACCAACTACCCAAAGTAATTCCAGCAGTCAAGCAACACCAAGCAGCTAAAGTCCAAGGTCTGGTCCATTTAGACCAACTGCTTTCAACTTTTCCAGCCCATAACGCGGCAAGAGCAAAAGCAAAAGCGACCGAAAAACCTACATAGCCCATGTACAACATGGGGGGATGGAATAAAAATCCAGGGTCTTGTAATAAAGGATTTAAATCACGCCCTTGAGTATTTAATACTTGGAATTGGCGTAAAAAAGGATTTGAGGTCGTTAATAAAAAAAGAATAAAACCGATGCTTAACCACCCTAAAACAACGAGTACACGCGTGCGCATTTCTTTATCTAAGCCTGAGCTAAAACAGGCTACCATCAAGGTCCAAAAACTCAGAATCGCAACCCAAAGCAGCATCGAACCTTCATGCCCCCCCCAAACCGCGCACAACTTATAAAACCAGGGTAATGCAACACTGGAATTACTCATCACATAAATAACAGAGAAGTCATCTTTTAAAAAACAAATCGTAAGCAAAATGTAGGTCAGTGCAATAAATAAAAACTGAGCCACAACATAAGATTTTGCGGCATCCATCCATTCAGGCCGTTTTAATTGCAAGCCGATTAATGGGATTACGGCTAAAGCCAGAGAGGCCATTAATGCCAGAATAAGAGAAAAAAGTCCTAGCTCTGCAATCATGAGTTCTCCTTTGGCGCTAATGCCGCTTTTACTTCAGGAGGCATGTACTTTTCATCATGTTTTGCCAGTATGCGAGTTGCCTGCACATGCTGGTTATCAATCAGATGTCCTTCCACAACAACCCCCTGCCCTTCACGGAATAAATCAGGCAAAATACCGGTATGAACTACAGTCACGGTTTTCCTCAAATCAGTGACCCTAAATTCAACCCTTAAGCCTTCTTTAGCTCGTACCAATGAGCCTTTTTCAACCATTCCCCCCACGCGAATGGCTTGTTTTGCTGGCGCTTGGCCCTCTGCAATTTGTGTCGGAGTATAAAATAAACTGATATTTTGTCTTAAGGCATATAAAACCAAACCCGAAGCTATAGATAAGACAATAAAAGCAGACAATAAAATCAAAAGCTTACGTTTACGAGCTGGATTCATAATTAGCGTTTAAACCATTGTTGTAATTTTTGACGTGTTTGTTTCTTTTTCCATTTCATCCCTAAAAGGTTCATCACTAAGACTACCGAAACTAAACTATAAGCAGGCCAAACATAGATGGAATAGCCACCCATTGTTAACCATTCAAAAAACTGACTCACTTAACTTCCCCTTCAAATTGAACCTTAACCCACGCTTGTCTTTTTTCCCTAAGCAACAGCTCTTGACGTGCTTTTTCCAAAATAATCCACAATGCATATAAGAAAAATCCGATAATGCTTAACAGAAGTGGATACAACATGCTGCCGTCAATTTTGGGTTTTGCAAACACCGATAAAGTAGAACCTTGATGAAGTGTGTTCCACCAATAGACTGAGTAATGGATAATAGGCAAATCAATCAAACCAACTAAAGTTAAAATAGCAATGATGCGATCAGAGTCTTCTTTGTTTTTTACCGATTGATGGGTCGCTAAAATCGCAGCATAGAGTAATAAAAGAATCAGTTCAGAGGTTAGTCGAGCATCCCAAACCCACCAGGCACCCCACATCGGTTTACCCCAAATGCTGCCAGTAACCAAAGCGAGAAAAGCCATGCATGCGCCAAATTGAGCCACTTGATTAATCAGCAAACCGGCGATTTTAATCCGCCAAACCAAGAGTAAAACAGCCAAAAAACCCATCCATCCGTAAAGTGCCATAGATAAAAAAGCACTGGGAACATGAACGTAAATAATACGAAATGCATCACCCTGTTGGTAGTCAGGAGGAGTAAAAGCCAGCCCCCAAACAATTCCTACGATTAAGGTCAGTACTGCACTGAAAGAAAGCCAGGGAAGCAAGCGCCCTGTATATTCATAGAATGATTTTGGCGAAGCCAATTGATATAATATTTTCCACATAGGAATAAAGGAAACCAAAAAAAGACAGATTTTATCATGTAACTGTACTTTCGCAAAATAGGCAATATGTAATCACTCTGCATGACTGATTCGGATCACCCCAGTAATGGCATAAGGCAGAAAGCCTACCGCAATCACCGACATCGCCAGTAATAAGGCTAAATAACCATTTACCGGTAAAGATTGCATAGCAACATGCAAAGTACCACTACCAAAAATAAGCAAGGGTAAGGTTAGAGGTAATAGTATTAATGCCATCAATACCCCCCGCTGATTACTCCCAGCACCGAACGCTGCGACCAAAGCACATAAAAATAATAAAGCTGGCGTACCACATAGAATGGTCAGGGCCAAAATCCAGGTTTCCCAGGTGGTTAGCGAAAATAATAGTGCGACTAAAGGACATAAAATTAACAAAGGCAGTAAGAGAAACAACCAATGAGCAATCACCTTAGCACAAACCATTAAGGGTAATGATTGCCCTGAAACCAACCATTGTTCAATCACCCCCTGCTCATAGTCTTGCTGAAATAAGCGCTCCGCAGACAATAACATGGATAAGAGGATTGCCATCCACACTAAGCCTGGGGCAATAGTTCTTAATAACTCCACTTCCGGTTTTAGGGTTAAAGGAAACATAAATAAGAAAATCAGTAGAAAAAGGCAGGAGTTAACCAAAAAACGAATCTGCCTTACTTGAATTAATAATTCGCGTTTACATTGATTTTTGAATAAGGCAATAGCGGAGCTCATAATCTATGCTCCTGGTAAGTAGCTGGATTCATGGGTAATTTTTGATGGGAGGTCAATAGAATAGCCCCCCCTTCTTTTCGATGCTCTTCCACTTTAGTGATAATAATTTCTAAAGCTGTATCATCTAAGGCAACCAGCGGTTCATCGAGCAGCCACAATTTAGCATTGGTCATCCACAAGCGTAATAAACCGACCTGTCTGCGCTGTCCAGCAGATAATAATGCACATGGGTAATCTAAATGAGCTTGTAACTTGAATATTGTGGCTAATTCATCAATCGGCTGTTTTTTATAGTGCAAGTCAAACAAACAGTTTTCCCTTAAAGTTAAACTAGGATTTATCCCTGTTTTATGTCCCACAAAACATATTTTCCGTTGATATTCTCCCAGATCCTGATGAATGTCTTTCTGAGCAAAACGTATTTCTCCCTCAGCAGGACGGTATAAACCAGCGATTAATTTAAGTAAGGTGGTCTTTCCCGCACCGTTTGCCCCTTGAAGATGGAGTAATCCTCCTGCGGGCAAATGAAAAGCAACATTATTAAGTAAAGGTTGCTCTTGATAATCAAAGCCGAGATTAATTACATCAAGCATGAACATATGAGCCATTATGAGAAAGCATGCATGGTACTAAAACCATTGTCTGTTGACAATTCGCAACGTGAATCATCAATCGCTGCGTAACAAAAATGGCTCCTGTGAAAATAAGGAAAAAGCCCTAAATATCAGCACTATTGCGATTCCGCTGGTTTTTTTAGGATTCAAGCTGTTTGCACTTGCACATATCCCCATTGCCCGCCATAATCCGGCTTTATTTATTTGAAAGGACTGCAATGGAATTCTTGAGTCAATATGGTTTATTCCTTTTAAAATCCATCACTGTGGTTGTTGCCTTTTTGGTGGTTTTTGCCGGCTTTTTCTCAATGAGCAGAAAACCCAAAGCTAAATTAGAAGTCACCTCCTTAAATGAGCATTATGAGCATTTGCATTCACTGATGAGCAAGGAAATTCTGGGAAAGAAATTACCCAGACAGAAAGGTAAAAAGAAAAAAGACCCCAAACGTCCTTCACTTTATGTGATTGACTTTCAAGGGGATATAAAAGCATCACAAGTGGATCAGCTCCGCGATGAAATCACCGCTGTTATCTCAATTGCTACCGCGGAAGATGAAGTCTTAATCCGCTTGGATAGCCCTGGAGGGGTAGTTAATAGCTATGGTTTAGCAGCGTCTCAATTGCAACGTATTCGCGACAGAAAAATCCCGCTTACCGTGAGTATTGATAAAATTGCTGCAAGTGGTGGTTATTTAATGGCCTGTGTTGCTAATCACATCATTGCCGCGCCTTTTGCAATTATTGGCTCTATTGGTGTTGTGGCACAAATACCTAATTTCCATCGTTGGCTTAAAAACCATGATGTTGATGTAGAACTGTTAACTGCTGGAGAATATAAGCGCACATTAACCATGTTTGGGGAAAATACCGAAAAAGGCCGCAAGAAATTCCAGGAAGATTTGGAAAAAATACATGCTGCATTTAGAAAGTATGTTGCTGCTAATCGCGAACAGTTGAATATGGATGAAATTGCTACCGGGGAACATTGGTTAGCTACGGATGCTTTAGACTTAAAACTTGTTGATAAATTAGCTACGAGTGATGATTACCTTATCGACAAGCTAGCAAGCTATAAGGTATTCAAATTATCCA
The DNA here is from genome assembly GCF_965140895.1 of Legionella sp. Lineage (GTDB taxonomy): Bacteria > Pseudomonadota > Gammaproteobacteria > Legionellales > Legionellaceae > Legionella. Next base: position 52,164 of record NZ_CBCSKT010000095.1, on the reverse strand, counting down.
TTCCACCGAAAACTTCTTTAGTAAATAAATTGCTTAAACCGGCCATGAGATTTATGCATCCTTGGGCCTAATCCTAATGCGGAACTATCCGTGCATCAACTTCCCGTATTACGAATTCGTCTAATACGGGCTACACCTTTTTTATGTAATTTAAAACTCATTTAACGCAGCGTCATACCACTATTTATGCCCCAACTTCTTTTACTGGAATTATTGACTCACCAGCAAATTTGTATTTATTAGTATATACTTAAATCACATTACCTAAACCGATGTTAGCAAATGGAGTGACAAGCGATGAGCGAGCCAAAATCAAAAATGCCTGATCTCAAAGAGCTGGCTTCAATGACAAGTAAATTGTTCGGGGATATTAAAACGAGTGTTACCCAGATTATCCACGATTATAAAGAACAGCGTGCACAATCTGATTCAAACGAAGAAGCTAAACCCACAGAAACGAAAGCCGCTGACCAATCAAAGTCTGAAGAAGAAAAAAAATAGTTAAGCCACTACTAAGAATTAAAAAACACCTGGTTGCTTGCAACCAGGACTTCTGTGTTAGTAATTGGACAGTGGAGCTTCAAAAACTACGTACTAATCTATGAGTTAGTTTACGAATATCGACAAACCACCAGCAGAATCCCCACGGTGTCGTAAGATCGATGGCATCCACGGTCAAACTGCGGGAATTCTAGAAATTTCGAGGAGTATCAAGGATCTCGAGAATGAAGGCTGGGCTGAAAAATCCAGCCTACTCGTTACAATCGGTACTTAACATTATCAAGAATAACTCACCGATAACAAACAATCAGCTTAAACGCCTCACATTGATTACCAAAACACAGTTCTTGGCTACCTATAGTCTTCGTTGCCGCAACTTGCGTTTCTTTAGCAAAATGCTTCGCCTGCATATATCCCATACGTCGGCAAAAAGAATTAGCGGCACGTGAACCACATTCTTTTTTCGTATCGTAACACCAATCTACACGATAATGATCAAAACGTGGGACAACATAACGCTTCTCACGGTAATGGTAGGATTTAGATGATGTATGTGACATATGAGTGACACAGCCGATGGTCATAAAACCATTACAACGCCAGCCTTTGCATTGTGCCTTGCTGGATATAAAATTAGTTAAGCCAATATTATATGCAATAACGCTTTGATTGGCCGATTCGTAGCCCATCATTTTACAATAGCGATTAGCTACTGCTTTACCGCACTCTTTCCCATCAACTGTGCAATAGTTTAAACGCTCGCCTTGGTATGTAGGATGCCAGAAACTGCGAAAAGCTTTATTCTGTGCTTCTGCGCCTGCATGCGTCAGGAAGGAACAAAATAAAAAAACAGAAAGTATTATGTACCGGAAATTGCTCATTAAAACAGCCCATTAGCGATTATGAGCACATGGTAGCTTATGCGGCTAAGTGGTACAAGTGTAGAATGAGAAAAGGTAGGGTTAATGAGATTCTTGGATAATTCGAGATGAATTAAAATAGTTCAGACCGGATTCGCGCTATCAAAAAACACATATTCTAAATCAAAATAAGAACTTAAATAGTCACCTAAAGCCTGGATGCCATAACGTTCCGTAGCATGATGCCCACAAGCATAGTAATTAATACCTAATTCTTGCGCCTCATAATAGGTACGTTCCGATACTTCCCCACTCAAATAAGCATCCACACCTAAACGACTTACCTCTGCAATATAATCTTGAGCCGCGCCACTACACCAAGCAATGCGGCTGACCTTGCGGTTATGGCCTTCAATCATCAAAGGCTGTCGCCCTAATTTAACCGCTAAAAATTTGCTAAGCTCGTTACTAGTCATCGTTGTTGCTAATTGGCCTGACCATAGCAAATTATCAGTACCGCCGATGCGATGCATTTGTATTGAATTCACTTCAAATAATTTTGCCAAACAGGCATTGTTGCCTAATTCAAGATGGCAATCAAGCGGTAAATGGTAAGCCATGAGATTAATCTCATGGCTTAATAATTTTTGCAGTCGTTGACGCTTCATGCCCGTAATGACGGGGGATTCGCCACGCCAAAAATAACCATGATGAACTAATAAAGCATCTGCATTCCAATCAATTGCTTGAGAAATTACATCCTCAGAAGCAGTTACTGCAGTACAGATGCGTTTAATCTGTTCTTTACCCTCTACCTGCATGCCATTAGGCGCATAATCATTAAAACGATCACAGCTTAATAACTGTTGCAGGTGTGAGGTTAATTCTTTTTGGGTTATCACCGATCAGAAACTCTCTTGATGTCCGCACCTAATAGAGAGAGCTTTTCTTCGATACGCTCATAGCCTCTATCCACATGATAAATGCGTTCTACAGTAGTTTCCCCATCAGCAACAAGACCGGCTAGAATCAAACTGGCAGACGCACGTAAATCTGTTGCCATTACTGGTGCACCAGTTAGTTTTTCAACTCCGTTAATGATCGCCGTATTTCCATTTAACTGGATTTGAGCACCCATACGTTGTAATTCTTGAACATGCATAAAACGGTTTTCAAAAATTGTTTCCACAATTGTTGAAGAACCTTCAGCTACGGAGTTCATAGCCATAAACTGAGCTTGCATGTCTGTTGCAAAAGCAGGATAAGGTGCTGTAGAAATATTCACCGCTTGAGGACGCAAATTGTTCATATTGAGGCTAACCCAATCTTCGCCAATCGTTAATTCCGCGCCTGCTTCTTCAAATTTGCATAATTGTGATAATAAGGTATCAGGACGTACACGTTTTACAGTCACATGCCCGCGAGTCAAGGCAGCAGCAGCTAAATAAGTACCGGCCTCAATACGATCTGACATTACAGAGTAAGTACCACCTGACAGTGCCTCAACCCCTTCAATTTCAATAATTGAAGTTCCAGCACCGGAAATTTTAGCACCCATTTGGATTAGGAAATTCGCTAAATCAACTACCTCTGGCTCACGAGCAGCATTTTTAATTACCGTAGTACCTTCAGCAAGAGCCGCAGCCATAAGAATGTTTTCAGTACCCGTTACGGTTACGGTATCAAACATAATACGCTTACCTTGTAAACGACCACGCTTACAACGTGCGTTGATATAGCCATTCTTAACGGTAATGTCTGCACCCATAGATTTTAATGCTTTTAGGTGTAAATCAACTGGGCGTGTACCAATCGCACATCCACCAGGTAAGGACACATCGGCTTTACCGAAACGTGCTAACATGGGGCCCAATACTAAAATAGAAGCACGCATGGTTTTAACTAACTCGTAAGGTGCAACAAATTCATTCACTTGACCGGAATCAACCTGAACATTCATTTTTTCATCTACAATCAAGTGAGCGCCCAATTGTCCTAACAATTCCATCATGGTAGTGATGTCTTTAAGATGGGGAACATTCGAAATCGTAACATGGTCACTGGCAAGTAAGCTGGCTGCCATAATAGGTAAAGCCGCATTTTTTGCACCGGAAATAACCACTTCACCATGTAATGCCTTACCGCCGTTAATTAATAATTTATCCATGTTGTCTCCCCCATTCTTCTTGTGTCCACGTATCCATGCTTATCGCATGAAGTTTGCCAGTGGTAATTAATTCTTTTAGCTGCGCGTATACCCATTGCTGCCGAGCAACTTTTGATTTATTTAAAAATACGTCACTGACTACAGTTACCTTATATTGATAACCGTCCCCGTCCACTTTAACGAGAAAAACCTCGTTAGTAGATCTAAGTTTTTGTTCTATTTCTTCATTACTTACCATTAAAATTAGCTCACAAATTAGAATAAATACAGTTTTCTACCGATTAAATCTACAGTGCCGTTAAATTAGCATAACCGGGTCTACTCAGCCTATTTTACGTCCCGCAAATAAAAGCCTCGGGGCCTAGGCGAATATGGTTCCTTGCAACCAGGTTACACTGGCTGAAGTCGCAGGCATTCGGTGGTGGCTTCCTATGTCTACTCGGGGATGCTAAATTAATAACAATGAGTAGGTTCTAAACGACTTCCAAAATATCTTTCACACCACAAAAGTCCGCTAGAGACTCAGTCTCTGCAGACATACCGATAATCTCGAAAGTCTTATTATTTTTTTTGCACAACTTTCTGGCTTCGATAAGCAACGCCATCCCTGCGCTATCGCAATGAGTTACCTCACTTAGATTAAGAACTAAGTGAGTACTCGCACCATCCATCAAAGTCTTATAAAGTTGAGCTCGTACCTCAACTACTGATTTGAAGCTAAGTTCAATAGGCTTAAAATGAACTGTTTTCACTTAAGAAGCCCTTTTTAATTGTTTGTGCTGCATTTGCTTGATCACTTCATCCATACTGGAGTTTTGCAGTACTTGAGCAAATTGGGATCTAAAGCTTTGCAATAGGCTAACCCCTTCAACACTAATGTCATAAATTTTCCATTGGCCATTTTTATCAACCAGGCTATATGTTAAAGGAATATTTTGGCCTTCACTGCGCACAATCACACTATTAACGCGAAGGAAACGAGTATTCGTTGCCGCTCTAAGTGGCAAAAACTGCACTGATTCATCAGAATATTGAGTCAAAGGACTGGAATACGTACGAATAACTAAGCGGGTAAACTCTTTAGAGAATTGCTCTCTTTGCGCCACAGAAGCGTTCATCCAAGCCTGTCTGCCCAAAACAGAACGAGACATACCCGCGACATCAACAATAGGTAATAAATGCTTTTCAACCGCAGCATAAATAATGCCCGGATTATTTTTTAAGCTTGTTTTATTTTCTTTTAAGGTCGCAATAATTTCATTTGCAGTTTGTTCCAACATGGGCACCGGTGAATTTTGGGCCATGATTACAGGTGATAAAATCACGCCAACAACAAATAAAATATTTTTTAATATTCTCATGTCCGTACCTTAATTTTATTGTAATTACTTTTTATTAATATTAAATAAAAGCTGACCGATTAGATTTTCAAGAATCACCGCTTCTTGAGTCTTAGCAATTACATCCCCATTGCGCAAATAAGGATGCTCGCGATTTGCATCATCGTCAAAACCGGGAACAATACTAATATAATTGGAACCAAGCAAGCCTTGCGTTAAAATTCGTGCTGAAGAATCTTCATAGGGTATTTTTTTATCGCTCTGTAGACGCATCGTAACCTTGGCATTAAGTTCGCCTGGTTGTAATTCAATATGCGTTACTTCACCAATTTTAACCCCAGCAACCGTAACTGGTGCACGCACTTTTAAGCCACCAATATCAGTAAAATCCGCAGTAACATTGTAACTCTTATCAGACATAAAATCAGAAATATTACTAACCTTCATTGCCATGACCAGCAGGGCCAACAAACCAAGCAACATAAATAGGCCAACACTCACATCTACGTAACGTTGCTTACTCATTTACCAATCTCCAATCATCATTGCAGTCAACAAAAAATCCAGACCTAACACAGCAAGCGACGCATAAACAACCGTTTTGGTCGTCGCCTGACTAATACCTTCTGCTGTAGGCACACACTCAAACCCCTGAAATACCGCAATCCAAGTTACAACAAAAGCAAACACCAAACTTTTAATGATACCACTGAGTACATCAATACGAAAATTTACTGCCGCCTGCATATTGGACCAAAAGCTTCCAGAATCTACACCTAACCAATGCACCCCAATAAAGTAGCCACCAAAGATCGCTACCGCAGAGAAAATTAATGCCAAGACAGGCAAAGTAATAAAGCCCGCCATAAAGCGAGGATAAATAACTCGCCCTAAGGGGTCTACCCCCATCATATCCATGCTGGATAACTGTTCTGTAGCCTTCATCAAGCCAATTTCTGCAGTTAATGCTGAACCTGCACGACCAGCAAATAATAAAGCACTAATTACCGGCCCAAGTTCTCTGGCAATACTTAATGCCAACAGTTGGCCTAATTGGGTTGCCGCACCAAATTTTTGCAGCGTATTATAACCTTGCAATCCCACAACCATGCCAATAAACAAAGCGGAGACAACAATAATCAAACAGGATAAGACGCCAACGAAATGTATTTGATAACGCAATAAAGGCCATAATTTGCTGATACTGGGCTTGCGAAATAACATCAAAAACAAAAACAAACCAGAGCTACCCAGATTTTGTAAAGCGCGAGTGCTACGATTTCCCAAGCGCATAATCAAATCAAGCATCTAATAGCTCCTCTGTATAAGGACGGGCTGGATAATGGAATGGCACCACACCATCAGCTTCTCCATGCATAAACTGCTTGACCTGAGGCTCAGGTGAGCGGACTAACTCTTCAGGAGTGCCCTCCCCTATTATTTTTCCCCCAGCAATCAGATAAATATAATCTGCAATAGAACAGGTCTCTTCAACATCATGAGAGACAATGATGGTTGTCGTATTTAATAGTTGGTTTAAACGCTTAATTAAACGTACTAGAACACCTAATGAAATTGGGTCTTGGCCAGTAAATGGCTCGTCGTACATCATGAGCTCGGGATCCAGAGCGATAGTACGTGCTAAAGCAACCCGGCGCGCCATCCCACCGGATAATTGTGCTGGCATTAATTCTGCGGCACCGCGTAAGCCTACGGCTTGCAGTTTCATCAAAACAATGTCACGCACCATAGAGTCATTAAGTTGTGTATGTTCTCTTAAGGGGAACGCGACGTTATCAAATACATTAAGATGAGTAAATAAAGCAGAACTTTGAAAAAGTAAACCCATATCACGACGTGCATCATATAATGCTTTGCGCGGTAATTGATGGATATCTTGACCATTAACCTGAATGGTACCGCCATGAGGCGTTAATTGTGCACCAATTAGTTGCAATAAGGTTGTTTTTCCAGAACCACTCGGCCCCATAATAGCCGTGATTTTACCTCGTTTCACGGTCATATTAATGCCATTGAAGATGCGTCGACTCTCTCGAGTAAAGATCAGATCATTAATTTCAACCCAATTTTCAGGCATGCTTTCAAGTTCCGGTTATGGCCAAAAGTACAAGTATATACTGGTTCCTGGAAAAATGAGTCTCTTAAATTTAAAAAAAAAATAAATACCTACCCAAATAAAATCACATTGCCCCAATAAAATACACATTGAGCATGGATGAACGGTCTATCTCTGCGTCTTTTTCTTAACTAACTGCAAGAACTTGCCAGGAAACATCGCTACATAACAAATAAAATTTGATCTTAATTACCCACTTACAATAGCCTTTCAGGCTAAGAATGCCTAAAGCCATTCATAAATGAATTGTACATCGATAATGCTTTACTGTGGCGAGATAGCCCCATAAAAATGTCACGGTTTTGCAACGACGAGTCATTATGTTAGAATGAAAACTAAACAAAAAGGAAACAAATAGTAGCCTATGAATTTTTGCACACTTGGACTTGCCGTCATCGAAACTGAGGCACAAGCGGTCTTCGAACTAACCCAACGTATTGATGAACGCTTTGCCAAAGCCTGTGAATTACTGCTTGCCTGCCAAGGGCGAATTGTTGTTACAGGAATGGGAAAGTCAGGGCATATTGCCAATAAAATTGCCGCAACATTAGCAAGTACAGGCAGCCCTTCGTTTTTTATGCACCCAGGTGAAGCCAGTCATGGCGACTTAGGAATGATTACCCGCCAAGATGCGGTGATTGCTATTTCTAACTCAGGCAATACCTCAGAACTCGTTACCCTGCTTCCTTTATTAAAGCGGATGGAAATCCCTTTAATTACATTAACAGGTAATAGCGAATCGGTTCTTGCCCGTACCGCAGATGTCAATTTGGATGTGAGCATCAAACAAGAAGCTTGTCCTTTAGGCCTTGCCCCAACCACCAGCACTACAGTTGCTTTAGTTATGGGTGATGCCCTAGCCATTTCCCTACTGCAAGCCCGCGGATTTAGCGAAGAGGATTTTGCTTTATCGCATCCAGGAGGTTCTTTAGGCAAGCGTCTGTTACTACGCATTGACGATGTTGCGCATCAAGGCAATGAATTGCCATTAATTAATGAAAATGCAACGATCAGCGAAGCATTAATTGAAGTAACGAATAAAAAACTCGGGATGACTTGCGTTACAGATTCCAAAGGTTATCTGGTTGGTGTCTATACCGATGGTGACATTCGCCGCACCTTAACCCGACAATGTGATATAAATACTACACAGCTAAAAGATGTAATGACCCAAAATGCACGTACTATTCGTCCAGGGGTTCTTGCAGCTGAAGCATTAGCAGTAATGCAAAAGCACAGCATTACATCATTAATTGTAGCGGATGAGCATAACCGCCCTGTTGCGGTAGTTCACCTTCATGATTTATTAAAAGCAGGTGTTTTTTAAATGAATAAATTAATTGAAAAAGCACAACAAATTAAATGCCTTATTTGTGATATGGATGGCGTACTCACAGACGGCCTATTATACATTGATAATCATTTTAATGAGCTTAAGACCTTCCACATCCATGATGGCCTAGGTTTAAAATTACTGATGGCTGTAGGAATTGATGTGGCAGTGATTACTGGTTCCCGCAATGCGGTCGTGGATCATCGAATGCAACAATTAGGTATCAAGCATTACTACAAAGATCAGTTAAATAAACAAGATACTTATGAGCAATTGAAAAAAACATTAAGTCTTGAAGACGAACAATTCGCTTATATTGGCGATGATCTTCCAGATATGCCGCTGATACAAAAAGTAGGCTTAGGTGTCGCTGTAGCAAATGCCGTACCTGCAGTTAAAGAAATTTCCGTTTGGCAAACTGAACATCCTGGAGGTCGCGGTGCTGTCCGTGAACTATGCGACCTGATTCTTAACGCGCAAAACAAAATGGATTTGGCGATAAAAGGTTATCTAAAATAATGAATGCAGCAAAACAAGGTATTTGGCTTTTTCTAACACTCATTGCTCTAGCAGGTTCAGGCTGGTATTACAGTCATTCTTCCGGCATCATGCGCTTGGACAGTGAAACCTTAGCTAATTCCGTTGATACGACCATTTCTCGTGTGAAAGTACGCCAATTTGATGAAAAAGGCACGCTAACAACGCTTTTAGCCACGCCAAAGATGCGACACATTCAAAAAGGTGATGTGTATTTTTTTCAAAAACCGCGTATTTTAGTGAGCCAAGAACAGCAGCCGCCTTGGGATATCCGCTCCAATAACGCCAAATCTTTTGAAGGTGGTCAGCGAATCGTTTTCATAGGTGATGTGGTTGTCCACCAAACCAAAGGGGATAATGTTCAAGGGAGTACCTTAAGAACTGAAGAGGTAACTTATTATCCAAATGAGAAAAAAGCATCTACCGATCTGCTTGTAACCTACGAGCAACCAGGTAATATTATTCAATCCAAAGGCATGAATGCTTATCTGGATGAAAAAAGAGTAGAATTACTTCATCAAGCACGAGGAAGCTATGTTCCAGCAAATGGTTAAAGGTATTCTGTACAGTGCTGTATGCATTTTGGCATGTCCTGGCTATGCCCTGTCCACTGATAGAGAGCAAGTCATGCACGTGCAAGCGGATTCAGCGGATTTGAATCAGCAAAATCATAAAGGCGTTTATATTGGTAATGTGGAATTAATACAAGGCACAACCAAGCTACAGGCAGCAAAAGCAATTACTAAGGGTAACGAGAAAAACCAGCTGGTTTTAGCCATCGCCAAAGGCAGTGATGGCAAGCAAGCACATTATTGGACAACGACCGATCCTAAGAAGCCTCAAATGCATGCCTATGCCGATACCATACGCTATTACCCATTAACTCACATCATTGAGCTCATTGGGAATGCCCGGGTAGAACAAGGAAATGACTCATTTTCAGCAGCTAGAATACGCTATGACACCATCAAACAGCACGTTCTGTCTAATGGCGATAAAAAACGAAGAATAACTATAATTTATCATCCTGAAAAGAAATCTCTATGAATTTATTAGAAGCGCGAAACCTAAAAAAATCATTTAAATCGCGAACAGTGGTCAATGGAGTAAGCATCCACATCAAAAAAGGTGAATGTGTAGGCTTATTAGGCCCTAATGGTGCGGGAAAAACCACCTGCTTTTATATGATCGTGGGTTTACAGTCTTGTGATGAGGGGCAAATTATCATCGACAATCAAGACATTACCTCGAATGCCATGCACCAACGTGCCCGTTTGGGAATTAGCTACTTGCCTCAAGAGGCTTCCGTGTTTCGTAAGCTTACGGTCGCCGAAAATATTATGGCTATTTTAGAGCTTAGACCGGATTTAAATGAGCAGGCTCGAGAAGAAAAACTCGATCTACTACTGCAAGAATTTCATATTGCGCATATTAGTAATAGCATGGGTATGGCGTTATCTGGAGGAGAACGCCGACGTGTAGAAATTGCCCGCGCCTTGGCAATTGAACCCTCATTCATCCTTCTTGATGAACCCTTTGCTGGGGTCGATCCAATTTCCGTAATTGATATTAAAAAAATTATTCAGCATTTATGCAATAAAGGCATTGGAGTTTTAATTACCGATCACAATGTCCGAGAAACACTAGATATTTGTGAGCGAGCTTATATCGTCAGTCAGGGGAAAATATTATGCGAAGGAACCCCAGAAACCATCCTTGCAAATCAACAAGTTAGAGCAGTTTATTTGGGTGAAGACTTTACTTTATAGACCATCATCATGCTACTTATTATTGATAATTATGATTCATTTACTTATAACCTGGTGCAATATTTTCAATGCTTAAATCAGGAAGTACGTGTTTCAACGCATGATCAAATAAGCATCCAAGAAATACGTAAGTTAACCCCTGAGTATCTGGTTATTTCTCCAGGACCTAAAGGTCCTGATGATGCAGGTATTTCTCTGGCCGCCATTCATGAGTTCCATCAAGAAATTCCCATTTTAGGCGTTTGTTTAGGACATCAATGTATTGCACAAGCATTTGGTGGCCAGATTATCTCTGCTCCTGAAATCATGCATGGAAAAACCTCGCAAATTCAGCATCGCCAACGAGGCCTTTTTCATAATATCCCTGTAGGGTTTCAAGCAACTCGTTACCACTCTCTTGCCGTTGAAGCATCCAGCTTGCCAGATTGTTTTTCTATAGATGCTTGGGTGGATAATACAATTATGGCAATTTCGCATCGTCAATATCCTGTTTTTGGGCTACAATTTCACCCTGAAGCAATTTTAAGTCAATATGGTCAGCAATTATTAGAGAATTTTTTAAGCTATGAAACCCAATCATCTATTTGAACAGTTAATCGCAAAGCAGGAATTAAATGCAGAGCAAATGCATGACGTAATTCATGCCTGCATGTCTGGCCAATATAATGACCTGCAAATCGCTACCTTTTTAGCATTAATGCGCACTAAGGGAGAAACTGCAAGCGAACTCACCGCTGCAGCAAAGGTGATGCAAGAGTTAGCTCATACAATTGAGTTAGGGGCTAATTTAATTGATATTGTGGGTACTGGCGGTGATGGTAAAAATACGTTTAACGTATCCACAGCGTGCAGTTTTGTGGTTGCTGCTGCCGGATTTTCCGTAGCCAAACATGGCAATCGCTCTGTTTCCAGTCGCAGTGGTAGTGCTGATTTGCTCGAGCAAGCAGGATTTGTACTCAACCTTTCTGACCAACATATGAAAGCGTGCATGCAGGAATGCAATCTTGCATTTTTATTTGCTCCCAGTTACCACCCTGCTATGCAACACGCCCGTACTGCACGCCAACAATTAGGTATTCGTACCTTATTTAATCTATTAGGACCATTAATCAATCCCGCTCGCGTAAAAAGACAAGTTGTTGGCGTTTTTTCAACAAGCTGGCAGAAACCTTTAGCTACCGTTCTTGCGAACTTAGGAAGTGAACGCGCTTTAGTGATTAGCTCGCAAGATGGTTTGGATGAAATTAGTATTGTCGCACCTACCCAGGTGATTGAATATTATCAAGGATCATTTAAGGAGTGGTCGATTATCCCTGCTGAGCATGACATCCACCACAGTTCACTGGATGAAATTATTGTTGATTCGCCAAGCCAAAGTTTAACAATTATCCAATCCGTATTCTCAGGCGCGAAAGGTGCCGCACGCGATATGGTATTGCTAAACTCTGCGGCAGCAATTTACTGCGCCAAAGAAGAACGTTCATTTGCCCAAGCTCTAGAACTAGCTGAAGAAGCTTTGGATAGTGGTAGAGCCGCACAATGTTTTCAACAACTTTGCCAATTAACTCAAACTTTAAATGAAGAATCGCATCATGAATAGTGTTTTAGAACGCATTGCCCAGCATAAATTAAATGAAGTCGCCCAAGCAAAAAAACTACATCCATTAAGCTCGCTTGAACAAGCCCAATGGGAACGCCGTGATTTTGTTGCTGCCTTAAAAGACAATACAACTCCAGCCATTATTGCCGAAATTAAACGTGCTTCACCGAGTAAAGGTTTGATAAGAGAAGACTTTGATGTAGCGCAAATTGCTGAAATCTATGCGCAACATGGTGCTCGTTGTTTGTCAGTACTTACGGATATTGAATTCTTCCAAGGCCATCCAGATTACTTAGCCCTTGCAAAATCGCATTGTAACTTACCGGTATTACGCAAAGATTTTATCCTCGATGAATACCAAATTTATGAAAGCCAATCACTAGGTGCAGATTGTATTTTATTAATTGTTGCCCTGCTCGATGATGCACAACTTGCTGATTATTGTCGGTTAGCGCAGGAATTAAATATGGCAGTACTCGTGGAAAGCCATACTCGAAAAGAGTTAGACCGCGCATTGCATTTGCCTACACCGCTTATGGGAATAAATAACCGTAGCCTACATACATTTAAAACCGATATTCAGTTAAGCATTAATTTAAAAGACCTGGTTCCTCAGGATAGAATCGTTATTACTGAAAGTGGGATTAATACTCACATGGACGTTGCTTTAATGCAAGCTAATGGAATTAATACGTTTTTAATTGGGGAAAGTTTAATGCGGGCACAAGATATTGGTTCAGCTTTGCAGTATTTGATTACTGGGAAATAAACGACCGTATAAAAAGCTTTGGCCTCTTCATCATTAATGAATCAAATACTAGTATTGGTCATACTTTCAATACGTATGATTATTGGCGTATACTTATGAGAATTTTAAGTATAATAAGAACAATTGCCATGTTTTTAGTGGGCGGAAGTATTATTACTCATGAAATACCAGCCCTCCACCATTACACACAAAATCTATCCTCAATTATGTCGATGAGTGCTGGAGTCTTCACGGGGTTTGTTTTAGGCGCTATTTAGACTATTGCGTATTTCGCCTGTAATAAAATTAAATCAAAGCTTATATAGCTACAAGGGAAATTGATGAACGAGAAAAGACAAGATATATATTTATTTATAGGGGTATTTTGTTTCTTCTTATTTGGCTGCCTTATCTTTGCTATCTGTCAACACGCCTCTTTTTTGTCAATTAATAATGATATTTTTATTCTAAGTCAAAAAATAAAAAATTCGTATACAGACTTTTTCAGTACACTAATATCTTTATTCGGAAACAAATTTATAATCCTCCCTGCGTTCATGAGCGCGGGAGTAATATTGTTATTAAAAAAGGAAACAAATTTAGCAATGCATTTAATAGGAATTATTGCCTTTGCTGCATTTCTTGCTTATTTTTTCAAACTTTTCATTGCCATTCCCCGGCCAGAGGTCCCTTTTACGAAAGCATCTGAGAGCTATGCGTTTCCAAGTAGACATGTAACATTATGCGCCACCTATACAATATTCATTACAGCATTAATTTGTAATCAAATAAAATCCAAATGGCCTGTAATTGCCTTCGCCTGCTTGTATATTTTGCTACAAGCGATTTCACGAGTATTACTGCAAGTTCACTGGTTCGTAGATGTAATTGGCGGAACACTTTTGGGTTCTTCTTGTGGTTTTTTAGGCGCTTACTCCTTCTTTTTAACCAACAAAAATCCAGAAAGAGCAAAAAAATGCCTTGGCGTTTTATGGATAACCTTTCTATTTTTTATAATAATTTATTTGTTCATTAATTTAGGTTGGACACTTAGCCCAACCTATGCGTCAATGTAAAATTTCTTGACTTATCACGCCCCTTTTAATCCGCAAATGGCTCCAGCGGTTCTAATGGCTCCGGTTCAGGAAGATTTGGATCCTCTGGCTCAATAGGTTCTGGATTTGATGGATATTCATCAGGAGAGTCAGGAATCTCATTAGGTTCAGGTATTTCACCACTGTTTTTCAAAATAGCTCCTTATTATTTGCACTTCATAGCTAAAGTATAGCAAAATTGGGTTTTACCTAAAAAGGTGTTTTATACATGAAAGTAGCTGTAATTACCGGTGCTGCTAATGGTATAGGCTTAGCATTAACCCAAGTTCACTTAGAACAAGACAATATTGTGGTTATGGTTGATAAAGACAGCACTAAGCTCTATCAGGAAGCAGAACGTCTCCAAGCTAAATTCCAGAGAAAAATTATTGCCATTGCTTGCGATGTGACTCAGGCAGATGAGGTAAAAGCTCTGGCTCAACAAACGCAACGCGAGTTAGGTCGTATTGATTGGCTCTATAATAATGCAGGCATTATTGGCGAACTAGCCCCTGTTTGGGACTTAAATGCGGAGCAAGTCAAACAGGTTATGAATGTTAACCTGCATGGAATGATTCATGTAATCCAAGCCTTTACCCCCTTTTTATTCCAGCAAAATTTTCGCTCACACATCATTAACATGGCAAGCTTATACGCTCTATGCGCAGGCTCACAAACAGCCCCCTACTCCATGTCCAAACATGCGGCTTTGGCTTTATCGGAGTCTTTATATTTTGATTTGAATCGTTTAGACAAACCGGTTGATGTCTCTGTAATATTTCCATCATTCACTGATACGGGATTGTTATCCTATCCTGCGGACAGCCAATCTAGCTTACATGGCGCATTAAAATCCTTATTAGCTCACTCACGGCCCCCAATGGATATAGCGCAGCATATAGTGTACGAAGTAGCTCAAAAGAAATTTTATATCTTTCCAGATAAAGAAGTAAAAGGATATTGTGAAGAGCGTACACAAGCTATTCTAGATCAAAAAAATCCTCATACGACCAATATTGAAAAACTAATGACCGCTTTAATCAAGCGCCAGGAATCACGTAAAATATCTTAATACTGCTCTTAATATACGAACGAAATCCATTGGTTTCGTTCGTGTTATTCAAGATCTATCAAGCTTTTCAGTTACTGTTATAATACCTCGCACTTGGAATGAATAAATGGTCGTTTATTGAGCAATAATCTGTGGAAAAGTCCAATCCCCATGAAAAAGTAGGAAAAAATCACTAGGTTAAGAGAAATTCGATAAAGAAGCACATAAGCCCCTCACATCCTCTCGTCAGGCTTGAAACGCAGCTAGAGCACTTATCTCTTGAAAGGACTTATTAATGAGACCTGCCTGTTGCTGGCGCTTGGTTTCCATAAAAAAGGTACTGCCAGTGAGAAAGAATTTTGCTGCAATGAATAGGATACCGACACCTGTAGCGGCAATTAACAGGTTAGCAAAAATAGCCATGAGAAACTCTTTATCGGTTTGTAACTCCTTATAAGCATTCTCCATTTTCTCTTTAAATTGAGTTTGTACTGACACTATTTTCTCAGGTTTTGAATTAATTTTAGCATCGACAAATTTTTCGACTAAATCGCTTAAGCTATTCGCTAGCTCAACAATATCATGCTCTGGATTCTTAATGCCTGCTGCTTGCATACCAAAGCTTTTTAATTGATTAATTCGCACATGCAAAGTCAACAACTGTTGTAAAGTTTTCTCATTATTTAAACAGGGAGTCAAATGTTTCTGATGAGTGCATAATTGCCAGTTTTTTGTCTCTGGAAAGCATTGTAATATCGCTAATAGTCTGGGTGTATTGTTCATCGCTCTAGCTAAAAGAGTCTTTCCGTGCACATCAGTTCTTGTAATAAAGTACAAACATTGCTCTTCAGTAAAAAACGATAATATGGTTTGTAGGGCTTGTGGAGTCGTTGCCCAGTGCAATAGATCATACCTATATTTCCCCCCCTCAGTTACTGCATAGGCCTGATGTTCAGGTAATAGCCAGTTAAAAATAACTGTTATTGCTTCTGGGTAATTTAAGGCAAGCAATAAGATCGTAGCTCTATCATTGTTTCTCAAGTTAAGAACCGCTTTTTGCTCTTTCTGATGAATTAAAGCGAAAAGAAGGATTAAGGAATCAGTATAAGGAACCGCACTATGGAGCACTGTATCACCACTTTTATTTTTTTCTTGCAGTGCTTTTCGTTTTTGTTCTATATCAGGGTAAAAAGATAATAGTTTACTTAAAGCCGGCGCGTTGGCTGTTATGCAATGTAAGACCGTGTTACCCGATTTATCCTTTTCTCGTGCCGTAGTAAACAGTTCATTTGAAGAAAAATAAGAAGAAAGAAGTTGCAATGATTGCTCATTTCTTGCCGCTAAATGCAAAACGGTTTCACCATTGTGGTTAATTTCTCGCAAAGCGGTGAGTAATTCATCCTGAGGATATAGCTCCAGGACTATTTTTAATGACTGTGGATTTCCTGCAGCTTTGTGTAATACGCTATTACCCGCGTGATCTTTAGTTTTTACCGATGCCAGCCCTTTATCAGCTAATGATTCTAGATTTTGAGCTAAGACCTCAGGATAATCTGCAACGGCATGTAGTAAGGTAGGGCCAAATTGATGAATAGAAACTGCTTGATAGATTCGTGTATTATTTTCTCGAAGCATTCCTAAAATTAGTTTCCTGTTTACTGGCATCCTATTATTCCTTACTTGTAATGAATAAGATGTGCGTATTGTACAAGAAAATACTTAAGTAAATATTAATGGTTCAGGCTTCGATCCAGTATTACGCCACGATAATAAAGGCCACCGTTCTTGGGGATGATTTGCATTTTTTCGCAATCGCAAACATTCATGTAGATGAACGCGCGATTGCGTGAACGTATATTTAACCTAACATTTCCAATAATTCGCGGCGAAACATATGGTAATCCACCTCTAGAGCGTGACGCATGTGTGACTTAAATCGGTAATGGGGTTTATTCATTTCCTGCTCAATTTTCTGGTGTAATTGTTCAGGACGTTTCAATGTGCCCGTAATGATACGCGCGACAATCTTTGCTTGATGATCTGCTAATGGCCAGATGCAGCCTTGTGGTTGGCATAAACCAATAAAATAAAGGTTATCCAAATCGGCATGCATCATTTTACGATACAAAGGCACCTTCGTTGAAGCACTAAAATCAATCAATTCCTTATCAATAAAGGGAAAGCTTATTTTATAACCGGTAGCAAAAATTACCGTATCAAACTCAAGCTGCACACCATTAGTAAAATGTACCTTTTTACCTTCAAAATGAGTAATCCCTGGTTGCGGGCGTACTTTTCCATGACGAATAAAATACAATAACTCAGAGTTAATCGTTGGATGAATTTCCAAAGGTCCGCAATCAGGACTCAACAGCTTATACTTAGCATAACGTCCCTGAACTACTCGAATAACCAGTTTAAACAGCTTTTGGCGCATCCCCCCGGGCATCCATCGAGTTTTCGCAACGGCGACATCCGTAGGCTTACCAAACACAAATTTTGGAAAAATATTATAGCCACGACGCATACTAATATGCGTTTCAGGAGATACCCTTGATATTTCTACAGCAACATCACAAGCAGAATTTCCCCCACCAATAACCAAAACACGCTTACCAGAAAAAACAGAGGCTTTCTTATATTGATGAGAATGAATGAACTCACCCGTGAAATGGCCAGGATATTCTGGCATAAACGGATCCCAGTGATGCCCATTAGCGACCAAAAGGTAATCAAAAGTCTCATCATGAGTCCCCTGCTCATCTTGATAGGTAACCTGCCATTGTTTTTGGCTGTTTTGCATAATTTTTAATACAGTAGTATTAAAAATTATGTATTTCTCTAAATCGAAATGGCGTGCATAATTCTGAAAATAAGCCAAAACCTGCCTATGCGAAGGATAGTCAGGATAGGATGCAGGCATTGGGAAATCTTCAAATTCGGACCAACGCTTGGAACTAATAATGTGCGTCGTTTCATACACACTGGAATGATCGTTATCTTCATCATAAACCCAGTTACCACCAATTTGATTATTTTTTTCAAATACAGTGATCTGAGAAACCCCTTGCTCTTGCAAGTTTTTAATTGCAGCAAGCCCACTAGGACCTGCACCAATAACACAGACTCGCTGCTGACAAATATCCTTAGGCTTTTGCTCTATTTGCATTACTTGTTACCTTTTTAACTTCTTCCATTATCATTGCTTGTACCACGGGATGTTTATCAATTGTGAAATGATTAACATTTACCCCTTTGATTCTTGTAACATCAATATTGTCAATTTGTGTTTTGCCAGGATCAACAGCTCGAAGTCTTAAACCACTAAACATGGGTACATAGCCTGTTTTGTAAAAATTCATTGCATGCTTCACATTCGGCGGTACAACGGTTTGAGACACCGCATCAACCGTAACAAGCAAATCCACAGGAACTCCTGCTTTATTTAAATTACGTGCTACTTTGATTTGTTCATTAGCCCCTAAAGAATGCCCAACAAGAACGATCGGTTTAGGATTTTTATCTTTGTAGTGATTACTAATAAGAGTACGAGATACAAGACCTGCATTATACCACATGCCGCTTGGAGCTGGAATGTGATAAGTCGCCTCAACAGAGTCACTTAGCTCTTGCATGCCAGTACTGAAAACCCCTAATCCTCCAAGCATGGTATGAACTTCACCACGATAGAGTTGAGCGTTTTTAGTATGCGCTACTTTTTTTCCCGTGGCATTAGTTTGCATCGGATGCTTTTTCTTGGCAGGATGATATTTAGCTCCCGACAAATCAACACAGCCTGCCACAGAAAATGCAGCAAACAGGCAAAAAGATGCTTTGATGAAATTAGTTTTGCTACTGTTCATTTTTATTTTTATTCAGGTTTTATCGAATCCCTTGATGATAACGTATATGGTGGCGATTGCCAATATTTGTACGGTATTAACCCACACCTACAAAGGATCATCACAACTAATTTTCCCCGCGCTAACCAGTAATTCTGTTTGGGATGCAAATAATAGTTTGCTAAGATACGCATTCCTTTTTTAGATCGTGAACAATTTTTATGGATACACAGGTTTCAGTACTTACTGTCAGCCAACTCAACCGACAAGTGAAAAGTTACCTTGAAAATGAGCTGGGAATTGTTCATGTAGAAGGCGAAATTTCTAATTTAAGTAAGCCTGCATCAGGACATTTTTACTTTACCCTAAAAGACAGCGGTGCCCAAGTCCGTTGTGTGTTTTTTAAAAATCGCCACGTTGGCTCTTCCGCCTCGAAACTATGCGATGGCCAATATCTGGTTGCAAGTGGCCGCTTAAGCCTTTATGAGGCACGTGGAGATTATCAATTAATCGTTGAACAAATCACTGAAGCTGGCCTAGGTGCTTTGTACCAACGTTTTGAAGAGTTAAAAAATAAACTCGCGAGCGAAGGACTTTTTCATCCTGATAAGAAAAAGGCTCTTCCTCGTATGCCGAAAACCATAGGAGTGATTACCTCAACAACAGGAGCTGCGATTCGGGATATTTTATCCACTTTAGCGCGACGCTATCCCTTAGCCCAAGTATTCATTTATCCAAGTGAAGTCCAAGGAACTGGAGCGGTGCCGCAACTGATCAAAGCACTCCAGCGCGCCAATACAGAAAAGCGCTGTGATGTCCTCATCCTTGCGCGTGGTGGTGGAAGCATTGAAGATTTATGGGCATTTAATGATGAACAATTAGCCCGACAAATTGCCCATAGTAGCATTCCCCTGGTATCCGGAGTAGGACACGAAACTGATTTTACCATCGCTGATTTCGTTGCCGATTACCGTGCTGAAACCCCAACTGCTGCAGCAACTGTCGTAACCCCAGATTCTATTGAACTATCAAGAGCATTAAATCATTCAATGTTACGTTTGCAGGAAGCCATCCATAGACAGCTACAAAAAAACCAAATTAAGCTGCGTCATTTGATGGATAAAATTTCTTCGCCACAAAAAGCCATTTCAAGCTATTGGCAAACCACCGACTATTTGGAACGACAGTTAATTTCAAGCATGAGCCAAATCGTCAAACAGAAAACCCATCAATTGCATTTGTGCACTCATCAACTAAACACACACAATCCGAAGACGCAAATTCAGCACGCACAAAATCAATTACAACAGAAGACCCAGCAACTGACGCAACAAATGCAAAACAAACTGAGTCAGCTCAAGTTTCACATGAGAACACTAATGTCCACCTTGCACGCAGTGAGTCCCTTAGCTACACTGGATAGGGGTTATGCCATTGCTACACTAAAAGATAAAGTGCTTTTTTCAGCTGAGCAAACTCAGATTGGCGATACGATTGAGGTGCGTTTAGCCCAAGGTAAACTTGCATGTGAAATAAAAAATATTAAAGGATTAGGGCAAGACCATGCTTGATGAATTAATTGATAGTCTTAATTTAATTATTAACCAAACAAAAATGAATAGTTCCATCTTGGCTACTATTGTCATTACTCTATGGGTCATCTTTTTTATTACACGACTGGATCGCCGTTTATTGTTATTATTGGGAATTATACCAAGGTGCCTCAAAGGCTTACCGGGAATACTTTTTTCGCCCGTATTACATTTGAATTTCAATCATCTGTTTTTTAACTGCATCCCATTAATTGTACTGAGTAATTTTATTTTAATTAATGGCCTGTATTATTACATTACCGTAACGCTGATCATTACCCTGGTTACAGGGGTTTGTGTATGGTGTTTTGCCAAACCTGGCGTGCATGTTGGAGCAAGCGGTGTTATAACTGGTTATTGGGGGTTTTTGGTTCTTAATTTGTATCAAACCGGTACGGTGACCACGATTATTTTAGGCCTACTCAGTGTTTATTATTTTACTGGTATTTTCTTCGGCATTTTTCCAGGAAAAAAAGGCGTATCTTGGGAGTCTCACTTTTTTGGTTTATTGGCGGGACTGGCTACGAGTTATTTGTTTATCTATTACCCGAATTACGTACAAATGCTATCTCAGCCACAGTAGTCATAGACAGAGCTGTCAAGCCCAACCTGGTGATAACGAACTGGATATAACACTCAAATATTTTCAGCCACTCTCGCTGTCATTATCATGTTCATTTCTAATAATTAATTTTTAAAAAATCAACTATGGCTCAAAACACACTAAATCGACCCATTTAAAAAGGACGATTTTCCTTGTTAAGCCAGGCTACACTTGCTCTAAAGTCTATGCTATTCTAGGATTAATAAATCATCAGAGAAATCAAGATGCTATCATTTAAAAGACTATTTCTCGTAGGCGCATTAAGTCTACTGGTTACCCCTGTATTTGCAAAACAAAATCCAAGCGCCTGTTGTGGTGGAATGGGAGGCATTAGCTACTGTGACTCATCTGCTGGGCGTATGGTATGTAATAATGGCTTTTACTCTACCTGCTTTTGTACCCCACATGCAGTAATGGACTTACAATTGATTCGTGGTTGTTGCTTATGGAAAGGTGGTGTTGTAAATTCGCTTACAGCCCCTAATGGCCTAGTTGTTTGTAATGACGGTTCTGTTTCTGAAGAATGTTCACTACAAAATCCAACAGAGAGAGTTGCGGCCTGGTAGCCTAGGTTGTATCCGGGAGATGTATACCCATGATCAATGAGATCCAATCAACCCTTAGCCAGTTAAGACAAGTACAACCATTAGTCCTGTGTTTAACAAATTATGTCACTATGGACTTTATGGCCAATGCGCTTTTAGCCTTAGGTGCAGCACCATTAATGTCTGAGTCACATGAAGAAATTGAAGAGCTTGTTAGCATAAGCCATGCACTTTATATCAACATTGGCACGCTTAACGATGCCTTCGTGGCACGTGCTCTTTTCGCTGCTAAAATCGCCAACTATTTAAATAAACCTATCGTTCTCGATCCAGTAGGAGCGGGAGCTAGCAAACTCAGAACCGCTGCAGCATTGGAAATACTTCCCTTAGCCCAAATGATTAGAGGAAATGCGAGTGAAATTATTTCATTAGCAGGAGAAAATGGTGCAACAAAAGGTGTTGAATCTTCTGACCCTGTGTTTAACGCCATGAGCAGTGCACGCACCCTCGCTCAAGAGCATCATAAGATAGTCATTGTTAGTGGCCCTGAGGATTTCATTACTAATGGCAAACAAGAGCAAATGCTTACCTTTGGCTCTGAGTTGATGCCACGAATAACTGGTATGGGATGCACCATGACTGCGGTCCTTAGTGCTTTTGTTGCCTCTAATCCTGATATGTATCAGGCTTCAATCCATGCTACTGCCTACTTTAGCTTATGCGGTCAGCAAACACATCAGCAAACCCAAGTCCCAGGTTCATTCAGACAATTATTTATTGATAATTTATATCAGCCCGACTGGGATTTTTTTAATCAAGTGGTTAAAGGATGCTAGCATGCAGTACAAAGCTTTATCTATAGCTGGATTTGATGGTTCCGGTGGAGCCGGCATTCAAGCAGATTTAAAAACTTTTTCAGCTTTTGGTTGTTATGGAATGACCGTACTCACGGCATTGCCAGTGCAAAATACCTGTGGCGTGAGAAGTTGCTATGAAATCCCCTTACAAGCGATTGAAGAGCAGCTGCATGCTATTTTTGATGACATTAGGCCCGATGCTATTAAAATTGGTATGTTGTTTAATAGCGATATTATCAGGTTAGTTGCTGCGTTTCTTAAGCAGCATGCTCAGGGTATTCCTATCGTCGTTGATCCGGTTACTATTGCCAAAAGCGGCGATCCACTGTTATTACCAAATGCGGTGGATACGCTAATTTCAGAGCTCATGCCCTTGGCTACTCTGATTACTCCAAACCTTCCCGAAGCACATACGTTTACAGGTATTGATGCGCAATCTGCAGAAGAAATGTTACTTGTAGGACAAAAGTTATTGGCATTAGGCCCTCAGTATATTTTACTTAAAGGAGGCCATTTAACCTCCTCCACGTCGAATGACTTATTGATGAGCAACAAGGGTGAGTGTCATTGGTTTGAAAGTTCACGAATTAATTCTAAAAATACCCATGGCACAGGATGTACCCTTTCAGCGGCCATTACTTCTTGTTTGGCACAAAATATTCCCATGCAAAAGGCCTGTGCAATAGCAAAGAACTACCTCTTTGAGGCAATTAAAGCGGCTAAAGATAACAGTGTTGGGCAAGGGCATGGGCCAGTGCATCACTTCCATCATTTGTGGCCAATTTCACTTGATGAGTTTTAACGCTTTAATTTCTCGATAATACGTCCCCAGGATCCCGTATTAGGCAGCGCTAATACGGGCTAGATTATCGTTTAAACAGCTAATTCAGCAGTATGATGGGATGGATATGCGTTTTTCTTTATAGCGGCTCTAGCAGTCGCTTTCTTCTCTAATAGCTCAGCAAATCCCATAGCGCAAACTACAACCAAGATGGTTCCTACCGGTGAATAGCAGAAGATACTATCAGAAAAGGAACCAAAGCATACCGCAATCAGTGGGCCAAGTATCATAAGCCGCATTGTTTTACTTTGTTTAAATGCCAAAATAAGCAAGGAGCCTATAAACGCCAGGTAAAACATTAGTCCAACAACGCCTCCTTCAACTAAGGCAAGCCAATATTGACTATGTGGCTCATTAAGCTTCTCTTCCCAACCCGGGACTGGCTTATCACGATGGAAACTATATTTAAAATATCCAGTACCGATGCCAAAAACAGGGTGTTCCTCAAACAAGGAACGGGCATATTTATGAAATTGCATTCTATAACCTAAAGAAGTATTTTCTTCATGCTTTTTCAAAAACTTAATATCACTAATAAGAATACCTGTACGTAACTGCATTAATGGGCTTGCCAAATAAACCAGTCCAATAGATGCAACCAGTAAGGTCACGCCCAAAGCCGCTTTCTTTAAAGAGAACTTTTGTACAATTAAGAAAAGCATCAAAAATGAATAAATGAAATAACCAGTCCTTCCGGTATTTAGGAAAAATATTTGGTAACTTCCAACGGCGATCATCAACCAACAGTACATCCGCTGCCACTTACTAACTTGAGGCTCTAAAGAGATAATCGCTGCAAAATAAACCGCTAAAGCAACCATAAATCCTGTAACGATATGATTATGGAACACTTCACCAGTATCTACTGGATTATTGATGACAAATAAACTTTTATGCTTTAAGTAGGAAATGACGCAGGTTATCAACATCGTGGCAAAATAAGCATTAAAAGCCCAACGTCTGGTTTTTGGATTAATAAATCCTACAGCCAGTATTGGTAGATAAAGCGCCTTAGAGTACTTATCAACTACCGTATAACGTAAATGATAGGGTGCTTCAGACCATAAACAACCAATAAGCACATAAGCAAATAAAGCAATACCAGCCCAGCCCCATAAACTATTGTAAGCACCCAGTAATTGATTTCTATAATATGGTGTCAAGAGCAACGCAGCTAGCCCGATACCTGCCATAATTGATTTTAAACTGGAACTAATAGGCACAAAAAAGACAAATAAAACAATAAAAAAAGGTGCTATTAATATGCTTTTTTCTTCCGAAAAGAGTTGTTTCACACTAAGTCCTCGTTAGCTGTGGTCAGGTTGGGTAATTGTTCGATGTTGCTATCCTGGTATAGTTGCTTGATACCTCGATAAAAGGTACCTTGAGCATTGAACACCGCAAACAAAAAACCAATTCTACCATCCAAAAAACCCCGTTGTAATACATAGCACCTAAAAAACATCCATGAAGTGCTGGCCAAGGTTTTTGGGAAACTAGCTTTTCTTTGTTTAACTATGTAGGTTTTTGCACTATAAGAAGAATATTTATTCATTTTGTAAATTACGTGGCTCACGTCTTTAAATGAATGATGCATAATGCAATTTTTAAGTTTTCCGATCCGCGCCCCTTGAGGAAGAACAATTTTTTCGTGGACAATGTCCGCACTAAAATGTGCTCCTTGACGCTTATATAAACGTGCATGACGTTTAGGGCTGGAAGAGTATTTTAAGGGTTGATTGTAGAAATACATTTGAATTGCGACACGGTAGGCATCCGCTTCATCCAATACCATTGCCTGCATTATTTCCTGCTTCAGCTTCTCACTTACTGCCTCATCGGCATCTAAATTTAAGACCCAATCGCCGGTGGCTTTTGCTAAAGCCCTCTGTTTTTGGGCCCCATAACCAGGCCAGTCTGTTGAGTAAACATGTTCTGTATATTCTTTAGCGATTGCAACGGTATTGTCCGTGCTACCCGAGTCCAGAACTATTATTTCATCAGCAAACTGTACTGATTCCAGGCATCTCCTAATATTTCGTTCTTCATTTTTAGCAATTACGGTTACAGTCAATGCCATTTAAACAACGCCCTCTCTATGATCATGGCTATCGAAATGTAATTTGCCATCTTTAACTTTTAATGTCACATGGCCACCATGTATTAATTTACCAAACAAAAGCTCATCGGCAAGTGGTTTCTTCACATTTTCTTGAATCAACCGAGCCATAGGTCTTGCTCCCATTACCTTGTCATATCCATGCTCAATCAGCCATTCGCGGGCTGCTTTGTCTACATCAAAGGTAACGCCTTTATGACTTAACTGTTCATCTAGTTCCATAATAAACTTATCAACAACTAA
The DNA here is from genome assembly GCF_965140895.1 of Legionella sp. GTDB lineage: Bacteria > Pseudomonadota > Gammaproteobacteria > Legionellales > Legionellaceae > Legionella. The sequence goes on along the minus strand of NZ_CBCSKT010000095.1, from coordinate 26,384 downwards.
GCCTATAGTCACAGCATCTAACGGAGCAAAATTAATAATGGCATCCAATCTGTTTCTAAACTCAGGGCTAAATTGTTTCTTAATTACTTCCAATCCATCGTTGCTATTATCCTGAGTTGAGAATCCGATTGAATTACGAACCAACTCACTAGCACCCGCATTAGACGTCATTACTAGAATAACATGTCTAAAATCGGCTTGACGACCATTAGTATCAGTTAAAGTTCCATGGTCCATGATTTGCAGCAACAGATTAAAAACATCAGGATGCGCTTTCTCTATTTCATCAAGCAGTAAGACTGAATGAGGGTTCTTAGTTACTGCTTCAGTCAGTAAGCCACCTTGATCGTAACCTACATATCCGGGAGGAGCCCCGATTAAGCGTGAAACAGTATGTTTCTCCATATATTCAGACATATCGAAGCGTAACAATTCGATACCTAAGACATTCGCCAATTGGCGTGTAACCTCGGTTTTACCTACACCAGTTGGGCCTGCAAATAAGAAGCATCCCACTGGTTTTTGTGGCTCTCTAAGGCCTGAGCGTCCCAATTTAATTGCAGAAGATAGAGCAACAATCGCCTGATCTTGTCCATAAACCAAGAGTTTTAAATCACGCTCTAAATTACGCAAAGTATCTTTATCGCGTGCAGACACTTTCTTAATTGGGATCCGTGCAATTTTCGCAACCACACTCTCAATTTCAGTGACACTAATAATTTTTTTACGTTTACTTGCAGTAAGTAAGTTTTGATAAGCTCCGGCTTCATCAACTACGTCAATCGCTTTATCTGGTAAGAAACGGTCGTTAATGTATTTAGCAGATAATTCAGCTGCTGCCTTAAGCGCAGGAATTGTGAATTTTACGCCATGATGCTCTTCCAGACGACCTTTTAAACCTTTTAAAATTTCAAAAGTTTCATCAATTGAAGGCTCAGGAATATCTATTTTTTGGAAGCGTCGAGCTAAAGCACGGTCTTTTTCAAAAATACCACGGTATTCTTGATAGGTTGTTGACCCAATGCATTTTAACTCGCCATTTGCCAACAAAGGCTTGATAAGGTTAGATGCATCCATCACGCCACCTGAAGCAGCCCCTGCGCCAATAATCGTGTGAATTTCATCGATGAATAAAACGGCACCCTCTTGTTGGCTTAATTGTTTGAGCACCGCTTTCAAGCGTTTCTCAAAATCCCCACGGTACTTGGTACCTGCGAGCAAAGCTCCCAAATCAAGTGAGTACACAATGCAATCACGGATGGCATCAGGTATTTCCCCATCAACAATGCGACGAGCCAGACCTTCTGCAATAGCAGTTTTACCAACGCCAGCCTCACCAACCAACAATGGGTTGTTTTTCCTACGGCGGCAAAGTACTTGAATTGTACGTTGAACTTCTTCATGACGCCCAATGAGGGGGTCAATCTTACCTTGTTTTGCACGTTTGTTAAGGTTCGTGCAATAGCTCTCTAGAGGAGACTCATTACCTTCTGCAGCGCCCATATCTTCATCCATTGATGAATTCATATTCTCGTGCATATCATTGTTTTGGTACTTAGATACACCATGAGAAATGTAGTTAATCACATCAAGACGTGTAATATTTTCACGACGCAAGAAATATACAGCTTGACTTTCTTGTTCACTAAAAATAGCAGCGAGGACGTTTGCGCCAGTTACCTCAGTTTTACCTGCTGACTGTACATGGAATACCGCACGTTGCAATACGCGCTGAAACCCTAAAGTAGGTTGTGTTTCTCGATCTAATTCATCGTCGGGAATTCTGGGAGTGGTTTCATCAATAAATTCAACTAAGTCACGTCGTAACGCGTCTATGTTCGCATCACAAGCCTGTAACACATTTCCAGCGGCAGGATTATCAAGCAATGACAACAATAAGTGCTCAACGGTCATAAATTCATGACGTTTTTCTTTTGCTTCCTTGAAGGCAAGATTCAAGGTGAATTCAAGTTCTTTGTTTAACATTGCCGTTGCTCCTCTTCAGCCCACAACAAATTATTCCGGTTCCATGCTAGATAGCAATGGGTGCTGATTTACTCTGGCATATTCATTTACCAGAGCGACTTTAGTTTCTGCGATGTCTCGTGTGAATACACCACACACGCCCTTTCCTTGGATGTGAACCTGTAACATCACCTGAACAGCTGTTTCCTCGTTTAGATGAAAAAAATGTTTCAGTACATCAACAACAAAATCCATTGGCGTATAATCATCGTTGAGCAACACTACTTTGTACTTTCTTGGCAGTTTATTTTCTGTCCGTAACTCCGGCTCAGCAACCTTATGCCTTACAATTTCCTCGATATTTTGCCCGCTCATAACATACAACCTCTTACTATTTTTATAGACTCCCCACAGGCATTTGGCCAGTAAAAACAGCTAATTTTAATGAAAAAATTGGCCTTTGGGATAATCAAAAACATATTGGTTAGATAGCTTCCATGAAAATGGACAACCTTTGTCCTATTCGCTTGCATCAGGTATAGGTTAAACTTCACCCCATAATCATCGGGTTAGGAAGTTGATAAAAGACTACCTCCATGCCACTCTAAGATCTATTAAAGCTTTCGAATTCCCGCGGGTTGCGCGTGAATTCGAAAGAGGTCGTATTTCATTAACTGAATAAAGTGAAAGAGTGATTTATTCTTCAGACTCAGATACAACTACAATCACATGTGCTGGATGATCGCATCCGCAAATCCAGAACTACTTACTAAAGTAGCCCCTTCCATCGTGCGTTGGAAATCATAAGTCACTGTTTTAGCTTCAATTGCACCCTCAGTGCCCTGGATGATTAGATCAGCCGCTTCATTCCATCCCATATGACGTAACATCATTTCAGCAGAAAGAATAATTGAACCTGGGTTCACTTTATCTTGACCAGCATACTTTGGTGCAGTTCCATGAGTTGCTTCAAATACCGCGATTTGATCACTTAAGTTAGCGCCTGGAGCAATACCAATACCACCAACCTGAGCAGCTAAAGCATCAGAAATATAATCGCCATTCAAATTCAACGTAGCAATAACGCTGTACTCTTCAGGTCTTAAAAGAATTTGTTGTAAGAAGGCATCAGCAATTACATCATTAATGATAATTTGGCTTCCAGTCTTAGGATTTTTGAACTCCATCCATGGGCCACCTTGATATTCTTTAGCACCAAACACATCACGAGCAACTTGGTAAGCCCAATCTTTAAAGGCCCCTTCAGTAAACTTCATAATGTTGCCTTTGTGAACAAAAGTTACCACTTTACGATCATTATCAATAGCATATTGAATTGCTGCTTTAATTAAGCGTGTTGTTCCTTCTTTAGAAACTGGCTTAATACCAATCCCACAATGTTCTGGGAAACGGATTTTTTTAACATCCATTTCTTTTCTTAAAAATTCAATTATTTTTTTAGCTTCTGGAGTATCTGCTTGCCACTCAATACCTGCGTAAATGTCTTCTGAGTTTTCGCGGAAAATAATCATATCCGTTTTCCAAGGCTCTTTTACAGGACTTGGTACACCAGCAAAATAGCGAATAGGACGCAAGCAAGTGAACAGGTCTAACTGTTGGCGAATTGCTACGTTTAATGAACGAATTCCACCACCAACTGGAGTAGTTAAAGGACCTTTAATGGAAACGACGTATTTTTTTAATGCATCTAACGTCTCTTCTGGTAACCATTCATTTGCACCATACACTTTAGTTGCTTTTTCGCCGGCATAAACTTCCATCCAGGAAATTTTTCTTTGAGAGCCGTAAGCTTTTTCAACCGCAGCGTCAACAACTTTCATCATAGGGGGTGTTACGTCTACACCAATACCATCACCTTCAATAAAAGGAATAATTGGGTTATTCGGCACATTAAGAGAATGATCCGCGTTAACTGTAATCATTTCACCTTGTGCAGGCACTTTGATTTTATCGTACGTCATTGACAACTCCGTAAATTTTTAGAGGTAATAATGATAGCACGCTAGAACTTGGAATCCCAAGTCCATTTGCGTGAAATTAGCGAGGATAATACGAAAAAATGCAATCGATTTTCTTAAAGACAAGTATTAGTGTTTGAAGTTTATGCGTGCTGCAACATTTTAATCTGTTCTATTAATTGATCATAACCTGCCTCTACGTTTATATAGTCATTTTTGGCCAAATAAATAGACAAGGAGCCATCGTCCGTTGCCGTAGATTTTTGTAATATTCCATTATAACCTTTGCTTTTTAACCGTAAAAAATCGCTAATCTTGGTTACCAAGTAAAAATTTCGGTAATAATTTCGCGGCAACATATGAATTGCCTGCGCATCATGTTGCAGTGAATTTCCAGGTAGATAATCTTTAAGTGAGTATGATGCATTATTATGTACGGCAACAACCTTACCTTTAGGTAAGATTTGTTTTATTTTATCTGCTAATTTTTTAACTTCTCGATGTGCTTCTGGACTGTATTGACTCAGGCCAGTTAATGTTTTCTTAATGCCGTTATCGGTATAAATTCGATTAGGGTCAAATTCATAACGCTTATTGCGCAAATTAAATACAATGTTGCGACCACCAGAATGCACTAAAGTAATAAGGCTTCCACCTTCTTTCTTAACTACTGCTTGAGCGGCTTTTAGTGCTGTCTGTTCATTGTGGTGTACATGAATGAATGTTTTACCTCTACCAACAGTATGCTTAATCTCAACCTTTTCATCACCAACCATCACAAGGTGATTCATCGCATAGGTAAATTGAGGAAAAAATAATGAAACGAGTAAAAAATATCGCATAGATTCAGTTCACTTTAATATTAAAACTGGTCGCCATTGTATAATAATTGCCCTAAAAATACAAATCATGCAGAGATTGGCTTCACAAAGCGTGGCAATCCCTCTACCATTGAGGCTTTTAAATTTGGGCCAGTCGATTTTATGCCAGAACTTATTTTATTCAACAAACCTTATGGGGTTGTCTGCCAATTTACAGGCGAGGAACATGATCATACTTTGTCGAAATTCATTGATATACCTAAAGTTTATGCCGCAGGACGATTGGATAAAAATAGTGAAGGATTATTGTTATTAACTAATGACGGCGCGTTACAACATCGCTTAACGCACCCTAAGTTTAATAAGAAGAAGTATTATTGGGTACAGGTTGAAGGAATACCAACTGATGCGCAATTGGAGCCATTAAGAAAAGGCTTGGCACTTAACGATGTTCGCTTTTTACCTGCAGATGTAAGAGTGATTGAAGAGCCATCCCTTTGGCCTCGGAATCCTCCTATTCGCTTTAGAAAAAATATTCCTACGTGTTGGCTGGAAATTGTTTTATGTGAGGGAAAAAACCATCAGGTGCGGCGCATGACTGCGGCCATTGGGTTTCCTACCTTGAGGTTGGTACGTCATCGAATTTGGGATTGGGAGCTTGGTGGGTTAAATCCAGGTGAGTTTAAGATTATTCAGGTGTAGGTTCGGCCCATGACCAACAACAATGCATCAAACCACACTTTTTTAACGGTAGGCAAAACGCGGTAAAAGCGTATCTTCGCCGAGTAAACGAATCCATGGCCATAAGAACATACCTACGAACGCGCTTGCTACCGGCATGAACAGGCTGTATTTGAAGCCAAGTAGTGCGGTAATTAACGCGATAATTGCTTGATATAGCAGGCAGAAAAAGCCAATTAAAAAGATTTGCTGCATCATTGAGAAAAATTGAAAACGTCTGGATTTACTGGAAGCAATCCACGTCACCAACAATAAGGCAAAAGAATGTTCACCAATCACGGTAGCTAACAACACATCAAGCATCAATCCTACAAATAATAGAGTCGACTGATTAAAATTCCCTGGGAGAAAATATTCAATATACAGCACAAATAATAAAACCCAAGGAGGTCTAAAGTCAGTAACTAATTCAGGCATAGGCAGTATTGATAAAATCAATGTAATCATAAATCCTACGGCTAAGCGTAAACGAAGATTCATTACATGGTCTCCTTAGCATTTAGACGCTCATTAATTTGTGCGGTTAATTGCTCCTGCTCTTTATCTGGCCAAATTAATAAAACAAGGCGATTGCGGTTAAGAAGGGCTACTGGTCTTACTTTGACCTTCACGAAATCCTCACCTGGAAGACTATTAACTTCATCCACACGTCCAACAGGATAACCTTCAGGGTATCGTCTGTCCAAACCTGAAGTAACCAATACATCACCAGGATGAATGGATGAGGTTTTCGGCAAGTTAATTAAAAAGAGGGTTTCAATATCATTAGTACCAACCAGAATAGCCCGCTCCCCTGTGCGATTATTTCTGACAGGAACGGCACTTTTAGAATCTGAAATCAATAACACAGTACTGGTTAAAGGACCTACATCAATAATCTGCCCCATCACCCCTTTAGCATCTAATATGGGCTGCCCAACATAAACACCATCACGTTCGCCTTTGTTTAATACGACAATTTGTCGTGAATTGCTGGTATCTACAGCAAGAATTTGCGCAGCCATTGCACGCATGTCTGCTTGTGAAGAGGTTAGTAATAATTCTTTAAGTTGAAAATTCTCTTTTTGCGTAGCTAATAGTTTTTGTAACTCAGATTCTAACATTGCTTGTTGATAACGTAGTCGCATGTTTTCATCAATTAACGCCTTTTTCGCGCTAACTAGCGACTGGATCCAGCCAAATACACGCACAGGATAATCTACGGCGTATTGCAATGGAGCTACAATTAAAGAAAAGCCACTACGAACACTATTCAAATAACGATAATGGTAGTCAGAAAACATGAGGAAAACAGAAATAAGCAAAGCAAGCACGAATCCTATTGAATTGTGCCCGCCTCGGCTAAATAATCTGTTTCGATTATTATTCTGTTGAGAGGAAATCACCGCCACGTAAGTCCATGGTTTCTAAAGCCTTACCACCACCACGAGCAACGCAAGTTAGCGGATCTTCAGCGATTAATACGGGTAGACCAGTTTCTTCCATCAGCAAGAGATCAATATTTTTCAATAATGCTCCGCCTCCAGTTAAAATCATACCACGTTCCGCAATATCAGCAGCTAATTCAGGTGGAGCCAATTCTAAAGCAGCTCTTACAGCACCTACGATTCCTGATAAAGGCTCTTGTAGCGCTTCTAAGATTTCTGCACTGGTTAAAACAAAACTACGGGGCACACCTTCTGCAAGATTTCTTCCACGTACTTCAATTTCAAACAAATCACGGCTTGGGAATGCAGAGCCAATTTCATGCTTAATGCGTTCAGCCGTTGTTTCACCGATAAGCGTACCGTAATTACGACGCACGTAAGATACGATTGCATCGTCAAATTTATCCCCACCAATACGTACTGATTGATGGTAAACAATACCACTTAAAGAAATAATCGCGACTTCAGTAGTACCACCACCGATATCGACAACCATCGAACCACTAGCATCTTCTACTGGCATTCCTGAACCTAAGGCAGCAGCCATTGGTTCTTCAATCAAGAATACTTCACGAGCACCCGCACCCATAGCTGATTCACGAATTGCGCGACGCTCAACTTGGGTAGAACCACAAGGAACACAAACCAGCACGCGTGGGCTAGGACGCAAAAATTTATTTTCGTGAACTTTATGAATGAAATGCTGTAGCATTTTTTCAGTAACAAAAAAGTCAGCAATTACCCCATCTTTCATTGGCCTAATCGCATTAATGTTGCCTGGAGTTCTTCCAAGCATACGCTTTGCCTCTAGACCTACTGCTGCAACGCGTTTTTGACCTGATTCATTTCGCAATGCAACAACAGACGGCTCGTTAAGGACAATTCCTTTATCCCGTACATATATCAATGTGTTAGCGGTTCCCAAGTCAATCGATAAATCATTGGAGAACACGCCCCTTAATTTCCTGAACATAAGCAGCACTATCCCATTCTTTTTTAGTGCGATACTTTATACTAATTTTGCATAAAGATCGACTACTCTGGCGCAACAATTTCAAATAAAAAAGTAAATTTTTTGTTCAAACAAATTTTCATCTTTCGCTTTTACTGCCGCATCAAACACTTAAATGGAGTGGTGTTTAAGTTTTAACCAGACGATGGTATTGGCTATATTTTTATGAGGTTTGTAAATTTTGCTCGTTAGACCGTAAGCTGGGCTGTTAAGCCCAGCAAATCTATCCCCATGCTGGACTTAACAGCCCAGCCTGCACGATGAGTGCAGAAACAATGCTCCACAATTAATTAATAACAAATACTTCGTTTAATTTCTCTTTATTTGCGGTCACAAAACGTTGGCCTATGCCTTTAACTTCCGCAAGCTCTTCAATTGATTTAAAACCTTTATGACTGGTGCGATAAGCAATAATAGCCTCTGCACGTTTCTTACCTATGCCTTTAAAAGAACCAATCAAAGAAGATACATCCGCTTTATTGAGATCAATCTTTTGGGAAACAACAGTAGTTTGTTTTTCGGGATGAGCGCTTTGAGCTTTGCCCGCATGCGCTGAGAAGTTTACTGCCAGTAATGATAATGCAGCAGCAAGTATTTGTGCTTTCATAAATTTCTCCTAATTGTTGGACTAAAAGACCCGTTCCAGGGCCAATTGCAGTATCCCAATAATTAGATAGACTGTCTATATTTTTTTGGACCATTTTAATTGATTAATCAATTGTGTAGCAATAGACCAAATTACCGCGGTTAAGCCTTAATATATCCCCTCAAATTAAGGGCGGAATTCTAATGATTTTTAGTCAAACTGCAAGTTCATGTGCGTAACATGAGTAATTTAGACAACGACCAGGTTCTAATGTAATGAACCATCCCACCTACAAAGTTAGTACATTTTTCTAGCTCCCTTATAGATCTGGATGGGAAATATAATCATGAATATTAATTTATTAGAGATATTAATAACTCATGTTACGCACATGAGTTAAATAATAGAATCTATAGGAGTAATGAACCGAAGAAGTTAGTCTAAATAAACGCTTAATATAATTTAAAAGCGTTTTTTAAACTTTTATTCATTTGGTGGATGGTGTCCTAAGGGTAGGATAGATGAGCTTGGGATAATTCCTAATAAATATGACCAATTAGCCGAACATCAAATCGACATTAGTAATGACAAAGAAAATTATGATGCCAGAACAAAACTGAATATTCGTGATTCTGATGGCACTTTAATTATTCTCCCCACCCTCCCATTACCAGAAAAAATTAAAGATGGAACCCTGTTAACTATTAAGTATGTTGCATCTCAAAAGAAGCCATACCTTATTATTAACTTGCCATATTCAATTAAAAATAATATCTCTAAGTCGATTGATTGGGCTAAAGAAAATAAGATTCGTATACTTAATGTTGCTGGCCCACAGGAATCAAGCTGTGAGGGTATCTATGAAGCAAGCTTCGATCCCGTATTACGCTACGCTAATACGGGCTACTGTTCTTATGCAATCGACTTATACAAAACATAAGCCACACACGCAGTTAGCTTTTCCACCATATCTAAATGTAAAAACTCATTAGGGCCATGGGCATTAGAATGTGGGCCTAGTACTCCGGTAATCATAAACTGAGCATCAGGGAATTTTTCACCCAACATCCCCATGAACGGAATAGTACCACCCTCTCCCATATAGGCCGCAGGTTTGCCGTAGTAAGTTTGTGAGGCATCATCTGCTGCTGTCTCCAACCAAGGGGATAGTTTAGGTGCATTCCAGCCTTGAGAGCCATCATCTATGGAAAAATGAATCTTCGCATTGTATGGAGGATCTTGGGTTAATGTTTCGTGAATTGTTGTGGCTGCAATTTTGGGATTCACTAAAGGTGGTAGGCGCATTGATAATTTTAATGCGGTTAATGGACGCATCACATTGCCTGCATTGGCAATGGCTGGAAAACCATCTGCTCCAGTGACGGTTAATGCCGGGCGCCAGGTACGATTTAAAATCAGTTCCTGTCTATCTGGAACAACAGGCTCTACCCCATCATGCCAAGGAAACTGATCATAAACATGATTGCCTAAAGCCTCTGCACAATGATGTGCTTGTTTTACGCGCTCCTCGGGAATATCACAATGCAGTTGTGACAACTTAATCGCACCCGTTGTTTCATCTTCCAGACGATTAATTAATTGGCGAGCAACTCTAAAACTATCGGCTACAATACCACTGGCACTACCTGAGTGAACACCTTCACTGATTAACTCGACAGATAACTCCCCTACGACATTTCCACGTAGAGAAGTAGTCATCCATAACTGCTCGTAGTTACCTGCTCCAGAATCAAGGCAAATCACTAATTTGGGCTGACCAATGCGTTCCTTCAATAATTCGATGTAATAAGGCAAATCATAACTGCCACTTTCTTCACAAGCCTCGATAATCAAAACGCAACGAGGGAACGGAAGACCCTGCTTCTCCAAAGCACGAATTGCGGTTAAAGAAGCATAAGCGGAATAGCCATCATCAGCCGCACCCCGACCATACAGACGCCCATCTTTGAGCACCGGCTTCCACGGATGTAAATCTTCATGCCATCCCGCCATTTCTGGTTGTTTATCTAAATGACCGTACATTAATACGGTTTCATTGATTTGCCCGGGAATTTCCATAAAAATCAGTGGCGTACGCCCTTCTAAGCGCAGAACCTCTAATTGCATACCTTGGGGAGCATGTGCCTTACACCAGTCAGCAATATGGTCTACTGCCTGATCCATCAATCCATGTTCTTTCCATTTCGCATCAAAATGGGGTGACTTGTTTGGAATTTTTATGTACTCACATAAACTGGGAATAATCTCTTCCTGCCATTGCTGACGAATAAAATCATACAGCGCTTGGGGATTGAACATGTATTTGCTCCTCAATAATAACCACAATCTGTTCCGTAGCTGATTTGATTTTTAATGCGTTAATTTTATTAAAAATCTCATCCTTGTTTTTTTCGAGATCACGCAGAGCGAGTACTAAGGTCTCTGCATTCAAGGAGCGGTCATCAATGACAAAACTAATACCCAATCCTTGAAAATACTTGGCATTTTGAATTTGGTCACCGCGACTGACCTGCGCTGATAAAGGAATTAAAATATGGGGCTTGCCTAAAGCCAATAATTCATACAGTGAGTTTGCGCCAGCTCGGGAAACAACCACTGATGCGGCAGCAAATAAATCGGCTAATTCCTCATTTGCATATTCAAATTGTTTGTAGGCGACAACATCCTTCAACGCAGCATCCATTTTTCCTTTACCGCAAAGATGAATTACTTGATAGTGCGGGGTTAACTGGGACAAGGCCTCACGGATACTACGATTGATAGAGCCTGCGCCTAGACTGCCACCAATAGCTAAAAGGCAGGGCTTTTCCGTATTAAATCCACATAATGCCAACCCTGAAGCAGCATTTCCAGAAAATAATTGCTCACGAATGGGTGTTCCCGTTACTTCTATTTTGTCCTGGTTTTTAAAATGCTTTTTGCCAGCATCAAAGGTAAGACAGATTTTATTCACAAAAGGGAAACATAAGCGATTCGCAAGCCCTGGACTCATATCCGATTCATGAGCAACTACAGGAATACGGTTTAACCAGGCCCCTACTACCACTGGAAAAGCAACAAAACCACCTTTTGAAAATACCACATCGGGCTTTAACTTAGCGAGTAATGAAAATGCTTGAAAAATACCTAAAACGATTTTAAATGGATCCAATAAGTTCTTAACGCTTAAGTAACGTCGCAATTTACCGCTTTTCACTGAATAAAATGGAATACCAAGCGGCTTGATCATTTCATTCTCAATTCCCTCAGCAGAACCAACATAAGCGATATCCCACCCCCTATGACGAAACTCTTGAATCAATGCAATATTAGGCGCTACATGGCCTGCAGTTCCGCCCCCGGTAAAAACGATACTTGGCATCATAATATTTCCCTAATCAACAAGCTTAAATCAATCGCCTGGATGGATTTAGTAATTGCTCCAACAGAAATGAAATCTACTCCTGAAGCTGCTATTTTGGCAATATTTTCAAGAGTAACTCCTCCAGAGGCCTCTAGAGTACATTGGTTAGATTGATTGATACGTACAGCCTCAGCCAGCATTTCCAAACTGAAATTATCGAGCAATATTCGGTCCGGTTTTGCATCCAGCGCCTCTCGTAATTCATCTAAAGTTTCAACCTCGGTCTCTACTAGAATATTATTTTGAGTCTGTCTTGCCAAGGCAATTGCTTTAGCTACTGAACCACATGCCTTGATATGATTCTCCTTAATCAAAAAAGCATCATAAAGCCCCATACGGTGATTTACCCCACCCCCGCAAGTCACCGCATATTTTTGCGCCACGCGTAATCCGGGTAAGGTCTTGCGCGTATCCAATAAATGCGTCTGAGTCCCTTTTAGCTGTTCCACATAATGGTATGTTTGCGTAGCAGTGGCGGATAGAGTTTGTAAGAAATTCAACGCAGTACGCTCCGCAGTTAACATGCTGCGTGCTGGTCCAGAAATACGACATAAGATAGTCGGCTTTGCTAACCAGGTTCCTTCAGTGACCTGCCAATCAAGCTTAATGTTCTTATCAATCTGGCTAAATACTTCATTAACCCAAGGTTGGCCGCAAATTAACATTGGCTCTCGCGAAATAATTTCGGCTTCGGCCATTAAGTGTTCTGGTAATAAGGCCGCAGTAACATCCCCAGTTCCAACATCCTCTTGCAACGCATGAGTTACATCAATCTGTACTTGTAACAAGTGTTTATTCATTTACAGTGCCTTTTTTTTCCTGCATTACAAAACGTGCTTTTAATAATGGAGGAGCAATAAAAGTAGTGATCATAACCATTAAAACAACCGCTGAAAACAAATCATCAGAAATTACCCCTAAAGTTCGTCCAATCGAAGCAAAAACCAATCCTACCTCACCTCGTGGCAGCATCCCAATACCAATTAGTAATCGATCGCCTTTAGCATTAGCACCAAAGCCACTCACCAATTTGCCAATAACTGCGGCAATAATTAAGCCGAAAGCGAGAATAATCACATTCCAATGGAAAAAGCTTTCCAATTTGACCTGAATACCAATCAAGATGAAAAACATCGGGGCTAATATGGTTTCTAAGGGGGATAATAAATGATAAATGGTACGATGAACCATCTCTTTAGTATTCGTTTCCAGCGATTTAAAATAATCATCATGCAAGATAACACCCGCCGTAAAGGCACCAATAATCGTTGCCAACTGGATAAATGAAGCAAACCAAGAAAGCAGCATGATGAATAAAAATGAAATAAATAACTTAGCTTCCCATGGCTCTAAAAAACGGAAAAAATGAATGGACCTGCGTAGAATGAAAGGCCCTAAAAGTATGGCGCTGATAAAAAAGACAATGGAAGCCATAACAATACGTAGCACCACCATAAAATCAACAGCCCCGCCAATTACTACTGAGCTAACTACCGCTAAAATGATTAACCCCAAAACGTCATCCAGCATCGCTGCGCCAAGAATGGTTCGTGCTTCTCGGGTGCGTAATTTTTTCATCTCAGCCAGAACTCGAGCGGTAATCCCAACGCTGGTGGCACTTAAGGTGGCCCCAATAAATAAATCAGCTTGAAAAGAAGCTTCCGGCATTAATAAATAAGCAACTCCAAATCCAAGAATCATTGGCACAATCACACCAATAAGAGCAACAAGTAATGAATCACGTCCCGTATGCTTTAATTCTTGAATAGAACTTTCCAAACCCACCATGAATAAGAGGAAAATAACGCCATAGCGTGAAAAAATATCCACGACATAGGCAATTTTAAGGTAATCAGTGCCGCGAGGACTAGCTAACGCAGTAATGATTTGTTGAGCATGTTCAGGATCAGAAATAATCTGTGTTACCGCGGTATTTAAGGGAACGCCTTTTAAGAACTCGCGGACAATATCAAAAGTCGCAGCCCCTTCCCGTAATAAAATAATTAATTGAACGCCATAAAAGTAAAACAGGTTACCAATCAACACCCCCATGAGTAGTTCGCCCAGCACACTAGGCTGATTTAAGCGTCTGGCGATATATCGTCCAAGAATGGCAAAAAAAAATATTGTGGTGACGCCAAGTAATACAAAGGTTATGGGATCGGCTTGTTCTGCTGGAGATGCGGATGCAAAGGCCACAATGGGACTTAATCCAGCTAAGAGTAACCACCATTTACGATGCTGCATTAAACTAAACCTCTCTGATAAATATAGGCATGGTGCTAATTGATGTTGTCTATGTTGCGACTTGGACGTTGTGTTCGTCAAGCTGAACGCTTAATCCCTCTCTCGCACCGTCAATGAGCCATATTTCCACTTGGCTTATTGGAAGGGCGAATTACCGCGGCCAAGCCGCAGTAATTCGAAAGAAGTGTTTATCAGGAGAAAACGGGAAGAAAGCCCCGCCACATGATCTGATATCTATTTCTGCTTAGCTAAAAACAAGCAAGTTTCCAATACAGAATCAGGATTTAATGAAACACTTTCAATCCCTTCATTCATCAGCCATTGAGCAAAATCCTGATGATCTGAAGGACCCTGACCACAGATACCAATATACTTACCTGCTGCTTTACAGGTTGAAATCGCCATATGTAACAAAGCTTTAACCGCATCATTGCGCTCATCAAATTGAGCAGCGACCAATCCAGAATCTCTATCTAAGCCCAAAGTTAACTGTGTCAAATCATTAGAGCCGATTGAAAAACCATCAAAATACTCTAAAAACTCTTTAGCTAACAAGGCATTGGAAGGAACCTCACACATCATGATCACTCTTAATCCATGCTTGCCCCGCTCTAAGCCATTTTGCTTTAATACGTCAATAACATTAGCGGCTTCAAACACAGTTCTCACAAATGGAATCATCACTTCAACGTTAGTTAAGCCCATTTCCTCACGTACACGGCGCACAGCTTTACATTCTAAAGCAAAACAATCCGCAAACTCTGGAGAAACATAGCGTGATGCACCTCTAAAACCTAGCATTGGATTTTCTTCATGAGGTTCGTACAATGAGCCACCGGTAAGGTTTGCATACTCATTGGATTTAAAATCAGACAAGCGAACAATTACTGGTTTGGGATAAAAAGCCGATGCAATGGTTGCAATACCCTCTTTTAAACGCTCAATATAATATTCAACCGGAGAGCCATAAGCTGCTGTTTTTTCACTAATAAACTGCTTCAACTCGTTATCTTGCAAACGGTCAAAGTCCAGCAATGCGCGTGGATGAATGCCAATGGTATTGGAAATCAAAAACTCTAACCGCGCTAAACCAACCCCCGAATTAGGAATCGATTGGAACGTAAATGCACGCTCAGGATTACCTACGTTTAACATCACCTTCATAGGTAATTCAGGCATAGTTTCTACATCAAGCTGTATTCGCTCAAACGGTAGTATGCCTTCATAAACAAACCCTGTATCGCCTTCAGCACAACTTACAGTGACTTCATCCCCATCGCGAATTGTTTTGGTTGCATCACCACAACCAACAACGGCAGGAATACCTAGCTCACGCGCAATAATTGCGGCATGACAGGTTCTCCCCCCACGATTAGTAACAATCGCTGAGGCTCGTTTCATTACGGGTTCCCAATCGGGATCGGTCATATCAGAAACAAGAACATCACCTGGTTGTACGCGATCCATTTCACTAACATCGCGAATAATACGTGCCTTACCTTGGCCAATACGCTGTCCAATACTGCGCCCTTCCGTTAATACCTCGCCCTGCTTTTGCAGTGTATAACGTTCGAGTATTTGCTTATTGTCACGACTTTTAACTGTTTCCGGGCGTGCTTGTAAAATATAGAGCTTGCCATTGGTTCCATCTTTTGCCCATTCAATATCCATGGGACGCCCGTAATGTTTCTCAATAATCATGGCCTGACGTGCCAAACTTTCTATTTCCGCAGGCGTTAAAGAGAATAACAGGTGCTCTTTAGCATCAACATCAACGATTTTAACGCGGCGAGCTTGGCTTGGGTCATCGCAGTAAACCATTTTCAGTGCTTTACTGCCTAGATTTTTACGAATAATGGCAGGTTTACCTGCTTGTAAACCTGGTTTATGAACATAAAACTCATCTGGGTTTACCGCACCCTGGACGACCATTTCACCTAATCCATAAGATGAAGTGATGAATACGACTTGATCAAAACCAGATTCCGTATCTATAGTAAACATCACACCACTCACCGCTAAATCGCTGCGCACCATTTGCTGAATACCAGCAGATAAAGCAACATCATGGTGTTCAAACTCATGGTGGGTTCGATAGGCTATAGCCCTATCATTAAACAGTGAAGCAAAAACAAGCTTGATGGATTGCAAAATAGCATCAATGCCTTTAACGTTTAAATAAGTTTCTTGCTGACCCGCAAATGAAGCATCAGGTAAATCTTCTGCTGTAGCTGAAGAGCGAACGGCAACGCTAAAATCATCATGGCCAATCGCTTGCGACATCTTTTGATAAGCAGTATGTACTTCCTTTTCAAACTCGGGGGTAAATGGCGTGTTAATCACCATTTCTCTAATTTCTCGACCAACAGTAGCTAATTGATGTACGTCATCCGTATTGAGTGTGGATAATTTTTCATAAATTTTCTTATCCAGTCCATCTTGGGATAAGAATTCTTTAAATGAATCGGCTGTAGTTGCAAACCCACCCGGAACCGCAACGCCAACTGAAGACAAATGGCTAATCATTTCACCAAGTGACGCATTTTTACCACCAACCTGCTCTAAATCACGCATGCCAAGCTGGGCTAAATCGATAATGTGTGTTTTGACTGCCATATAACTACCCCATATCCATAAAGTGAAAACCATTCTACTGAAATTATGACGCTATTGGAATGAGAACTTTCTGGCAATTAGGTAAAGCCTAATCGCCATCAATTTCACAACATTTTCGTTAGTGCTCTAACTTACAACATGCAGTAATCGCATCAGAAAATTCCCGATAAAAATTAGTTTCGCCAATTAAGTCAATGATCCCGCCATGGCGTAATTTTCCTTCAACTCGATCATTAGCACCACTTAAAATCACTTGTACTTTGCGTTGATGTAAATCTTTAATAATTTCTTCTAAAGTCTGCAATCCAGTGCTATCCATGAAAGGAACCCAACGCAGCCGAATAATTAAAACCTTCGGATCGGTATGAGTCACCGCCATGGAATGTTGGAACATTTCGGCGGCAGCAAAGAAAAATGGCCCATCTACCGCATAAACCAATACACCTTGAGGCAAATTATCGATATTCCGCTGCGCTAATTCAGTGACCAAGTCATTATCGGTCATTTGTTGCACTTCTACACTGGAAGCCATTCGTCGAATAAAGTGTAATACAGCGATAATCACACCTATGTTTACAGCAACGACTAAATCCACAAATACAGTAAGGAAAAAAGTCACCAATAAAATGACAATATCAGCACTAGGCGCACGCTGAACTATTTTAATAAAATGCTTCACTTCACTCATATTCCATGCCACTACAAATAATACAGCAGCGAGCGCAGTGAGGGGGATATTCACCGCTAAAGGCGCTAAAAAGAGTACGATTAAAATCAAGGTAAAGACATGAACAATTCCTGCTAAGGGACTATTCGCACCATTACGAATGTTTGTTGCCGTACGGGCAATGGCTCCCGTTGCAGCAAAACCACCAAATAATGGAGCAAAAATATTCGCGATTCCTTGCCCAATCAATTCACGGTTTGAATTATGTTTTGTTCCTGCCATGCCATCAGCAACTACAGCTGATAGCAAGGACTCAATAGCACCAAGCATTGCAATAGTAAATGCTGGCCCAATCAGCTCAATAACGCGGTCAACCGTAATCTCTGGTATTTCAAAACTAGGTAGGCCTTGAGGAATTCCACCAAACATGGAACCAATGGTTGCCACCCCCTGAAAATGAAATATTGACTGCAAGGCAGTAACCACTAAAAGAGCAATTAAAGGCCCGGGAATACGTTTTAAGCCTGGCGTTTTATTGGAAAAAATAACCAGGAATAAAGCAAGAAACCCTAGTGCTGTGGTAGTGAGATGCAATTGTGGAAATGAATGCAGCAGGTGCCACAATTTTTCATGAAAATGCCCGCTTCCTCCAGAAGAAAAACCAAAAAAATAATGCCACTGCCCTACCCAAATCACCACAGCAATACCTGCGGTAAAGCCGACGATTACCGGATGGGGTATAAATTTAATGACCCCCCCTAAGCGAGCCAGGCCAAAAAATAACAAAATAAAACCAGCAATCAAAGTTGAAATCTGTAAACCAGAAATTCCATATTTTGCGGTAATTCCTGAGAGAACAACAATAAAGGCTCCTGTAGGTCCTGCAATCTGTAAACGGCTACCGCCCATGATGGAAACAATTAACCCAGCAACAATTGCGGTATATAACCCTTGCTCCGGTTTTGCGCCAGATGCAATTGCGAATGCCATAGCTAGAGGTAAAGCCACAACCCCAACAATCAAACCTGAAATTATGTTTTGTAGCCAATACTTCCGATGAAATAAGCCTTCCTGATAAGATTCAATAATAGTTTTCATAACAATGAGATAAGTCTAAGTTAAAATTGCCGACATTATAATCACACAAGTAAGAAAAATGGCAGATTATCCCCAAGATTTCTGTCTAAAACAGACTATTTCAATGCCTAAGAAAAAAGAAAATATGATCTAAGTATATATAAATAATCTTTATGCGCAATTTTTAAACACAAAAACATTTTATATAGATAATTTGAGCCTCTAGAATTCACATATTGCCTCGCATCTAATATCATATGTGCTTTCTTATCAGGGGCAAGCTACTTATGACTCTAACTCCTTTAAACGCCATCTCCCCTATAGACGGCCGCTACCTTAACAAAACCAGGGCTTTGAGTCCCTATTTTAGCGAGTTTGCCTTAATCTATTACCGATTAATGGTTGAAATTCGCTGGTTTGAATCTTTAGCAGCCAATGACTCGATTCCTGAAGTACCCAAGTTGAATCCAGAAACTAAGGATTACCTCAATCAAATCATTGCTAATTTTGATGAAGCCGAAGCACAAAAAGTCAAAGACTTTGAACGTCAAACAAACCATGATGTGAAGGCTGTTGAATATTACCTCAAAGAAAAATTCCTGAATAATGAGCATTTGAAAAACATAACCGCGTTTATTCATTTTGCCAGCACCTCAGAAGACATCAACAACCTGGCTTATGCCTTAATGGTAAAACAGGCGATCGCTCAAGTGATCCAACCCACCCTGGCAGAAATCATGGGCGGTATTACGCTGCTGGGCAAACAACATGGTGATATTCCCATGTTGGCAAGAACACATGGTCAACCAGCTACGCCAACAACGATGGGTAAAGAGTTGGTAAATTTTGTAGCCCGTCTGAAAAGACCTCAACAGCAATTAGCTGAAGTGTTAATTCCAGGTAAATTCAATGGTGCAGTGGGTAACTACAATGCCCATATCGTGGCCTATCCAGAAGTAGACTGGCGCAAGCATTGCTCTAATTTTGTGACGTCATTAGGTCTGTCGTTCAATGCCTATACCACCCAGATTGAACCTCACGATGGTTTAGCTGAAGTATCACAAATTATGGTACGCATTAATAACATCCTTCTGGATTACACCCAAGACATATGGAGTTATATTTCTTTAGGCTATTTTAAGCAAAAAACCGTAGCTGAAGAAGTTGGCTCATCAACCATGCCTCATAAAGTAAATCCAATTGATTTTGAAAATGCTGAAGGCAACTTAGGTTTAGCTAATGCGCTATTAATACACTTTGCGAACAAACTAACCCAATCTCGATTACAGCGCGATTTGTCAGACTCTACTGTGCTGCGTAATATTGGGATGGCATTTTCTTACAGTTTAATTGCTTATATTTCCGTTGTTAAAGGTAACGATAAACTGCAAATTAATAAACGCGCACTGCAAGATGATTTAAAAACAAACTGGGAAGTCTTGGCAGAACCCATCCAAACCATGATGCGTCGTTATAATGTTCCAGATGCCTATGAGCAACTAAAAGCATTAACTCGCGGCCAAGGAATTGATGGGGATAGTTTGCAGCAATTTATCCAAACCTTATCAATACCCGAAGAAGCTAAAGAACAACTAGCGAAGCTAACTCCTGAAAATTATATTGGTTTAGCAGCACAACTTGTTAAGGCGTTTTCATGACAAGAACTTTATCGCAACAAGGGCAAATGTTTGAATTCGATGTTCTTGTTATCGGTACAGGATTAGCGGGGTTACAATACTGCCTGCAATTACTAAGTATGCAACCTCGTGTAAAGATTGCACTGATTAGTAAAGCTGAAGCAATTGAGTGTAACAGCCGCTATGCTCAGGGAGGGATTGCCGCTGCTTTTTCAGCAGAAGACTCTTTGGAATCACATATTTCAGATACCTTAATTGCTGGTGATGGTTTATGTTACCCGCCAGCAGTAGAGTTTATTATTCGCCAGGGTCCAGAAACAATTAACCAACTGAATCAGTATTCAGTGCATTTTAAAAAAGATGCGAATGGCCAATTTAACCTTGCCCAAGAAGGCGGACACTCCCATCGTCGTATTTTCAATTGCGGTGATCAAACGGGTTTATCAATTACCCAAAAGATGAATCAGTTAGCGCGTCAGCATGAGCAAATTCACTTCTTTGAACATCATGTCGCAGTGAACTTAATTACTCAGTACCATCCGCATCGGACAGATACTCAAGGTGAAGTGCTTGGCGCCTACATTTTAGATTGTAACAATAATCTCATTCATACCTTTTTAGCCAATAGCGTGATTTTAGCTACTGGTGGCGCGGGTAAAACCTATCGATATACAACAAACCCCATGGTAGCAACGGGTGATGGCGTTGCCATGGCATACCGAGCTGGTGCTCGGATTGGCAATATGGAATTTTATCAATTCCACCCAACCCTTTTACACCATCATTCACTGAATAACTTTTTGATTTCTGAGGCCGTGCGTGGCGAAGGCGCCATTCTTAAAAATGCGGAAACCGGCGCACGCTTTATGCAAAACTATGCGCCACAACAAATGGAACTGGCAACCCGCGATGTAGTCGCTCGCGCTATTTTTAGTGAAATTGAACGCAGCCAAAGCGGTTATGTTTATTTGGATATTACTCATCAACCTAAAAGTTTCCTGGAAAAACGTTTTCCCCAGATTTATACCACACTCATGTCTATTGGCATTGATATGAGTCAGGACATGATCCCAGTAGTACCTGCAGCGCATTATCAATGTGGCGGCGTGCTTACGGACATTGATGGGCGGACCGACTTAAAACGATTATATGCTATTGGTGAAGTTGCTTTCACCGGCTTGCATGGAGCCAATCGCCTGGCAAGCAATTCCTTATTGGAAGCCTTGGTTATGGGTTCTAATGCGGCACGTTGCACGCTAAAAGATATTTCCTCTCCTTGGAAATATACTGCTCACATCCCTAATTGGAATTCACCTGGCGAGGTAAATACCCGACGCGCAAGCCAAATCAATGCTCAATGGCGCGGTTTGCGTGGGGAAATGACATCCTATGCTGGCATAGTGCGTACTGAAGCAGGCCTGCAAGATGTACTACAATTAATAATGAATCGTAAAAAAGTAATCGAAGAATATTACTGGAAGCATTGCATTACCCGAGATTTTATTGAACTAAGAAACATTATTCTCAATGCCGAATTAATTGTTCGCGCAGCCTTATCACGCAGAGAGTCACGTGGCGGCCATTACCGAGAAGATTATCCAGATAAAAAAACTCAGGCACAAGAAAGCATTGCTAAAATGGGATTGATGGATATTGCAGAATAAGCGGTAGCTTGAATAGAGGTATTGAGAGTCCTCTACTTTTTCTCAATGAACAGGCTACATACACAACCCAACAAAATAATAGCAAGAGTCGATAGAGGCAAAATAAAGATGTTTAAGAATTCAACTGTTTATACTCCTGAAACTACCTTAATGCGTATCAGCAATGACATGAGTATTTGCCAAAGTGATTACCCTATAGATTGGTACCAGGAAGAATTTATTCCCTATGCTGAAGAATATCAGGCACTCCCCGACCGTAAGCTAACCACGGTACTGGAGTGGATGACTCCTTACATGAAAAAAGCCCAAGATCATTTTGGCGATAAATTACTATTGCTCGCGCACTACTACATGGGTGGTGATATTGTTCGCTTGGTAGAACAATTTGGTGGGGTTATCGGTGATTCATATCAACTTGCCTTAATGGCTGCCCAACGCCCAGAAAAATCCGTAATTATTGAATCAGCCGTACACTTCATGGCGGAATCAATCAGCATTCTCGCCAACAGCCACCAACAGGTTTATATTACCAACCCAAAATCAGGCTGTACCATGGAAATGCTTGCGAAAGACTTTATGGTTGAACCGGCATTTCTTGATTTAAATGAACGCTATGGCGCAGAAAATATTTTGCCTGTTTGCTACATGAATACATCTGGGCGTGTTAAGGCAATGACGGGTGCTCAAGGTGGCGCGGTATGCACCAGCTCCAACGTGAAAAAAATATTCCAATGGGCACAAAAACAAAATAAGAAAATACTCTTTATTCCCGATCAGCACATGGGTGAAAACGTTGCCTATTGGCTTGGCATCAAAAACCTGGCCTACTGGCCTGGGGGAACAGCCGGAGCACAGTACTCATTGGCCGCCCAAGACAGCAAAACCTTAAAACAATTTGATGATTCAGAATTAATTCTGTTTGCCAGCCAATGCGCGGTACATACCCACTACCAACCAGAAATGTGTGAGTATTGGCACAGCAAATCCTACACCACTATTGTGCATCCCGAGTGCCGCAACTCCGTAATCCGCGTAGCCCAACACTCAGGGTCTACTGCATTTATTTGGGATTATGTAGTGAATGATCGCGCCAAGACTAAACGCTATGCCATTGGCACTGAAAACCACATGGTAGAAAATCTAAAACAGCATTGCAAAGATTTAGGGATTGAAGTAGTCAATTTAGCCGAAGCACCAAAAGCTGATGATGAAAAAGGAATAGGCTGTGGTTGTGCCACTATGTCACGCAATGACCCACCGCATTTAATCGCCTTAGTCGATTTACTAAGACAAGGAAAAACAATGTCGTACAATGAAGTAAACGCAGGTGATGTTGTAAATGAATTTACCGGCACCCGCAACCGTTTGCCAGTAAATGATCAACAATGGGTTATTGATAATGCGAAAAAATCATTACAAATGATGATCGATATTACCGAGGACAGAATTTAATCCTTTGACCTTCCCGTATTACGACTCCGTCGAATACGGGCTACAATACTAGTGGGTGTTTTGGAGAAGGAATGCTGTAACAGCTTGATGGGTTTCGTCTCGCCAACTAACTATTGGCTCAATGATTTTTTTCGCCAGCTTCCCTTCTCGCTGTAAAAATTGAAAGGTATCAATAAAAGCCAGGGCAGCTTGATCGTTTACCTGCACATTAATTTCCACTAAATTTTTCCCATGTACTTTTAATGCTTCAGCCGCAGTAATCGCAAAAGAACTTTTGAAATTAACTTCATCAATGGATGCCTTAATGGATAAAGAGCGAACGCTCTCTCCTTCTGGCGCATCGAGTCGTTTAATAAAACGGGGGACTAACTCTTGATATTTTAAGCTTGTATTCGCGGGGCCTAAGGTCAATTGTAACGCATGCAAACGCTTTTCCTTGGCAACTTCCAAAACCTCTGTAATCGCGTTATCTGTCAATTGAGAACTAAGCGTTTTACTATCCAAGAGTTTGACCTTCAAGGTATTATCAACAGAGCCAAGTAAATCTTCCAACATCAACCAATCAAACTTTTTATACTTATCCATCTGTAAAAAATGCTGTAATGCGGTGTCAACTCGTTGTTTTTCAATGAGCTGCGCAGTCCGTTGTTCCGCAATATATTCATTTTGCAATTGTTGCACGGTAAGTAAATGCTCTGGATAATCCCAATAAAGTCCCGTGCCATTGGTAATCACCAGTTTATTTGAATAACCATAGGCAAAATTAGTTTCAGCGCTCAAATAAGTACTATCTGGATTCAGTAAATGAGGCAAGGTGCGATTAAATCCATAAACACCATCAGCCTCAGCCACAACAGCTAATTGCTGCAGGTTATTCGGATAAAGTGCCTTAATCTGTTGAAAGATATCACGCTGAATCACCTGATCATTAATAGAAACCGAAAAGGCTTTAATAAATAAAGTTTGAAATTGAAAGTTTTGTGCTACCAACCATTGATACGCATTTGAGTCATGGCCAAGCTGATGTTGCACGTAATAGATTGTTTTGAGAGTGCCCCCACAACGCCCTGCAATTTGATAGACGCCATCATTTAGTTTGGAAATTTGCAACAATTCCATACCACACAAAGTTCGTAAGCGAACTAATAATAAAGCCCCTATTCTGTTTTGAAAACGATCGGAATTAAAAGAGATATCCAGCCGATTAAAGGTTTGTAATATATCGGTGTAATCATAGCCATACCCCCAAAAGCCCATTCCCTGAGACAAATTAGGGATTTTTCCTAACTGCGATAAGTCGGCGAAATTTAGTTCTTCATTTGCAGAAAATAATGGATGTTCATCAATTAAAATAAATTCATTAACTTTGGGAAAAAGTAATATCGGGTGCACTACATCTGAACCGGAGCAAGGATATAAAAGCGGCCCCTGAGCATCAATTTTTGCCTCAGTTAACAATTGTTCCATCCCTGAATTGGCAAGTTGCTCATCTTTGCCTACGGTTAACTGATTGATATGTTGAATCAACAAAAGCCCTTCATCAGGGGTAGATGGCATAAATAAAACTCCCAAATAGCTTTTTAGAACTTTTTATAGTGGCTCTAAAAAATTTTAGCTGGGCACATTATATGACAGATCTGATCAAAAATAAATCTATTTGTTTATTTTAACACACACCGTTAAAACTCCGCGACAGAAAAATGACATTCATCAACGCTCAGGGTGCAAACGTATCCACCTAATGTTCTAATCCAACTATAATCCCCCAGAGCAGGAATTTTGGTAAGCGCCTGCAGCCAAATTGAATAATCGCCAAGAGAGTTTCTATAGGTACAAACGACACCCAGCCCATACTGAGCCACTAAAATATTCGCCCGCACAAAACGAGTCCCCTCTTCTCCTTGGGGAGGATGCTGCGAATAAGGATTAACAACCCAAGGAGCCGGCGGCTCCCCCCACTGCAATGAACTTGTTTCCGGATCAGGACAAGTCATCGCGCAACCAATCGAACTCCACATCATAAGTGCTAGTCCCGCAAAGAAATAATTGCTTTTCATCCTATACCTTAATTTATCTAATATTTTTTAGAATTATATACCAAAACCCATTGTGAGAATCTATTTCTTTGTTATAATGGCCGCTACAGTGCCTGGGTGGCGGAATTGGTAGACGCGCCGGATTCAAAATCCGGTGGTGGTGACACCGTGTGGGTTCGAGTCCCACCCTAGGTACCATATCTTTTTTTCCTTACATCTTTTTTCACAGGATAATCGAACGGAACTATCCCTATGGGTCACCGCCATCTTCGCCAATTCTCTTCCCCGTGACGGTGTTACCACTTGTTTTCAATAGCCTCTTTGAGGATTTCTGCTTTTAAGCGCTCTTCTGCATACCTCTTTTTAAGACGGTTATTTTCCGCTTCCAGTTCTTTGAAACGAGATATACGATGAGGTAAATCGCCTCTAAAGGCCTGGATTGCCACTCTATAACCCGCTCAGTAACAGCGTCAGTCACTTTGGATATGAGTGTGGAGGAAACATCTGCGTCATACATCTCTTTGAATAGTGATACAATTTCGCGTGTTGTCATTCCCTTGGCATAAAAACTCAGAATCTTGTCATCCATTGAGGTAAGACGGGTCTGATGTTTTTTGACTAGCTGAGGTTCAAAAGTCCCGTTTCGATCTCTTGGGGTTAATAGTTCAAATTCCCCATCTTCTGTTTTAAGCGTTTTAGAAGTATATCCGTTGCGACTATTAGTTGAATCATGCTTTTCATATCGGCTATATCCCAAATGCTCTTCGAGTTCAGCATTCAATGCTGCTTCAACTGTTATTTTGGATAGCATCCGGCCGAAATCATTTATACCCATCGCCATTGAAAGTACTGGAAATTTTTTCTGAAATGAATTAAAAGTATCGGCATTATGAGATTTCATCCACTGAATGCAGAGCAAAAAGAATATTTAGAGTTACGCCATCGTTATGAAGGTGATAAACGAGTTGCGGATCGCATAAAGGCCGTCTTATTGAAAAATGAGGGCTGGAAAAATAAAGCGATAGCGCAGGCT
>NZ_CBCSKT010000094.1:0-48968 GCF_965140895.1 Legionella sp. | reverse complement strand
ACAAATAACAGGAACGGAGCAAATCCCCGGGCTTTATGTACGATTATTTAAATTGGATTGTTGGAAATTTGGACAAATAACTAATTGAGAAAATTTAGATGGGATGGTGCGGAATGTGAGTTATCAAGTATTTTTTTATTACTTTTTGTTGTATTAAAACAAATACCAGAATATTTTTAGCAGATGGTTGAATTTTTGCTAAAAAACGGTATGTTTCACATTTCACATGTGATCTTAAATGTGTTGGGAGTATTATTTATGACGCTTTCTCAAATGCCTATACTGATTTGCAGTGTACTAGTTAACGTTTTATGGAAAATGACATGTTTGAAAAGATTTTTAAAGACAGCCAGTTAATCAAAGAAACCGGTTTTGAGTATTATAATATTCACGAAGATTACGATGTATCTATCAATTTTATTCAACAAGGTACTAAAGTTCCCCCGCACTCTCATGACCAGGAAGTTTTTAATTATGTTTTTAATGGTGAATTCTCTATTTTTATTGATGATATAGAAAAATCTTATTTAGCCGGCGAATGGATCAATATACCTGCGGGAAGAGTTCATTCCGTAGAAACTAAAACCGATGTTATCTTGTTAGAATTATGGAAAAAATAATTTTACTTATTTGCCTATTATTTTTTAGCGTCCATTCTTTTGGAAGTATTTTAGTTTCTGGCGAATTTAATGAGCCCTTAAAGCCACACTCTTTTTTTTATAATGATACAACAGGAAAATTATATTTAGATGAAATCAAGAAAAAGACATTTAATGAAATAAATCCAGGTGGGTTTTATAAGGGAAACGTTTGGGCAAAGGCTGAAATTTGCAACCCCAATAATGAAATTATCCATTTTATTTATAAAGATCCCATCGAAATTATAAAAATTTATTCCGAAAGCTCTACTATTCCTGTCGAATATCAAGCCATGGATCAAATCAAGTTTTCGAATAATTATTGGGTTGATTTGAAGCTCAAGATAAACAAATGTGAAACAATTTGGATATTGTTTAAATCTGGTGATGTAATGAATTTTTCGCCATCACTTGTTTCTTCCGATGTATTAAAAAAGATGATAGTTTATTATAATCTCTTTTATGCTGCATATTATTCATTCTTGATAATTATTTTCTTCATTTCATTCATATTTCTATTTAAATATAAAGATAAGGTGTATTTTTATTTTTGTTCATTACTTATTACGCAAGATTTTTTAGGCACTTCTCTTTTAAATGGCTTTTTATTTTACTATGTTCTAAAACCATTTGATTTTATTCAATATGATGTAGGAAATATTTTTGCTCTCCTTATGAACATTTCTGTTGTTGCCTTTGCAACAGCTTTTTTGAAAGAAAAGAATAAGATTAACAAGATCATTTCTCGGCTATTTATAATTAGCCAGGCAATATTAGTAACTCCTATTTTAATAAATATTTTTATTCATATTCATAATCAAAACCCGATTACTTCTTTTTTAGTTAATAATTCGATCTTATTTGGTTTTTTCTGGGTCATTTATCTAGGAATTTTCAATTTTTCCTCAAGTAAAGGAAAAGTATTTATCTTAGCAAGCAGCCCTAAACTTTTAGGCCAAATCGTAAAAACTCTACTCTTACAAGGAAGTATTACTGAGCATGTATATTTTTTTTCCATTGATATGAGTTTTATTTTTTTTAATATTTCAGCCATTGGGTCTTTATATGAGGCTATTTTTATTATTGTTTTTCTTATTAACTCATATATTAAAAATATAGAGAATAAAAATTCTGAATTAAAAGAAACAATGTTAAAACTTAAACAATCTGAGATTAATACTGCATTAATAGATTTGTCAAGGCAGCTGGCACACGACATACGCTCCCCATTGCTAGCTCTTGAATTTGCATCTACTACAACAGCAGGCATTCCAGAAGAAAAAAGAATAATTATAAGGCAAGCATCACAGCGTATTAAAGACATCGCCAATAACTTATTAATTAAAACAGTGGATAGAGCTGATCATTCTGACGAAAATCCTCTTTCGATTTGGCTTATTTCAAATTTAACAGAAACAATTATTTCTGAAAAAAGAGCACAATTCTATAATAAAAAAGACATTGAAATTATTTCAGCATTAGAAGAAAATTCTTATGGCTTATTTGCAAATATTAATGCATCAGTTTTTAAACGAATACTATCAAATCTGATTAATAATTCTGTGGAAGCTATGGAAAATAATCATGGAAGAATACAAATAAGTTTAAGCCAGGAAGATAAAAATATCCTCATTATTATTGAAGATAATGGAAAGGGAATTCCTATAGATATTTTAAATAAGGTAGGCCAAAAAGGATTTAGCTTTGGTAAAAATGGAGAAAATCAAGGATTCGGATTGGGTTTATATCATGCTATTTCTACTATAGAATCTTGGGATGGGTCAGTAAAAATACAGAGCGAAAAATATTTTGGTACAAAAATATCAATATTTCTCCCTCAATATAAAATACCCGTGTGGTTTTTGGAAAAAATTAGTATTGAAGAAACGACGATAATAATTATTCTTGATGATGATCTTTCAATCCATCAAATATGGCAAAATAGATTCAAAGAAAAACCAGTCAACTTAATTAATATTACTAGTCCTGATTTATTAAAAGAGACCCTTAAAAAGCATGTAGATAAACAAATTCTGATTTTGTGTGATTATGAATTCATAGAGCATGATTTTAATGGTTTAGATCTAATTAACGAATTGGAGATACAACAAAATTCTATTCTGGTAACTAGTCATGCTGATGAATCTGATGTTCAAAAAAAATGCGAAACGCTGGATATAAAATGTATACCTAAAGAATTAGCTTGTCATGTGCCAATAGAAATTATTTCTTGTAAAGAAAGATATGATGCAATTCTTATTGATGACGATACGCTTATGCATCAAGTTTGGGAAATGTCTGCAAAAATACATTCTAAGACACTTAAGACTTTTCAACATCCACAAGCATTTTTAAGAAATATAAAAAGAATATCTAAAAAAACAGTAATATTTTTAGATTCAAATTTTAATGATTGTAAAGGAGAAAACTTTATAAATGAAATTTATGATTCAGGTTTTAAAAATATTTATCTTTGTACAGGATTTTCGCCTGACAATTTTAAAGCTAATCAATACTTATTAGGAATCATAGGAAAAGAGCCTTTTTGGGAAGAACATTAATCCCTAGAATGAGATAAAATTATTGAACACTTAAATTTGTGATTTTTAGAGGCAATTATTTGTGACGAAAGTGACGTCAGTGATAGTCTTAAAAACTTATTTTTATTTAAATCATTTATTTTTAATCACCATATTTTGACCCTAAAAATTTTAAATTGAAGATTGTTTTAATTTCATACTCCCCTTCAAAAATCATGGAAGGGACAGTAAAATCATATGACCAATAATTGTACTTTATTATGGCAACTAGAAGCCTAGGAGAGAGATAAAAGGAACGTTTAGAGGAACGTTTTTAAATCACAAGTCAAATCAAAATCAGTTTTTTAATCGTAACCACTTGATTTCACTGATGCCGTTGCGCGGAATCGAACCGCGGGCCTATTGATTACGAATCAAATACTCCACCAACTTAGTTACAGCAGCGATATCAAAAAGTATAACGTAAATCAACTGTGATGTAATTGTTGTGTAATTACTCATTTTTTCCTATAATCCCTTGCCTTTTTGTCAAAAATAGTTAAGAATGCTCAAAAATAATCCATTAAGTTGTGCTTTCATTTGCTTTGGTGCGATTTTGGTATTTGCTGTAAACTATTTTTCTCATTTTAAGAGAGAATTGTTTTAAATTTTTTAGGATGAATATAACATTGGTTCATCAGCGTTAACCTATATAATGTGAGAAATAAACAGCCCGTGGATAATAGTATTTCAAAAGCAACTAAGCCTATCAAAGATAGTGGTTACAACCGTGGGTTGAAAGATCGACATGTTCAATTAATTGCCCTTGGTGGGATTATTGGATCCGGTTATTTCTTAGGTACAGGCGAGGTCATTAATCTAGTTGGTCCTGCGGTTTTTATAGCCTATGTACTCGGTGGTTTAATCATTTTCCTAACTATGCTTTGTATGGGTGAGCTTGCTGTTGCTATTCCCATTTCAGGTTCGTTTGTAACCTACACGGCTGACTTTATATCCCCTTCCGTTGCCTGCGGCGTGGGTTGGTCTTATTGGATTAGTTGGGTGGCCTATATTCCTGCGGAGTGTGTCGCGGGGGGTATCATCATGGAGATGTTTACCGGGGTCAATGGCTATGTTTGGGCTATTTGTTTTGGCCTCTTAATTACCTATATTAACCTAGCTAAAGTCGATACTTTTGGCGAAATTGAATTTTGGTTGGCCTTGATTAAAATTCTGGCTTTGTTGGGATTTGTGATTTTAGCTGTTTTAATATTCTTTGGCCTTGTTCATGGCAGTGAGCCTGCGGGTATTATTGGTACGCGATACATTTTAGGTGATGGAGGGATGCTTCCAAATGGGGTAATGCCTTTATTGACCGCAATGGTACTCTTACTGGTTAATTATCAGGGCTCTGAAATCATTGGTCTTGCTGCGGGTGAGTCTGAAAATCCTGCACGTATGATTCCTCACGCGATTCGTAATGTGACCTATAGAATTCTCTTTATCTACATTATTCCCATATTTTGTCTGGTTCTAATTTTCCCTTGGCAAAAAGCAGGTCTAGCTAATTCAGTATTTGCTGATGCGCTTAACTTATACGACTTAAAATGGGCAGGAACAGTCACCAGCTTTGTTACCCTTAGCGCTACCTTATCTTGTGCTAATTCAGGCTTTTATGGCACCGTTAGAGCCTTAAATGCGCTTGCTCGTGATGGCATGGCACCTCATACTTTTGCTAAGTTCAATCAGAATTCAGTCCCACAAAATGCGGTAATAGCTACTTTGGTTATGGTGTGGGTATTGCTGGGTGTTGGTTTCTTCTTTGGGCAAACACAACTTTATATTTCCTTACTTTTAGTCTCTGGCTTTACTGGGACTTTGGCGTGGATTTCTTTGTGTCTTTCACAAATTAGGTTCAGAAGCAGATTGTATCAGGCTGGGTATTCTACCGAGAATCTTCGTTATGTGACGCCTTATTCTCCTTATACTGGGATTTGCGCGATCGTCTTGATGTGTATTGCTTTGTTTTTCTTGGTGCTTAATAAGGATCCAGCTTATAAATTAGCATTTTATATTGGAATGGTGAGCTTTATTATTCCTATTGTTATTTACAAGCTGTTTGATTTGTCTAAGAAGCGACGCAAGGCTCTACATCTTAAGACTCGGGTTAAGTTTCAAGATTTATTCCCGCCGGTGTAATTCCCTTTCTATTGGGTGCCTGGTTGCTAGCAACCAGGCTCTTTTAAAGTCGATTTAATGCAGTTTTTCGCCGTTGGGTACTTTGGGGTCGGTAGTTATTAAGCAAATAGCACCGTTAGCGTCTGAGAAGCCTACGAGAAGAAATTGTGATAAAAATCCTGCTATATTTTTCTCGCCTAAATTGACACAACCTACCACGGAATGCCCTATCAGAGTTTCAGGAGTATAATACACTGTAATTTGTGCTGAAGTCTGTAATATTCCAATGTCATTGCCAAAATCCACCCATACTTTATAGGCGGGTTTTCTAGCGCGCGGGAATGGCTCTACCTTAACAATCGTGCCGGAGCGTAGCTCTACTTTCGCAAAATCATCAAAGCTTATTATCATGTTACTAATCTCTCTTTATGCAAGCGATTTGGACAAATCGGTCGAGTGAAGCTCCGGTACCAGGCTCTTCAATAAAACGTATAGCTCTCCGGTTTGGTATTCCGCGCAAGCTTGGTTCAATAAAGACATTGTTTGTGCTAACTCATCCCAATCCAACTCTCGGTATTTAGCTTTAAATAGCTTCCCATGCTCCGTTGGCGCGAGCTGTTCTGATTCATGGAATAACTCTTCAAAAAGCTTTTCGCCTGGGCGTAGCCCTGTGTATTCGATTTGAATATCTTTTCCTGGCTCTTTCCCTGCTAAACGAATCATCTGTTCAGCCAGATAACTGATTTTAACTGGCTCCCCCATATCCAATACAAAAATCTCACCACCCGAACCATTAACCATAGCTTGCAAAATTAACTGGCAAGCTTCTGGAATAGTCATAAAATAACGTTGCATATCAGGATGTGTTACCGTTATTGGCCCGCCTGCTTTTAATTGCTTTTGGAATAAAGGCACCACGCTACCTGCGGAACCTAAAACGTTCCCAAAACGTACGGTGATGAATTGAGTTTTCACAAGGCGATTCATATTCTGGCAGTAAATTTCAGCGACACGTTTGGTTGTACCCATGAGGTTGGTTGGATTAACCGCCTTATCTGAAGAAATCAAAATAAATTTGTCCACGCCACTAACCACGCTCGCTTTAGCAACAATTTGTGTACCTAGGACATTATTCAGCACAGCAACACGTATTTGATCTTGCAACAAGGGCACATGTTTATAAGCAGCAGCATGGAAAACGAGTTCTGGATTAAGTTCTGTAAATACGTTTTCAATAGCCACTTCATCTGTAATGCTCACTAAATACAGCTTCAGCGGAATGTTGGGGAACTTATCTTTCAATTCCTGCTCAATTTGATACAAATTAAATTCGCTATTTTCTACGATGCCAATGCTCTCAGGTTTAAGCGCCATAATTTGTCGGCAAAGCTCAGAACCAATAGAACCCCCACCACCAGTAACTAATACCCTCTTCCCAGCAATACCGGCAGTTAACTTATCCCATTCCAGATAAACTTGATCGCGTCCCAATAAGTCCTCAATATTTACCGGCCGTAAGGCATTAACCTCCACCCGCCCTGAAGCTAGTGCGCTAAGACTTGGTAAGGTTCTAAAAGGAACCTTACACTGTTCACAATGAGTAACAATACGACGCATGGCAACTGAGCGCGCCGACGGAATGGCAATAAACACTAAATCAATTGAATACTCTTTAACGCGGTCAGCAAGCTGACTAATAGTGCCAATGACGGGGATGCCATGCACTTCCAAACCACGTTTTCCAACATTGTCATCAACAAAGCCTACGGGTTGGTAATTTTGGCTGCGTTTTAAATCACGCACTAAGCCCTCGCCCGCCAAGCCCGCCCCCACAATTAAAACACGCTTAATGTCCGTTAAAGTATGCCCCCTGGCCTTTTTATCCCAATATAGACGAGTGATTAACCGACCAGCACAAAGCAAGGTAGTCAAAATCATAAAATACAGTGGCAAAATAGAACGCGGTAAATGATGAACTATTGAACTGAGATAAAAAACCGGGATGACCAATATAACGGTGCTCATAGCAGCTTTTATTATGCGCATCACGTCATTTAATGAGGAAAAGCGCCATAAACCCCGATAAGTTTTGAAATAAAAATAACAGGCAGTTTGAATCCCTGTTAATAAAATCAAGGCCATATATGAATGGGTAGAGGTTAACATTTTTGGGAATGGCCGCATGTTATAACGTAGCCAATAAGCCGCATACCATCCAAGGGGAATTGCCAAAATATCATAGGAGATGACCGGCAATTTCAATAAGAATTTTCTCATAAAAGATGTTAATTTTTGCATCATAAACTATAAGGCACTCAATCCATTTCCATGTAGAGATAGTACACTATGTTGTTGTGTTATAATATCAGAAATTGTATGAAATTTAGATAAATTATTTCTTAACGCTTCAATAATTTCTATTTATAGTTTTGATGTTGAAAGAGAAAATAATTCATAACGATAAGTCGAATTAGGATCATCCGTACTAAAAGATTGACGCAAGCTATAATCATCCTGTTTTTTAAGAGCGGCTTTTAAACACAGGTCGCTCGGAGTATAGATTACTCTTCCCTGCTCAACTAGTGAGGTTAAAATAATAACTTCGGGTTTCTGCTGCATGACTTCTCGACAAAACTGCTCATAGCGTTGTTTCGTGGAATAATGCCCCATATCTCGGTTGTTCAAACAATAGGAATCAATGAAACTCAAATCACTGTAGTAAGGAATCATTCCACTGTCAGCCAAAACAACATCCGTTCCTGCTTTTGTATTTGCCTTTAACCACTGCACTACTTCTCCTCGTAATCGCTCCCCTTTTTGTGGGTTTTGACTGAAATAGCGGTAATCCGATAAAGACATTTTGGGAATAAACATAAAAACCATTCCCAAAAATAAAACATATAAGGCTAATGAGCTGTCCTGCATATAACGTGAAACAAGCCAATTAACACCTTGCAATGCCAGTGGGAGTAACAAAGCAAATGCGGGTAAGAAAAGTCGATTATCAAAAGCTACTATAGGATCTGCATCAGTCAGCATCAACACATAGGCAAGGCCAGGAACCCATAAAAATGAATGTCGTTTATCGGGTATTTGGATGCACGCTAGCAAAGCAAAAAAGGCAAAAGGCCAAATCAGTTTTAGGTAATTGAAATCTAAGGCTAAGCTAAACGCGTTGGTCACCCCTTTGCAATAAACGGAGTTAGGAAACAAATAACCAAAATAGAAAAAACGCCAACTAAAATACGGTATAAAAAGAAGGGTTATGGTAAGACTAAATAGAACGATACCGCGCCAATAAAGCCATCTTCCCTCCTGAGGTCTATCCCAACACAAAAGAATAAAAAACAAAGCCATTAATGCAGGTGCTTCAGGGCGTGTTAGTCCGGCTAAAGTAAGAAATACACCCGCCAAAATAAATGCATGATTTTGAGACTCACCCCTTGTTTTGGGATAATGCTGATACCCCAACCCTCGAAAACAAAAATACACGGAGCCACAAATAACTGCCTGATAAACCGCTGTTTCTAAACCACTTACGGTCCAAATAATCTGCCCTCTATAAAATAACAAAGCAAGACAAGGCAACAGCGCACTTCTTTGATCAAACCAAAAGCGCGTTATCAAATAAAGAAAATAACAGGTAAAAAAAAGCCCTAAAACACCTGCGGCTTTTAAAACAATAACGGGATCCACTTTTAACAACAAAGCGAAGGCCGCGAGGACTACAAAACTAAAATTCGAATAGCCTTCTACCGGTGATGCATGTACATTCCACAATAAGCCATTCCCTGATGCCCAATTTTTGGCATAGCGTAAGGAAATGTACATGTCATCAATGGTAAAAGGCCAAATTGCTTGAACCTGAAATACAAATAAATAGATCGCCAGTAACGCAAGAATACTGTCATACCAACGAAAACGGTATTTCATTGAGTTAGAGCCATAAAGGTCAATACCACAAAACACCATAAGTTTATACGTGATAATCGGTCATTTATAAACACAATGATCGGATCATCATTTTCAACATCCAGAGTTGCAAGCCAACCAAAACGCCATAAAGCAATCGCAGCAAAAGGTACAGTTAGCATAAAGTAAAATGACTCATCCCGTGCGTAAATGATGTAAAAAATGTATGTGCTAAATGTCGCGATACCTGCAGCAACAATAAAAATGTGGAGCATCATGGGGTTGTATTTTTTCAATACAGACCGGGTTGCATGCTTTAATCCTAAACGCATCTCAAGTCGGCGCTTATTTAATGCAATATAAAGACTAAGCAAGGTAGCAGCGATAACAAGCCAAGTTGAAATAGACAAGCCTATACCAATAGTTCCAGCTAAAACACGCAACATAAATCCAGCAGCAATGCACAATACATCACAAATGGGAATAAGCTTAAAGATATAGTTATAGGCAAGATTAATCACCAAATAAAAACACAAGATCAGAGCTAATTTCTTTGATATCAACCACCCCAAAGCAAGCCCGGTAACCAGCAATAAAAACAGCGTGAAGATGGCCTCAGCCACTGAAATTTTTTCGCTGGCTAAGGGGCGATGACGCTTATGTGGATGTAGGCTATCTTCGGTGCGATCTTCAATATCGTTGTAAATATAAACTGCGCTGGAAATCAAGCAAAAAGCTAAAGAAGCCAATAGTGCAGGCACAAAATATCCGGGGATTGGCGTATAGCAAAACCCTAACATTACAAAAACCGCTTTAGACCAATGAGATACACGAAGCAGCAAGAAGAAATGTTTAAGTCGTTCTGTGAAACTTACCTTTATCGTGTCATTCATCAATTCAATCACCTTTATTTAGCTCAAAACTTAATAAAACTCGTGTACTACCACAATGAGTCGTAATACAAAGGATACTAAAAGTATCATAATCTAGAAAAAAATCATCATTTCAAGAAGTTAATTGCTAAATAAAAAAGTAGTCTACACTATTTCAATAAAAAATAAGCAAATAACATTGCATTTAGACAATGACAAAGTAAGATAAAATATGCATCAGGATAAGCGCTGTTTGCATTTTAGCAAGCTTAAGTCGAAACATCTAAGGACGGGAGATATCATGCAATTCATTCTAGTCGCGGGAAGCATAGA
This sequence comes from Legionella sp., assembly GCF_965140895.1. Lineage (GTDB taxonomy): Bacteria > Pseudomonadota > Gammaproteobacteria > Legionellales > Legionellaceae > Legionella. Next base: position 38,516 of record NZ_CBCSKT010000094.1, on the reverse strand, counting down.
AAAATTTAAGAATTTGCGTAAAGATTATGAAGAAAGACGCCAAATTAATTTAGAAAAAACCCCTAAATCATGGCTCACCTTTTTTGGTGCTACGGATGTTCAAACCAGAAATAGACAAATTTCATTTCTCGAGAAAACCATCGCGGTTCTAGAGCATTTTCTTCATCAAGGTGAAGAATTTACAACACAGCATGAATTTCAAGCAAATCTAATGGCTTCACGAATTATGATTGCAGCCGCCCTCTCGGTGCAAGAAGAAATTAGAAGCACGTATATGCAACATCAAATTGGTAAATGCGAGGAAAAATCAGCTCTTTATCAATTAATTAATGAGTATCTAGGAGTTAGCTCTGAAAACTTCCTGGATGAAGAAGATAAGCAAAGTTGTTATGAGACAGCTTATAAATTAATTAAAACACAAGATGCACTGACACATCTTAATCATGAGCTAAAGCAACTCATGCACCCAGAGTTTACTGAATTAGAATGGAAACTATTCTCTGACTTCATCGCGGCACAAGAAAAAAAGAGAACAACGCCTATACCCTCACCAAGTTATCTTCCTGTCGGCAACACGTTTGCACCGGTTTTTGGAGAAACTTTCTATTATGTTGGTTTAACTATTGGCTGGGTAGTTGCAGGAGCGGTGAGCAGCTCATCTGCAGCGATAACGCCCCGTCTTGAGGTTACCTCTTGGGTTAGTAGTGCCTTATTATTCATAGGCCCAACAAATATTGCAGGTGTCGCTTTATTAGCGCCTACAATTGCGTCGAGACTCATCTCTACATTTTGTAACTTCAGTTTTTCAAGTATGTCCGGAAAAGCTGGGCGGTTTGTTGGGCAATACACGGGTCAAGTGGCCGGCTTACCTTTTGATATTGCTTATAATCTGCTTAGAGCCACAGGTTCATTCTTAGTCAGCTACTCCTCTCAGCCACCAAGCCTTGCTCCATTAGACGGCATTTGCATTGCGAAGGGGGTCCCCGCTGTTCGTGGTCATCCAATCCAATTTAATGTGGTTCCTCAACAACTTGAACCTAATCCTAGATTACAAATAACTGAAAATGGCGAAATCACTGTGGATGGTAAGCCTGTTGATGATCCACGCGTTGATGAAAAAATGTCATTGGTTATTAAAGAGCTCAATGATAAGTTAAAACCAAATACTAATGATCCGAAAATGGAGGAGCTTGATAAGACAACTCCTGAAGAGTCGGCTTTGTTTACACCTTAAAATCAGTAAGAAAAATCCGGTTGCAAGAAACGTAGTAACGAAACAATGATAAGATCGAAGCTGAACCCTGGGTTGATTCACTTCGTTCACAATGACGGCAATTTTTTACTTATTCGCCAATATAAGATGAAGATTGACTGGAGTACTGCGGGAAAAAAACCTGGTTGCCAACAACCAGGTTTTAATTTGTTAAGGACGGTCATCCAGCTCTTTGCGCTGACTTGGCATAAAATCTTTTCTATCTAATCCCATCGCTACAGCTAATGCTCCAGCAACATAAATAGATGAGTATGTTCCAATGAGGATACCGATAATTAATGCCAACGAGAATCCATGAATTGCCTCCCCACCATAAACGAATAGAGCAACCACCACAAAAAGAGTCAATACGGAGGTCATGATTGTTCTAGACAAGGTTTGGTTAATCGATATATTCATGATTTCTATCGGGGTGCCACGACGAATTTTAATGAAATTCTCACGGACTCGGTCAAATACTACGATGGTATCATTTAACGAATAACCAATAACCGCTAATAAACCAGCTAGTGCTTTCAAGTCAAATTCAATACCAAAAAAGGCAAAGATCCCTAGAATTAATACAGGGTCATGAACCAGAGCAACAGCAGAACTTACAGCCAGACGATATTCGAAACGCATGGCAATATAAATCATAGTTGCCAATAAAGAAACAAGAACCGCCAAAGCACCTTTGGTTGCTAATTCCCGTCCTACTTGAGGTCCAACAAAATCAACTCGTTGTTTCACAGCACCAGGCAAAGCACTCATTACCTTATTAACCATATGACTTTGATCAATATCTTCTCTAGGAGCAATACTAATCAGAACGTCTCTAGAAGTACCATAACTCACTACCTGAGCTTCTTTAAAGCCGGCATTGCTTAGGCTATTTCTAATTTCTGTAAGATCAGCTGCCTGCGGATACGATATTTCAATCTGAGTCCCGCCAGTAAAATCAAGTCCCCATTTTAGGCCATGAATTAACAACGCACCGATTGAAACAACAAAAATTAATATGGAGAACAGCGCTGTCCAACGACGAGCGCCCATAAAGTCCACTTTTGAATTTGGATTAAAAAATTCCATCTGAGCCTCGCCTTAAATACCTATGGATAATTTTTTCACTGTACGACCACCATAATACCAATTGACGATAGCACGAGTGAATGTAATACCTGTTAGCATGGAGGTTAATAGCCCTAAAGAAAGGGTTACTGCAAATCCACGTACAGGGCCGGTACCTACTGCAAACAGAATAATGGCAACAATTAAGGTAGTCACGTTCGCATCAAGAATGGTCGAAAAAGCACGCTCATAACCAGCATAAATTGCAGCCTGGGGTGATAGTCCATGACGTAACTCTTCGCGAATACGTTCGTAAATCAACACGTTGGCGTCAACGGCCATACCTACCGTAAGTACTATCCCCGCAATCCCCGGAAGGGTTAGGGTTGCATCAATTATTGATAATAAGGCACATAATAAAATCAGGTTCAGTACTAAAGCCAGGTTCGCAATCAGTCCAAAGAAACGGTAATAGACTAACATCAGGATTAAAATTAATCCCAGACCTACGGCTAAAGAAACGATACCACGATGAATATTTTCTTTACCTAAAGTAGGACCTACAGTACGTTCTTCAATAGGATAAATTGCTGCTGGAAGTGCCCCTGCTCTTAATAATAACGCCAGGTTACTTGCTTCTTTCACATCAGTTAATCCAGTGATCTGGAAATTATTACCTAAAGCATTTTGAATTACTGGTGCACTGATTACACGTTCTTCTTTATGAGTTACGCGGGTTTCAACACCATTAATTGATTGCATGTCATTTTTGGTTTCGACGTAGACAATAGCCATACGCTTGCCAATATTTTCACGAGTTACTTTAGTGAATAAGCTTTCACCGCCACCGCCTAATTGAATCTGTACTGCTGGAGTAGCTGTTTGTTGATCAAAGCTGGATACTGCGGAAGTAATAGAATCCCCGCTTAAAACAACCTGTCTCTTTAAAAGAATAGGATGTCCATCCATCATGTACAACTTGTCGCTTACAGGCACAGAACCAGTTTGTTTGGCAATTTGTGGATCATTTTCCTGATCAACCAAATAGAATTGTAAGGTTGCAGTACCACCAAGGATTTGTTTCGCACGAGCAGCATCCTGAATTCCGGGTAAGTCGACCGCAACACGAGTAGCACCTTGTTGTTGAACAACTGCTTCACCCACACCTAATTCATTCACACGATTACGCAAAATACTCATAGTTTGTTCAATGGTATTTTGACGCATGGTGTTTAGTTCTGCAGGAGGAATAGAAGCCACCAATTCATTTTCTGCCTTGCTTTTTACAAAAAGCACTTCCGGCATTTTATCTCTTAGAGCAGTAAGGGCTTTTTCCATAGACTCTTGATCACGGAAACGTAAGTTCACCCCTTTATCAGCTACATAACGAATGCCAGAATAACGCACGCCAATTTCACGTAAAGCTTGGCCAATATTTTTCATGATGCCTTCGTAGCGACGGCTAATCACACTATCAACGTCAACTTCGAGTAAGAAGTGCACGCCACCACGTAAGTCCAAACCTTGTTTCATAGGTGCAGCACGAATAGAACGCAACCAAGCAGGAGTTGATGACGCTAAGTTTAATGCAACCGTATATTGATTGCCTAAAGCATTCTTAATGGCATCGCGTGCTAACAACTGAGCGTCAGTAGATGTAAAGACAACTTCTACACCACTATCCGTCGAACTAGCCTCACTAAATGCTAGCTTGTCTTTTTGAAGAATTTCTTCAATCTGACCTTTTAGCACCTCATAATCGACTGGTGTTTCAGCTGAAACTTGTACCACAGGATGTTCTGAATACAAGTTAGGTAAAGCATAGATGAACCCAACGACTGCAATAACTATCAGCATTAGGTTTTTCCATAGAGGATATTTATTTTGCATATTTCCGTGTCCCTATGACTGGCTTAAAGCGATTTTATAGTGCCCTTTGGCAATACAGCTACAACAGCACCTTTTTGTAAATTGATTTCTACCCCTTCAGTAATACTCACTTTAATATATTGCTCATCCAGGTTTACTACACGGGCTAACATACCGCCAGAAGTAACAATCTCATCCCCTTTCTTTAGGCGACTTATCAAATCACGATGTTCTTTAGCTCTTTTATTTTGTGGTCTAATCAACATGAAATAAAACAACACAAAGATAGCGGCGATCATAATGAGTGAAAAGGTTCCATCAGCTTGAGTAGATGGTGTTGTGCCTGCAGCGGCCAGAGCATCGCTAATAAAAAAACTCATAATATCTCCTTAAAACTGCTATTAATTTAATCGCGTGACATCATATAGGGAATTGATTAGAAGGTAAATGAATCGATGTGCAATTCCCCTGCTAATTTTGCAGATTTTTAGTTTTATCTCAACATGATGGTGCTCTACATAGATCAGCGGCTTTAAAATCACGTCATCCTGAGGAGTTAACAACGAAGGCTCCCTGAATGTGGAATGATTCTAATTGGACCTTATTCAGGGGAGCGTTCAGTGATGACGTGCCTATATACGGTCTAATAACTGTTTTACGGCAATTTGTGGATCAGCAGCTTGCGTAATAGCAGAAATAAGAGCAATTCCACATACCCCTGTAGCCGCAACATCCGCTATTCGCGCATGATTTATCCCCCCAATCGCGACTAAGGGATAGCTTAATGTGCGCTTCCAACGATGTAGGTTTTCAATACCTTGCGCCGCATAATCCAAATCCTTACTGTGAGTAGGATAAACAGGACCAATGGCAATATAAGAAGGATTAATTGCATGTGCGCGAGCGACTTCATGATAGCAGTATGTGCTTACACCTAATAAAAGCCCTTTAGCTTGAATAGCCGCCAAATCAGCGGTATCCAAATCCTCCTGTCCCAAATGAATAGCCTGAGCATCAAGCTTTAGTGCCAGCTCCCAATGATCATTGATAAATAGAATTGCCTGATATTCCTTAGCTAAAGCAATGCTACGTTTCATCTCCTCTTCAAGGCTTTCTGTTCGCTGTTTGATACGTAATTGGATGGTTTTTACTCCCATTTTTAATAAAGCCTCTACCCAATCAGCGCTGTCGACTACGGGATAAAGTCCTAAATAAGGAGAGGGCTTAAATGGCTTAGGTGCTGAATATAAGGGGGCTGAGGCGATATAGGGAAGATCTAGTTCTGACTCAGGAAAACTACCATAATAAAGCTCTGTTTTAGCTAAACGGATTGCCTGATTGACATACATCTTAGCAATAATCACAGCATCTTCTATTACATAACCAAGCGCTAATGCCGAGGTAATTGCGGCAGAAAAAGTGCTGCCCGCATCAGAATAATTAGCCTCTGCATAGCGACGTTGAGTCAGCCAAAAAGAATGAGTACCGTTGCGCCAATAATCATGAATCCATTGCGATTCATGCTCTTGCTCCGCTTTAATAAGCACACTACCCACCCCAAGCGCTATTAATTGTACTGCTACCTGTTCACAAGCATCCTGAGAATTAATGGTGCAATTTAAAATGAACTCTGCTTCATGAACATTGAGAATCCAAAGATCGATCTTATAAGCGATTTCATGAATACTGTGTATGGATAAAGGATAATCTACAACTAAAAAACCAGAGTATTGATGTAAAAAATGAAAGACCCGAACAGCCTCATCTGTAGATGTGAAGGCTCCTATTTTAATAGCATCTGGAATTGCATCAATCGCTGCAAAAGCAAGCCCAAACCCTTGTATTGTTTGCACATCTGCCGCGCTTCCTGTAATAACCCCAACGGTTTTCATCCTACCTCCTGAATGTAAGGACCAAACAATATATAACAATCTGAAAAGAAAATTTACAATTATAATGAAAAATGATTAGTTATTGAATATAATGCGCCCGGTTAAAATAATTAATATAAAAAGGAGAGAATATGCCCCGCTATAACGCTCACTACCATCATCATGGTCATCATAGCCATCATAGTCATCAAGCTGACACAGGTGTTTTCCTAATGTTTGCTGGTCTTTTACTTGGTTCACCATTTCTTTTCATACTGGGATACTTTGAATATATGACAGCTCCAATGCTGATGGCTGCAAGCAGTACAACGTTATTAGGTTTATCAACGTTAAGTCTTAGCGCTCTGATCGTTTATGGTTCTATTGGTGTAACCTACATGTTTTCTGGTGCGAGAGAATGTTATAGCAGTGATCAGGGTCCATTAGATCTATTAAAATCACGTGTTACTAACAATGGTTTAGTCAGTACGCTAGGCGCAATTCTTTGGTCTCCATTCTTACTAGTTGGTGGAGTTGCGGGAGCAACAGCTAAAGCGGTAGTTAATGTGTTTAGTTCTAAATCTTCTAGTGAAGGTAATGATTCTAGCTCGACTACATGCTCGTCAGAAGATGATGAAGAATCAGAAGAAGAGGACGACATTGAATATCCTCAACCTCCATTTGTCTCGCAAGAGAAAAAAGCCGCTGACACACCATTACACTCAAGCACTGAAAGCGTTACACAATCAGGTGAGCAGATACCGCCAACAACAAACGTCGGTTTGCCAATAAGCAAAAGCCAAGAGAATCTAGCGTCTTATAACAAACTGATATCTGGACTCAATGTAAAACTATCATCATCTCAAGATGATTCGCGTATTGATCAAGTGCCAGTAACTAGCCCCCGTCTTTTACGACAAGAGTCTCCACAGGTTGTTCTAACACAAGAACAGGATCAACAAAAAGAAACACGTGTGCTTCAATAATAGTTCCCAAGCACGCTTAGCGTAGAAATTTTCTACGCTAAGCGTTCCTCAAGATCTTAATGTGGACAGCAAACGTCCAGGATGAAGCAGTAAATTAATCGCATCGAAAATATTCGTTACTACAATATCAGCAGCGATTACGGACTCTTTTGCAGCCCCTTCCGGCCCCAATATAATAACACCTACTGACGATTCCTTCATAATCTGTTGATCATTTCTGCCATTACCTATGGAAACCGTGGTTTTAGGATTTAATTTTTTTAGGTAATCTTGTTTCGCTAAACCCTGCTCGAGTTGAGGAGTGATGAACACCGTGCAGGGTACATCTTTTAGCTCGTTTTTCGCTGTCCCTAAACTGTCGCCGGTCACCACGTGAATATTAATTTTTTCAGATAATGCAATCAGCTGCTCTGCGACACCTTTGATTAAAATACCATCAACAGCCAAGGTCCCATTATAATCAAAGATGACCTCAGTGAGCGTTAAATCCTTAAAGCCTGAGATGCTCACGTTTATCATGGATAATCCTTTATTATTTACACTTCTATAAGCTTAATTGGTTTTTGCTAATTCGCCATCCAAAATACATTATGTTGGATTAAAAATCGCTGGCAGAGTAACGGAGTATGCTCGATTAAATGATGAAAATAAGCCTTGGTAAATTGTTGCGTACAAACAGGACAAGTACAGGCCGAGTCAATTATCTCAAATTGCATCTCTGTATCTTTATTAGTTAAATCAATCTCACCGTGCTGGCTGTAAACCTTACCATGAAAGCCCGCTTTTACTGGCTCATCCGTTTCAACGAACTCAATACCTTGTATACGCAGATGCCGTATTGATTCCGCATTAAAATCACCAATCACATAACGTGGTAAATGAGTCCATTGTGCTAATAAAGAATCATTAGCATCGGTGAAATAGACACCATGCTTTTGAGTTGGTTGGTGTTGACTCAACTCCTCCGCAGTAAAAAAAGGCATAATCGACTCATTTAAAATCGCCCAAATTTGCGGACAATCCTGCAGAATTTTTTTAGGAAGAATGACTGCATCGGGATTTAAATGCTGGATTAGCTCCACCAATTCCACTGCGGTTACTTTAGTTTTAGAACCATCAAAAGGAGATTTAAGAAGATATGTTCCCTCTCGATTTGCTTTTAGCGAGCTGGCATTTAAGATAATCGCAGCAGGCCAACCCAAATATTTAGACAAAGAAGGGATTTTTTTTAGCAAGGCGATGCCCGGTTTATAGAGTAAAAACTCTAAAGAAAATGATAATGCATTTACTTTTGCATCCTGCCAATTCTCGGCAGTTAAACATAAGCCTGCCTCGGAACTGCCAACTGGTATGTAATTTTGTGTTGTTGCCAACATTCACTATCTCCCTTTAGAGCAATAAACTGGTGTCACCATAACTAAAAAATCGATAACCACTCGCAATTGCTTCTTGATAGAGTGCCATTGCTTGCTTATGACCGATAAACGCGGAAACCAACATTAATAAAGTAGATTCCGGTAAATGGAAGTTTGTCATTAAGCCATCACAAACTTTAAATACATATCCTGGATAAATGAAAATATCGGTATCTCTACTGCATGGGACTAGTGTTCCATGTTGTGCCGCACTTTCCAAACTGCGCAATGCCGTGGTGCCAACTGCAATCACACGATTGCCTGCAGCTTTGGTAGCCTCCACCGCTGCACAAAGTTCTGGAGTAATTGTAAAATGCTCGCTATGCATTTTATGTTCTTTAATATCATCACAACGTACAGGCCTGAAAGTACCCGCTCCAACGTGCAAGGTAACATAAGCAACCTGCACACCACGCGCCTGCAAACTGCTGATGACAGCATCATCAAAATGCAATCCTGCTGTTGGTGCGGCAACGGAACCTTCAAATTGAGCGTAGATGGTTTGATAGCGATCTTCATCTAAAACTTCATCGCTTCGTGTAATGTATGGAGGTAACGGGATATGACCTACTCCATGCAATAATGTCAATACATCCATATTGGCCTTACAAACAAATAAATCATCGTTGCGATCAATTACTTCAAGCTGCCATTCTTGATCTAAATAAATTGCAGCGCCAGGCTTTAATGCTTTACTGGCTTTAATATGGGCAAGAAAAGTAAATTCACCAGTAATCCGCTCAACCAGTAACTCTACTTTACCACCCGTCGCTTTCTGTCCATAAAGACGAGCGGGAATAACTTTGGAATTATTCATTACTAAAAGATCACCAGGCTTAAGAAAATCAGCGATTGCTTTAAATTGGTGATGGCCATACTCGCCATTTTCTCGATTATACGTTAATAGCCGAGAATCACTGCGATTCGCTAAGGGATATTGAGCAATAAGCTCTGGGGGTAAATCAAAGTAGAAGTCCTGCTTATTCATGGTGCAACCTGAAAATAAATTGGCTCCATTATACACTGAATGTAAATTGAAGTGGAGTCCCAGAGCAGTGACCCGTATTTAGACGAGATCGTAATACGGTTTTTTTTTCTTAGACGTTCCCCAAAACGGCATCAAAGTCTGGATCATGCAATTTAGCCATTGCTTTTTCTAGCGCAGGGATCTTTAAACACACATCCCCAGCCTTATTAATCCACTGCAATTCGCAAAGCACTTCGCGAACATCGTCTCCATTCATAACGCCTGGATTTAATATGGTTTACGAATTATGAGGATGCAAGGAGAAACTATGAGGATATTTTTTTTATAAGGTGCTGTATTATTAAGATAATATATGCGATATAAGAGCAGCTTGTTAAATATTTAACTCACTGCTGATTTTATTTTCAAAATAAATTCTAGGTCTATTGATTTTTTAAAAAGTATTGATAGCCTATGCACCTCCCCCAACTATGGAATTGGGAATCATAGAACTACCAACATTTTTGCTGGTAGGGCAAACTAACTTTTAATGGAAAAGGAACATATATGAAGTTCTTCAAACTCAGTCTCTTAATTAGTTTCATTACGTTTAACGTTCAGCTGCATGCCGGTGAATACATGTATAAAAGTAATTGCCGAACCTTCAATCATCTAGGACTTTTTGAACAATGCCTTGATAAGCAGCTAGCTTTTTATGATGGGAAGCTAAATGGCCTGTATTCAAGTTTTGGTGGTAATAGAGGTTTGGAACAATCAGAATTACTTTGGATTAAATTTAAAGAAACTGATTGCCGTTTTATGTCTCGTGCAGCCCAGGACGCGGTCCGAGCTCGGCTGGTTTATAAAGCCTGCGTTCTTGAAAAAACCAAGATTCGTATTAATGAATTGAAAAATTCGGTTTCATATGCCGGATGGTTTAAAACTGTATAATCGTGCCCCTGATAAAACACATAGCATAATCAGTATTTTTTATGCTATGTGTAAAAAACCTGTATGCACTCTCGGTGTTTTTATTTTCATCAGCAATGACAGTAGTTTTTTCATTTCATCAGAGTCTATTGTGTAGGGTGTAAGTCGAGGAGGCTTTCTTCTTCTTTCTGTTGTTCTTCGGTTTGGCCTTTAATCAACATGAGAAATGGGATAAATGCCAAAGCGAAAGCAATAGAAAGCTGATACAGCCCTACCCAACCTATAGCCATTTGAATAGATGCGGCTACAGGACCTGAAATAATTCGCGGAATAGTTGATAAGGCTACTAGTATGGAGAATTGGGTTCCCGTATATTGCTTATTCACTAATCGCATAAATAATGCCACTAATGCTGTAGATCCCATGCCTGCGGCAAAATTATCAAAAAAGACCGCTACTGATAATAAGACTACGTTTTTACCAGCCATTGCTAAAGCCACAAATAAAACATTGGTTAAGGCTTGTAACAAACCAAAAGCAAACAAAGAGCGATACAACGAGCAACGGGTTAATATAAGGCCTGCAAGTAAGCCACCTAATAAAATAGAACCAACCCCAAGCATCTTATTAATGTAACCAATAGTATCTAAAGAAAACCCTAAGCCTTGAATCAAAAACGGCATGACAATACCACTAGTCGTTGTGGTAAACGCCTCACCCAACTTGTAACAAAAAACAAAACATAAAAGATAAATGATGCCAGGGCGAGTTAGTAATTCTTTAACAGGGGCAATGAACGATTGTGCAAAAGAAATTTTCTCTTTTGGTACAGAATTTGGCTCCTTACTGAATAACACAGCCAACATACCAACACTCATCAGCACTCCCATAAAGCGATAAGTGAAGGCCCAGCCTAATTTTTGCGCCATGACTAAGGCGAAACCACCGGAAATTAATAAGGCCAATCTATAACCAAACACCGCTAAAGATGCGCCTAAGGCGTGCTCCGATTCGGGTAGGTATTCAGCTCGATGGGCATCAATTGCAACATCTTGTGTTGCGGAAAAACACGCTAGAATAAACGCTAAAACAGCTAAAAGCTTTGGATACTGCTCTGGGGTAAACCAAGCCATTAAATTGAATCCAACCAGCAAGAGACATTGCATGGTAAGAATCCAACTTCGTCTTTTACCTATAGAAAATAGAGAATAACGATCTAAAATCGGCCCCCAAAAAATGCGATACGCATAGGGCAAACTAATTAAACTTAACATTCCGGTAACAAACACAGACATTCCATTGGATGCATACCAGGCTTGCAAAGTACTGCTGATTAATGCCATGGGCAAACCAGAAGAAAAACCTAGAATGAAAATGATCAACAGACGCTTGTTCATTATTCAAATCACTTGAAGCATAAATAAGGAGTGGAAGCTCACCCTGGACAGAAAGCCCAGGGCGGACAAGGATATTAAGCTACTGCTTTTTTAACAGAGATCAAATGAATTTTGAAAATCAACGTCTCGTTAGGACCTATAGGACCACCAACACTACGTGGGCCATAAGCTAGATCAGCAGGCACAAAAATTTCCCAAGTAGAACCAGCAGGCATTAATTGTAATGCTTCAGTCCAGCCTGGAATAACTTGTGATACTTGGAATGTAGCTGGTTTGCCAGTCTTTTGAGTGCTATCAAATACAGTACCGTCGATTAAAGTACCAGTGTAATCAACAGTTACAGTATCTGCTTTTCCTGGCTTAGCACCTGTACCAGCTTCAAGAATTTTATATTGCAAGCCGCTTGGTAATACTACTACACCAGTTTTTGCTTTATTAGTGCTTAAAAACGCTTCGCCTTTAGATTTGTTTTCTTCAGCTTTCTTGTTGAATTCTGCGCTGCGCTTAGCCATTAAATCTTTTTGAAATTTGTTTAAAACATCTTTCATTTGTTGTTCAGTTAAAATTAATTGACCGCCAGACATTCCATCTTGCATTCCTTTTGCTAATACTTCAGGATTGATATCGATGCCTTGACCTTTAAAATTTTTCCCTAAATCTGCACCAATACTGTAAGACAATTTATCTTTGTCTGTAACTAATGCATCAGCAGCCATTGCAGTAGACATTGCAAGCCCTAAAACGGCTGCAGTGACCAATCTCATCTTCATAAAGAATCCCCTTTTAGTCTTTTGCTTATAGTACATATCTTTTTTAATAAGTGAAAAGATATAACACCTTGAAAAAATCCTTGTTTATTCTGCCTAAAAACACATTAAATTACCAGTAATATATAATTTAATTAGAAATAGACAAAGAGGTAAGATCCTTCTACACTTGCCTCTATTTAAAACAAGAGATAGAAAACTCATGAACATTAGTGTATTTGATTTATTTTCTATTGGCATTGGCCCATCAAGCTCTCATACCGTCGGTCCCATGCTTGCTGCGAATGCGTTTTTAGATTTACTTGAAGAAAAGGAATTAATCAATACTATTCAACGAGTTAAAATTGAACTCTATGGTTCGCTTGCCTTAACCGGAAAAGGGCATGGCACAGATAAAGCTATTTTAAATGGTTTAGAAAACAAAGCCCCGGAAACCGTCGTACCTGAATCGATGGTACCTCGTATGCATGAAATTCTTAACACGCATACACTGAATCTGGCGGGTAAGCAAAGCATTCCATTTAATGAAAAAACTGATTTCCTATTTCTACAAAAAGAACTTTTACCCCTACATACTAATGGACTGCGTTTTTCCGCTTTTGATGCTCAAGATAATTTATTAATTGCCCAAATTTATTATTCAATTGGTGGTGGGTTTATTACTACTGAAGAAGATTTTCATAAGGCAACAGAAGATGCAAATCCGCCTCCCTACCCTTTTTCCACGGCCGGTGAATTATTAAAATTATGCGCCGACAATAAGTTAAGCATTGCTGAACTTATGCTTCAAAATGAACTGACTTGGCGTAGCACAGAGGAAATTCATCAAGGAATTTTAGACATTGCCAAAGTAATGGATGAATGTATTACGAATGGTTGTCGGCATGAAGGTATTTTACCTGGTGGCCTTAACTTAAAAAGACGTGCTCCAGCACTTTATAAAAAATTAATGGAGCAACAAGGGGTGAAGAGTGTATTCGAAAATTCGGATATCATGAATCAACTTAATTTATACGCCATGGCAGTAAATGAAGAAAATGCTGCTGGTGGGCGTATTGTTACTGCCCCAACTAATGGAGCCGCTGGCATTATTCCTGCTGTGTTAACGTATTGCCAACAAGCACATGATCGCATGGGTAATGAGGATGTCTATACTTATTTTCTTACCGCAGCAGCCATTGGCATATTATATAAGAAAGGAGCCTCAATCTCGGGTGCAGAAGTTGGATGCCAGGGTGAAGTAGGAGTTGCCTCTTCGATGGCAGCGGCCGGACTTACTGCGGTGTTAGGCGGAACCGTAGCTCAAGTAGAAAATGCTGCGGAAATTGCCATGGAGCATCATTTAGGTATGACCTGTGATCCGGTTTTAGGTTTGGTGCAAATACCCTGTATTGAACGTAATGCCATGGGGTCCGTTAAAGCGGTTAATGCAACGCGTATGGCTTTGATTGGGGATGGGCAGCATCATATATCCCTTGATAAAGTAATCAAAACGATGAAACAAACTGGAATGGATATGCAAAGTATCTATAAAGAAACCTCTATGGGTGGGTTGGCCGTTAATTTACCGGAATGTTAACTGCCCCCTGCTATCGGCGTTAGTTGCCGTTTAAAGAACATGTCATACCCTGAAGACTTGATGCGCCCTCTGCAGTGCGGCAAGATCCATAGATCTAGCGACACAACACAGGGGGCCACGTTAAGCTACGGAACTGCGTGAGCGGTGTTTATGCGACTAAAAGTGGGGCATCAACTACCTCAAAACCTAAGCAACTGATGTGCTCTGCATTTTGCAGAATCGCGCCATAAACCTTTTGCAAACGACACTGATGCCAGTTTGGGAAAAAGCCTATTCTTAAATGAGAACTTGTTGTTGCAACTAATTCACTTTTTAAGCCCTCATATAAAGCCTGGAAGCGTTCTCCTTGGGTTGCTTCCTGCTGATCTAATTGTGCGATCAGCTGTTGCAGGCGTGTAATTGAGTCCTTGCGATCTTGATGGTGTGTACCCTGCTCCGAATAACGTGCACATGCTTGTTCAATCTGATTTTTTAAAATCATATATTTCATGGCATCTAAACTTAATGGAGTATAAGTCCAATCCTTGTTGGTAATAAGCAATACCAGCTTTTCCGTCTCACGAAGAATAGGAGCAAATGGAGCATGTGAATGCGAGGAACAATACCATCCAAAACAGTTATACTCACGCGACTGCCCTAGCTCATTCTGCTCCGTTTTAATTAGTTGCACCAATGACGCATAGCGCTGTCCACGATCATCACAACTTATTTGCTCTATTTTTTGTAAGAATTCGCCTAAAAATTCATGGTCTGGCGTTGCCAACGATTCTACTTCTTGCTCAATGCGTTTTTTTAATAGCAAATAATAAAAGGTATCAATAGTGCCTTGTTCAATTTTCTTTTTTACTTCAGCTATTTTTTGCTCAAAACCTGTTTTTTGTTGTCTTAACTTTAAAATACACTTAGCTGTACTTTGGGAAATATACTCCGCAGAATCATAGTCCGGGGGAATTTTTTTATTCAATAGGCTAAAAACGTTATCCAGTACTTTCTGCTGCTTTAAAAACTCACCCCATTTTTTTTCCCAAGAAAAATTCATGCTATTTCTTTCTTGAAAACACTGCTCTAATCTTTTAGCTGCATCCCTATATTGCTGTAAAAGTGCACTAATATCCTGTTGTAACAACTCATTTAATTTACCGGCTCCTTGTTGTTTAAAAAGCAACAATCTAGTCCTATGGCCTTCAAGATTTCGTCTCATACTTTCTATTGATTCGTAAGCAGTAGCCCCAAGCGCCTGATTTTTTAATTCGCTCTCAACAATAGCTTTGGCAGTGCCATTTAACTGCCCCAGCCACTCTAATTTTTCATCAATATGTTTGTTTAATGAGTTTTGCTCGCTGATTAGATGAAGAGCATCTGTATCTTTAGTGCGCTCCATTTCATTTAAAACCAAGCATTCATTAAGATGAATAAGGTCACGGATATTAATTCGTACCCATGCTTTATAATAATCAATTTGCTCTTTGACTTTTTTCATAGCCAAACCTAGCTCATCCCATTGTTGAGCTGCGTTATTAGCTATTGATATCTCTCTAAACTTTTTCAGTTGTAGCTCTTTAATTTGCGCAATGAGCCCACTAATCTTTTCTGCTTTCATAACGAATTCAATTAGGGGACCGACACGTACCGATATATTCTCATGGTTCGCTAACACACCTTGTGCCACCTTAAGCAAAGGCGATACTTTGGCATAAATATCTTCCCAAAACGCCCCAATCAATGTGTGTAGTTGCTCTTGAGCCTTATATTGCCTGGTGTCTCCCAGATATCCGCCCAGATGCTCTACGATTATCTCTTCAGTGATGTATGGTGGTTCTACCTGAACGATATGCAATATTTCGTTGAGCTCTGTGTCAAACTCATTGATTGCTTGATATAAATTTGTAAAAACCTCTTCATTGGTTATCTCGGCATTTTTAACCAGCAATAATAAGTTTTCTAATGAGTGCAGCCTATTCTTGTAATTAAAACTGATAAGACATTGATAGTGCAGAAGTAAATTTTGCGCCTCATTAAAATACTTTAATAATGGATGAGCAGCTACCTCTTCAAAAGAGATATCACTAAGTTCTTGTAATCTTTTACTACATCTCTCGTATGCTGCCTGTATTATATCTTTATCCAATAAATCAAGATCAGACAATCCAAGCAAAAATAGTGCTTTTTTTATAGGTTGATTCGCAAACTCTGTCTTTATTAGCAGTTGCCGATCAAACTCAAAAGTATCAACTTTTTTCCCAGTTAGCTCCCAAGACCAAATAATTGCTCGAGTTGAGTTAAATTGGATATCTACTGAAAGAGGAGCTAAAAATAGATTACAACGCTCTAATGATTGTGGGTCAGCTAATAAACTTTTTTCAGCAAATAATTTTGCTAATTGCTCATAAGCTGCTTTTTTACTTAGTACGTCTTCGGCATATACAGCAACTAAAGCCAAACAAATGCCTGCTTTATACGCTAATCTTTTATCCACTTTACTAGTCGCTTCGAGCAGTAAGGCCTCAGCATGTTTCAATAAAGCATCTGTATCAAAATGGGTAATTATTTCATTGGTGTTTAAGGTAATAAAGTGGCTAATATTTTTATAATCGTCTTCTAAACCTCCATTCAGTGCCCCGCTGAAGTAACTGAGATAAGCAAAATAGCCGCCATAGCAATTGCTTTTTAACCGGGTATTGAGATCGGATACGTCTTCAGGTTTTGCCCAGGGATTGTCTGCTTGTGACAAAATTGCTGTAATCAATGAATCATTCATTTTATTAAGCCTCAGAGTTTTTAAATACCAAGTCCATTGACATTCGAGCTCTTGAGTGAATCGTGGGTTGGCGCTTAGGCCCAACCTACTCTAAGCACAATAAAAAATATATCACTCAGATGTATAAGGGTCAATCATAATGCTCATCTTAAGTCTGCTGTGTTTTTAAAGACCAGGCTAGGGGTGCATTGCAATTAAAAAAGGCATCGCTAATGGCATAATTAACTACTGCGGCAAGCTCATCATTGATATAAAGTAAGGGAGTGCGCTCACGCTGCCACGGTGGTATTTGCCACTCCTGGAATAGTTTCTTTAATTGTTTGGTTTGGCCATGTAAAACAAATGTTTCCCCTCCTTGCCGAAAACGAATCGTTATTTTAACGTTTAGAGGCACGACTAAGCCCTGTTGGGCTGGTTCTGCAGTCACACAAAAACCGTCTGCCCCTAACATTAATGGAGAAGGAAACTCGAGCCATTCGCTGTAACTTGGCAAGCATATTGTATTTTTTTTATTAAGATGAATATGCTGTTGATAACGGCGAACCACCACTTCATCCCAATTAACTTGCGGTGCTGCATCAATTCGCGCAAAAATGAGTTCATCAATAATTCGACCTAATAAAGCGGTCGAAGGAGCTTTTATTTGCCTTTTCTTTAGCCAAGTTCTGAGTACATTGGCAATGCGTGCAAAATCCAATTGGATAAGTGGTGTGATACATAAAGAGTCGCTTGCAAAAGACAGTTCTGGACAATCCTGCAAGGCCAAGGCATCCAAATTACTTTTGGCCTGCTGGCAATGTAACGCAGCGCGAGCTATATTTCCCACAGCTCCTGGCCATTTATCCACGAGCAAAGGCAGGATTTTTTGGCGTAAATAATTACGCGAGTAACTAATGTCCTGATTGCTTTCATCCTCTATGCAGGACAATTGCTGCGACTTTGCATACTGCTCTAATTGAGTCCGAGAAATATTTAAGCATGGTCTGGCTATTACCCCATTCCCCAAAACGCCCAGTTCAGCCATTGCAGCCAAACCATCGACTCCCGCACCACGAAGTAATTGCAAAAGCACCGTTTCCGCTTGGTCATCTTGGTGATGGCCTAAAACCAAACAATCCTTTTCCGTTAATAATGCAGAAAATACCCTGTATCGAGCAATTCGGGCTCCTTCTTCAATATTTGCACTACGATCAAATTCAACTGTCTCGGAAATAAAGTTAATACCTAAATGGCGGCAAAATTGTTCACAATGCTGTTGCCAAGCTAAAGCATTAGGGCTTATTCCGTGATTAATGTGTACTGCAAGTAATTTAGAGTGTAGGGAAGAATGTGAAGCAAGTGCGTGTAACAGCACAGTTGAATCAAGCCCGCCGCTAAAGCCTATAACTAATTTGTCAAAGTGGTCAAAGTGCGAGAGCCAATCAGCATTTAATAATTCAGTTGGGGTAGGATTCATTGAACTACCATATTAATTTGACTCATTGTGCCGGGTTTTGGTCGTGTGCTATTCCGAGTTGCTATTTACTCGATATGTGAATTTCGTCATTGCAAGCGCAGCTTCGTTAGAACCCAATACCGGGTTACTGCGCTCGCGATGACGAGGGGATATGGCAATCCTCTTAACTCACTGCCCCCATAGCCATAAATTTTTGGTATCTTTTTTCAATAAGTTTATCTATAGGCATTTTCTTTAATGCGTGTAACTCAGTTACCAAAATTTCTTTTAAACGCGCAGACATTTCATCTACATTGCGATGAGCACCACCTAAAGGCTCAGGAATTATCCCATCAACTAATAAATTTTCACTTATTTTATCTGCCGTAATCCGCATTGCACGAGCAGCATCTGGGGCTTTGGCTGCATCTTTCCAAAGAATAGATGCACATCCCTCTGGAGAAATTACTGAGTAAATGCCAAATTGCAGCATTAGAACCCTATCACCAACTCCAATCGCTAAAGCACCACCAGAACCAGCTTCACCAGTAACGATACAAATAATGGGCGCCTTTAATCGTGACATCACAAATAAATTGCGTGCGATTGCTTCAGACTGGTTGCGCTCTTCCGCACCAATTCCAGGATAAGCACCAGCGGTATCAATAAAAGTAATCACCGGTAATTGAAATTTTTCCGCCATGTTCATTAAGCGCAATGCTTTTCTGTACTCTTCAGGGCGTGCCATACCAAAATTACGGTACACTTTTTCTTTAGTACGTTTTCCTTTTTGATGCCCAAGCACCATCACAGGTTCACCATTTAATCGAGCTAAACCACCAATAATCGCCGGAGCTGCAGAGTAGCTACGATCACCATGTAACTCTTGGAAATCAGTAAAGATACGCTCAATATAATCTGTTGTTTGAGGACGCAAAGGATGGCGAGCCATTTGAGCAATTTGCCAAGGCTCTAAGCTAGAAAAAACTTGTGCAGTTAATTCAGAACATTTAACTTCAAGGCGCGCGATTTCTTCGCTTAAGTTAACCTCGTTGTCATTACCTACCATCCGTAGTGCTTCAATTTTCTGATTCAACTCTTCTATCGGTTGTTCAAAGTCCAAAAATTGTCGGCTCATTCAATACTCTTTGGTAAATTAAAATATCATAGTATATGATAACCTATAATTACTAATTGATGCCAGATTCGACAAAAATATGATTACTACAGGGTTTGCTGATTTAGATACGGATAATTGCATATTACATGAAAACCGAATTGACCTTTGGCAGTTTTCTTTAGCCGAAGACTTAGCTAATGCAGCACAAATATTAAATGAAGAAGAGCAAGCGCGTGCTGCCCGATTTTATTTCAACAAGCATCAACGGCGTTTTTCTACTGGACGAGTAACATTAAGAATTATTTTAGCTCGTTATTTAAACACGAGTCCTGAGCACTTAGAATTCACATATAACTATCATGGCAAACCCAAGGTAATGAACTCGGCACGATTACAATTTAATCTGAGCCATACTGCAGATTTAGCACTACTCGCAGTAGGCAAAGGCTTCCCCATGGGCATTGATGTTGAAAAATATTCTGCTCGTCCTTATGAAGGAATTGCGAAAAGCGCTTTTTCTGCTCAAGAACTTGCGGAGTTTAATAAAGTACCACGCTCGTTAAAACCTGCTGTATTCTTCCATATCTGGTCACAAAAAGAAGCGTTTATTAAAGCTTGTGGATTAGGACTTGCATACCCAACCAAAGACTTTAACGTACCGACCGCCATCCCTACTCAGCAATTGGTGGATGACCCATTAAATAATATGACATGGCAATTACGCTCATTCATGCCTGAGATAGGTTATAGCGCAGCCTTATGCTACCACCCCACAGTTAGAGAAATCAGGCATGGAATAATTCAGATACAACCCAATGCCCCTACCACCCAGAGATTTTAACTGTATGATGCAATTTACTTCGACACAGAACACTTTGTTGTCTATTTTAGGTGACGGCGAATGTCACAGTGGTTCAACCCTAGGGCAAATCTTAGGCATTACCCGCTCTGCTATTTGGAAACAGATTAATCAACTTATTGACTTTGGCATTCCCATTAAGAGTATACCTCAACAAGGCTATAAACTTCCGCATCGGCTCATTTTGTTAAATGAGCAACGCATTAGCGAGCATCTGCAAGCACAAATAGCCAGCCCGTTTAAGATGCATTTATTTACTTCCGTTGATTCCACGAATCGTTTTTTAAAAGACCTGGCACCGAGCAATCAGCTCGAACTATGTTGTGCAGAAATCCAAAACCAAGGTAGAGGCCGTTTTGGAAGACAATGGCACTCCCCTTTTGGCGAAAATATTTATTGCTCCAGTCGTTGGAACCTGAACTATGACCTAAACAAACTCTCAGGCTTAAGCCTAGTCACCAGCTTAGCCATACTAAACACATTACATGAATTTAACTTAGCAACGGATGTAAAAATAAAATGGCCTAATGATATTTATTGGACCGATAAAAAGCTTTGTGGCAGTTTAATTGAAATTTTGGCTGAATCGAATGGAAACGCACAGGTTATTATTGGCATTGGCTTAAATGTTAACACCGATACAGAAAAGCACCCTCTTCCTGATAAACCCTGGTGCTCCCTCTATGAAATGACCGATCGCTATTTTGACCGCAACCTATTAATTGCCAGACTCATTAAAAATCTGGAACATTATCTAAACAAATTTATTCAAACCGACTTAAATGCCTTTATGGATGAGTGGAACCAATCTGATTATTTAGTAGGTAAATACATTCATATTACCCAAGCACAGGGTGTTTTGTCCGGTATAGCCTGTGGGGTTAATTCTATGGGGCAACTCATACTAGAAGATGAATGTGGTGTAAAGCATTTGCTTTCATCAGGAGATACTACGTTACAAAGAAAAAATGAAAGGAAAAGTTGAGGTTCGTCCCGAGCATTTTTAGGCGCTCGGAACTGGATGACTGCGAGGAAATCGATTATACAGTTGTCTCAGAATCGTCTGATTGTTTTTCTTGTTGTATACGTAAATAAATTTCTTCGCGGTGTACAGATACATCTTTTGGTGCATTGATACCCAAACGAACCTGGTTGCCTTTTACACCTAAAACAGTAATATTAACGTCATCACCAATAATGAGTGTTTCGCCAATGCGACGAGTCAAAATTAACATAACAAAATCTCCCTAACAAAGTAGTCACTCGCTTCTCCATAGTACATCCATGGTTGTTCTCTGCAACTACAAGATAACTAAAAACAAAGCAAAATTTAATTCACGGGTATTATTGTACACCTTTATTATTAACAAAGTATTAAGGAAATCTTTAATCCATCTTACTTTATAAATGGAAAATTGGAATTTTTCAATAAATTCAAGAGCTAAACTCAGAACAAAACATAGGAAAAATTTTTTCAATTAAACAATAAACAAGTACAACAAGGCCTATCTGCAGTAATATAACATAAAAGGGTATAAATATGTCCATATTAAGTAGAATAACTAAAATAAAAAATGAACTATTCAAAACTAACTGCCCTAACAAGATAACAGGAACAGTAATACCTGATTGTCTTAATCGTTGATAAGCATGTTTTCTATGTGGCGTTGACCATTTTTCTTTGTGAAGCATTCGACGAATCAAAGTCAATGTAGCATCAAAAAGGAAGAGGCTATTCAGCATAAACCAAAATAAAATAGGAATTTGAAATTTTTGCTGTCCGATAAGGGCAACACAAAAACTGATTAAACCTAAAGTAGCGCTACCAACATCACCCATAAATAATTTGGCAGGTGGAAAATTAAACATCAAAAATCCAACAAGCCCAGCAGCTAGAACTAAACAGAACCCTTGATAAAAGAAAGCTCCGTGCAGCGCAAATAAAATGGCATAAGAAGCACATAGGAATAAGGCTTGAGAGGCGCAAAAACCATCCAGGCCATCCATAAAATTAAAATGGTTAATTGACCAAAGAACCAGTACGAAAACCAAAGGAATTATGAGAAATGAATAAGATATGGAAAAAAAGCCAAAATCCAATTGTTCTGGCTTCATAAACCATGCAATAAGACAGGCAGCGATGCATTGAACAAGAAAGCGCGGCCTTACTGACAAAGTAAATAAATCATCACCAAAACTCACTGCGGCAATCAACAGAATGCTCAGCATGAAAGGCAATTGCTCATGAAATGGGGTTTGGGTTAAATAACAAAGAACGGGGATTGATATTAGAGACAAGCCAATAAATATTATCCCCCCTCCTCTAATTGTAGGTTTAGAGTGCATAGAGCGGTTATTAGGCTTGTCCATTAAACGAGTACCCTGAGCCACACGGCAGAATACCTTCGTTAAAATTATTGAACACGCTAAAAAAAAGATACTAAGAGCCGAATTCACATTGATACCATTTTACAGTTTCTCTTAACCCCTCCGTAGCCGTAACTGGAGGAACCCAATTCAATTGCGATTTTATTTTATTGTTACTTACTTCTAACGAGCCAAATAAGCGCGTATTAATATTCTTCTTACCAAGTAAGGCAAATGACAACGACATAAACCCCACAGGAACAGGCATTAATCTTGAAGTCTTGCCCATTTCTTTACCTATAGTACTCATCATTTGGGTTAGCGATAATGAGTCATCGTCCGCTACTAAATAGGTTTGGTTGGCAGCATTAGGATGAGTAACTACAGCACATAATGCGGAAACTAAATTCCCTATATAAACCAAACTGCGGCTATTTTTCACTCGACCAAAAGGTAAGGGTAATCCTTTGTGTACCAAATGCAACATTTTTAAAAAATTGGCCTTAACTTCGGGGCCGTAAATTAGCGGTGGTCTAATAATCACAACTTCCAAGCCAGTAGTTTGGCTAATGGCTTGCAAATATTGCTCTGCATACAGCTTGCTTTGTCCATATGGATCTTCAGGCTGAGCAATACTCTCCTCAGTGAAAGGAGTATTCTTTAAAGTGAATTCACCATTTACTTTAATAGAGCTCAAAAAAATAAAGCGTTTCACATGGTGCTGGGCTGCCTGGTTTGCAAGGTTTCTTGTGGCAATGCTATTAATTTTACAATAGTCCTCCATCGCTGAGGCAGATGTTTCGTTCATTACATGCACTCGAGCAGCAAGATGAATTACTACATCAATATCGGCCAGTGCTTCGCTCCAATCAGGATCATCTTCTAATTTATTAACAATAACTTGTTCGGCATTCAACCAAGTCACTTTTCTGGATGCCGCGCAACGAACTTCATGCCCAGCGGAAATAAGCGCTGGCACTAAACGTTTGCCCACAAAGCCTGTGGCACCAGTAACTAATATCTTAGACATAACTTACCCTAACCATAAATTAATGGACTAAACCGCAACCGCACACTCTATACCACTCTCATAAATAATTACAAGAAAAATAACAATAATTTTTCCTCACACAGCAGTCGCAAAACGCCCTAATTTAGGGATATACTTACCGAAATCATTTTTAAAATTGGAATTTTGCATGTCCTTGAAGGCCATGTATAACGAAATCGCAGAGAATTATGCCACTGCTAATCGCTTCGGAGCAATTAGTCAGAGTCATCAAGCAGCCATAGAGCAGATGCAAAAATTTTATTTGGGGATGAAACCTCATTATAAAGTTCTTGATCTAGGAGTTGGTGATGGTTCATTTTTAAAAAAACTACAACAAGCAATGCCCTTAGCAGAATTTACTGGCATTGATGTTTCTTCAGAAATGTTGAGACGTGCAAAAGAAATACTGCCATTAGTTACCATTGAATGTAGTGCCGCGCATGCAAGTAAATTCTTGCCCGCACACAGCCAGGATTTAATTTTAGCTCATTTTATTAATGCCTATATTCCCATTAATATTTTGTTTAATGAAGCTAAAATGCTAACGCGAGCAAATGGTCACTTTTCAATGATCACCACAACCTACGATTCCTTTCCCGTAGCGCAACAACAATTAGCAGAGTTTATCTCACAAGATTCTATTTTAAGCAGTGTAGTTGGTCACTATTATAAATCGATCGTAAAAAATACCACTGTTGCAGCAAACAATGATGAATTAATCTTAGCCTTTAAAGAACACCAATTTGAAGTCATCGATCATCAACGCTTGGAACTACCTATTACACTAAATAATATTGATGAACTGGCTCTTTTTGGTATTGAAGGAACCTGGTTTTTGAATAGTTTATCCATTCGGATGTTACCTAAAAACTTTCTACTTCAACGACTTAAACGCCTTTTTAGTAAAATATTTACCTTTCCCTATCATGATACCCACATAATAGATGTAGTTCTTGCAAAGAAGTGATAATCTAAATTTAGTACGTGTTCACCAGGTATGTTGATTTCGTCATTGCGAATCTTGACGAAGCAACCCAGAGCGATGCATCGTTAGAGCTGAGTTCTGGATTGCTTCACTGCGTTCGCAATGACGACGTAGAACACTACGAATAGAACAAGGATGACGTAACCTTATTACCAGTATTTTGCTGTATGTGATTCATTATCAATGATGAGGTGGGAAAATGATTTCTCAAGAAATAAAAGACTGCTTACCCGAATTAGATCTTCGACACAAGCAAACTACTAATATCGTATTCATCACCTTCTGGAGCCAATTCTCTGTCTATGCATTGAATACCATTTTAATTCTATTTTTGACTCGTCCTCTACTGGCTAAAGGACTCGGTTATAGCCAAGCCAAAGCTTATGCCTTTATTGGTGTTGCCCATGCCGCAGGTTATTTAATGCCTATGTTAGGCGGATTTATGGCGGATACAGTCGTTGGGGTAAGGCGCTCGATACTTCTTGGGAGTGTCATGCTCGCCTTTGCTTACTTACTCATGATGCTTAGTGGCTATACGGTAAATACATTAGGAGATCAATTATTTATTGCCGCCTATGCGTTTATTCCAGCAACAAACTCATTGTTAATGGGCACCTCCTCCAGTATGGTTTCCCATATTTATGCTGATGATGCCATCAAGGCAAAATCAGCAATGACCTACTATTACATTGCTATTAACGTGGGTGCCCTTCTAGCTACATTAATCGCCCCTGCTTTACTAGAAAGCCGTTTTGGCCCTCTTTCCATTCTGACCATCGCCTTTATAGGAAAATCCATTGCGGCATTAAATTTCGCCAACCGCTATTTTATTTATGATAATGTGATTTGGGGAAAGGATTTATGTGCGCTCTCAAGCTCAGGAATACTTCGTCTCATCGCCTACATTGTAGTTATCTACTTATTAACGCTCTATGCGTTTTCACATGTATATATTGCCAGCACGTTAATTGCGATAGGCAGCAGCATGGGTATATTGTGGTTTTTGAAAAAGACCCTCAGCCTTAGTGGCCCCACTCGTGACAAGCAGATGATTGCAATTTTACTGGTTGTTGAGGCTATTGTATTTTTTGTTATCTATAATCAAATGAATAGCACACTCATCCTTTTTGCCCAAAATAATTCAGACCATAATTTATGGGGCATCTCCGTTTCACCCGCTCATTACCAAATATTAAATCCATTTTTAATTTTAGCAATCGGTAGCCAACTTCCCCGTTTCTATAAGATGGTTCCCCGATTTACAATCCCCTATCAATTCGCAGCGGGTGTCTTTCTTTCAGGGCTTGCTTTATTGGTCATGACATTTGCCGCGCACAGAGCAGTAGATGGCGTAGTAAATGGTAATTACATTGCCCTGACCTACATTTTAATTACCATTGCCGAATTATGGGTCAGTGCCATTGGTTTAAGCATGATTGGTTTGTATTGCGATCAAAAATCCATTGCCTTCGCTATGGGGGTTTGGTATCTCGCAAGCTCGCTTGCTCATGCCATATCTGGCCGGCTCGCAGCTTGGGTCGCAATCCCGGTAACGATTAATTCGCCAGTAGAAAGTTTACCTTTCTATAAAGATTATTATCTTATGCTAGGAATAAGCGCTATTATCTTAGGTGGTTTTATGTATGTGGCGGCTTATTATTTACAAAAGATAATGAAAAAACGCGGAATTAGTTTAGCATAACCAGGTTACAACCAGTTGTATACACAAGGCTTTCAGGCCATATAAATTTCATCATTGCTATAGCTGTTAAATTTTTCGTTGATGAAAAGCCATTTGCCCAGGCATTTTACCATTTTAAAACTTGAGAAATATTTTGTGCTTTTGCCAGCCACACCCTAAAGTCTTTTGATACTCGGCATCATCTAAAGAGTGGGGAGGCTGATTTGGTGGGTTACTGGGCGCAGTAGTTGAAAATGAGGTTGCCTACGAGGATGCATTTTCGTCCAGACTATATTGCAAGCAATCAGCCTACATGTACTATGTAGACTATTATAACTCCAACCCTAAATTATCTCGCTTAAAAACCCTGTCTGCGCGATAGCTGGAGCGAACTAATGGCCCTGAAGCCACTTCAAAAAAACCTTTTTGCAAGCCAATTTGTCTTAATTCAGCAAAGGTTTCTGGTGTTACATAACGTTCGATAGGCAGGTGATTTTTCGTAGGTTGCAAATATTGTCCTAAAGTCAAAATATCTACATTATGAACCCGTAAATCATCCATCGTTTGAATAATCTCTTCATTGCTCTCGCCCAACCCCAGCATCAAACTGGTTTTAGTTAAAACATCCGGGCGATAGCGTTTAGCAAAGGACAGTACATTTAATGTTTGCAAGTAACCTGCACGATTATCACGCACAGGATGAGTTAAACGCTCTACCGTTTCCACATTTTGCGCAAATACATCTACTCCACTATCCAACAATAGTGCAACATCACGTTCAATACCTTGAAAATCAGGAGTTAAAGCCTCTACTTTAGTTTTAGGAGAACGACGTTTAATCGCTTGTATTGTTTTTGCATAATGATGTGCACCGCCATCGGCTAAATCATCTCGGTTTACTGAAGTTAAAACCACATAATCCAAGTCCATTAAAACGACAGTATTGGCTGTATTTTCTGGTTCTTCGGCATCAAGCCAGCCATGAGGGTTCCCGGTATCAACTGAGCAAAAACGACATGCGCGTGTGCACACAGCTCCCATTAACATAATGGTTGCCGTACCATGTGACCAACATTCTGAAATATTAGGGCATTTAGCTTCTTCACAAACAGTGGCCAAACGGTGCTTTTGCACCTGTTCTTTTACCTGACTATATGCAGGAGTGGTCTGATTAACGATGCGTAACCATTTTGGTTTAGGCATGCGCTCATGAACATGCCCTGTTGATTTTACACCATCTTTAATTGCTGTAATACCATTAGAGGTTTTGTATTTATGTCCGCTTTCAACAACTACGGGAATATCAATGAGCTTACTCATGCTACCACCTGAAAAACAAAGAATAATGATGATCCCAAATCATTAGTTCAAGATCAAGTCAAATTTATAAAACGTCCGCAAACAGCCAATACAAGTACCGTAAATACCGACACAGTTAAATTAGCTAAAAGAAGAGGGTATGCGATTAAGCACACAGCAATCGCTAAAATAAACAGCAAGCCTATAGGAACTAAGCGTGGCTGCATGGTGGCAAATCGCCTCACTTTAAACAATGCCAAATAAAGAATCAATATAATCACTAAAGGTAGTATATATAACGCCTGGTACAACAATTGATAAAATCCTGCTTGCATAGACGATACATGCTGATTATTTAACCATTGCTCAAAAATATAAGACCAATTCATAACGCAGGTTTGTTGATAGACAGTGATCATAAATCCGAATAAAAATGCCACAGACAACAACCAACAACGGGTCGACTGCTTTTTATAAAACTGAACAACAAAGTACACTGCCGCAGCCCCTAAGATAAGTGCAGGACCTCGTAGCCATGGAAGTAACTCATAAAAACTACTAGTATGCGCTTGCTGCCAGTAATGGGTAATTGCCACCGCAAGAATAAATAATAAACTAGCGCTAATACGAGTTTTATGATTTTCGCCTAAAAACAAAAACGCTAAAAAGCCTGCAAAACAGAAAAACGCACAAGGCGAAAAAGCATCGGTTATCGCAATAGTTACAATGTAATTAAATGTTGAAGGTTTCTCAACCATTCCTGAGTCAAATTTATTAGCATTAGCCCAATGCCGTAAAGTATCGATTGTTGCTGGAGTTAAAGTGCCGTCGTTTTCAATTTGCTGCTTACAATAATTAATGGCATGCAATAGATCTTTGCCTGTTGTTTCAGCTGAAGCAAAGCCTAGCCAACGAGAACTACAAAAATAAATCGAAGGAACTGCAAAATCATCCATATGCTGTTCACTTAATAATTGATTAAAACGGATTAATGCATTTTTATCTTCATTAATGATATTGCGTTGAACATGCAAATAAGGAGCCGTCTTGGTGAATGAGCTAAAAAACTCATCTGCCTTATGACAATGAGGGCAGGAGGAAGAAAGAAATAATTCCACATTAAGCGTTACCTTCTTATTCGCATCCTGGGTGTACCAGGATACCGCACCATCCCCTGCCCATAAATTAAAGCTCAATAAAAAGAATACCCAAAATAATTTAAATGCTGTTTTCATAAGATGCAAACTTATATTGAAAACAATACTATAGCACTCATCCTTATCCTGTTAATAGGTATGAATGTAATTTTCCAAGTGCTCTATAATTCGCGATTTATCTTCCAGTATGTGATAAAGCAAGTCACCAATCGACACAATAGCTATAAAATTCTGTTGCTCATCATCACGAATTAGAATGTGCCTTCGCTTCGTAATAGTCATGGCTTGCATTGCTTTTTCCACTTCATCATTAGATCTCAGAATTGTCACATTTTTATAAACAACATCTGCAACCTTTCCGGTATCCATGTTAACGCACTTATGTAAACAGGAGCGAACAATATCACGTTCACTTACTATGCCAATCAACTTTTTCTCATCATCCACCACAACTAATGCACCAATATCCAGTGAATTCATCAAATCAATACATTTCCTTATTGATTCATCAGGACGGATGTAAGCAATTTCGCGACGAGGCATAGGCAAGACACTGTGAATTAAGTCAGCCATTTTTTTCTCCATAAGATATAAAACATCTCTATTGTATAAATATAGTACAGAGATGTGTTTTTGAGATCTTGACTATGGCTAATTTTTATTCGACGCCTTGATATGGCGAAGCCTACCTAAGGTTTTCCTTAGGTAGGCAAACCCTTGATTAGAGCGTGCTGCATCAAGGATTTTAAATTTATGGGCGGACGATAATACGGTTTTCTACAGATTGAACACCAGGAACTTGGCGTGCAATTAATTCTGCCGTATCACTTTGACGAATCTTTTTAACATATCCTGATAAAATCACTACATTTTGTCGTGTTTCAACACGGATTGGCGCTACAGCTAGCTCATCATTGCGCATTAATGCCTCTTGTACTGATTGAGTCAAATCACCTTGAGGAGCAGGAGCAAATGAAGGATTAGCAAATGGTGCACCAAATAAAGATGCTGGTTTACCTGGATTTGACTGACAACCTACCAGCAATCCCAAAAGCCCAGCAACTAAAACTTTAAACATACAGTTTCGCATAAAAAATCTCCAATAAAATTACGTGCACTGCTAAAAACCAGCATGTGTCGCCTCTGTAGGTATAAGCAGAAGAAACTGCTATACTTTTTCGTATTAAACAAAAATTGCCTCGAGACAGACACCATGAAAAAAATGGCAAAGACTGTTCCTGCTAAAAAAAAACAATCGTCACTTGCAGCTGAAGTGCAACAAGCTACACTAAGTGCCAATGAGTGTAAAGACTGTGATCCTCCAGAAATGAGTGATATTTTTGATTTTATCGATAAAACCTATCAAGCTAATTTAGCCAAAATTACTGCAGGAATTAGTCCAGCTTCTATTGGTATCTCCTATTTTTCCTGGATTGCGCAACTCATGCAAGCACCTGGCACCATGATGAAATTAGGGGTTTCTCCGGCAATGAATTTTTCCGACTATGTTAATAATCTCTTGAATCAAGAGAAACCTGCAGATGGTCAAGATGTACGCTTTCATACTGATAATTGGAGTTACTATCCCTGGCGCCTGTGGGCTGAACAATTTTTGCAAATTGAGGAGTTGGGCTTAAAAGCAGCCACAGAAATCCCAGGACTCCCTGTGCCGGTGAAACGGACTATTTCATTCATTACCCGGCAAATCCTTGACGCGGTATCGCCTGCGAATTTTGTATTAAGCAATCCAGACTTATTCCAGGAAACAATCCGTTCCAACGGTAAAAATCTAATTCGTGGAACTGAATTAGCAGTAAAAGATTTTATGGAAAAATTGACAGGCACCCCTCCTGCTGGGGTAGAAAATTTTATTCCTGGAAAACAAGTAGCAATCACTAAAGGCAAAGTAGTATTCCAAAACCATTTAATTGAATTAATCCAGTATGAGGCACAAACTAGTCATGTTTATAAAGAACCTGTATTAATGCTTCCCGCATGGATCATGAAATACTATATTCTGGATTTATTACCTAATAACTCTTTAGTTAATTGGCTTACGCAGCAAGGACATACAGTTTTTATTGTTTCTTGGAAAAACCCTGATTCTAAAGACCGCAATATTGGCCTTGAAGATTATTACCGTCTAGGAGCAATGGCTGCTATTGATGCGGTGTCCAGCATCATACCCAATACTAAAATTCATTTAATGGGTTATTGCCTTGGAGGTACCTTGGCCATGATTACTGCTGCAGCGATGGCTAAAAATAATGATTTACGTCTAAAATCATTATCCTTACTCGCTGCGCAAGGTGATTTCACTGAAGCCGGCGAATTATTATTGTTCATCACGCGCAGCGAAGTCTCTTTCTTAAAAAGTATGATGTGGGATCAGGGATATTTAGATACCAAACAGATGGCAGGTACATTCCAAATGTTACGTTCATACGATCTTATTTGGTCCAAAATGGTTCAAGACTACATGCATGGCACCCAAAGAGGTATGATTGCATTGTTGGCATGGAACGCCGATGCAACACGTATGCCTTATAAAATGCATAGTGAATACTTAGAAAAATTATTCCTCAATAACGACTTTGCTGAGGGACGGTTCACCATTGGGGGAAAATACATTGTTGCTGAAAATATTCAGACTCCTGCTTTTGTAGTCAGTACGGAAAACGATCACGTAGCCCCTTGGAAATCCGTTTATAAAACACATTTAATGATTCATGGGGATATTACCTTTGTGCTCACCAATGGTGGACATAATGCGGGGATTATCAGTGAGCCAGGTCGAGAGGATCGAAATTACTTGATTCGTGAACAGAAAAGAGATGATTCTTATATTGGCCCATCCATATGGCGGGAAGAAGCGGAAAAAAAATCGGATTCTTGGTGGATAGCGTGGCATGAATGGCTTGTTGAACAATCAAGCCCTTCTATGGTAAAAGCACCAACTATGAATAAAAAATTACCGGATGCTCCGGGTACGTATGTATTACAAAAATAAAAACGCAATTGAGGTCTAGAAATGGATAAAGACTATTATAAAATAATGGGATTAAGCCAAGATGCAACTGAAAAAGATATTAAGCTAGCCTATCGTAGGCTGGCTCGTAAATATCATCCGGATCTTAGCAAAGAAACAGAGGCAGAGGAACGCTTTAAAGAAATGGGCGAGGCTTATGAAGTTCTTAAAGATCCAGTGAAACGCACCGAATACGACAACTACCTAAAAAACCGTGAATTTCATTCGCATGCCCAGCAAGAGTCAGGCAGGCATAGCGAACGTTCCGGCCCCTATCAAAGTCATGGTACACAATTTAATGACGATTTCTTTGAGTCTTTATTTGGCCATTCGCGGTATCAGCAACAACCAATGGCTGGACAAGATTATCAAGGAAAAATTAATGTTAGTCTGGAAGAGGCGTTTAATGGAACGACACGAACCATTGAAGTTCCCACCCGACAAGAAGGTGCTAAAGCAACCCAGACCTTGAAAGTAAAAATTCCTCAAGGAGTAAAATCCGGTCAACAGATTCGTGTGGCAGGACAAGGTGCTCCCGGAATTCAGGGTGGTCCACCTGGAGATATTTACCTGACAGTTGAAATCGTCAAACATCCAATTTTTGATCTAATGGATAATGATATTTACCTAACCCTTCCCATTACACCTTGGGAAGCGGCCTTAGGTGCAACAGTGACTGTGCCTACTTTAACTGGAAAAATTGACTTAAAAATTCCTCCTGGCTCACAAGGAGGACAAAAATTAAGATTAAAAAATCGTGGTCTTCCAGGCGCCACTGCTGGTAACCAATATGTACTATTAAAGATTATTACTCCACCAGCAACTACGGAAGCGGCAACAGAGCTTTATAAAAAAATGGCGGAAGTAATGCCTTATAATCCTCGCGATAAGATGGGGGCCTAAACATGGATAAAAATGATATTTTAGTTGGCATAGTTATTGAAGAAACCAAAACCTTCACGTACACCGAAGTATGTCATAAGTACAATATACCGAAACAATTATTAAGTGAAATGATGGAACATGGATTATTTTCCAACTCATCTACGGAGCTTGAGCAGCTGAATCTCAATCCAAAGGAATTACATAAAATCGAATCAGCCTTTCGCTTGCATCGTGATTTAGGTATTAACTTACCTGGCGTGGTACTGGCGATTGAACTCATTGAGAAAATAGAAAAATTAAATGATGAGTTAGATATTATGCGTAGACATTTTTGATATTTATCTTAAGTCTGGCCTGGTTGCTTGCAAACAGGCTGCACCGTTTAAATTAACCCCTAAAATTATTCCCTAAGATATTGCTCCTTATTGAAATAAAGTAATACAATAAAATTTATGAATACCTTAACTACAAGCTAAATTTATGCGCCCAGTATTTATCATTTTAATTATTGCCTTAGTTGTGCTCCAACACAAACTTTGGCTCGGAGATGGAAACTTAATCCAATGGGTCGCTTTGCAAAAAAAATTAGCGGACCATGAGCAGAAAAACGATAAATTAGTCGTACGTAATCGAGCTCTGGAAGCAGACATTAAAGAACTCAAAAGTGGAGACCAAGCTTTAGAAGAGCAAGCTCGTCATGAATTAGGTATGATCAAACAAAACGAAGTGTATTATCAGTTTGTTGATTAGGTCTCGGACAACCGCCTGTTGTAGATTGGACTCATAGCCTAAAGCGAGGCATCGTTCACAGAAAAACTTAATGTTAGGCCATGAGTTCAACCTACACGGCCAATAATTCCAAAAGTTCTGGGGGCTGTCTATCCCATAGACTCAAAACAAAGCCGCCACCTCCAGAACCCGTAGGTTTCACCGCCAAAGCTCCCATGGAGGTCAACCAATTCATATGCTGCTGCAGGCTCTCGCTCACCAAACCCCACTGCATAAAACAATCAGCAGCTTTATTAATGGCCTTAGCTAAATTATTAGTTACCTCAGCGCCCCCCTGCTCTAACGCTGCTTTAGCTTCCTCAACCGATTCAGCCATTTGCAAATCAAGCTGTTTTGCTAATTGCGGCTCATTCGCCCACAAGTGCTGCACCTGCTGAATGCAATGAGAAGTAATACCAATTTGATTGCATGACGATAAAAAAAACTGGGGGTGCGCTGTTTGTCGCAAAAGAGTAGCTTCTCCTGCTTTAAAATAAACCCCACTTTCTGCAGCAACACCTGCAACATCTAAACCACTACTTTTACCATGAAATAAATGTTCCAGTTCTTTAGCAAAAGCATTACACTCTTCCTGAGCAAGCATTTGCTGTGCGCAAAACCAGCGACTCATTGCTACACAAAGAGCAGCAGAAGCCCCCATTCCCCCACCTACTGGAATAGTGCTGTTTAAAAGAAAATGTCCACCGAGTTGATTTAAAGAATGACCTAGCAATTTGAGTCCATGCTCTAATACACTCCAGAACAGTAGATGCATATCTGAACCACTACTGCCCATATAATCTGCACTTAATGAAGGGGTATTAGCCGAATAAGTAAAAATTAACTTTCTTTCTTTAACCGGAAAAACTAAGGCTGCATGCCCACGAACAACAGCATGTTCCCCTACTAAAATCCATTTACCATAAGTTGTCGTTTCAAAATCATAGAACTTCATAATTACCCACCAGAAAATCACGTTTGAACTCGCGTGCCATTTCCATTTGATCGGATCGATACAATAAATGAATGTTTGGTCCAGCATCCATGGTTACTATAGGCCCATCGCCTTTGCTATCCCAAAATTGCTGCAAATCATTCAGCACACCCAAACTATTTGATGATATATAAGAAAAAGGTTGTGCGCAGGTATTAAATAATTGATGCATATCTTGAAACTCACGCCAGCAAATCTGGTAGGCACTTTCCCAATCATTTGCCATAAATGCGTTAAGCAATAGCTGCAAATTTTCTTCTGCCCGCTCAGCTCGCGTTACATAAAGTTCACTGCTTTTAACGAGCTTATGCGCCTCACTAGACGACACCGCTTTTTGATCAGCACTAATAACTACAACCTGATGTATTAATTCAGGATAAGGCAGCTCTATTGGTTTTACCGCGTTATCCTTCTGCCATAAAACCCAAGGGGTATGGAACGAACGACAAGATGAGCCAGAACCTAGGCGGCTTAGTGAGGCTTGCTCCTCCACTGTGGGTAATTCTTGTTGAGTTAATTCAGCCAGGGCATATACAGCACATCGAGTAAGTGCGGCAAAACTTGAAGCAGAACTCGCCATACCGCTGCTATGAGGAAAGTTATTACAAGACTGGACTAGAAAACTACCTTCATAACCAAATTGCTTTTTTATCCGTGCTAAATGGTTCAAAAACTTCGTTTCACCTAATTCAGATAATGCCAATTTAGCCTGCCCAGGCACAACTAAAGGTTCCCATGCATCATGAGCAGCATCAATTTGTTCAAGTTTTACGGTACTTAATAGATTATTTAAGGTGTAAGACAATGAGGAGTTATCTGGATTGTTGGAACTCTCATCTTTCTTCCCCATATATTTGATTAACGCAATATTAGCAGGAGCATGAGCCAGCCAATGCATAATGATCTCCTTGGAATTAACTCCAGTTATAGCTGTTGTATAAGAATAAAAGAGAAAGATAACCTACAAGGCAAACTTGCTTCAATAATAGAACAGTCGCCTGTTACGTGCCGCGGTTTATCCGTGACACGTAGAGAAGAGGATTAGCTCCTCCTTTCTTCATATTGTTCGTAATTTTGAATTAGCCAATTGCGCAGTAGGCGTATTAGGATAAGCTCTTACTACTTGTTGCAGATATTTTTGCGCTTCGGGCTTATTGCCCATTTCAGCGTAGGCATACCCTACTTTCAACATGCTTGCAGCAGATTTGCTCGAAGTTGGAAACTGTTTTAATACGATATCAAAATGCTCTATTGCCTTTGCATAATCTTTTTTTACTAAATACAGCTCCCCTAACCAATATTGTGCATTGGAGGTATAACCACCACGAGGATATTTTTGTACAAACGTATTCA
Source organism: Legionella sp. (assembly GCF_965140895.1). GTDB lineage: Bacteria > Pseudomonadota > Gammaproteobacteria > Legionellales > Legionellaceae > Legionella. The sequence continues at coordinate 2,675 of NZ_CBCSKT010000094.1, read as the reverse complement.
TTGAGCCCAAGGCATCATCATAACGTTTGTTTTTAATTAATTCATAGGCTGCTAAATAGCTGATTTGCTCGTCAGCTGGATTTACTCTAGAAACAGGAGTCACTACTGGTTCTGGCGTAGATGCTGTTTTTGCTACGCTTTGTGCAGCAGGAGTACTGGCTCGTGACGCAGGCTCTTTAGAACCTACTGAAAGGTCCATTGCAGGCTTATCTGTAGCAGCTTTTGCTGAAACAGAAGCACCACCAGTTAAGCGAGAATCTAAATCTTTATAAAAGGCAACTTGTTGTTGCTGTAGTAATTTTAAATCATGAGCTTGAATTTCTAACTGTCCACGAAGCTCTTGCACTTCTTTTTGTAAGGCCTGGATTTTATCAATTAATGAAGCACTGTCAGAGACATTAGAACCACTTGGGCCGCTCATTTGGTCATCTTTAGCAAGTGCTGGACCATCATCCCCTTGATACGTATCAGAAGGGTAATCATTTTGCGCCACATCCATTGGCGGATCATCATAATATCGAGAATCGGAAACAGTCGCATCATGCGACTGTCGCCCATCCATCATTGCAAAATTATCACTATCATCAACTACCGGTGCCTGTGACCAACAGGTCAAAGGAAGAATTAACGAAAAACCAGCAGCGATAATGTGTCTTTTGCAATTAATCATCTTGTTGCCTCATAAGTAAACTCTACACGTCGGTTTTGTTCATGCGACGCAGCATCGTGTCCTAAGTTAATTGGACGCTCTTTACCATAGCTCACTACACGCATTTGATGTCTGCTTACACCAGCCATACGTAAAATGTCTGCTACAGTGTTTGCACGGCGCTCACCTAAAGCAACGTTATATTCACGGCTACCACGCTCGTCAGTATGACCTGCGATCAAAACACTGGCACCAGAATGTGACTTCAAGTATTCAGCCTGAGCATTTACAGATGGCAGGTACTTAGGATTTAAAACACTGTCATCATAAGAGAATAAATATAATTGGTTATGAGGTGCTTGAGTAGTATAAGACTCACCTGGCTCTTGACCAGCAAAACGAGTAAATTGGCCTAGGCCTTGAGCGCTAGCACCAGCATCACTCACACCAGCTCCAGCCATTCCTGGTGCCTTAGAACAAGCTGCCACCAATAAAACACTCGCTGCAAGCAGACCTAATTTACAAATTGATCCGGCTTTCATCCTCAATCTCCTTTATTCTTCTTATTAGTAAAAATTTACGAAATCCCAATATGGGCTCTTGAGGCGACATTGTACAGTTCTTTTTTTTTTTTTGCTACAAGAGCGGTAAGAAATAGATCTGTTATTCCTATTAAGTTAAGCTGTCATCTCGAACGTAGTGAGGGATCTCCGATGCAAGCACAGAGCCAGATGCAGGAGATCCTTCACTACGTTCGGGATGAGGTTTTTCCCGCGAACAAGCCACGGGACGTAAGAAGCAAAAATATATAGAAGTGAACTGCGTTTTGTTATAAATGCGATACCACAAACTCAGACATCCTCGCTGTAAATTGGCGTGTTGCCTGATTAGCGGCTACTACACCACCATAAGGATTATCTACAGAACATGGGACTTGCAGACTAATAATTTTAGACCCAATCACTGTGTTATCGGAAACACGAGTCAACACGACCTTGGCTGAAAACTGGAGTACGCTTGGCTTTCTAAGGAAACGTTGCTCTAAAGAAAGTAACTGAGTGTCTAAACGATAATCGGCACCCTGACTGTATGAGCTAGAGAGCACTGCATAGAAAATACCGGTTTTTTGCAAACTTTGCACCATTAACGGATAAAGCATATCCGCAGGCGGATTAGTCCAGGAGTTTTTCGCAAATGACTCTAGCTGAAAAGGCTTATTCACATAAAGCATTTGCTCTGATTGATAGCCTGCAGCAGCATCAGGCGGGGTCACCCAAAGGGCCACACGTTGAGGATGCCTTGTTAGTTGTTTACTGCTGTAAGCAGTTAATTGGTATTGGTTCGTTGCTGGAATTTTAACCGGTGAACAAGCAACGAGTAGTAAACAAATCAAACACAACCCTAAACTATTTAATCTTCTCATTACTTATTCTCCAGGCCCTGGTTTTGGAGCTGAACTCCCACGAATCACCACCGAAGGGTTTTGACGCATTTCATTACTAACCTTTTCAAGGTTTACTGAAATAGCATTTAATCGGCGTAACAATGTAGAGGCAGGCGCCAAAGTTTCTTGAGATAGTTTTTCTAAAGTATTTCTTCCAGATCCCATGGTACTTGATACGCTAGTTCCCGCATGACTTAAGCTATCCGCCATGGTTTTAAATTTAGAAACCCCGGTTTGCAACTCTCTAAGTAATTGTGAAAACTCTTTACTGGATTTGGCAATATTAGTCAAAAATACGTCCGCATTTTTTATACTGTGATCAATATGTTCACTATTCGAGGCAACCACATGAGTAAGCTTTTCTACATTATTTAAAATACGAGATACATGTCTGGCATTTTTCTGGTTAAAAATATATTTCGCTTGAGTGCTAACGTTATTGATGCTCTCAGAAACCTCTTTTAAAAGATTATCTAATTGGTTAAACAAAGAAGGTTTTGCCGGAATAACGGGATAGGGCTCGCCCGGGAGTTTCACTATAGGAGTCAAATCAGAAGTACTCGCACTTAAACCAATATAGGT
>NZ_CBCSKT010000093.1:0-2023 GCF_965140895.1 Legionella sp. | reverse complement strand
CGGCTTAGTTGGGCTGCAAGTTCTTTAATAGATTTACCATCTCCGGATAACAATACATAATGCGCTCGCTCACCAATGTTTGAGTTCTTTATTAGTCTTAATCGATTCAACGCTGATTGCTCTTCAGCACTTAGTGAAGTGTTATTGTCGGATCATGCACATGATCAGCTGGAGCGGCAAAGACTCAAACCTGATAACCATGTGCGACGGAACATTTTTCGAGTAAGACGGAAATTGTCATAAAATGAAACAACCTCAGAACAGTTGTGAAAGTACGCGGGACAAACTACGTTTCGTCAATTGCATTCATTCGCTTGGAAATGTAGAATTCCGAGCCTGTTCATAAAGGGAAATATAATGAAAAAAACTATTCTAACCGCTTCTTTCATTGGAATTATTTGCTCAAGCTTCCAATCTTATGCATATATTCCGGCTGATGTCAGTCGTTTTAAAAATGACACGGATTGTATTCGATGCAACCTTACCGGAAGCTCTTTTTCATCTGGTTGGGAAAAAATAGAGAAATCAGGTGGCACATTTGACGGAACATTTTTTACTAACTTCACGTTATCTGGTTATAAAATAATCGACTCCAGTTTTGTTGATACCAACTTTGTAAAATCAACATTGCAAAATAATGAACTTACCAATTCAATATTCCAAAAGGCGAACTTTTCTCATTCGCACTTGTCTAATGTGAAATTTATTAGATCGACATTTAAAGACGTCAATTTTGCCCATGCTTCAATGGATGGAACTTGGTCTTCTTGTTCATTCAATAAAGTTGATTTTACTGACTCAGATCTGGAGGGTGCTTCTTTCCCAAAGACAAAAATGATAGATGTTAATTTTTCAGGTGCCAAGCTAAAAAATGCTGATTTGAGCAGGGTGAATGTTGAAAATTTATCCTTTGATAATGCTGATTTAAGTTATGCAGTTTTAATGGGTTCAAATATTACCGAAGAGCAGCTTTCGAAAGCAAAAACATATAAGTGCGCCACGCTTCCAAATGGCGATGTGTACACAAATAATGGCGAATTTAATTGCAAATAATTAGTTGAGCTTTTTCAAGAGGGAATGATGAAAAATTATAAATTAGTAATGATATTTATTTTAATGGGATTATCTTTTTCTACTCAGTCCAAGGTATTAGCTGATGCAGAAGATTTGAAAGTATTTGCTGATACGAATTTTTGTCAGGGATGTGATTTAAGTGGTGCTAAAATATATGAGGATCATGATAACGGCTCATTACTTGGTTCATACGCTATAAAAACCGAATTTTTAGGTTCATTATATAAAATGAATTTTTCGGGAAGCGTCATGAATTATTCAAAGTTTCCCGGGCACTATTTTAGTGTTTTAAGAATACAAGAAGCAAACTTTGACAAAGTAAATTTGAGCTATTCTATTTTCAAGGACACTGATTTAAGCGGTGCAAATTTCAGCGATGTAAACCTGAGTAACTCAGACTGGGAACGAGCCAATTTTTCCGGGGTGAATTTTGCCAATGCAAATTTGAATAATGTAACCATACGCAACTCAATTTTGATAGGGGCAAATTTAAGCCAAGAGCAACTGGGGCAAGTTAAAAGCATTGAATGCACAGTTATGCCTAATGGAGAACTGAACAACAATGGATGTGAATAATCTTTCAGATTAATCAGCGATATTTGATTATGGCGGCAATTAAAAATTTACTTAATTGCTGCAACGAAAATAGTATCTAAACAATAGATACAACATTGCCCCGGATTGGCTGGCGCAATCGATTGTATTTTTTAGTACACTCATTAATCTTTGGTTTTAGATCCCTCTAAACCCAAGCTGCCATGATTAGCCAGATCATTAAAATCGCTAAATTTCTTCGGACCTGATGCCTCAATGAAAGGTGTTGCCGAAGGACAAAAAAAGTACTGAGTCGTTGCCTCAAAATAGGTGTTGCTTCAGCAATTCCCGCCATTAAAAAATATCCAGTAAATTAGCGGCTCATAGGTGCTCTAGGAATTAATTTTTCGTAGAC
>NZ_CBCSKT010000092.1:0-2090 GCF_965140895.1 Legionella sp. | reverse complement strand
GTTCCTGCCAGTATTAAGAACGAGGAAAAAGTATCAACTGATGGTCTATCCCGTTATTCGTTTTTTGTCTATGGTGGTGTGAATCTTCAGTCACGAATCAATACCGTACAGAGAGGAAATATACCGATAAGTGGAAAACTGATTGGCGCAGACGGTTTTAAAAAAACCTCCACCATACCTGGATTTCAAAGGCATCATATTGCCAGTCATACCTATCCAAGAACTCAAAATCATGCCGCGTTTGCTTTATCTGGGCTGAGCATACAATCGCGAGCCAATCTGATATACTTGCCAAAAGAGGCATCAGGTCATCCAACGCGTTCTATCCATAGCGGTCGCCATACTCCTAGTTATAATGAGAAGGTGGCAGAACGTTTAGATGAGGTAGTTGAGAAAGGTAAAGCTCGGGGATGGACTGCAGAGCAATATCGGGCTGAAACAAGAAAAGTCTTGTCCGCAGTAAGACAAGAGTTACGCGCGGGTACTGTCGGATTGAACGAGAAGATGCGCCCTAACGCAACGAAATGGTAGGAGAATTAAGAATCATGATTTATTGTTGGAAGGTTCCAGAAAATGTGTTAAACAAAGAAATGGGGGTATATGATGAGACATGTTCGCCCGATCATTTCTTGTTGCGGGCTAGTCGCAAGTTGGATTTAAAAGAATTTAGTCCAATGCCGGTAGTCCATTTTAAAATTCCTCAAAACCGAGCGTTAAAATTTGATTGTTTAGTTAATAGTGCTGGAATTCCTTTAGTCAATGAGCGAATTCAGGATATTTTGGAAGAAATAGCACCGAATGAGGTGCAGTTTTTTCCAGCCAAGGTAATCTGCTCTGATGGGGAACTGGCAGGGTACACTTTCTTAAATGTGACGGTGGAGATCGAAGGAATCGATCATGAAAAGACTGTTTATGATCAATCAGGTTATGGTTTCCATTACCTTACTTACAAAAAAGGATGCCTGGGTGAACATCCCCTTACTCGTGATAAAGAATATCATAGTAATTTGTTAGTCAGTGAAAAACTAAAAATTATCTTTGATCAAGCAAAAATAACAGGTGTTTGGCTCGTACGACCTGAAGAGTATTATCGTCCCTTAGGATAATTGGGCACTGTCATGTATGGACCCAGCGCGGTTTTGTCGTAAAAAATTAATTCCCAGAGTAGACTCTGTCTTTTTGCAAGGGAACGATCAGAGATGCTGAGTTTTAAGTGGCGCCATTTTAAGCAGGACATTATTTTGATGTTGGTTAGATGGTACTTGGCTTACTCATTGAGTTACCGTGATGTTGACGAGTTAGCTTTGGAACGTGGTCTAAAAGTAGATCACTCCACTATCAATCGCTGGGTTATTGATTATTCTCGTCAGTTGGAAGAGGTATTTCGTAAGCGCCGCAAGCATCCTGTTGGGATTTCATGGAGGATGGATGAGACCTATATTAAGGTGAAGGGCCAATGGGTTTACTTGTATCGAGCCGTTGATAAAGAAGGTAAGACCGTTGATTTCATGCTTTCAGAAAAAAGGGATGAGCCTGCTGCAAGAGCATTTTTTGAGAAAGCCATAGGTTGTAATGGCTTACCCGACAAGGTAACAATGGATAAAAGTGGCGCTAACAAAGCTGGAATTGATACAATTAATTTACACTTGGGGCTGCTGTTTATGTTGGGTGGACTGTTCGTCCAGCTCACGATGAGACAAATTAAATACCTCAATAACATTGTAGAACAAGAGCATCGATTCATTAAGAAAATCACCAGGCCAATGAAGGGCTTCAAGGTATTTCACTCAGCGAATGCAACATTAGCCGGAATTGAATTGCATCACATGCTCAGAAAAAACCAGCATACTGAATCGGCCAATCAAACTATTTTTGAACAGTTCTATGGACTGGCGGCGTAAACTCGCCCAAAATAACGCGATTCGTGGTCTAAAAATATTTTTGCGACAAAACCTTAGGAAACAGAGGTCGAATATCATCAAGGCACAAGTGAACTAAAAACTACTAACATTGCCGGATATACGAATGCAAATACTTCACTTTTCACGAGCGTTTACTTGCAAAAACGGATGAGTCCATATACGAGGTAG
>NZ_CBCSKT010000091.1:0-2113 GCF_965140895.1 Legionella sp. | reverse complement strand
AAGTTTGGTGTACTCATAGAACCACGGACTATAGGTATCATTCTATATGGAGTTAAATAGAACTAAATTTAGTAAGAGAACGATAACTGAGTATAATTTACACAGATAAAGGGTTATATCAGTTAGCACCGTATGCAAGTGAAAATGAATTGGAAGAATCTATTCAAAAGGTAAAGTCTGAATTATTTGGAAACAACCGTATTTACCTGGATATAAAGAAAAAAATTGGAAAAAAAGGCATACAAGAAAATATCCCCGATGGTTACTTGATCGATTTGAGCAGCAAAGAACCTAAATTATATTTTGTAGAAAATGAATTAGTGGATCACGATGCACTTAGGCATATTGCTGTGCAGATCATGCAATTTTCAATTGCTTTTGAAGTTCACCCCAGAAAAGTACGAGATATTTTATTTAATGAATTACATCATAATGAGAAAATAAGAAATATTTGTGATAATTATATTTCATCCCATGGTTATCGCAATCTGGACCATTTGCTTGATTGTTTAATAGCAAATCCCTTTTCAGTGTTGATTGTAATAGATGGCGAACATTCAAAATTAGAAAACTCTATCATCCAAAAGTTCAATTTCAGTGTAGATATTATTCGTTTAGCTCGATATAGAAACTCTGAAAATAATTATTTCTATATGTTTGAACCATTTTTACAGGATGTGGTTATTAACAATATTGGTTTAACTGAAACAAGCAATGTAAATGTTGATGAAGTCGATACGATAATTATTCCAGCTAGGGACAATGGCTTCAAAGAGGTTTTTATTAATGAACGTCGTTGGTATGAAATACGGATGGAAAGCTCTATGCGCCAAAAAATAAAATACATCGCAGCATATCAAGTTGCACCAATCTCTGCCATTACGCACCTTGCAACAATCAAATCAATTGAACCTTGGGGAGATAATGGAAAATGGGTGATAAATTTCGAGGATACCGCAGAGGAAATAGAATTAATCCCATTAAAAAAGGATGGCAAAGTTAAAGCCCCCCAAGCCCCTAGATATGCTGTCAAAGACAAGTTATTGCAAGCTAAAACACTAGAGGATATTTGGGGGGGGCTTCAACTTAGCAGTGTAGCTTTAGCAGATTAATGACTGCCTCTCATAATCTGCTGATATATTTTCGCAGCCTCTATAGGGCAGGTCGTATTAATACTTAAAGATGCTTTACTTTTACCCGTTTGCTCATCAATTAAATGCCTTAATCTTTCGGCATCCTCTATGCTTATGCGACCGTCAAGGGCTGCTCGTAATATATCGTCCTTTAACTTAGGGATGTTTTTTTGAAATTCAATCCCTGTAGACTCACGATTTACTTTAGGTATCAAACGCTCAATACAAAGTCGTAAGGCTGTAGCATCTCCGTTAAGCGCAAGTTCAATCAATTTTTTTACCAGGCCCTCTGCATGTGGCTCTAACATTTTTGCTAATTCAGTGCGCTTGTTAAGTGCTCCCTTTCGTCTTCCACCGGGATTTCCTGATTGTCCAGCTTTGAAAGTCATCGCTTGCTCCTAACTTGTTTTTTACAAGCACTTTACCTGATATTTATACGTCTATAAATATTAAAATAGGAGCGCTTCTTTGTTAATAAAAAACCCGTTTACTTGTACTGATAAATATTTGTTTTTTATTCTGCGTAACCTGCGTAATGGATGCGTAAGTCAGGCTAACGCAGGTTACGCAACTACCCTTAGAGAGTGCGCTGCGTACACTCTAGGGGTATGGGGGTAACGCAACGCATATATTAAAGTAAAAAATATTCCCCTCAATTTTCAATTCTCTTGGTAAAATGCGTTAACTCCAAAGGTATAAGTGCAAGAGCTTTTTCAGTAAGTTGATATTTAATCTTTTTATTTCGGTTTGTATCACTAAATTCAATCACTTCTAACAGTCCTTCTTTTTCTGCATGTTCTGTAAGAGCAAACATTTGTGCATCGTTATAAATAGACTTGGGAAAAAGGGGATCAATAGATAATTTCTTAAAGGCTCTCAAAGGTGAGTTAGTGTTGGGTGAAATAAAGTCGTTTCGTTTATCGAATTTATCAAGCAAGAACAAGATGGTAATAAGAGGTGACTCTTCATTAACTGGATGG
>NZ_CBCSKT010000090.1:0-2137 GCF_965140895.1 Legionella sp. | reverse complement strand
GATACGCTGTTATTGGGGGCACAAATAACAGGAACGGAGCAAATCCCCGGGCTTTATGTACGATTATTTAAATTGGAGTGTTGGAAATTTGGACAAATAACTAATTGAGAAAATTTAGATGGGATGGTGCGGAATGTGAGGTAATAGATCAGGTGGGTGTATCAAAAATCAAAGATTTTTGCCCTGAAAAATAGGCTGTTAAAATTTGCGAAATCGCCTCAAAAGCACTTTTGGCTTGTAATCTACAGGAAGTAATCAGCGACATGGTTCTGGCAAGGAACTCAGAACCATAATCAGATCGAGTACCAAAATATTTTTTGCGCCAAATAACAGCAGGCCTTAAACATTGCTCCGCATGATTATTGGTTGGTTCCACGTGCTCATTAAAAATAAAAGTCCATAAGGCAGAAAAATGGGTCAATAAATTGGAGCACAACCGTACGACTCTCAACTTGGGATCAGTATAAGTCCCTTGCTCCAAGAGCTCCCCTACTTTATTTCGAATAGGCCGAGTTTTTCGCATGAGCTCATCTCGTGAAAAAAAGCCAAGTTTGTATTGATGCCATAATTCAAAGAGATTTTCCTAGCACTCAAGTAAACCCGTCCCTATTCGGGAAAGGATCTCTTCAGTCTTCTCTGATAACTTGGTAAAATCTCGTTTCAAATGAGCCCAACAAATCTGACGTTTACTACTCTCGAAATAGTTATAAGCGGCATCACGATCAGAGACAAGAAATCCATTAAACTCTTCCATAAGTCGTGCAATCACTTTCTTACCTCGGGATGGCTCTACTGAAAAAAAGGCAGCTTTTGCGGACATCATTCCCCCAACCCATTGATTCACTCCATCATGTCGATGACCCGTTTCATCCATATGAACGCTACTACTCGATTTCACTTGCTCTAATAAATCGTTAACAGGCTCTTCTAACGCTTTAGCAACGATACGTTGTTTTGCATAAATACAGCCCATGCTTATCTTGAATGCATAATGCTCTTCTAAAAAAGCCTGCAGTTCTCGGCGCGATAATTTATAGCGCGCAAGCATATGTGACATCAAAGCGGTTAAACGAGGCCTCGTAATTCCCCAAGTAATCCCTTCGGGTAAGGAGGCTATCTGTTTCTTACCACAGCAGCTACAAGTCCCTTTCTCTAATTGATATTCCGTAACATGCAATTTTATTGTGGGTAACTCATGAGTTTGATGTCTTAACGCTTCTTTTTGTATCGCCATTGTGCCGCCGCAAAGACATTTAGTAGGTAGTGGACAAGTAACTACCTCATCAATTTTTTCTGGGGGCAACAAGTTACGAAAATGGCCTTGATGCCCCTTATGGCCTCCCCCTTTATTAGGATTAGGAGACTTAGGTTTCTTTTTTTTAAAATCTTGGGAGGGGGGGGCTGACCTATTACAAACATTGGACAAATAGCAAAAAACAGTGTCAAGTAAAATCTGAAGTTTTTTTCATTTAATTAGAAGGTGTATTATTTATAGGCACACATGTTTTTGCCCTGATCCATCAACGTATCCCGTCTCATCACGCAACAATCTCAGATAAATTAAGACGATTCAATTGTAAAAAATAATGCCTTTCCCGTTTTGAATTTCCTATAACCTCAAGGTGCAGTTCCGGAGCACAAAGTTTATTAAATTATTCTTTGCGTGCTGGAGTATCAGAAAAAAGGAATTTTACACCACCGTAAGTGTAAGCTTGGCCACCGCCTGCTCCCGCGCTTGATAGAAAAAAATAATGGGGAGGTACAGCAGCTAAGGCTTCACCACAACTATTGGCTTTCTTAGGTTTTCCAGTTACTGGATCAGAAAAATAAGCATTATCGGCTGGATCAGCGAAACATTCAATGACCATAAATTGTGCTCCATAAGTCATAATAGGTAATAGAGCACAGATCATAAAACCTGAGAATCGCTTTATTTTTATTATATACTGTGTTGTGAGTAGCATGATTTTTTTCCAAAAATATTTAAACATAGATCGTCTATATAAAGTTCTGCGATTATAAGTAGTTTGAAAATTAAATCAATCCCTTATTCCGCAGTACAGCGATTCCCGCTTAAATAGTATGCCAGCCTAAAAAACACAGGCGTGTTTTAAATTTAATCAAAAAAGATTCTAAC
>NZ_CBCSKT010000089.1:0-2220 GCF_965140895.1 Legionella sp. | reverse complement strand
GGCGTTGCCAGTTTTGGTGCTCATCAAGCCATTGGCTTTTTAGGCGTGATACAGTATTCGCAGATAAACCCTTTGCATGCTCACCCAATAGTGAACCCAACGCCTCTGAATAGTCGCCTGTTGATAACCCTTTTAAATAGAGCCAGGGAATCAATTCCTCGATACTTTTGGTACGCCTTAAATAAGGCGGTAATAGTTGGCTAGTAAAATGAATGCCTGAACCGCTACGATCGCGTACTTTAGGTACCTTAACAACCACATCACCAATGCCTGTCTGGATAGTGCGTTCTGGTAAATAACCATTGCGAACAATCGCCTGCCTTCCATTCAATAACTTTAAATCCGAGTACTCGGATAGCATGGTTGCTAACTCAGTTTCTACTGCCTGTCTAATTAAATCACGGGCTCCATTCCTTAATAACTCAGTTAAGGGATCAATGACTTTTTGAACTGGTGTTGATACCTCGTTCAGATTACAATCCTTCATGGCGTATTTCCTTTTGTTGATTTTGTTCTTGCGGAACTATCAACAGGATACGCCACCTAATTTATTTTTCCATACACCAGATTCGAGCATAACTCGCGCGATTGTGATTGGTTCTTTTTGTTATCAAGAATTGCGACCAATAAATTTGGAGTATAGTTATTGGAGTATAGTTAATGGAGATATATATGCGCTTAATTAAAAAAATTTTAAAATCATTTGTCAAAATTATTGCGGTTCGCGATCTTTCTGAGAATGAAAAGAGCAATTTAACTAAAGGATGTTTTCATCACTCAACTTTAACAGAAACAAGAATAAATCCGGCTACTGGATTGCCTATGTCGGGGTGTCTTGATCTAAATGGCAGCTCCTATGGAACAAGTAATTCTTTCGATTCTTATCGAAGCTATGATTCATTTAATAATCGTTATTAATCGTGATGAATTTCTAAGAGTTGCTCCCGACATTTTTAATGCGAAAGGTGTGCTGCTTTTTATATAAAGTTCTTTATGTGAATATTTATCTGTAGTGGCCCGCTTTCAAAAACGACTCGGCTCGCAATCAGCGCATGAAATTGGCCCAAATTAAATGCGAATGAAAATAAATTTCGGCTCACATTATTTGCCACTACCTAAAATCTGGCCCACTTTATTTGCAACTAACTTTTCTCCTACCACCAGAAAAACACTCGTTTTCTTGGTGGTATATTTCTTGATATATATCAGATCCTGGCATATACTTTAATATATACCAATGAAATGGGGTTTATCATGAGCCAATCAGCTAAAATATTTACAAATGGGCGCAGCCAAGCTGTACGCTTACCAGCAGCTTACCGTTTTAACTGCACCGAGGTTTTTATAAGAAAAGATCCAATAACGGGCGATGTGATTTTGTCACGTAAACCAGGAGATTGGGATGACTTTTTTAATCTTTTAAAAACTGTGGAAATTCCTAAGGATTTTATGGTGTCGAGGGAAGATTCTTTACCTCAAGAAAGGGATATTTTTAATGACTGATGAAATAGCCAATCGTTATATGCTGGACACTAATATAGTTAGCCATTTTATCAAAGGAGACCATCATGTTCGTAACAAAGTTATTTCTGTTCCTATGTCCGAGCTGGCAATTTCCGTTATAACCGAAGGTGAACTACTATTTGGATTGGCCAAAAGACCTGATGCAAAAAAGCTAAGCATTGTTGTGCACGAGTTTTTGATTCGCGTTGATGTGTTACCATGGGATAGTGCTGTTGCAGCTTGTTATGGAACTCTTCGTGCTGACTTGCAAAGAAAGGGTAGAATATTGGGGAATCTTGATTTACTGATCGCTGCTCATGCCCTATCTTTAGGAATAGTGCTCATCACAAATGATCGTGCTTTTTCCCAAATTGATGGCTTAAAAATAGAAGATTGGACTCAATAAAGAAACGGATCGAATTATTTTTTGGCTTGTTTAGATTTTTCAATGAGTAATTTTGTTTTGATTGACCTCGATTTACTCCTTTTTTAAACTACCAAGAAAACGAGCGTTTTTTTGGTGGTTTCTATTTTGTAGATAAAAATCATTATTGTGAGTGCGGTCCAAAATGTGAGCCAGAGCATTCATCAGCAATTCCCGCCATTAAAAAATATCCAGTAAATTAGCGGCTCATAGGTTATCTAGGAATTAATTTTTCGTAGACTATCGCCACACTATTATTTTACTTAGGAAAGCAGTTGGGATTTGTACGGAAA
>NZ_CBCSKT010000088.1:0-15256 GCF_965140895.1 Legionella sp. | reverse complement strand
GACCAGGGAAATCGGAATTTTGATGGATATTATTAACCTGCGCCATTTACTAGCGGGTTATTAGCCCTGTCTACAGTATAGGCGGCAGTAGTTAAACCGGGCGTCGATGTCAGTTTGGAAATCTCTTCGGAACGCATTTTTAGAAATTGATTGCAATTTAGGTCAATACTATCGACAGTCATTTCCATCTGATGTCCTCGACTGCGGTAATGATCTTGTTCATGATATTCTTGCAAGCGTTCTGCTGTGTCTATATTTGTGTCTTCGGAAGCGCCGCTATCATAATAATAGCATCTTGAAGACATAAAGCGAACACTCCAATCATATTTGCTATCTACCTCACCACATCCTTGTATTTCTTTCTGCAGCACAGGCAACGATGTTCCGTTATATTTTTTTATGTTTAATTGAACATTTTGAGGCAACAGATGGGGAAATGAAGAAAAGAAATTGCCTACTCTTTTTAATATACCATCACTATCATCATAAAAATCGATTACAATGCTGGTTTCACTGGGATGCAAACTCGCCACTCTATGGGCTTGAGCATAAATTAAAGATACTTTATTGTTGTCAAATACCCATTCAGCATGCTCTATATCTTTGTTCTGCTGGTATTGTGCCCGTAAAATATTCTTATAAGAATCACCTGCAGCACAGTTTCGTTGATCTATGGGTCTATCAACACCATGTCGTGTTTTAGCTGCGCCATAAATATCAGCCATCAAGAAGGGTTCAATTACCACATCACAAGTTAATTTTCGTGATAAGTAATTTTGAAATAAAGGAAGTGCGGGTGCTAAAGACCCCCCTCGAGCTGCATTCACACGATCTATCGCGTGAGATTGACGGTTAGTACCATAGGCAAGGACAACTCTATCATATGCATGCGTTTCGACCTCTTCTTCCGCTGCGAGCCATGGAGAGCCGAAGGCGCGGGCGAGTAGTCCCTGGTAGCCTTAGGGCCGGATGTTTTTCCGTAGGAAAAATATAAGGCATCCGAAAAGGCGTCAGTCATTGGGGAGCGCAGATTTTTAGTCCCGAAGGGGACTCAAAATCAAGGGGGACCAGGACGTCCAGGGCCTTTAGCTTCGCGCGTTGGCGAGTCGATTTCGGGGACTGGGACGTCCCGGAATCTTTCACGAGGTAGCGCGACCCTTATATTTGTTGAAGTAAGGATTGATTACTTTGCAGCAGCCATTGTTCATGAGGCTGATCTTTGTATCCACCGCGATTGTACAGGTGATAAGCACAGCCATCTATATCAAATAATTTTACTATAATTCCCATTTAGCTTCCTCATTATTTATTTTAGTGTATATTTTACTCAAAAAAGATTAACGAATTATTAACTTTATGGATTTTCATTGGTTAATCGGGATATATTAAGGGCACTATGTAAAAAATCAAGTTGTGAATAGGATATGGTAAAAATAATTTCTGAGAGTGGGGCTGGTAACTGTTACGATTATGCGGTTATGGAGAGTTTTTATCATACGTTAAAAGTTGAGGCCATTTATGGTGAGGCTTATAAAACTAGAAAAGAGGCTCAAGTAGCTCTATTCGATTATATTAAAGTGTTTTTCAATCGCAAACGAATCCATTCAACTTTAGGGGTTCAGAACCCTGGTGAGTTCGAAATGGTTGCATAATGTTGGTGCCCGGTTTTTCGAGGGAAGATCAGAATTTTAAAAGCGCTAAAAGTAGAGGCTTTTTGAAAATCTTCTCAGTTTTTAAGCTAAAATAAACTCCCGCCCTCGATCGCGGGAGTTCGAATTGCTTCTTTTATCTTAATGATTTTTGAGGAGAAGTCGGTGTTTCATTCTCGAGTTGCGCATCGATATCTATAGACGAAGAGCGTGCGATCTCTCGGCTATCATGCATCATAAAAAATCGATTAGGGTTTAGCGCAGGAGGGTTTAGTAGCACTGCGCGCTGCTCTTGATAATATTGGTTTAGAGCGGTTACGAGCAATGGATGGTATACCTTTGGGCGTTCCATGGAAAAGAGCAGTTCAATTTCCTTGGCGGTAATATGGCCCATTCTAGATGCGTATTCTTCAAGGAATCTAGAGGCCAGGAAGGAAACAGAATGTTCCGGTAGATAGTCGATGTCAGCTAGTGTTTCTTTGTCTTCAATTTTGACATAAATTTCTTGCAGCAAGTTTTTTGTTTCTGCCGCTGATTGTTGGGCGTAGAAGGCATTGATGTAGTCATTAATATAAAATTGGATGGATCTTCGGGTTAGAAAGGGGAAGCGATATTCAGCTGTAGGTTCTAGAGCAATTAAGAGCCTCATAAACGGGCCTTGATCACAGGAAGGATTACTCGCCTGATCGATTAACTCAATGAGTAAAATGTTCAAAGCTTCTTGATTATCGTTGATTCTAAATGGCTCCGGCGCCTGTTGTTCTGCTTGCGCGTAATAAGTAATTGCACAAATTAAATTTATTAGTTTTTGTGCATCCTTTATACGTTGACGTTGTTGCGCGTTCATAGTAGGTGTTTCTATTTGTTTTGAGCGTGCTGTCACCTGCTTTATATAGGTTCTTACCAACTGATACGGTTTAATGTCTTCGATAATTGGCTGATATTCCGCATCAAAACCGGTATTTCGGACTCCAAGTAGGAAGGAGGGAAATTTGAACAAAAATTCTCTATTTTTATCGTGTAGGTGCTTTTCAACAATCTCGCTTTCTTTTTGCGCAATCAATTGTATAAAAAAAGCTTTTCCCTGAGTTATTTTTTCCCTACGTAAGACTTCGGTGTCTCCTAGTGCGCTCATCCAGGTGGAATAAATGAGATCAGAAAACTCATGGTTTTCTCTGCTATGAATTGCCTGAGCCTCTTGTGCTGGGTCACCATTAAATCTTATTAACAATTGGGTACGAATTTCTTCAAAGGTTTTTTCTTGCGGTGTATTTTGCGTTTTATGAATGCAGTGATTATAAATGGTTTCTAATATCGTTTGGGTTGATGCGTTTAATTGAGCTTTTTTTTGTAAGTTCAATTGCCATTCTGCAATTTCTTTTAAAAACTGTTCTGGAAGGATTACTTGCTCATTATCGCGTATTTTTTCTAATAAGTAGGCCAATATTTCCGCTGCATGTTGGGCTAATTGTGGCGAGGAAAACAGTTTGCTATAGGACGTAAATAGGTTTCGATTTTGTCCTTGTACGTGCACTTCTTGAGCTAAATAATTAAGCCAGCTCGGTTCCAGACTGGTGAGTTTGTCCATCAGTTGACACACACCTTTACTATTAGGGGTTACCGAAAAATGCATTATTATTTGGGAGAATAGTGTTCCCAAACACTCTTTTTTTCTGTTTTCTGAAAGGGTGTATGCGTCAATCAGAGATGTGAGCGATCCTGGCGTTGTAGCCTTTTTCTCTTGTTCCATTTTGACGACTAAAGTATAGAGAATGCGTGAGATGGGGTAATAAGATTGCGAGGAAAGTAGCGCGGTATCCGGAATGATATTGATTAATTCAGCATTAAATTGGGCAAAATAGCCTAAGATGGTGCTGGGAAGGGCTGTGAGAGCATGCTTATTAGCAAGATGAACCAACCCCGAAGTGGAAAAATTGATCAATAATTCAATGGATTGAGATAGTTCTGTTGCGCTTAATTGGGCCGCAAAGTGGGCAAGCGTTTGTTTTATCTTAATCCGACCGTTTTGCTCAGTATTTCTGCGTTCGGAGATGGATAAAAAGGGATACATCGGTGCTGCACCCGGCACCATCATGGCTAACGAATTTCGGGGTAATAAAGGATTAGTAAGTTGAAATGCTAGTAAATAACTTTTAAACAGTTGCTGTGGTTGTCCTTGTTTATCCTTGAGTAAATCCCATAGTTTGGTTAATTCGTCATACTGTCTGTTTTTTAAAATTATGATGCTCAAACAAAAGAATAATGTATCGGCTTCGGTAGCATTAGCTATTAGATTTTGTTGGAGCCATTCATCAGAAATCTGGGGTGGGGATTTTTGTGGTAATTGCGCTCGTGGTTGTAATTCTACCGGTAATCGGGCCTTAAGCTCACGGGCAAATCTTACGTTAGCGGGGGTATTTAACGGTTCAGAGAGCAGCGAGATACAGTAAATTATTTTTTGAATATGGACTTGGTCAGAGCGATGATAGTACCTATCTATTTCAGTTTGTATTTCTTGTAGATTAGGTCTACTTCTAGTTTTTTCGATAAGTTGTTGGAATAGTTCGAGATTAATTACTGAGTTATTAAGGAATAATCGCCATGGCGAGGTTTGGCTTGGAAATAAGCATAATTCGCTATAGCACTCATCACTAATAATTTCTCGATAGATTGCTAATAATTGAGGAGGCTCTGTAGTGATAGAAAAAAAATGCTGATTAAATTCGATTTGTGAATAGGGACGAAATCCTTGTTTCCAATAATCAAATGTTGCAATAGGATCAATAGAATAGAGCCAATCTAAAAAAGTAGCCGAAATCTCAGGGCGAATATCCTTTGTTTTTAATTGTTCCCCTAATTCACCAGGAAAGTACTGGTCTAGAATCTCTACTACAGAGAGATATGGTTGTAAAAAGGAGATAAATTCATAAGCATAATTATTGATAAGTTGTTGTTTAATTTTTGGTTTGTCTATCAATAAGTTTAATTGCTTGTAACCGATACAGTTAAGGATATTGTTAATGATGTTGCTACCATCAGTAGTTAATCGTTCTTCTTGAGAAATCTGGGTATAATATTCTTCTATTTCATCAACAGTCCATTGCAAATAACCTTCGCGATCACGAACTTTGTTGATTTGGGACATGTGACGATTATTTAAAGGAGGACAAATTAATTCGATAAATTTATCCATTTTTATATTTGCATCTTGCAGTGATTGCTTGAGTTTGGATACTTCTGTTTTAAAAATGCTAAAGTCAATCAGATTGGTTGTATAGCTATGTAATAAAGTAGCAATAGTTGTTTTTAGGGTTGTGGGTGGCGCGGCAGCTTTCTTTTTTTTTGTGCTGGGTTCGCTTTGGGTCACGTCAAGTGCAGGTTGATGGTTTGTTCTTTTTTTGTTTTTTGTCTTTGCAGTGGTTAATTGTAGTTCCGTTTTTGAGGTGACTTGATTAATGCCTTGTTCTAAAGGGGTTTGCATGGAAAAGCCTTTTCATCAAATATAAAGGGTCTATTGTAATTTACAAAACCATTTTCGGTCAAATAATGATCACTGATAGCATAAATAATTCTTTCTAAAAATACTTGCAGATTAATTGAAAAATCGGCCAAGAAAAAGTTTGGGGTACTAACGCTAATTGAAAGGTGAAAAATATTAAACGTTGTGTTAATGAGTTGAATCCGCCCCGCCAATACAGAAACCAGGTCTGATTATCAAAATAATCAGACTTATCCATTGTGTGTTTAACGCCCTCTAGCATAATAAATAGCCCACAATCCGTTTTAGTTGCCGTTTGAGAAAAACTTGGTCGCTCACAACTAGGTTTGTTTGATCTTACTTGCATTTACTTCACTACAATTTGAATTTGATTTATTCGTAATTCGTCGTTCTCTACCATTTTTGATTCTTGAAGCTGTTGTTTCATGGCCATAGACCGTTCAATATGAGCATGTTGAGTGTTCTTGCTGGTGTGGACTTGGGTTTGCTTTTCTTCTTGTTGGATTTTCTTTTCCTGTTTGACGATTTTATTCTGCAGCTGGCGTTGTTCTGTTCCATTGTTGTGAATTGCATCTTCACACCGATGCAGCGACAATCTGTCTTTTTCTATGGCTTGTTCTTTTTTGGTAATCTGTTGTTCCATTTCTCCTATGGAGCTTAATCGCGAGTTTAAATCTCCTCGTTGTTCTTTAATGGTTTGTTCTTTCTGGTCAATCATCACCTCGGTATTGCTGATTACTTCTCTTTGGTGGCTAATATTTCCTGTAAGCTCTTGAACTTTAATGTGGTTGCTTGCCTCTGCGTTTTTTAGTTGCTCAATATCTTGTTTCGTATGCATGATTTCAGTTGCTAATTTTTTAACCTTTTTAGTTTGTTGTTCAATCTCTTTATTTATATCGTCATTAACGTTTACACTGTCTTGGGGCGACTGTACCTTATTGTTTTGCTCTTCGATACGTGTTTCTAGACTACGTACTTTAACTTTTTGTTTTTGAACAATTTGTTTTTGCTGTTCGATTCTGTTATCTAATTGAACAATTTCCGTTTTTAATTGTTCAATTTCGTTTATTTTTTGCATGGTAAGGCTATTTTCTGTCTTGCTCGAAGCTGAGCCAAAAATAGATTTGAAAAAAGAAGTAATGGCATTAAAGAATCTAGCTATAAATGATTTATTTTTCTCTTTTTGCGCACTTTCTTCTTGTAATTCACTGAGCGCCTCAGTTAATTCGGATTTTTTAGACTCTAAAGACGGTTTTTTATCTTGATGATTTGTAAGTGAAATTTCATCTGATTTTAACACGGCGGCTTCTTTATGGTGTTCTTTCCTTAACTCATCAATAGTGCTCTTTTCTTGTTGCAGTTGAGTCAGGTGTTCCAGTTTATTACTTTCTTGTTGATGTTTTGTTACTAATTCTCCAAGATTAGTTTTTTGAGAATCAAGTTCCACAGATATTGATGGAACTTGATTTAACGCGCTTTCCAATTGGTGTAGCTCATTTTTTTGAACTTGAAGTGCTGTATGAAGATGATCTAATAGTTCAATTTCTTGAGTTAATTTTATGTCCATCTGATTGGCAGTTTCTTTGTCTCTAGTTAGAGCTAAAGAGGCACGGGCTAATTCGCTTCTTTCCGAGCTTAGCTTTTTCTTTATTTCAGCAAGTTGGCGTTTATTTTGTTCTATCTCTACTTTGACTTTGGCTAACTCTGTTTGGAGTTGGACTAGTTGACCTTTCTCTAAATCGAGCTGTCCTTGAGCACGAGCAGTCTGAGCGCCGCTTTGCAGATTTGGAGTTGCGGGCATTTCTTGTTGTGGTTGAGGTATTTGTTGTTTTGCATTAATTGCTGGCGCTTTTTTAGTATCTTTCGATGATTCGAGTTCTCTTTTTTGATATGGTGTTCTCTCTTCAATTAATTTGGTGTTGTTTTCATATTCGGTAATAATTTTTTTAATCAATTTAATGGTTTGATCTTGGCCGATCCCTGTTTTAGATGAAAAAATACGTTTATTTTTCTCATTAGTTAAAAACTCGTTTAAAGCAGGAATCAACTCATTGCCTTTTTTTATGTCAGAAATTAATTGATCCATTACCGAAATTTTCTCTTTTTTTCCTGATTTTTGTTCCAATTCATGTTTGCGATGCTGCAGTTTTTCCAAGGCAAAATCGGTAAATACATTCGCTTCAACAACGGTTTTATCTTGGTCAAATTTTTTGAGAATCTTTTTGACCAAGGCTTCTTCGGTTTTGTTTATATTGGCCCTGCTGTTACTCATGGTGTAATTAGCGCCTAATGCTTTAGCGATATCGGAACAAAGCATTTTTGCGCTGTCTTTAATACCAAAGGCACCAATGGTGTTTCCAGAGGCCGATTCATGGATCTTTAATGTATTGAATAAATGAGAAAAAATTTCAACGAATTGTTCCCTTTTTGCTGTGCCATCATCATAGCTGGGTAATTCATTATATAAACTGTAGTACGTCAACATAGCATTATGATAAAGCTCTTCAAGCCCGGTGCGGTCTTTACCACTTTTACAATTGGTACTGACGTTACCCCCTGCTGCCTCAATAAGTATCGAGGTAAGCGCTGTTTTGAAGGCTGCTTTATTACGGTCGCCTAAATCAGGCGCCTTTTTTAATGCTTCTAATTCGGCTAAGGCTGTGGTCATTATCTTCATTTGAGGATGATGGCTATCAACCCCCGTTTGTTGAAGATTGGTCATCAGCGCCCTTGTGTAATCCATCACTTCGTTGGTGTATTTCCAATCGATAATTTGAGCTTTGCGGAAAATATTAACGGCATCATTACCAAAGACGATTTGAAATTTATCTTTATATCGAGGATCTTTAGCTAAAAGTTCAATGGCCGCTCTTTGCGCATTGATCATTTTGTCATCTGCGAGGCCTAATAATGGGCTTAACAAGCTTTGGCTAGCGATCATGATTCTGCCGGGTAATTTGACATCTGGGCTTAATCCCCAATGTGCACGGAACCGCTCTTCAGCACCTTGTATCTGGTTTTCTATTAATTGCTCTGCATTTTGAATAGTTATTTGTTGGCGTTCTTTTTTGGGGACTTCAATCGCATTGAGTGTGGCATTTTTGGTGCTTTCGCTCTGTAATGTTCCATCAATAAAAAAATAATTTTTCCGGGCATTTTTCATTTCAAGCGCTTGTTGCATTGCAGAAGTTCCATAGACTTCTTGCGCAAACTTAGTCCATCCATCAGCAGAATGAGTCGCCCTCTTCACTCGCTCCAGATACCAGCGTTGCTCTTCTGGTTTTAATTTTTGAAACCATTCGGGTTTTTTAGAATCCAATACTCGTAGATATTCTTTTTTCTGTGCTTCAGTTAATTGGGCATCCAAAGGAATATCCATTTGGACAAGGTTTTTCTTTCCCTTGCTCGTAGCCACGGTGCTTTCATTGATAATAACTCTTCCAGCATTCATCTCAGAAAGAACATAACGCTCATAACCTTTGATGATTCTAACAGCTTCATTATGACTTTTAATCTGGGTATTGTTATTTAAAATAGTGCCTAGTTTATTGATGAATTCATTGGTTTCATCATAGGTATTCACTTTCTGGTTAGAGTTTTCTGCTTGTTTGATGGCTTCTTGGATCGACTCGTTTACTAGCTGTTCTATTTGGGCACGTATCGTTTTTAACAGGTTTTTTCCTGTTACATGTTGGGTTGCATAGGCTTCTAATGTTGCGGCCAAGGCTACTTTTCTTAATAAAAGTGAATTGACACTTACCTGATGCAGTTGTTCACTGGATAAATTTATTTGTCCATCGGCTTTGATGTATGTAACCGGAATAGTTCTACCTTCGACTTCAACCGTCTGTTGTTGGCAGGTAAATGGAGGATGAGGATATTTTGCTAATTGTAAATTATCAATGAGCTTTTGGAATGGAGCTTTTAGATTGCCATTATTATCTGCTTTTAATTTAGTTGTTTTAAGATCGGTGTGTTTGGCGGTTTCTGATTTCTTAAATTCAGATTGCGCTTTATGGAGTACTTGTTCTGCGAGTATAGGCATAATTCACACAAGGGATAAATGTAACCGATGTGTGTAATTATAGACCATGGAAGATTAACAAAATATTAAAAACAGAACATATTTGTTACTCACCTTACGCAGAAGCTCTCAGTAACTGTAGCTCATTGAGCATGATTTGATTAGCCTTCAGTAATCGTTTTTGTTTGATAGCAAAGTGATTCAAAGAGGTTTTTACTTTCAGTAATTCAAGTTGAGTTCATTTACTCATGTAATTTGAAAGATATCTTAACTAATGTTTCTTAACCATATTCCTATTAAAAGATAGGACAGGATAATTATTTTGAAAGAATGTTTTAAAATTTCCCGTTTTATTTGCTTGAACTTTATTTAAACCAGAGTATTTGCTATACTACAAATGTAGCAAACAAATACTATTGTAGGTAAAATAATGGGAATCCCAATAAGAATTGACGAAAGCATTTATTATGATGCTAAAAAAGTTGCCGCTGCAGAATTTCGTTCTATTCCGAATCAAATAGAATATTGGGCTAAGTTAGGAAAGTGTGCATTGGATAATCCTGATTTACCAATTGAGTTTATAAAAGATGTTTTACTTTCTAAGCTTCAAGATAAGTCTTTAGCTGAGCCTTTTCAATTCGAGGGTGAAGGTGAGTGATATCGAAATAAGGCAAATGCCCGCGTTTAAGAAGGTCTATAAGAAATTACCTGCCTCACATAAATCCATAGTTAACGAGGCAGTCCGTACAATCGTCAATAATCCTAAAATTGGAGAAGAGAAAAAAGGGGATTTAATTGGAGTATATGTTTATAAATTTAAAATCAATCATCAACAATTTCTTTTAGCTTATGACTGGGATCCAGTATTAAAGATGTTATTAGCCCTTGGTGTACATGAAAACTTCTACCGAGATCTAAAGAGAAAGTAATTTGCTATTACTGGTTAGTGCTTGAAAACAGATTCGGCTCGGCTTGAATTATTTTGCAAATGAACCAACAATAAAATGCAAATGGATTTCGATGAACCTAGATGCCTTTCTCCATTTAAAAATTTTGATACGTTAGCTTGGCTTCCAAAAATATCAGCCAAATCTTTTTGATGGAGGTTGTGTAATTCCATCAAATATCTCACCATTTCCACGTCAGTAATATTTGCACCAATATCAGGGTGATGCTCATCATACTGCACCAATAATTTGCATGGCAATTGCCAATGGATGAGTCTCATTATCTTTAACTTCATCCGTCAACTGGTCAAGAATCTTTTCCAACCTGGAATAGTCTTCCCTGCTTTTGGGTTTTTTAAAGACAGAAAGAGGTAAATGAAATTGATGATTAGTGTGCTCATCAACGTAATCAATAGATAGAGCAGTCATAGTCATAATGCACCTCTTTTAAGTTTATCTTGGTTACTGCACTTACTGTACTCTGCATGAGTCCGATGACTGAATAAGCAAACTATTGGTCTGAATACGTCCAGACCAATAGCCCCATCGAGTGCCATAATATTCCAAATCGTCTTTAAAGTGCATGGTCACTGCCTTACTTAAAAAAATCTGGGGCCTGTACCCGGAGTTGGCTCACCATTATCCGATGAGGAACCCTGGTGATTATGCCCCTCATTATTCATAAAACTAGAAAACATCTTACGCATCTCTTCCATTTGCCTGGATTGCGCTTCCATTTGCTTTTCAAGTGCCTTTGTTTTCTCCTCTTGCTCCTTAAGTGCTTCTTTTAATTTATGGTTTTCTTGTTTTGTTTCCTGAATTTCTTGTTTTGTTTCCTGAAGCTCTTGTTTTGTTTCCTGAAGCTCTTCTTTAAGCACATTACCCTGCTGAATTATCTGCCGATTTGTTTCCTCAACTTGAAGAATCCGATTATTTATTCTCCTTAAAGCATGGTATTGAACCAATAATTCTCTTGAAACCTGAGGGACTATTGATGCATAAAAAGCAATATTGATAAATCCTTCCGTCCCATCACGCTGACTTCGCCTTGATGAAGAAGACGTACCCAGCCCTCGATAAAGTGCAAGAGGCATTGCCTCCTCTTCAGAAACGTCTGAATGTCCTTTACTCCGCAATGGCTTGTTCCCCTGTTCCTGAGTCGGCATGGTTAAACCCTCTGTAACAATGTCCGCGCTATTCGTTGACGACGGGGTTTGAGGTGCCGTGCTCGATAGTATGCGACAGTAACCCAAGCACCTTTGAGCCGCCTGTTTCAGCCTCCCCGTAAAAAAACCAAGATGCTTGCTGTGGTAGTCCAGAAATGACTCGGCTCTCTGAAGCCGCGGCATGTGAACCTCATCAATAGGACGTTGAAGGTTGCTGATACTCAGCATGGACCCATAACAGAGAAACTCTCGTTGCTTGCCTATCCTGTCGAAGAAAAACATCTTCGCTTTAGAAAAAAAATCCAAACTAAACCAGGGCATCTCATCGTAGCGCCTCACCTCCTTATCCAGCTTATCCATATCCAATGACTGAATAAGCAAACTATTGGTCTGAATACGTCCAGACCAATAGTTCCATCGAGTGCCATAATATTCCAAATCGTCTTTAAAGTGCATGGTCACTGCCTTACTTAAAAAAATCTGGGGCCTGTACCCGGAGTTGGCTCACCATTATCCGATGAGGAACCCTGGTGATTATGCCCCTCATTATTCATAAAACTAGAAAACATCTTACGCATCTCTTCCATTTGCCTGGATTGCGCTTCCATTTGCTTTTCAAGTGCCTTTGTTTTCTCCTCTTGCTCCTTAAGTGCTTCTTTTAATTTATGGTTTTCTTGTTTTGTTTCCTGAATTTCTTGTTTTGTTTCCTGAAGCTCTTGTTTTGTTTCCTGAAGTTCTTGCTTTTGTTCCTGTATCTCTTCTTTAAGCAAATTACCCTGCTGAATTATCTGCCGATTTGTTTCCTCAACTTGAAGAATCCGCCTATCAAATTTCTTTATAGCTTCATTCAGTCTTTGCTTAAACTGCTCATAATCCATCATAGAAAAAAGCTTAATCAGATATTTAGCCAGACTATCGTGAAGATCACTTCTTCCCAACCAACCACGAGCTATATTCATAGGAACCTCATTTTTCAAATAAGCAGGGTCAAATTGTGTTTGTACGAGTTTATATGCATAAACATAGCCCGCATACTCAACAATGCGTTGTTCCAGGTTCGCATTAAAACCCAAGAACAATCTTGAAAACCAGTTCATATTCTTTCTTTCCACCAATTTTTCACCATACCGATCAAAAATAACACTTGGTGTTTCTACACCATCTACGTTTTCAATTTTATCTATCTCATCGCACAACTCTTGATATACAGGATCATTTTTATTTAGATAGGAGTGCCTCTTTAGTTTATTAAGGATGAGTTCCAAACATGTAGTTGTTGGCAATGCAAAAGCTAACACTAAAGCCGTATTTTTTTCCTTGTTTTTTATTAAAGGATCTACATTGACAATATCAAGTAAATACTTAACGATTTCAGGTTTATCTTCCTTTATAGCAACATGTAAGAGAGTATCTCCAGTTGCATCATCGATTATATCAACTGGTATCTTCGGCAATGAGTGTATAACTGTTTTCAAATTTATTAATTCACCTTTTTGAATAAAAGTTAACATTTGCGCTATAAGTTTAGCATCAAGTTTATCAGTAGAACTAGAGCCTTGATTTGCTGAACCAAAATCTTGCTCTGCTGAGCTAGAACATGGCATCTCAACCATTTCAATGTCTGTAGGACTAAGTTGAGAAAAGCGTTGTTGCACTTCTGAGGTTTGAGCGATAGAGATATTTTTAGGCATGGCTCCACCTGTTGACTTTTTATTAAGTTGATTGTCCTTTACATCATTGGAGTGCACCAATGGCAGTTTACTCCTAAAAGGAATTAGCCTATCCAATACGCTAGCCATTTCATCAACCCGAAACGTAATGACGATTGCATCATCGAATGCACTGTATTGTGGAAATACCGTTTTCAAAAGTGGATCTGCATACAAGGGGTTACCCTGTTTTATTGTTAATGAATAGCGAACCTCATTCTCATTGAAACTTAAGCCTTCTAACTCGGGGCAAAGAATCTGTGATAGGTCATTAAGTGCTTTTTCCTGGCGCAAAATGTTCAAATATTTAAAGTCTTTTGCGTGAAATTTTTCTTTGATGAGTTCTTCATCAAATTGTGATGATAAATGTTCCAGGTTCTCATCTGGGCATGAAAAACTGAGTTGTTTTTTATCCAAGTTTATTGATTTACCCGTAAATTCTTGCAACCTGCTTAACGCTTCCTGAGCCTCGTTTACTGTAGGGAAAACAGCCGAAAACTGATATCCCTGTTCATTATGACTAACAGACCAGGAAACCATATTCGCATCATTCACATGGCGAATATGGTTTAGTAATACGGTGTTATCTGGAGAGCGCAATGAAGTTGCTGCTGGCCCCATTGACGCTTTTTCCAAATTATCCAGTAAATCATGCAGCGTTGGTGACAGATGGATTTTATCACCTAGTTTATCCAACAATTGCTTGATTGAACCCAGAACAATTTTTTCTGCATCTTTTATCTTTTCAATGATTGCTAAATAATCCTGTTTATATTGTGGTTCCTTTTCAGCAAGCGCTTCAAATTTATCGATGTATTCCTTCAAGATTATCTCAATACTTCCTGTTTTAATGCCGCTTATTTTTATCTTAAAATCATCACCATATTCATCCAGCAAGTGTTCCGCGAGTGGTAGGCCAGCTAATTTGGCATAAATAAGTACGCCTTTCATTAGCTCACTACGTTTTGCGTCATAACAAATAGAAAAATTTTTATATTTTTTTAGTTGATCTGCTGGCAGGTGTAAATTGGGCAAGAGTTTTTTGATGAGGGTATTTTCTGTACGATAAGCATGTCTAAAATCAATACCAAATAACTGATTATTAATTTCCAGTTTGTTGCTTCCTTTTGATCCAAATGCGTCATAATCATCTTGCACCAACAAGGTAGCATAATAAGAGGCCAAATCAGGAATCGAATCATTGATTATATAGAGAAGGCCATCTGGCTTCTGCAAAAGAGGGGTAATGCGATAATTATGGTTGCTTCCTTGAGCACTACCAGCAAGAGTATGAGAATTTTTCAGCCATTTACCTTTTAACATCAACTTAAGACTGTCATCCTCATAGACAGCTTTATAGAGGGTCTGTTCCTGCACACTCATTCCTGAGGCACGGGCTATGTCATTTGCCAGGACCTCAAGTACTGCATCACAATTTTTCTCTTGCGGAGTGGCGGTTAAATGGTATTTAAATGATTTCAGGTAAATAGCGCCTAAAATACTATTAAACTCATATGCATTTTTTATAACTTGGGTACGCTTTAAATCCTTTGCTCGAGGAACTATCTTACCACTGGATCTTAATGAATAATCTTGTTTAATCAGATACTTGGGTAAATCATCAGTGTGCTGCTGGTAAAGCTTTTTAAAGTCCCCTTGATAATGATTGAAATAATTCAAGCGTGCATTACGCTCGGGAAAGGCTGTTTCCAGGTAAAAAACAATATCTTCAACTATGGCGGCCTCAAAACCAGGCTCTACTCCTGAGTTTTTCTCCGCAATAATTTCAATGGATGCATGAGGATTAGTTTTTTGATATACGCTTCTTAACTCCAGATCCTGTAGACCCAAGCTATGTTGGCTGCGTGCAGACTCACTATAATTATTGGCTAATAACAGCGCCTGCTCATACACTTGATCAAGTTGCGCCAATAACAATTCTTCCTTCGAATTATTTTTCCTGCACAGTTCAGAATACTTCAATTCACTGAGCAAGTATTTGTAATGAAGGTGTTTTCTTCGCTGTTCTATTGTTGGTATGTTGTATAGGTGTTCTAGTGTAGTCCCTAAAAAAATCATGGCCATTTCATCGGTCATTTGCTTAAGCTGATTCTCTTCGCTTTGTTCTGATAGGGACGATATATACCCATTCAACTTGAAGGTACTGGGTTTATGATCTGAAAACTATCATTAATGCGTCCACGGAGGGATTGAGCTATTTTTGATATTTTTGTATCAAAGAATTCCGCTATTGCATCGCGA
>NZ_CBCSKT010000087.1:0-2275 GCF_965140895.1 Legionella sp. | reverse complement strand
AATCCGTGAATTTTATTATTTTTTTCAATACAATAAGCCCACAGCACTGGAATGCCCTAACTTTATGGAGAAATGCTCATGCAGGTAAAAGCAGCGGTAGCGTATGCAGCAGGACAACCATTGGCAATTGAAATGGTGGAATTAGAAGGACCTAGAGTGGGTGAGGTCTTGGTAGAAATTAAAGCAACTGGCGTTTGCCATACTGATGCGTTTACACTTTCGGGGGATGATCCCGAAGGAATCTTTCCGGCCATTTTAGGCCACGAGGGAGCGGGCGTTGTTGTAGACGTGGGGGCTGGAGTTACCTCACTCAAACCTGGCGATCATGTTATTCCTTTGTATACGCCAGAATGTCGCCAATGCGAATATTGCCTTTCACAAAAAACCAATCTTTGCCAAGCCATTCGCTCTACCCAAGGCCAAGGGCTGATGCCTGATGGCAGTAGCCGTTTTCGTTTAAATGGTAAACCTGTATTCCATTACATGGGAACCTCAACCTTTGCTAACTACACCATCGTGCCTGAAATCGCGCTTGCCAAAATTCGTCAAGACGCACCGTTTGAGAAAGTGTGCTACATCGGCTGTGGTGTTACTACTGGTCTAGGTGCCGTAATTTACACCGCAAAAGTTACCCCCGGCTCTAAAGTAGTGGTATTTGGTCTAGGAGGTATTGGGCTTAATGTGATTCAAGGTGCGCGCATGGTGGGGGCAGAGCAGATTATTGGTGTCGATATCAACCCTGCACGCCAAGCGCTAGCACAAAAAATGGGAATGACTGATTTTGTTAATCCTAAAGAAGTTGGCGGCGACTTAGTGGCGCATTTGGTGGAATTGACCAAAGGGGGCGCGGATTATAGTTTTGAGTGTGTGGGCAATGTGAGTTTGATGCGCCAGGCCTTAGAGTGTTGCCACAAAGGCTGGGGAGTATCGACGATTATTGGGGTAGCCGGAGCCGGACAGGAAATTTCTACCCGACCTTTTCAACTAGTAACTGGACGAGTTTGGAAAGGCTCTGCCTTTGGCGGTGCTCGCGGGCGTACCGATGTGCCTAAGATTGTTGATTGGTACATGGATGGCAAAATTAATATTGATGATTTAATTACCCATGTAATGCCCATTGAACAAATTAATGAGGCCTTTGATTTAATGCATAAGGGTGAATCAATCCGTTCGGTTGTTATTTTTTAGGTAAGTGTTTGTGGGAATTTACCTACTTTGCGCTCTTTCCCTTTGAAACAATTTAGGCGTTAATTCATGGAACTTATCGAAGAACATTCCTGTTTTGGTGGAATACAACAGGTTTACACCCATCAATCGGCGGCGACTCAAAGCAGTATGCGTTTTGGTCTTTTTTTACCGCCACAAGCGCAACAGCAGAATGTTCCCGTCCTCTATTGGCTTTCAGGCTTAACTTGTACGGAGCAAAACTTTATTACTAAGGCGGGAGCACAACGAGTTGCTGCGGAATTAGGATTAGCCTTGGTTATCCCGGATACCAGCCCACGCGGAGTTGCTTTGCCTGGAGATAATGACAGCTATGATTTTGGCCTCGGTGCAGGTTTTTACGTGGATGCAATTCAAATGCCATGGGCAAAACATTATCGTATGGCCACCTACATTCAAGATGAATTGCCCGCACTTTTAGCTGCGCAAGCACCTTTAGATGCTCAAGCCTGCGGTATTTTTGGACATTCAATGGGTGGGCATGGCGCTTTGACCTTGGCACTAAAAAATCCTCAACAGTATCGTTCAGTTTCTGCTTTTGCCCCGATCTGTGCTCCAAGCCAATGTGCTTGGGGGCAGAAGGCCTTAACAGGGTATTTGGGGACTGATAAACCGCTGTGGAATGAATATGATGCTTGTGAGTTGATTCGTTCTCGCGGTTGGCCGCATCAAGATATTTTAGTGGATCAGGGATGCGCGGATAGCTTTTTACACGAACAGTTAAAACCGGAATTGTTACAAGCGGCTTGTACGCAGGTAGGAGTGAAGCTGAATTTGCGTTTACAGCAGGGCTATGATCATAGTTATTATTTCATTACCAGCTTCATTGAGGAGCATTTGCGCTTTCATGCGAGTAGGCTATATAAATAGCATAGCCAGGTTGGTTGCAAGCAACCTGGCTAAAATTTTTGATAAAGCCCTACTAATTCAGCTGTATCCAGAACATGGCCGGTTATCATTTGCAAAACTGCATCGCGCGTAGTGCCTTCACCTAAATCGAGCTCTTTGTCAACGGCATACAATTTAAAGACATAACGATGGGCTCCCAGCG
>NZ_CBCSKT010000086.1:0-2285 GCF_965140895.1 Legionella sp. | reverse complement strand
TCAATCCCTCCGTGGACGCATTAATGATAATTTTCAGATCATAAACCCAGTACCTTCAAGTTGAATGGGTATATAAAATGAGGGGATTCATGAGGATTCAATAAGATTGTTGAATAGGATTTAGAAATTCCCAGTTTCGATTATTTAGATTGTTTAAATATTGACAGATTATTAATTAAATCAGACAAAACCTCTCCATTTGTTTATAACTGGTTAGGTTATGTCTGATATTACCCAGATGTTCCAAAATGGAACTTGTGCTAGTTCACCCTCTTAATTTTGAAATTGATTTTTCCAGCTAGATGTTTCAATCCAACCTTTGTTTGCTAGTACATCAATTGCCAGATTAATTTGTGAGGTTGAAAATTGTTTTTTTCGCTCATTCCAAGCGTAAGTATATTTAATAACATCATCCTGAGATGTTATTGAATTATGGGTGATAACCCAATGTACTGTTGCAAGCAATTCTAAGCCAAAAGGTGTTTCAAAACCGTCTACTAAATCAGCAACTTTATTATAGCGCCCATGAGTATCGCGATGTGAAGATAAAAAAGTGCTGGCTTTTTCATATGCCCCTGGCAGTAAAGATAGAGGTTTGTTTGGTGCATCACCGCCATCAGCATAGCCTGTAATAAAATAGCCTTCAATTTTGTTTAAAACATGCCTTAAATTTTCTGCATATGGGCCATAATGATGCTGTTTGTAATTTAATCTAAGTGATTCGCCTGCCTCCTGTAGAAAATACATCAATTTGTGTATTTCAATCAGTGTTACAAATGGGTCTAATAATCCATTAATATATCGGTGTATTAATTCTATTAGGGCAGCGCGGCCAGCTGTCATCTTGGGTTCTTCGGGTGAGGGCGGTTTTAAAGCAGCGGACTGTTCACTCGGTTCAAAAACAATAATATTTATATCTGGAAGTTTTTCAAAAGTATTTATAATAAGCTGGCGTACTTCGTTCCAATTTAACCCACCTAATCCGCAGCCTAGTGGAGGTATGGCAATTGACTGAATTTTTTCTTTTTGAATTGTTTCTGCCAACGACTGTAAGCCAGATTGAATATCCGAAATACGGCTTTTATCACGCCAATGGCGTTTAGTAGGAAAGTTAATAATATATTTTGGATAGCAGTCTTTGTTATTTTCAAAAACAAACATCTTTCCTGGGATAACTTTATTATGCTTTGCCGCTTCAGCATAAACTTTAAAGTTGGCCGGATATTTCTTTTTGAATTGTAAAGCAATGCCTCGTCCCATTATTCCAACACAGTTAACTGTATTTACAATGGCTTCGATATTTTCTTCAAATATATTTCCAGTTTTAAATGTAATCATGTTATAAGCCGTCTGTATTTGTATCAATATGTATTTAGTGCTTTAGTAGTACCATTTGGGTTCTAGGCCAAGCTTGGGTTGGTGCTCACTACTTTGTAATATACTGCTCACCTTATTAAAAACCCTTTCGGTTTGAACCCCAATATAGTTTACTAAATGCCATGGAAACGCTTGTTCTATAAGAAACTCTGCTTGCTTCTTTTCCCTACAACTAGTCCAGTCTAAAGTTTTAACCGCGTCCCAATCAATCTCTTTTAGCCGTTCTATGTTAGAACTGTCATTAAAATAACGTGAGCCAGCATTAGACGTAGTAAAGACCCATTTTTTATTATTTTGTGCGGCCCATTCAATAGTTTTATATAAATCAGCTTGTAAATGGATGATAAATTCTTGTCCATTTTGATAGCTAAGCTCGGAATGATTTCCTTTCCATATAAGATAAAGCATAACAGAGCGTGAGCAAAAATAAAAAGGAACACAATCACCAACAAATAGATGGGGATAACTTTTGAGCGTTAGTTCAGTCAACCGACGATGTTTAATTTTACTCATTCCAATTGAAGTTCCTGAGCATTCGCGCTTAATAATTTCTCTATCGCACCATAAATGTTTATCTTCAATTATCGAAGGCAACCGATCAAAATGAACGATGTGATAAATTTTAGGGGTTGTTGGTACGTTCAATTTAGTAATTCCTTTATAGGCAACTCTTTTAATGGCAAAGGTACTATATTATTTACTAATAAATTATTTAAGTACTCAGACCACTTATTTAACGCTTCTTTGCGCTGAACAAGCATTTCATTCCTATTATAAGTAGCCATAATTTTAGGCATTTTATGACCTAAACATTTCTCGATTACCACAGGGTCTATACCCATTCAACTTGAAGGTACTGGGTTTATGATCTGAAAATTATCATTAATGCGTCCACGGAGGGATTGAGC
>NZ_CBCSKT010000085.1:0-2404 GCF_965140895.1 Legionella sp. | reverse complement strand
GAATAATGATCCTTTTCTATATTATATCAAGACTTTATGACGACAATTTAGTAAAAATATGGGGGGATCTTTGAGATCTGGACTAAATTTATTCTTACCTCTATCCCTCTTCCCTGTTTCACAATAAAAGCTGTCATAAACTACGATAATAGTGCTGTACAAAATTCATTCTTTTACTCTTTGAATTTCCTATAACCTCAAGGCGCCTATGGCGCTCAGGCCGCCTGTGTCGGCGACTTGTAAGGTTCCGTGTTATACTAAGGCACTGTATTTTACTCTGTTTTTTGTATGCAACTTACCCTGAAAAAGCTTCTGCTCAAAGATGGCCTACTGTGTACGTCGAAGCTGTTTTCGGTCAAAATTAGTTCTCATTTGCATGATGTAGTTGTCATTTATGTCCCTAAACCCAGGTATTCTGGCTTGAATATTTAGAAATATATATTTTAATCTTTTGGCGCACTATGGGGAAAGTCAATTCTTGCACGGTGCTAGGGTCTGTTGACATTTCACATCGGCAACCACAGGAGTGCGCAAACCATAGCCACCACAGACCGATAATTTCGTTTTAATTTATCAAATCGTGTAGCCAGTCCTCTAAAATGCTTAATTCTTGCGAACAAATTTTCAACTAAATGCCTGTATTTATATAAGCCCCAATCCATATCCGCGTTGCCAATTTTAGAATTAGATTTCCTTGGAATGACAGGAATCGATGATTTCTTGCGAATAGCATTCCGTACTTCTTCGCTATCATAACCTTTGTCGGCAACTGGTAATTTTTCAATAAACTCCGGGGCAACTTTGCAGTCATGAACTTCGCCACCGGTTATCTCAAAATCAATAGGTAATCCATGTGCATCAACTGCCATATGAATCTTTGTTGTATTGCCGCCCCTGGATTTTCCTATGGCCTGATTTTCTTCAGAAGCGGCACCAGCACTGTGTTGATGAGCCTTGACGATGCTGCCATCAATAAACGCCCATTCCAAATCAGGCTCCTGTACCAAGGCCTTGAAAACATACATTAGTTTGCCCTTTAATGACCAACGGTTAAATTTTTGAAAAATGCTATTCCAGCGCCCAAAGGTTTTCGGTAGGTCTCGCCATGGACATCCAACATGCATACGATACAGGATTCCTTCTACTGTTTTTCGTAAATTGGGCTTGTTATAAATCCCTTGTTCGCGCATTATTGTCCGTAGCTTTGACCAGTGCTCATCACTGAGCATAAGTCTTGCCATTGCAAACTCGTTTTTAATCGAGTTAAATTAACTGATTATTTAGAGTATTCGCTTACACACAATCAAGTACCTGATGAAATAAAAAGAAATTTTTGTAAGAGCTTGATCGCTGCCAATAATTTTAATGCAGATTTTAAAAATGAGCCCAAGGAAAATAAAATATTTGATGAGTTGTTTCGTTCAGATAGTCTAAAAAAGATTATTGAAACAATTGCAGCAAATTAAAAGGAAAGTGGTTAATTTACTCATTAATTAGATTAAATATTAAATTAGATTATTTAACCACATTTCTTAACTGACTTCTTTTTTACTTGAAGTTGTATGACCAATAATGGTTGTTAAGTAAACAAAACCCCCGTTTATTTTCCGCTATAGTTGTAACGTATAGTAAATTTTGCTATAGTAATAATTACTATACATGGCGTTATTGATGAAAATAATAAAAACTAAACTTTTCGCTAAATGGGCTATAAAAAATCAAGTCAGTGATGAATCGCTTAATATCGCTGCTAAAGAAATTTCTATTGAAATTTACGAGGCTAATTATGGTGGTGTAATAAAAAAGCGTGTTGCCAACAAAGGAAGGGGAAAGAGTGGCAGTACAAGAACGATCGTTGCTTTCAAAAAAGGAAAAAATTGTTTTTTCGTTTTTGGTTTTGAAAAGAATGCCAAAAGTAATATTTCTTCTAATGAAGAAAAAGCTTTTAAAATTATTGCTAAATCATTGTTAGCTTATTCTGATCTGGAAATTAATAAGCTGATAAAAGAGGGAGCATTATTGGAGGTTGAAAATGAGTAAAATTATTGATGCTATGTTAGAAACAGCCAAAGATCTTCGGTTAGATGCAATTACTATTAAAGAAATAGAAATGCTTAATCTAAGTGAAGTTAAAGAGCTTGAGGCTCAAGAAATAAAGAAAATGCGAGTTAAAGAAAAAGTTAGCCAAGCTGTAATGGCTAAAATATTGAATGTTACTCCATCTACATATCAAAAGTGGGAAAGAGGAGAAGTACACCCTAAGGGGGCCAATCTTAAACTACTGCGTTTAGCTCATGATCATGGAATTCAATATATTTTATCTTAAAGGTTATAGGAAATTCAAAAGGAAACAGGATTGATTTTGTACAGTAAAATGGT
The DNA here is from genome assembly GCF_965140895.1 of Legionella sp. Lineage (GTDB taxonomy): Bacteria > Pseudomonadota > Gammaproteobacteria > Legionellales > Legionellaceae > Legionella. The sequence goes on along the minus strand of NZ_CBCSKT010000085.1, from coordinate 25 downwards.
CATGGTTTCTCGATGGTTGTGGTGT
>NZ_CBCSKT010000084.1:0-51370 GCF_965140895.1 Legionella sp. | reverse complement strand
ACAACAGCAATTGCAATGTGCTATAAGTGTATTAAATTCTATTGCTTGAGAATAGGTGGGAATTTTTACGGGCTTACAATTCACCACGAACACGGTTAGCCAGAAACCCATAATAACGCACCATCTTAACGTTCTTTTTCGGGATGTGCTGTATTAATCTGCGGATGAACTCTTCCGTGGTGCAGTGAGCATCCTGATGCTGGTTGGTTTTATGATTTAAAAAATTAAAGGCAACGTATTGCCAATTATAATGACGCAGCCGGCCGTGGCTAATAGGGGGCCTACAGCAGGTAACGCCCCAAATAATTAATGGCCGCTTTGGGATCTTTTGGTGGCTTTGCTACATGAACTATCCAGAGTTTTCCAGGGCGGCGATTAATCCATGTGCTAAAATGGACCAATGAAGGGCAAAGATTTTTTAAGCTTTCAGGCAAAACTAGCATGCTTTCTCTATAGGCTTTCTTTAATAACTGTACTACCCGATAGCGCCACATCTTCATAAGCACTTTCTTTTTGAAGTAAAAGGGAACAAAGCGAGTTCCTTGCTTATTTAATCCTCCTCGGGTGGTGGAGATGTGAATATGGGGATTGAGCTTTAAATCGCGACCAAAGCTATGAAGGGCTGCAAACATCCCCGGTTTTATTGATAGAGCAAATAACAAGAGGAGTGGGAATTTACGGCCTTATCGGCGAGTGATGCTCTAAACCTGCTCTTTTCCTGCCAACGTTAGTTGGCTCTGAGCGTAGCGCCTTGTATTTGAGTATTTTAATTTCAAATTGGTTTTTATTTGAATATCTCAGGCCTTTAATATAAAATAAATGTACTCATGTTACTCATGCACGCTTAGCCTTAATCGATGTTTAAAACATTTGGTTTTATTAAGAATGCACGTACTAGAATATCATTTTTTTAAAATGAACATTGAATCGTTTATAAGATTTTTACTGGGGAGCTAACGCGATGAGCTTATTTAATTTTGACGACGACTTAAACGCTAAACTCAGTAAAGGGTTGAAACAGAAACTGGGTAAAAGTAGAAAAGCGCTATTTTTTAAAAATATTAATAAGATTAATGATAAGAGCGAGTATCAGTCTCAATTTATCACCAAAGTCCAAGAAAAACTTGGTAATGCGGCAACAGACGAGGTAGCTGCCAATTACATCGGCTCGGATTTCCTAAAAGCAAATATGCAGTTTGTTTCGCGCTACATCAAACCACGAGACAAACCCTGTTTTGATGTGGGCTTTTTGATTATGCATGACAAACAAAACCCGGATAAAATAAAATTAGGGCTATTAGTTGGCACTAAATGGTTTGTATCCTTTGAACCATCTGGGTTAGTGGCTTGTGAACAAGAATGGGATGAGGCGGATATTTATTATGAGTCTATTATCACCCTAAGAGACAATGGTGATATTTTATCTTTTCTAAAACGGCTTACTGGCTATGTCTCTGCGTGTAATGGCTCTATGGACTATGACAAAAAAGAGTTTAATGAGGCTCATTTTGTTATGTATTTTTTGGAATATAGCTTTTGGTGGGAAAAGACCCCCGATTTAATTAAAAATTACTTAAATGAGTTCAGTGTTAATCAAAAACTCCCCAACATCATTGAATTATCTGAAAATTTTGGTAAGAAGGTAATTAATCTAACTCAGTTATGTAGTGAATATGGGGTGGAAAAACAAGAACTACCTAGTGAGAACCCTAAATTAATCGACGAGGGTAAAATCGTCTTGAAAGCCGACGATAGCCAAAAACTAGATGCGTTATTTTGTAGGATAATAGAATTATACCCTGGTATCACAACTAATTTTAGAGGCGTTGCGCGGATGACGGAATTAGTCCAATATATGACCATAACAGAGCATGGGCGCTCTGATATTACGACTCCGCGTGGTTTATTCGGCTTTCCTTCTAAAACAGTTAATTGGCCTGAGGCTATTTCAGGATTAATGGTTATTTCGGAAGAATATAAACCGTTCCAAAAACCTTTGAATAAACAAAACACGGAGCTTACTTCGCTCAACGAGGAACTGGCTAATAAATCAACGTACACGAGCAAATACCAACAAAAAAGCAGTTTTTTTGGGCCGTGGGGCAAAGACGTTTCACCTATCCAGGGGTTACTGAATAATGCGGAGAAAAAAGAAGAGGGTGAATACCTGCAATTGAAATTCTCCAATTTATCTGACCTTGAAAAGTTACAGCAGGAATTATCAAATATTGGACGTTTAGCGGCGGATGCGCAATCTGTTATGCATTTATCAGAAAATGGAAAAGACGTTTTTATTATGAAATTGAGTAAAACGGATTATGATGCGATTATGGGAAAAGACAACAAACAATGCTCTATTCAATAAATAAAGCATACATAGAAATAATCATTCAAACGCATTCGGAGAGCTACTTGCGTTGCCGCAGTAGCTGTCCCATTATTGGTAATGGCATCATGGTAATAGGTCACCCCGGCATGAGTTATTGTCAAATCGGGTGTATGGCATTAGGCGGCCTTCCTGTCTGATTGTTCGGCAACCTGTACTCGATCTTCAAATTTAACGTTATTCACAACCAGTGTTAACAGATTAAATCCTCTAATTTTTATCCAGCGCTTCTGAGCCGATTCCATTGGATTCGTTGTTCGAATATGAATCCAGTGTTCTGCAGGAACATCATAGAACGCCAGTAACTCTTCCTTATCTTTGCTCAGGCACTCCATAGCTTTGGGATATCTGGCACTGAACAACTCCACTGTATTGTCGAAGGCTTTATAAGCCTCTTTGCGAGTAGGGGCCATCCAAATCTCATGCAATGCCGCTTTTACTTTAGGCTGAACCGATTTTGGTAGTTTATTCAGTACATTCGCAGTCTTGTGCACCCAGCAACGTTGGTGGCGTGAATCGGGATATACTTTGCTGAGAGCGTTCCAAAATCCCAGTGCACCATCTCCAGCAGACCATTTTGGTGAATGAGTTAGGCCTCTTTGGCGCAAGCTCGTGAGTAATTCTTCCCAGCTTGCCGATGACTCACGATATCCGTCACTCACAGCAACCAGCTTTTTGTGGCCGTGCTCCGTTACGCTGATAATAACCAGAAAACACAAACGTTCATCCATGCGAACATGGCTATAAATGCCATCAGCCCACCAGTAAACGTACCGTTTTTCACTTAAATCCTGATACTGCCAAGCCTGGTGCTCTTCCAACCACTGACTTTTCAATCGACACACTGTATTTGCAGACAAACCCTTATAATCAGACAACATCGCCCCTAACTCCGCTTCAACCGCTTGCCTAATTAAATCTCGAGCCCCATTCCTTAATAACTCAGTTAATGGATCAGTAACTTTTTCGACTGGTATCGTGACCTCTTTCAGATTACAATCTTTCAGCGATTTGCTTTAGAGTTGATTGAAATGAAAGATTAAAGAACCACAATCTAGTAAAGCGCTTGCAGGCTTATCTTACTAGGTGTATGTTGGATCTTGAGGATTCTAAGAGTGAGGGTATTGAAATGGACTCAATGATCGAACTGATAGGATATGTTGCTTCTTTCTTAGTTTTTGCAACGTTTTATGTTAAGAACATTTTAACATTACGTTTAATTGCAATTAGCTCCAATGTTGCATTTATTCTCTATGCTCTTGGTAGTGATTTGCATCCCATTTTTCTTTTGCATTCATTGTTATTGCCATTAAATTTATACCGTATTTTTGAATTGAAAAGGAATACGAGTAGTTTAAATAGCGCGAATGTAGAAGCAGCAAGTTAATTGTCTCGAACGTAGTGAGGGATCTTCTTGAGAGCCCTCACCAGGTCCAGGATATGAAAACATGAAGGGAACGTAGCTTGGATGGAGCAATGCGTAATCGGGGATTGGACTTGAAGCAAGCTTCGATCCCTGTATTACGCTGCGCTATAATACGGGTGGTCAGGTTAAGGAAAACTTCCTTGGTTTTTCCACCCAGCCTACAACCACTAAGAGTCCTACGTGTTTATCGGGCTTGTCGGATCAAGCTTAAGGCTTTTGCAATAAGTAACTGTTTCACCGGTTTCTGGTGCCATGAATTCTTTTGTGGTAAGCCCATGAGCAATCAGGCGGCGGTTTAGATTAATTACTGGGTCATTGATTTTTTCCATAGACAAACGAAAGGTTTGATGATGCGTTGCGATGCTTAAGCTGCTTTGTAAATCAATGCTGGCTAATATGGCTTCTTCAGGATTCATATGATGATCTTGCATAAACCAGCGTGGTTCATAAGCTCCTATCGGCAATATGCTAATGTCCGGAGCACCTAAACGTTCTTGAATCAATTTAAAGTGAGAACCATAGCCAGAATCACCACAGAAATAAACCTTTAAGGCGTTACATTGAATCCAAAAGCCACCCCAAAGCGCGGTGTTAGTATCTTTAAAGGTGCGCATGGACCAATGTTGTGCAGGAACTAAAGTAATTGCATGCATTTTAGTTAATGTTTGGGTTTGCCACCAATCCAGTTCAACTACCTTAGGAAAATATTTTGTTTTTAAGTACTTACGATTACCCAAAGGGACAATAAATAAGGGTTGAAATTTTTGTTGTAATTTCTTGAGTGTAGGTAAATCCATATGGTCGTAATGATTATGACTAATAAGCACTACATCAATTGTTGGTAATTCATTTAATTCAATACCAGCCTTACGAACCCTTTTGGTGCCTAATAACGACATTGGGCCTGCTCTTTTGGAAAAGACAGGATCCGTCAAAATATTCATATTATGCAATTGAATCAGATGGCTTGCATGATTAACATAAGTAATTGATACTTCATCAATTGTTAATTGCTCTGCAAGCTCAGGGGTTGCCTTATTTTCCACAAAACCAGGCCATGGATTTTTGCCTTTGCGTTCTCTAAGCATTTTCCATACATGTCCCCAACTTTTGGTCGCCTTGAGTCCAGGATTGAAAAAAAGGTTACCATTGCAATGATCCGATTTAGGATAAGGCGAAGAAGGGATATTTAGCTTTGGTTTGGCTAGCATGTCATCAGTGCTTGGAGGCATATCATTACGTCCTTGATATTGTTTTTGAAAATTATAGTCCAGGGTTTATTTATATTTCTACTTTAGTGCCAAAATTGCTTTATTTTGTATGGATGCTACTAAAGCAGTGTGGTGGCTTTATCTCGCCTTGAGCAGGCAAGATAAACTGGGTCATACCGCATTCATCGGTTCGGTATAAAGGAATGTTTAAGCTACTCATACTGATTAAGGTTTTGTTGTGAGGGAAGTGAAAACGGTTATCAAGGCCTAGCGAGGCGATTGCATAACGGGGAGCAATTTCCAATAAAAAACGATAGGAGGATGAGGTTTTACTACCATGATGCGGAACGATTAAGACCTCTGATGCCAGTTGAGAACCATAAGTTGTTACCAAATAATCTTCTGCTTCTTTTTCGACATCCCCTGCTAATAATACACGTCCATTGGCGCTGGCTACTTGCAGGATGCAGGAATTATTATTTTTGTTTTTAAAGGGGGTACTAATAGGTAAAAAGCGAAAACGGACTTGATCCCATTGCCATTCAGGGTAGTTATGACATTTTATTCCATGGCGGTAGTAGCGTGGTTCATTGACCAGGAGTTGCTTGACAGGGATTGCTGCTTCGATTGATTGCAGTCCGCCGCGATGGTCTTTGTCTGGATGGCTGATAACAATGACATCGAGGCTTTTAATGTTTAAGGTATCAAGATAAGGCAAGACGACCATTTTTCCCAGGTCGCTGCCTTGAAAAAATCGATCTCCCGTATCATAGAGTAACACATGATTTTGAGTGCGAATGCTCACAGCAAGTCCTTGACCTACGTCTAAAACATCAACCCATGCCTCACCGGGTTGAATGATGGGACGTGAGGGGAACAGAGGAAGTAGTAACCATAACCACGCAAACCAGCGAAAAGGATTGATGGGTAATAAAACCCACATGAGTAAAGCGCCCATTAACGCTAAGGTGAATTCAATGGAGTGCAATGAGTAGCTGATATTAATTGCTGCTAATTGTTCTGTCCAATGTAAGCCTTGTAATAAAAAACTGATGGACCAAGATAAGGGATGTATAATTAATTCTGCCCATGAAGACGAGCTAGTCAGCATGGTTACCAGGGCAAGGGGAACAATAACAACGCCAACTAAAGGAATGGCAAATAAATTCGCTAAGAACCCATTAATTGATCCGTAAGAATACCAATGCAAGGTGAGTGGCATCAAACCGATTAAACAACTTAATTGGATGGCAAGACTACTTTTATAGCTTTTGAGTCGCCAACGTTGTTGGGTTAAAAATAGACAAGATACGGCGAGAAAGGAAAAATAAAATCCTTGCATAAACACTGCATGCGGTTCGATACAAAGCACCAGGAAGAGAGCATAACGCCATATTTGCCAAGGGGTAAAACGTTTTTTGCCCATACTGCAAAGAGTGTAAAAAAAGCAGCCGATTAACGCGCGTTGTACGGGCGGTTCAAATCCAGCTAAAAAAGCATAAAATAAGGCGATGAGCAAACCACAGCTACTGGCAATATAGGGGGCGGGAATGTAGAGGCAGGCTCTGGAGCTGCGCGACCATAACCAGCGGCTAAGCCAATAAATGAGTCCGGATATGAGGGCAATATGCTCACCTGAGATTCCAAATAAATGAGTGGTCCCCGTTCGTCGGAAGAGTTCCCAGGATTCTTGGCTAATGTGTCGTGTCAGATTTAAGGTTAGTGCTTCGATAATTCCTGCCATAGTCTGATCCGGAGCTAATCGAGTTAATTTATCCCCTAGTGAGGCACGTAATTCAACCCAGTCAAAGCCCGCTGTTTTTTCTTTAATTAATTGCGCACCACGCGCACGAATATAACCGGTCCATATAATGTGACGTTTATTAAGCGATGTCACATAGTCAGCGCTACCTGGATTAAGGAAATTGCGTGGCTTTTTTAGTTTTACTGAAAATTGCCAATGTTGCCCAGCTTGTAATACCGGAGTTTTCGTGTACCAGGCTAATTGCACTAAGCCTTGAGCTGGATGTTGATTGAATTGCTCTAATTCAAAGAGGAATTGTGTTTTATGGCGATTTTGCTGTGGGATTGATGCGATTTTTCCCTGAATGCTGGCATGTTGAATCACAGTACTATTGGGAAGCCCTGAGGGCATAATAAACCATTGATGAACCCAGGCGATGCAAAAACCTAAAAGAAAAAAGAGAATGAGGAGGTATCTGGGGCTAAGGTAAAACAACAGTAAGGTTATTGCGGGCAAATATAAATTAAAGGTATAGGTATAAAGTATGCCGAGGAAAAAGCAAAAAATTTCCATTTAAATTTCAGTGTTGGACTATCCAGTATGCATAGTAGGGAATTCGTAAGTACCTGTAAAGGAAATTTTATTTACGGAAGCCAGCAATCATTTTGTACCATCCCATCAGCATCGGTAGCTATTTTTTTATTGTTTTGATCAATTAAAAACTCAGCGCAATGCCGATCTTTTTTTTGGCTTCCTGTTGCTATTGCCCTAAGCGTATATGTCGTTTTGCTTGGTTTTATTAGGTTAAGCAGATAATAGCCTTGAGATGAGCTATGTGCATCGTGAGGGAAGTGGTCGCAGTCTTTAATGTAGGAGTGGTTTTGTGCATAACAGGCTTCAAGTATCAATTGTTCCTGGCTTAAACTGGTCAAGGCATCTATGCGGTGGGTTTTTAACAGAAAAGAGACATAGGAGGGATAGGCCATTACGGCAAAGCTTGCCAGGATGAATAATACGATTAATAGTTCAATTAAAGTAAAGCCAGATGTTTTATGTGAGTCCAAATTACCCCCTTAGGTCAGGGGAAAAACTACGTCATCCAGAGGCATTTGCGACGTAGGCTCTCCTGAATAGGGTATTATACTATTTCATAAAACTTATACCATATCCAGGAGGGCCGCTGTGTTCGGAGATGACGTATCTAGCTTAATCCAAATAGCGTTTAAATAAATGCGTATGGAGAAGAGGGATTCGCCTCGTCTGTTTCCAATTCACTGGGCTGAGTTAATGGGCTAATAAAGTCTATTCGTCCAAGCTTAGTTTTTTTCCGTGCTGGAGCGGTTTGGACAGACTCTTCAGCCGATTGTGGAACTGATCGCTCTTGTTCAGGAAATTGAGGGGCTCGTGTTTTGGGAGCCAGTCTGGACCCAAATAGTAGTAATGACGAATTTTCTAATGTCGTATATGTCGTCGCTTTCCATATTGGCTGTTCAAATTGACCTGCTATACAGGCCGCCTCAGATGGCTCAGTGCCTTCAAATAGTAGCCTTTTTGGTACTTCATGAGATGCAGTAACATCTTCAAATAGTCGCTTTTTTATTATTTCATAAGATGCAGAATCATCTTCAAATGCTAGCGTTTTTGATATTTTACTTTTTTTAGTTGGAGCAAGGGTTCCTTTACTTCTATCCGCGAAGAGGCTCCTACCCTCACTTGAGTAGGACGCTTCTTTAGTTTCAGAGTTTTGATTTTGCAAACTTAATGTTAGCGCGGTATTTTCTGTAAAAGTTTTTAACCATTTTTTAATATCGGCAATCGGGCATAGAAGAGTGTCTATTACTTTACCATTATAACCTTGCTCTTCAATAATTAGGACTTCAGGTAAGCGAAATGGAAGGTGAGCCTCATTGGCAACAAAGATCGCTAAAATCCATTTAATGGAATTTAATGAAGGGCGGAAATCACCACTTTTATTATTAAGTTTGAGTAAAGTGGAATAGTCATCACTAAAAAATAGATTACCTGCAGTTTTACAATAAGCAGCATTTCGCGGAGAGCCCGTCATTTTATAATGAGCAGGAGCGATTGGACCTTTAGTATGAGATTCTCTAGCAAACCATGCTTCGCCATTGAGACCGACCAGGTAGCGTAAATCAGGAACTTCGCCACCTTTTTTCTTTTCTGCTAATAACTCTCCTAAAGTTGCTAGCGAATGAATAGAATACACGCAGTCTTGGGTTATTTTTTTTGGGTTATTTGAGCGAAATCTATCATTTTCGCTTGGTGGTGTGGAGAAAAGTTGCTCTAACTTCGATTGCATAAAAAACGCCTTTTATCAATAAGATATGTTTAAAAAGGCGCGAATTTTACCACAAAAGCCACTTTTTATCCATTATTTGATCGTATTTTTTCCGAATCGTTTTTTTTCTGCCTTTTTCTTGTTTTCGGGTGAGGGCTTTCTATTTTTCGGAGGGCCTTTCCTCAGTTGAGTTGGCAATGAGGAACTAGGAAGATGATGATTGGGTTCAAAGTCATCAATTTCAATACGATCTAACTTGCGTTTAATTAACTTTTCAATTGCTTGTAATTGTCCAATTTCGTCAGCACAAACTAGAGATACGGCTAAACCAGATGCTCCGGCACGAGCTGTACGACCAATACGATGCACGTAGTCTTCTGCAACCTGAGGCAAATCAAAATTGACAACACAAGGCAGTTGGTCAATATCAATTCCACGAGCAGCAATGTCTGTAGCGACCAAGATATGTAACTCACCTGATTTAAAATCTGCTAAGGCTTTAGTTCGTTGCGATTGAGACTTATTGCCATGAATGGCTGCAGCATAGATATGCTCTTCAGACAATTGTTTTACCAGTTTATTAGCACCGTGCTTGGTTTTGGCAAAAACCAAGGTTTGTCCCCATTTATTTTTATGAATTAAATGGCTCAATAAGGCTGCTTTACGGCTTTTATCGACTGGGTGTACGGTTTGTTGGATTTTAATGGCAGTCGTATTTCGTGGTGATACATCGATTTCTACCGGACTGTTTAGTAATCCTTTCGCTAAGGCACGAATACCATCAGAAAAGGTTGCGGAAAATAATAAATTTTGGCGATTTCTTGGTAGCATGCTAATGATACGTTTGATGTCATGGATAAAGCCCATGTCTAACATACGATCTGCTTCGTCTAACACCAGGGTTTTAATTTCATTGAATTGGATGGCTCGTTGCTGATGTAGATCCAATAAGCGTCCTGGAGTTGCTACTAAAATTTCAACACCGCTGCGTAGTTTTATCATTTGCGGATTAATTTTTACGCCACCAAAAACTACGGTTGAACGCAAAGGTGTATAGCAGCCATATTGTTTCACACTCTCATATACTTGAGCCGCGAGTTCGCGTGTTGGGGTGAGAATTAATACTTTAGCATGATTGCTTTGGGCTCGAGGTTGATCGTGGAGTTTTTGTAAAATAGGTAATACGAAACTTGCTGTTTTACCCGTTCCTGTTTGTGCAGAGGCAAGAAGGTCATGACCGCGTAAAATGGCAGGGATGGATTGCGCTTGAATAGGGGATGGCTCAGTGTATCCTGATTCATTAATGGCGCGCAGCAAAGGTTCGATTAAACCTAAGGATGTAAAACTCATGGTATTTCCTTAAATAAAAATGGAGAGATAGTTCAGATCGTGTCTTAACGGGTCAATGTGAACAAAATATGGATAATTGTACCATAGATAGGGATGTTTAGGGTAATTATATTTTATGTGCATCACCTTCTATTGAGTCGCGTAGTCAGGGCTTTAACGCCGTGCAAACACAGTTTTTGAGAGTTCCGAGGTGGGGCTTTAACAGCCCCCAGCCCACGCTTAGTACTCCTAATCATGGCGCTAATCCCACGCAACAAAGGCATCAATATCCTTAGTATTTTTCCCCAGTTTAGGCTGGGGTTGGGAATGAAGCTGGGGCTTGGAACAGTGCATTGATGACTTAAATGTCTTTAAGGCACTTTCCAGGCTGACAAAAGTATAGCCATTTTCTTTATATAACTTAATGATATCCGGTAACACATAGGCATTAAGCAGATTGGCGTGGATTAATAAAATTTGCGCTTGTTGGCCGTTGTGATTCTCTTCTGCGCGCTGGGTTTGTTGCCAAATAAAATCCAAATAAAATGGCTTTAATTCTTCAAGGTACGCGCGTCGATTTAATTCAGGCACAGCGAGCAATCTTTGGTTGAAGACAAAGTCTTTAGAGTCTACGGTGATTGGCGCGACCTGATAATTCTTTTTCGCGAGAAAACAAAGGATCTCGTCTTTCTTTTGTCCAGAACTCATTGATAAATAAGGATAACGGAAATATTTGGGTTCTGTTAATACAGGGGATAGTATCGCATCAGCCTCGCCTATTTCACGAATCGCCTCTTTCGTTCCAAGTCGACCCAGGTTGGCATGTGTTAAGGTATGATTACCTAAGCCAAAACCTGCATCACGAAACTTGCGGAGAATTTCCCAGTTATCTTTACGTACCTCGCTGGCAATAATAAAGCCTGTTGCGGGAACCCGCTGTTTGTTCATGGTTTCAATCATCATATTTAAATGAAAATTTCGATACTCGCCAACAAAGGGTAAATCATCGATGGTAATTGAAATGAGCTTTTTGGTTAAGTGAGGCGCCTTATAACTGCTTAGTTTTTTAGACTCATCAGCTAAGGCTTGCATTGAAGGCAGTGCAAAACTTACTGTGGGTAGGGCTGAAAAAAGCATTAAAGCGGGAATTATGTTTTTAATTATTAATTTAATTTTCATTAGTGCAAGATACAACAATATTAAAGAAAGCGACATTGTAACAAAATTTAAGAACTTAATCTAAAGGGAAGAAATGAACCATAATGGCAAGCAAAATATGAGTAGCCACCAAAACAGCAACTACTCAGAAAACGAACAGCTTATTCGTTATTGTAAGCTTGTAGAGGGTGCATCTAAAGGCAAGCTATCAGTGTGCGCTGTATCTGGGCTTTCTGCTTTTTTACCACCACCAAATAGGCCGACTTTAGCATATGAACCAATCAATGAACTCCAATAACTCGTGCTTGAACTTGCAGGTTGCTCCACTTTTTCACTTTCTTTCATCGCAATGAACATTTGTTTGCATGCGCTGTCACGACTAGAGCAAATCAGTTCAAAGAACAAATTCAGTACCTCATGTAAATTAAATCCCTCAATCTCGGTAAATGGATGGGCTCGATTAATTGTTTTTTGTTCAGGGTTTTTTCTTTCCAGCGTAACATAGCGAATAAAATTATTTGCTGCCTGTAATAACGCTTCATGATCAAATGAAGATATGTTTGCCGCATCAAGTAGCCCGCCCAATGCTTCATGGACTTTAGAGTTATCAGGAGAACGTATAAAGTGAATGATACTGTCCTCGTAGCTTTTTTGAATTTGTCTACGGACCAAATACATTGATCCTGCAAGGATAGCAGTTTTTTCTGTATCTTTTATGGTCAAATCCTCCAATAAATCCCCAAGTTTTTTTAAGAAATTAAGTTGGGTTGCTCGAGACTCTACCTCATTAATGGTCCCTTTCTTTTTGTCGTTTAACTCTTCAATTATTATGGAGTTAAGATTCTTCTTCAGCTCAGCAAAGGATTTAAATCGTTCTGTAGCCGAGTCAGGCGTCTCCATTTCCGCTGTGACTGTGTATCCTGTGAGTTTAATAACACTTTTTCCTTCGGCAACTAAACCACCAACTACAGCCATACGTGCATTTTTTTCAAATTCATAAGCTTTTGTGAGAATTCTTTCCAGGTCGTCCTTCGGTAAGGCGGAAAGCATATGTTCTTCTTTAAAGCCTTTGCGTGCACCAGTACTGGGAAAGAGGTGGGTGTGCATCACTACATTGAATGATACATAGAACGCTTCGTAGTCATTGGCGTTTGGCTGATTCTCAACAGGAGTAAACTTATCTATACCTATAGCCTCAGCGAGAGCAGAGACGAGTTTTTTGGAGCGGTTACGGCCAATTGCACTAATATCTTGTTGAGCAATTAACATGGCTCCATAGTATGCCATTATGTGGCATTGCACTTTTTCGTTAAACTCACCTTCGGCTCGCTGTTTGGCTTTTTCAGCTTCTTCTTTGAGTTTGGTGGGGGTGTATTTTGGTTTTTCGCTATCTTGTTGCTTTGTTTTTTCAGCTTCTTCTTTGAGTTTGGTGGGGGTGTATTTTGATTTTTCGCCATCTTGTTGCTTTGTTTTTTCAATTTCTACTTTTAGCTTCTCGTCTATTCTAGTGATTTTTACGTCTCTATCTTTAGCTAAAATGTTAATTTGTTCTTCTATCTTTAGTAAAACAGCCTCCAGTAGTTTCATGGACGAACGCATTTTTGGTTCTTCGAGTTTATCAAAAGAAAAAGATGAGATCGACTCGTAAGTTAGTACCTGTTCCTTTGTACTGTTGAAATGACCTTTTAATTCCTTCAAAGTTTTTAACTTAAACGTCATGTTTTTCTCCCAAAATCCATTAAAAGTCATGTAAGTTCATCTTACAGCACCCAGTGTAAACTAAACTAAACCGCTCGTCATGTATTTTCATTATACAAATTATATATTTGCAAAAAGCATAGTGCATACAAAAGGTTATCACTTTAAAAAGAGAGTATTTCTCTACATAAAATAGAAAAAAGTATGAAAAAATTTGTATTAATTTTAATAACGGGTAATATTCCCTTTCATTCTTCAGAGGCTCTTTACTTTTCTTCTGGTTTAAGCTAAAGAAAATGCAAACAGCTTTTTAGGGTAAAATTTTTTTGTAGCTCATTTATTTTGACTACTATGCAATATTGAGTGGGGTCAGTTTTGAACATAGAAAACGATAAACTATTGCAAAGGCAATTTTTTAATCATGCATTATTTGTACTGTCTTTCCTTCTAATCTGTCGTGTTATTTCCATGTACTTTATTCCGCTTAACGATGTTTCCGAGGCTCGTTACGCTGAAATTGCACGTAAAATGCTGGAAACTGGAAATTGGGTCACCTTACTCCATGATTATGGAGTACCATTTTGGGCAAAACCCCCGTTGTCTACCTGGCTCTCCGCATTGTCCATGAAATTGTTTGGCGTGAATGAACTTGCAGTACGTTTGCCAGGTTTGTTGCTATCTATAGGAACACTATGGTTGGTTTGGGATTTGGCTAAAAAACATAGCGGTCATACCGTGGCAACGTTCACTGCTTTAATTCTTGCTGGCACCTTGTATTTCTTTTTGGATGCAGGAACCGTAATGACGGATCCCTCTTTAATTTTTTGCACAACCCTGGTTTTGGTTTCCTTTTGGCGAGCGGTTGTTGATGATCATAAAATCTGGTCTTATGCTTTTTTCGTTGGTGTTGGTTTAGGTTTATTAGCAAAAGGGCCTGTCGCTACAGTGTTAGCTGGGATGCCAATTTTTTGTTGGGTTGTATTGAGAAACCAATGGCGTAATTTATGGAATAGATTGCCTTGGATAAAAGGAACTCTTCTCGCATTAGCAATAGCACTTCCTTGGTATATTTTGGCAGAAATGCGTACCCCAGGATTTTTAAAATACTTTATTGTTGGAGAGCATTTTCACCGATTTGTTACACCTGGATGGACAGGCGATAAATACGGATATGCTCATAAAGAGCATTGGGGTATGATTTGGGTTTTTGCGGCCGTAGGTAGTTTCCCCTGGGGATTGCTTGGTGTTACTTGGTTTGTAAGCTATCGCAAAACCTTGCCTTCTTTATTTCGTGATGAAGATGGGTGGTTAGGTTTTCTATTCTTATGTACAGTTGTCCCGTTATTATTTTTTACTTTTTCTAGCAATATTATTTACACCTATGTATTTCCTTCATTACCCGCATTTGCTTTATTTTTTACCGAGTATTGGGTCCGGGCGGGGGCGATGTTAGGTGCTAAGAAGTTAGTACCAGGTTTAGCCCTGAGCTGTGGAATGTTGTTTTTAGCAGCCACCATTGCGTTTAATACAGCTCCTGATGTCGTTTCTAAAACGCAAAAAGCAGTTGTGGCGGCATGGCAAGCGCAAAAACCTGCATCTGACAGCAAACTTATTTATTGGGATTATAAAACCGAATACTCCGCTCAGTTTTATGCTGCCGGTAAGGTCGCTTTTATTTTTAAGCATAAGCAACTTTGCAAGTTACTTGCGAGCAATCAGGAAAATTATATTGCAGTTAGCTCCAAAAAAATATCGCAAATAAAGCCTGATTTATTTGCTCGTATGCAAGAAGTAGATAAAATTGTTAGTAATGGACAGTCTTTAGTGCTGTTGCGTAGTTCTGGGATACACTGTTCGTAATAGGGCGTTGTGAATGAATGGCACTTAACTTAATGAATGATTAAATCTTTTGTGGCTGAAGACACACAGATTCTACCTCACGCGGACAAGCCGTGGGAGGTGTGTACGATGGGGAGTTTGTTTAAGTCTGTGCCATTCGGGGCAGGGCCTTGAACTTGCGGAGCTTCGCTTTGTTACATTAAAGATACCAATTTGATTTGAATTTTGTTATACTATTGCGCAATTTTTAAGCCATAATGTGAGGAGTATTTGTGTCGCATTCTGTAGCAATGGATTCGAGAACTTTTGTACCTCGTGGTGATCTGATGGCTTGGGTTGTATGCCTTTCCGCCGGACTGTTTTTTTTATACGAGTTTTTTCAGCTCAATATTTTTGACGTAATTAATCAGCCCTTACGTAATGATTTCAATATTGATGCGACGCAATTAAGTTGGATGTCTAGTGCTTATTTATGGGCCGACATTTTATTTCTTCTTCCCGCCGGTGTAATCCTGGATCGTTTCTCTGCTCGCACCGTTATTTTATCCGCTATGTTGGTGTGTATTCTTGGCACGATAGGTTTTGCTTTAACGCATTCATTTATTCTGGCTTCATTCTTCCATTTCCTTTCTGGAATAGGTAACGCTTTTTGCTTTTTATCCTGTGTCGTGTTAGTTGCTCGTTGGTTTCCTCCTCGACGACAAGCCTTGGTTGTTGGTTCTTTAGTTACCATGGCGTTTATTGGTGGCATGATGGCGCACACACCTTTTGCATACCTTAATGAGCTATTTGGCTGGCGCCAAGCCCTACTGATTGATGGTGCTGTAGGTGTTGTTTTATGGCTGTGGATTTACTGGATTGTTCAAGATAGACCTCACGATGCTCCTGTGAAAACGCAGGGTAATGAAGGGAATGTTCGTGCATGCTTTATGAATGCCTTATCCAACTCGCAAAATTGGTTGGCAGGGCTATACACATCCTTTTTGAATTTGCCGATTATGGTGTTGTGTGCCTTATGGGGGGCTAGTTATTTGCAAGTGGTCCATCAGTTGCCTGAAATGGCTGCTAGCAATGTAGTCAGTTTAATTTTTATGGGCAGTGTGATTGGTTGCCCCTTAGCTGGTTGGTTGTCTGATTCACAAGGCCGACGTAAACCTTTGATGATTATTGGTGCATTCGCCACCTTGCTGACGGTACTCCCGCTATTTTTAAATATGGCCCTTTCTCAGCTGACATTAAGTATTATCTTTTTTGCCCTAGGTTTTTTTACCAGCACGCAAGTAATTTCATATCCCTTAATTGCAGAAAGTAATTCTGCAGACAATACCGGCGCCTCAACAGGTATCGCTTCAGTAATCATTATGGGTGGTGGCGGCGTAGGACAAGTATTATTTGGCTCGTTAATGGCTCATCATGCAAATGCAGCAACAACGTATACGGTTGCTGATTTTCAATTTGCTATGTGGATGTTTCCCATAACTGCGGCTGCGGCACTAATAGCCGTATTATTAACCCGTGAGACGTATTGCAAGCGCTAATTCTGGAGGAGTAAAAATGCACATGGTGGATGAATTTCAAGGATATGATGACACAAAATCATCACTCTTACCCTGGATGGTATGTTTTGCTGCCACGTTATTCTTTTTTTATGAGTTTATCCAAGGAAACATGTTTGCTTCCCTCGCGGAAACCATCATGCAAGATTACCAAATTCAAGCTGATAAAATGGCTTGGTTATCCAGCATTTATTATGTCTCTAATGTGCTTTTTCTCTTTGTTGCGGGGATGGTGCTAGACCGATTTTCGATTAAAAATACCTTACTTGTCGCGATGTTTTTGTGTGTTGCGAGTACTTTTTTATTAGCGCATTCTCATTCTTTTGCAATTGCATTACTTTCCCGTTTTATCACCGGTATTGGTAGTGCCTTTTGCTTTTTAGGTCCGGTTCGTTTGGCATCCCACTGGTTTCCTCCCAAGCGCATGGCTTTAGTAACGGGAGCTATTGTGACTATAGCAATGGCTGGCGGTATGCTGGCTCAGTATCCTTTAGCCAAATTGGTCAGTTTGGTTGGATGGCGCCAGGCAGTTCAGGATGTGGGTATTTTAGGATTTGCCATGCTGGTGGTAATGTTTTTCTGGGTTAAAGAAAGACCCCAGAAGGCAGTTAAAAAGGTTGTTCCTGCATTTGATGTAATGACCGCAGCCAAGAAAGCTTATTTTAATCCTCAGTATATCCGTGCCGCATTTTATGCAAGCTTAATGAACATGGCGATTGCTGTCTTTGGGGCGATGATGGGCTCTTTGTACTTGCAGCAACGTTTGGAAATTACTGGAGAACAGGCTTCAATTATTAATACAATGCTCTTTTTAGGTGCGATTATTGGTTCTCCTTTAGCTGGATGGGCCTCCGATAAAATAGGATTGCGTGTTTTGCCTATGAAAGTAGGTGTTTTGGTGTCTTTGCTAACGTTATTAGCTATTCTTTACGCACCGGTATCTTTTGGTGCCATGATTTTCTTATTTTTCTTACTGGGATTATTTACCTCAACTCAAGTGATTAGCTATGCTTTAGTGGCAGAAAGCAGCTCACCGGCAATGACAGCAACTGCAGTGAGTGTGGTTTCCATTCTGACCCAAGGTGGCTACATTGTATATCAAAACATTTTTAGCAATTTATTAATCAATCATAGTGGGATGCACTTGGTTAATGGTGCCCCAGTTTATTCATTTGACGCCTATCAACATGCCGCAATTATTTTACCAATTGGTTTATTAATTGCGTTTCTCATACTATTTGGTTTAAAAGAAACACGTTGTCAACAAAGTGAGGAATAAGCATGACTGGACGAGTTTGTATTTTACTCATGGATTCTTTCGGCATTGGTGCAAGCCTTGATGCCGCACGTTATGGTGATGAAGGTGCGAATACCTTTGTGCATATTCATGAAGTATGCGAGCAGGGGGGGGGGCGATAAAACGGGTTTACGCCAAGGCCCATTAACTTTGCCCAATTTAGCTAAATTAGGCCTTTATCATGCAGCACTTGCCAGTTCTGGATTAAGATTTGTTGAATTATCGGCGTTTGCAGACCCAATTGGTTATTATGGTTATGCCGTTGAGCAAAGCTTAGGTAAAGATACCCCAAGTGGACATTGGGAAATCGCGGGTGTTCCTGTAACCTTTGAGTGGGGTTATTTTCCTGACCAACCCTCTTGTTTCCCTAAAAAATTAATTGATGCCTTCATTCAACGAACAGGTCTTCCTGGCGTTTTGGGCGAGAAGCATGCTTCCGGAACCACAATTCTAGATGAACTCGGTGAAGAGCATGTGCTTACGGGCAAACCTGTTGTATATACTTCTGCGGATAGCGTATTTCAAATTGCAGCGCATGAAGAAAGCTTTGGTTTAGAGCGGTTGTATGAGATTTGCGAAATAGCCCGCGAATTAGTTGATGAGTATCAAATTGGTCGTGTTATTGCGCGCCCGTTTATCGGTACTCCCGGTTCCTTTAAGCGTACTGGTAATCGCAAAGATTACGCAACCTTACCTCCTGCAAAAACTTTGCTTGATCATTTAAAAGACGCGGATCATGAAGTTATTGCCATAGGCAAAATCGCAGATATTTATGCACATCAAGGCATAACGCAAACAATTAAGGCAGATGGCAACATGGCTTTATTTGATGCAACTTTAGACGCGATGAAAACAGCACCTCAAGGCAGTTTAGTTTTTACTAATTTCGTTGATTTTGATTCTTCATATGGACATCGCCGTGATGTGATTGGCTATGCGCATGCCCTTGAAGAGTTTGATGCACGCTTGCCAGAATTAGATGCTTTATTACAGCCCGATGACTTAGTTGTTATTGCCGCTGATCATGGCTGTGATCCAACGCGTCCTGGTTCTGATCATACTCGGGAGCATATTCCGGTTCTGGTTTATGGGCCTAGCTTAAAAGGACGTTCTATTGGTCGCCGGGATACTTTTGCAGATATTGGTCAGAGTATTGCCCAGCATTTAGGATTAGATAGCTTATCTCAGGGTCTATCTTTTTTAATTTGATCCCATTGTTTTTTTCTTTTTCATCCCCACTTATGCCTTAAGTATTCTTGTCATTCCCGCATAAGAGGGGATGACATGCCAACGTATAGTTAACCTAAATTCGAGGATTTTATTTTGGAACAGTTTCGTGGGACAACCATTCTTTCAGTAAGGCGTGGGAACCAGGTCGTTATTGGTGGCGATGGTCAGGTTACTTTGGGTAATACCGTGATGAAAGGGAATGCGCGCAAGGTTCGTCGTCTCTATAAAGATCAGGTGATTGCTGGTTTTGCTGGAGGTACTGCGGATGCATTTACTCTTTTTGAGCGTTTTGAAAGTAAGTTGGAAATGCATCAAGGTCATCTAGTACGTGCTGCGGTTGAATTAGCTAAAGATTGGCGAACCGATAGAATCTTACGCCGTCTGGAAGCCGTGCTTGCAGTCGCTGATAGTAAATCTTCTTTGATTATTACGGGTAATGGTGATGTGATTGAGCCTGAAGAAAGTTTGATTGCGATTGGTTCCGGCGGCCCCTTTGCTCAAGCTGCTGCGCGTGCCTTAATGCAAAATACAGAATTATCTGCCGGAGACATAGTTCGTAAAGCACTAACTATTGCCGGTGAGATTTGTATTTATACCAACAACAATTTAACCATAGAAGAGTTAAACAATGTCAGCAAATAACAGCATGGTAATGACTCCACGAGAAATCGTTCAAGAATTAGATAAACACATTATTGGGCAAGATGATGCCAAAAGAGCGGTAGCTATTGCATTACGTAACCGTTGGCGCCGTATGAAAATTCAGGATGCTGCTTTGCGCAATGAGATCATGCCGAAAAACATTTTGATGATTGGTCCTACTGGGGTAGGAAAAACAGAAATTGCACGCCGTTTAGCTAAATTGGCTCATGCACCTTTTATTAAAGTTGAGGCTACTAAGTTTACTGAGGTTGGCTATGTTGGTCGTGATGTCGATTCAATTTTGCGTGATTTGGCGGACATTGCGATTAAGCAAGAACGTGAATTAGCGATGAAAAAAGTCGAGCACTTGGCTGAGGAGGCCGCTGAAGCGCGCATTCTTGATGTTCTATTGCCTCCTGCTCGTGGAAGTTTAACACCTGGCGAAAAAGACAGCACTGCCCGACAAGTATTTCGTAAGCAATTACGTGAAGGCTTATTGGATGAAAATGAAATTGAAATAGAAATTTCTGCAACACCTGTTGGTATCGAAATTATGGCACCTCCAGGTATGGAAGAAATGACGAGCCAGTTACAGTCTATGTTCCAACAAGTAGGAACTCATCGTACCAAAACACGTAAGATGATGATTGCTAAGGCAATGAAACTTTTACGTGAAGAAGAGGCAACTAAATTAATCAATGAAGATGACATTAAAATCCGCGCTATTGAGAGCGTGGAACAAAATGGTATTGTCTTTATCGATGAATTGGATAAGGTCGCCAAGCGCTCTGAAAGTGGCGGTGGTGATGTTTCACGTGAAGGAGTACAAAGAGATCTCCTGCCTTTAGTAGAGGGAACCACTGTATCTACTAAATACGGAATGATTAAATCCGATCATATTCTCTTTATTGCTTCGGGTGCATTTCACGTAGCTAGGCCTTCTGATTTAATTGCGGAATTGCAGGGGCGTTTACCTATTCGTGTGGAGCTTTCTGCATTATCGGTTGATGATTTTGTGCGTATTCTTACCGAACCAACCGCCTCATTAACCTTACAATATACGGCTCTGATGGCAACCGAAGGGCTAACTTTGAGCTTTGATGAGTCTGGAATTCAACGTATTGCCGAGGTTGCATGGCAGGTTAATGAGCGCACGGAAAATATTGGTGCGCGCCGTTTATATACGGTTATGGAGCGTTTGTTAGAAGTTGTTTCTTTTGACGCTACTGACAAATCAGGCGAATCTGTACACGTGGATAAAGCATACGTTGATAAGAATCTAGGCCAATTAGTCGCTGACGAAGATCTAGCACGTTATATTCTTTAAATCTCAATCAATTCTTGTTCATCGGCATGCAAAACTGCCGTCATTGTGAACGAAGTGAAGTTTAATGTAGGCTGGCTTTTCAGCCCAGCCTACGCTTTGCGCTATAATTTTCTTTCAGTAAGTGCAATTAGTTGCAAGCATCTGACTACAATTCTTTAGTTTACTCATTCCCATTCTAATGTATGATCCACCTCTCTAAAAGAAAATCATGGAGTTATTGATGTCTGAACCTTATATTCTCATATTGTACTATTCACGAACTGGCTCCGTGGCTCAGTTAGCTCAATATATTGCACGAGGAGTAGAACGAGTTTCTGGAATTGAAGCACGTTTAAGAACCGTTCCTCCAGTTTCCACTACCTGCGAAGCCGTTGATAGTCCGGTTCCTGATAGCGGGGCGCCTTATGCAACTTTAGATGATCTACGTCATTGTCAGGGATTAGCCTTAGGTAGTCCCACCCGTTTTGGAAATATGGCCGCTCCCTTGAAATATTTTCTCGATAGCACCTCCTCCTTATGGCTAGCAGGAGATTTAATTGATAAACCTGCTTGTGTTTTTTCTTCATCGGCAAGTATGCACGGTGGTCAGGAAAGCACCTTATTAAGTATGATGCTACCCTTATTACATCAGGGGATGGTTCTATTAGGTGTACCTTATTCTGAACCAGCGTTAAACGATACAACGACTGGTGGAACTCCTTATGGGGTAACCCATGTTTCTGGTGTGGCTAATGATCGTACTCTGAGTGAGGATGAAATCACGTTGGCTAAGAATTTAGGTGAGCGTTTGGCACATGCCGCTCTTAAAATGAGTAAATAAGATGAAAGTAATTTGTTTCAATGCCAATGGTATTCGTGCCGCTGCACGAAATGGGTTTTATGAGTGGTTGGCTGCTCAAGATGCTGATTTCGTCTGCATACAAGAAACTAAGGCTCATCCAGAACAACTAGTTCCAGAGGAATTGTTTTTCCCTCGTGACTATTTCTGTGATTATTATTCAGCGCAAAAAAAAGGCTATAGTGGGGTAGCAATTTATGCACGTCATAAACCCACTCGTATCATCAAAGGGATTGGTTATGATTATTGCGATAACGAAGGACGCTACATTCAATTTGACTATCCTAAATTAAGCGTTATTTCACTTTATTTACCTTCGGGAACCAGTGGTGATGGACGTCAGGAAGTTAAGTACGCCTTTCTAGAACAATTTGCAAAACATTTAATGCAGTTAAAAAATGAAGGGCGCGAATTGATTATTTGTGGGGATTACAATATTGCCCATAAAAAAATTGATTTAAAGAATTGGCGCTCGAACCAGAAAAACTCCGGATTTTTGCCCGAAGAACGCGCCTGGATGGATGAATTATTTGGCCCCATGGGCTTTATTGATGCCTTTCGGATACACAATCAGGAAGAAGAACAATATACGTGGTGGTCTTATCGCAGTAGAGCCTGGGAAAAGAATGTAGGGTGGAGAATCGATTATCAGGTGATTACCCCAGGTTTAACTGAAAGTGTGGTTGATAGCCGCATATTTCGTGACGCTCGTTTGTCCGATCATGCGCCATTCATGATTGAATACAAAGGAGATTGGTATGCTTAAATTAGCCAGTTGGAATGTCAATTCATTAAAAATCAGGCTAGAGCAGGTACTGGCCTGGATGGATTCATCTCAGATGGATATTCTGGCTGTACAGGAAACCAAATTAACTGATGAAAATTTCCCCGAGTCTTCATTTACGGAAA
This sequence comes from Legionella sp., assembly GCF_965140895.1. GTDB lineage: Bacteria > Pseudomonadota > Gammaproteobacteria > Legionellales > Legionellaceae > Legionella. Next base: position 28,481 of record NZ_CBCSKT010000084.1, on the reverse strand, counting down.
TGGGTTATCATGTAGTGTATTCTGGGCAAAAAACTTATAACGGTGTTGCCGTAATTAGTCGTTACCCTATTACTGAAGCAGTAACGGATATCCCTGATTTAGACGATCCGCAACGACGTATTCTGGCTGTGACGGTTGCAGGGATACGTTTAATTAATTTATATGTACCCAATGGTTCCGAACTCACCTCGGATAAATACGAATATAAATTAAATTGGTTACAGAAAGTAACCGCGTTTATCCAACAACAATTGAGTACTTATTCGCAAGTTGCGGTAGTAGGGGATTTTAATATTGCGCCTGAAGATCGAGACGTGCATGATCCTACGGAATGGGAAGGCTGTGTATTGGTAAGTCCACCTGAACGAGAAGCTTTTGCTGGATTGTTACAACTTGGTTTACATGACAGTTTTAGAAATTTTGAACAGCCAGAAAAAACATTTAGCTGGTGGGATTATCGTGCTGCGGGTTTTAGACGCAATAGAGGCTTACGTATTGACCATGTTTTGTTAAATCAGGAGTTGAATACCTTGTGCCGTAGTTCGAGTATAGATGTTGAGCCACGTAAGGCAGAAAGACCTTCGGACCACGCCCCAGCCTGGGTTGAGTTGGATGTGGAGGGGGAGTAAACCAACAATACATTCGCGCGCGAACTATCTATTCAGAGTAGCCTGGTTGTTTTCAACCAGGACTTCTTTTGCGCCAAGCTATGAGATTGGCAAGGAAAATGAGAACACAATCCGCGAGGAGCGCAAACGCTCATGAAGTAATTCACCCCTACAGCAAAAATAAATTTATATGCTATGGTAAACGATTGGGTACAGTTCCCATGCGGGCCAATATTAGAAAAAATTGCTTTACCGAAGTTTTTCTGCTATTGTTTCGGGTCATTTGTATAGAATATGGTGCTTGGCAATAGGGTCTAGGTGGCGATATTCATTTGAACTATAAGAGAGTAGTGTTATGAAAGCAACGATTCATCCAAATTATGAAGTTGTTAAGGTTACTTGTAGCTGTGGCGAGACTTTTGAAACTCGTTCAACTTTATGTAAAGATCTAAACATTGAAGTCTGTTCACAATGCCATCCTTTCTATACCGGAAAGCAAAAATTAGTTGATACTGGTGGTCGAGTTCAGAAGTTCCGTGATCGTTATAGCCAACGTGCTGCTGCGGCTGCATCAAAAGAATAGTTGTGAAGCGCGCATTTTTGCGCGCATTTAATTTAACTTATTGAAAAATTATTATCATCATGGTAGTTTTTTGGTAAGTTGTCAGGGCTTTGACGCTCAAATCTCCTCTCAATTCGTGTTTTCTCCGCGACTTCCTTTCCGGAAATTAGAAGTTTAGTAGCTGGTCTTGCTGCTTTAACTCATCCTTCGGAATAGTCGTGACAGATCGATAAGAGTTGGAGTGTTGAGCAAACCCTGTTTTGTATTGGTTTTTATTTAAGAGAGTAAGTACCTTGGATAATGAAGTTTTAAAACAGTCAGCATTGGATTATCATGAGTTTCCCATTCCAGGAAAACTCAGTGTTCACCTAACTAAGCCAACTAACTCTCAGCATGATTTATCTATGGCCTATACACCGGGCGTAGCAGCTCCTGTGCTGGCCATAGCAGAAAATCCTGAAACTGCTTATCGTTATACTAACAAAGGTAATTTAGTAGCTGTAATGACTAATGGTACCGCGGTACTTGGTTTGGGTGATCTTGGTCCTCTTGCCAGTAAGCCGGTGATGGAAGGCAAGGCGGTTTTATTTAAGCGTTTTGCTGATATCGATGTATTTGATATCGAAATTGATGCCCATGACCCACAAGCATTTATTTCTACCGCAAAAAACATTTCTCCTACCTTTGGTGGTATTAACTTAGAAGATCTTAAAGCGCCAGAGTGCTTTGAAATCGAACAAGCGTTAATTGAGCAATTAAGTATTCCTGTTTTTCATGATGATCAACATGGCACCGCCATTGTTGTTGCTGCAGGCTTGTTAAATGCGTTGGATTTACAAAAGAAAACATTGTCTGATGCAAAAATTGTATGTATTGGAGCAGGGGCTGCAGGTATTGCATCCATGCGTTTACTAGCTGCATTGGGAGCAAATAAAGAGAATATGACGCTTTTGGACACCAAAGGTGTTATTCATTCAGAGCGTACTGATCTTAATCCTTATAAATTTGCTTTTTCCCGTACAACATCATGCCGTACTTTAGCTGATGCATTGGTTGATGCTGATGTGTTCATCGGTGTTGCCAAGCCTAATTTATTAGATGCCGAGTTATTAAATTTAATGGCCCCTAATGCTGTTATTTTTGCGTTATCAAATCCTGATCCGGAAATAAGACCGGAAGTTGCTCATCAAGTTCGTAATGATGTAATCATTGCAACTGGTCGTAGCGACTATCCTAATCAGGTAAATAATGTGTTATGTTTTCCATATATTTTCCGTGGTGCACTGGATGTGCGTGCAACATGCATTAACCAAGCCATGCAAATTGCTGCAGTTGAAGCAATACGCCAATTGGTGCATGAGCCGGTTCCCCAGGTAGTTAAGGATAATTACCCAGGTGTTACAGATTGGGAGTTTGGGCCTAATTACATTATTCCCAAGCCCATTGATCCTCGCTTAAAAGAGCGGGTTCCTGCAGCTGTTGCTAAAGCGGCAATTGCTAGCGGCGTGAGTCAAAATAATCATTATTTAAAATAACGGTAACTTCTTGGTAGTTATCCTGGTTGCAGTATTAGATTTACAGGATGAATCGTTCTGCCTAATCAATGAAGTACTTTGCGGTACCTGGGATAAACCCTTGGAGTTAATATAAAGAAAAGGCGTGGCCGTTTTGGCACACGCTTTTACTTAACCCAATAGTTAAGGAGATGACTTTGCTTTCTGAGAATCGTAAGAATTACACCCTAATGGGGTGGTTTATTTGTGCTCTTGGGGCAATATTCTACAGTTATGAATATTTACTAAGAATTGCGCCTAGCGCGATGGAATCGTCTTTACGTACCCACTTTGATTTATCGGCGACAGGCTTTGGGCATCTCTCTTCTATTTATTATTATGCCTATGTCCCTATGCAATTACCGGTGGGTTTATTGCTTGACCGTTATGGTCCACGTCGTTTGTTAACTCTCGCCTGTGTCATTTGTGTGCTCGGTACCTTTCTGTTCACCGGAACTACAAATTTCTGGGTGGCGGCTTCAGGGCGCTTCTTAGTAGGTCTTGGCTCGGCATTTGCTTTTGTGGGTGTACTAAAGCTTGCAACGATTTGGTTGCCAGAAAATCGCTTAGCGATGGTTTCAGGAATGACTGCAGCATTAGGTACTATAGGTGCGATGCTCGGTGATAACTTCTTAGAAATTTTTGTAGAAAAGTTAGGTTGGGTTAGAACGCTTAATACGACTGCAGCTTTCGGTATTGTTTTAACGTTCATCTTATGGGCTGGTATTCAAGATAAGAAAGGGCGTCATAGACAAAGTGGAACTGTTTCTTCCTTCAAAAAAGGCTTAGTTGATTTAGCAATTATTGCTCGTAACAAGCAAATTTGGGTTAACGGTATGTATGGTTGTTTAGTTTATCTACCAACGACTGTTTTTGCTGAACTATGGGGTATTCCTTATTTAAAACACGCTCACGGTTTATCTGCTCATGCTGCGGGGCTTGCCAACTCATTGCTTTTCCTTGGTTTCACCATCGGTGCTCCATTGATGGGTTATATTTCAGATCGTTTCGAGCGTAGAAAATTCCCCATGCTTATTGGTGCTACTGGTGCCATGATCATGATGTTAATTATTTTGTATGTTCCTGGTTTAACCGAATCTAATGTACAAATCTTAATGTTTTTATTAGGTTTATTGTATAGCGCTCAAGCAATTGTATTTGCCGTAGGTCGCGAATTAAGCCCTGGTGAAGCTGCGGGTACCGCGATGGCTATTACTAATATGATCGTAATGTTCGGCGCGATGCTGTTGCAACCCCTGGTTGGACATTTATTGGATTTTAGTTTTTCAGCGCGAACCGAAGCTACTGGAGCTATTGTAGAAAACGTCCATAAGTTGTACACTGTGGCTGATTATCAGTTCGCACTATCTGTTATACCTTTAGGTATCTTTATTGCGGCCGTATTAACGTTCTTCTTACGAGAAACTTACGCTGTAGTAGATAAATAAATATGAATGCTAAAAAACAATTGATATTTGGTTCGTTGATCTGCTTTGTTGGGGCAGTGTTCTATTGTTATGAGTTTATCCTGCGGATCATTCCAGGGGTGTTGCAGGCTGAGCTCAGTATTGCACTGGGGCATATTTCTGCGACTACATTTGGCCAAATATCGGCACTCTACTATTTTGCATATTCACCAATGCAAATGCCGGTAGGGATGCTTATGGATAGATATGGACCTAGAAGGTTGCTTACCTTTGCATGTATTTGCTGTACGGTAGGCTCATGGATGTTTACCTTAACCTCATCCATGTTTTTAGTTGGGGCCGGCCGCTTTTTAGTAGGGTTTGGCTCTTCCTTTGCTTTCGTTGGGGTTTTATCCTTAGCATTGCATTGGCTACCCAGACGTTATTTTTCCCTCGTTGCCGGTTTAATGACTACCCTGGGAATGTTGGGGCTGGTTTATGGTGAAGTAAAAATCACTGAATGGTCTCAACTTGTTGGTTGGGAACAAGTATTGTTGTTCATTGCCATCATTGGTTCTGGTTTGAGTCTGTTGATGTTGTTAGTGATACGTGATGGACCTACAGGCCATCAATCCAACAAACATCCTTTACCTGAGTTTTTCCATAATGTTCTTAAAGTTCTAATGGCTCCTGAGGTGTGGTTAATCGGTTTTGTGGGTGCGTGTCTTTATACATCTTTATCGGTGTTTGGGGAATTGTGGGGCAAGACTTATTTAGAACAAGCACATCACTTAACTAAGGTTGAGGCAGCTAGAACTGTATCTTCGGTATTCTTGGGTTGGGCTGTTGGTGCCCCAATCGCGGGATACCTTTCTGACCGCACGGGAAGAAGATTGTTGCCCCTGGTAGTGGGTGCAATTCTTTCGTTAATCAGTATTAGTTTAGTATTGTACATGCCTGGATTATCTTATACGTCACTTAATATTCTATTGTTCTTGTATGGTGTATTTAGTGCTACAGAAATCATTGTATTTATTATGGCTAAAGAATGCAGTGGGGCTCAGTTATCAGGTACGGTCTTTGCTGCGACTAATATGATTGTGACTTTAGGGGGCGTTGTTTTCCAACCCTTAGTTGGTAAGTTACTCGATTCTTTTGGCGACAGTGGTATCGTAGGTGGCGAGCATATTTACACCGTTGTGGATTATCAAGTTGCTTTATCGATTTTACCGATTTCTCTTTTATTAGTTACTATTCTTGCATTCTTTATTAAAGATCATCCCGCTAATTAAAAAGTGTAACCTAGTTGCTTGTAACTAGGTTTTCTTTTACATCTTAACTAAAAATAGCTAATAACTCTTTAACCGGACGGCGTAGTTCCGTCCGACAATTGATATACCGAGATACAGGGAAGCTTTTAATATGCGCTTTGCGGTAATGATAGCGGGTAAATTCAGTATCATGATTGGATACGATAACCGGAATGCCTTTTGCCGCGGTTTCTTTGGCCAACTCAGTCAACTCAATCTGATCCTCTGTAGTAAATAGCTTTTGGTTATAAGGCAAGAGCTTTGTTTTTTCTGAAAGCGGTACATAAGGTGGATCACAATAAATTACATCACCGCGCTCAGCTTGTTCGAATGTCTTTCTGAAATCTTGATGAATAAATAGGGTGTTTTGGCATTTTTCATGGAACAGCTGCATTTCTTTGCATGGAAAATATGGTCTGGTATAAAGCCCAAAGGGAACGTTATATATTCCTTGAGAGTTATAGCGACATAGCCCATTATAACCATGGCGATTTAGGTACAGAAATAAGGCTGCTCGCTGGGAGGAATAGGGGATTTGATTAAACTCACTGCGAAAAGGATAATATTTTTCTTTAGAATTAAATTCAGGGGTAAAATAGCTGCGACACTGCTCAATAAATTCATCACCTTCCAGTTGCAGATAGGTAAAAAGATACACTAAATCCAAATTACTTTCTGCTAATACATAAGACGAATAAGCCGTATTCATAAAAATAACCCCTGAGCCGGAAAACGGTTCAATTAAACGCTTACCGGGAGGCAGAAAGGGGATAATTTTATCCAGACAATTATATTTACTACCTGCCCACTTTAGAAAAGGTCTTATTTTGATCATAATTTTATGGGGAATGAATTCAGAAGCAAGTATTGCTCATTTTGGAAAAAAAAAACAGGATTTTTATAGTGAGTCTTCATGTTTTTTTGAGCAGTTTTAAAACTAGTTCAGATGCTTAATGGAGTTAAAGTCTCTATTTGATTCGTTGCATAAAATATATACGTTGCATTAACTGAGGCAGTATTGCTCAGAATATCAGCCTCTTAAAAAGATAAAAAAACAATGAGTTTCTTTGAGGGGCATATAATGTAGAATTTTTATTGAATCTTTGATTTGGAGTTTAACTTGAAATGATAATTAATATTCGCAATTAGATTGAATAATGTTATTTTTGGATTGAAAAATGATATAGTGGCTAATAATTGATTAGTTATGGTTTTAATTTACTAAATTAAGGTGGTAAAATGAGAGTTTGGCACTTATTTAATGCAGTTTTAAATGATGGGATAGGAGATTTCATCCATTTTGTAGATATTTATATAGAACTAAAAAACAATCCGGCGTTTCAGGAAATCAAATTCATCCCAGTTATTTCAGTCATGGGCGAAGATCAAAAAAAAATTGAGCGAATAGAGAATCAATTAAGATCTTTAAACATTACGGAATATTATTGTGCCTTTATGATGGATTTTCTAACATTCACGCCTTCTTTTCTAAAAGGCATGCCTTCTGCATTCGCATTGTCATTACGCGAGTCAGAACAAGCACTATTTATTTCCACGGATTTTCTCTATGAGCCTATATTTCAACGCTTCCTCCCCTCAAAAGCACCGGTAAAAATGATTAATGAGCACGAAATAATACGGTCTCTTTATAAATCTAATAGTCCCCCATACCCTATGGGGCTTGGAGATGAATGTTATGGAATTAAAATTAGGGAATTCCCCAAAAGAACAATAAAGGACGCGAGTGAAATTATCCGAGAACATGATCTCAATTTTTATAATCGCCTACTAATGCAAACAAATACCGATAGCTTTCAAGAGCTTTATGAAAAAAACTTAGTTATTCCGGCTTATTTTAATCATTCCGATGGCTTTGATAAACTTCTTACTTTATTGGCTTTTTGTCCTTCGTCTTCGAAAGGTATCGTTCTCTATTATTCAGGTAGAACCCTATTTAATTTTGAGCTCGAAATATTAGCTGAAAATCTTGGAATCACAATAGAATGTATCAGCGGTGATAAGGTTTCGATTTTCAACCCTAATTATGAACGAGTTTTCAAATTATTTATTGGAAATTATATTACTGACCAATCCTACGATGCTCTTTTTTCTTGTGCAGAAATTGTAGGGGTATCTGGAGATAACACGCTGGAATCTTCTGTTTCCCACCAAGTGCTGCCTTTTTATATGTCTACTAATTTTAGGCTCAAAAAATCGACCCTGGAAATGCTACAAAAAATTTCTCAGCAAACAGACATATCTATAAGTAATGAAGCAAGAGATTCTTTTAATGTTTATTTTGATCCAGATTATTATATGGGAGAGGATTTTGCATTAAAAAGTAAACGTCTTAATCTGAATGCTATGATGAAAGACTGGCCAATAATAGCCTCTTATTTAAAGGAAAATCGAAATTTTTACTCTCGCTTAAAAGAAATTTGTTTTGAGGGTATAAGTAGGGATTTGACGAACACCAATAAATTATCAGGTAACAAAACCTTATTCTTCCCATCACAGCATTCGGAAAAATTAGGTAATGCAAGAGAACCATACGAAGATATAATCAATAGTGATGAATACCAAAATAAAAGATAGTAATGGAATGAATGATCCCTTAAGCATTAATGCACTGCGTGTCAAGGAAGGCATAACTCAGAAAAAAGGTGTCCCACCTTCGACCTAATCAAAAGAGTCAAATTAACTTTTAATGATAGTCTGGACTCCCTTTAATTTCGGACGAGTTTGCTATTACTTTTAACTGCTTTTGGCACCACTCTAATCGTGATAAATTTTCTAACTCGGCAAAAACTTGGGGGTTGCCTAGTAACAAGGGGTTAGAACTCGTTTTTTTATTTGTGATGTATTCAAATTTGATGGTTTCACTACTGGAGGCAAGTTTATAAGATTTTTGTCATGCTTTATTCCATGCGTAAGGAAGTTTCATTTGGTGTCTCTAAATCAAGCTCCTCGAAAAACTTTTGCAACAAAGTTGTTTTTCCAACGGCACGATCGCCAAGGAGCAGGAGCTTAAAAAAACGATTCTGTTCTTGCTTTTGCTGCATAATACATCTCACATCTATTGGTACGGGTTATTAGCGAGTAATAACCGCCGCGGTCATTCGGACAATGCAGGTTTTTTTCCCAGCCTCGTTATAAATAATAACTTCCCAAACTTGAGTCGTTTTGCCGATATGAATGGGGGTGGTTACTGCGGTGACGATGCCTTCTTTGACGGCGCGCAAATGATTGGCATTAATTTCCAGCCCGACGCAGTAGTAGTGTTGTAAGTCAACAACGCCATTAGCAGCAGTGCTGGCAATGGTTTCAGCTAAGGCAACATTTGCTCCGCCATGCAGAAGACCAAGCGGTTGTTTGGTCCGTTCAGTTACCGGCATGGTAGCTTTTAAAAAATTATCGCCTAGTTCAATGAATTGAATACCAAGAAATTCAGACATGGTATTTTTCCCAAACTCATTCAGCCTTTCGAGAGAAACTTCTTTAAACCAAATAGCCATTTTGATCTCCTTTCTTCCTTAAGATAAGATAAACTTTATTATAGACAAAACCAATAAGAATCTTTTATGAATAATCAATCTTGCATGCGTTGTTTTGTTTCAGGTAAGGTGCAAGGGGTTTGGTATCGCGCTTCGACGAAAGAACAAGCAGAACAATTAGGAATTAATGGTTGGGTCCGCAATTTGCCGGATGGTCGAGTAGAGGTTTTTGCTTGTGGATCACAGGATAAATTGGAACAGTTGTATCTTTGGTTACAGAAAGGGCCACGCTTGGCTATTGTGAATGGCTGTTCTCGTGAGGATTTGCCTTGGGACGAGTGTGGGGGGTTTGATACTTTTTAAGTGAATCTGCATCAGGCTACGTCATTTCCAACACTGTAAGGGTTCTCCCGAACGTAGCATCGATGCTATAGATTAGCATGTGCCATATTCAGGAGTTTGTTTATTACCGTAAAGCGATCCCGGCAATATCCACGAAATATACATTTTGGCTGGCTAAGCCGATTTCATGTTTATTGATAATAAACCACAGTGCTTTTTGGGTTTGATAGATATTGCGGATAGAAAAGCCATTATCCCAGCAGGAGTCTGGTTTTTGTTTTAAAGTTAATTTGTTGACACCATTGAACCAAAACTCCAGATCTATTGAGTTCGGGTTCTCTGAGCAATATTCAGAGGGAATACTTTTTACCATGAATTTTTTGGTGCCCCCATTGATAATATCAACCCAACCGGCAACTGAGTCAGAGCGATTATCAGTAATCGCCATATGTGCTTCGGAGATGTATTGGTTTTCTATGTCTATCTCATATTCTTTTAAAACAGCACTGTTCTTTTCTAGCAGGTGGTCGACCAGATCGGCAAGTTCTTTTTCACCACCGTCCATCCGATAAGCACCATCTTGAAATAAGGACTCTTCAACTCCTGCTTTTTTAATAATTAAGCTTGCAAAAGGAGCATGTGAGGAGGGGCCGAAATGGGTTAGCATAAATGCAGCGACTGTGCCTTCTCTGGTGGTGCCAACAAGCGCATAGCGGGCGATTGATGGTGGAGCAGCATAAGCTTGATTAATTAAGAGAAATAAAACTAATAGCAAATAAAATCGTATAACTTGAATCATATATCATCCATAACTGATAATCCGACGTAGCCTAACCTTGAATTTTAGCCATTATCGCCCTGAGGTCAAGAGTGGCGTTTCCTCATACTTGTCTAAAAATGGCGCGGCTGTCTATAATTAATTCATAATTATTGGGATTTTATTTGATAAAGTGGCCCAAGCCACTAAGAATGTGGTTGGATGGAGACATATGCAATCATTAAGAAAAGCCGTTGGCTTCTACTCAGAATGCCAATTGCTTTAGGGGCTGTTATTCCCATGTTCATTATTTCCTTCTATGGGAAAGCACCTTTATTTTTTTAAACACGCGCAGCTTTGTTTCATAAATTACTGGGGGCCATTGTGATTGCCAGCGTGGTGTATATGGTCTATTTTGAAAATACCTCTGTATCATTGACTACTGTTCAGACCGGAATTAAAACGTCTAACGCGTTAATTGATGGCCTATGGCGGCCATATTCGGCACCACCGATTGAGGGAATTACTACTTGGATCAACTCAGCTCCCTTGAAGTTAAATGATTTGCAGGGAAAGGTCGTTTTGGTTGATTTTTGGACTTGCTCTTGCATCAATTGTTTACATACCTTGCCCTACATTAAAGCTTGGTATAACCAATATCATGACAAAGAGCTGGTTATTATTGGGGTACATACGCCTGAATTTGATTTTGAAAAGGATGTGGGAAATGTCCGTGCGGCAGTTCAAAGAGATGATATTCTGTATCCGGTTGCACTTGATAATCAATACGATACCTGGATTAATTTTAAAAACCATTATTGGCCTGCCCACTATTTAATAAATAAAAAAAGAGAGGTGGTTTATGGGCATTTTGGCGAGGGGGGTTATGATGTTACTGAAAATAATATTCGTTATTTATTAGGCATTAACGAATTAACTACCTTGAAAAATGGACCCGTACAAACTACCCATATAACCCAAACATCAGAAACTTATTTAGGATATGAACGCGCAGATCCTAATTTTAGTCCTAAACTAATAAAGGATAAGGTTTTTCAATATCAATTTCCATCGCAATTAGTCGATGATAATTGGGCTTTAGGTGGAGCATGGTAAGTTGATGCAGACAGCATTACTGCCGCGAAAGCATTGGCGGCATTGAAAATACACTTTAATGCCCGTAAGGTATTTTTAGTTATGGGAACGAGTACTGGCAAAGCAATTAAAGTGAATGTAGTGCTTAACCATAATATGGTAAAAAGTGTTTTGGTCGACAAATATTCAATTTATGCAGCATTAAGCCAAGCACGATTTTCTAGCGGTGAGTTGGAAATTATTGCTACAGAACCGGGAATTAAAATATATACGTTACGTTTGATAGTTGATTATTAAGGAAAATGCTTATGCCTCATATGAAAGTTAATGATATTTCAATGTATTATGAAGTTCATGGCCAGGGAGAGCCTATTGTATTTATAGGTGGATTTACCGCAGATCATGTTGTATGGAATGCGACAATAGGTTATTTCACTGATTATCAGGTTATTTTATTTGATAATCGAGGAGCGGGGCAAACGGATGCTCCCGATGGCCCATACAGCATCGAGCAAATGGCTGATGATGTTGCTGCATTATGTGAATCATTGGGAATTTTGCGCGCGCATTTTGTGGGTAATTCCATGGGCGGTTTTATTTTACAAACCTTGATGATGCGTCATCGTGATTTGGTCAAATCAGCGATTATATCTAACTCAGTTCTGAGCCCGCGTGCACCATTTCAAATTTATCTGGAGGCGCTGCGTGAATTACGAAAAAGCAGCGTTTCAGAAGAACTCCTAATCAAAATCGCTTGCAGCTGGTTTTTCTCTTATCAGTTTCTTGCTCAGCCTGGAATGCTGGAAGTATTAACGCAGATGGGAGCGAAAAACCCATATCCGATTACTGAGAAAGGCTTTGAGGCGCAGTATGCAGCTTTAGATAAATTTGATGCAAGTTTTTGGGCCCAGAAAATTAATGTGCCGACTTTGGTATTGGCAGGGGATCAAGATTTAGTCTTTAGGGAGGGGTTGGTAAAACAGCTTGCTGCGTATATTCCTAATGCACGATATTACTGCTTTTCCGATTGTGGTCATTTGCCGCAAATAGAATATCCAGAAAAATTTGCTGAGTTTGTGGATATTTTTATTAAAAGTTTAGATTAAGGAATTACGCGAAGAGAACATATTTTAGCCGAATTCATGTGTCAACGCTTATTAACAGTGACGCATAATCAAATTGATGCGGCAAAATATTTAGAAGCTAGTGATTTTAATCAAAGAAACAGCAAATCACAGAATGCTCTTCATGCTGCGTCTAAAAGCTCTAATGCCAAGATGTTTGAGTTATTATTGCCTTATTTTGATTGAGAAAGTGAATAAAGCTAAAAGTTATATTTGCCCTCCTTGGGCTAAAGCTTGGCTTTTCTGTTCTTGTACCTCTTTTTTAGCAATAAAGATAACTTTAGTTACTTCAGCAACGACTTCACCTGCTTCATTGGTAATCTCGACCAAAAACTCGGGTTGAATTTTTTTCTGTTCTTCTACCTCTTGGCGAATTTGTTCAACCTGCGCTAAGGATAATGAAAATTTGGCATAAATTGGGCCTTTAGCGGGTATTTTATAACGTATGGAAGCTGATTTATCCCAGACAATATATCCTTTACCCAATAACTGCATGAACATTAACATGTAAAACGGATCTGTCATGGAATACATTGAGCCACCGTAGTGAGTGCCTACATAATTTTTATTCCAAAAGCGCATTTTCATCTGCACGACAATGCTGGTGAAGTCTGGGCTAAAACTTCTGACACTGATTCCTGCCCCCAAAAAAGGGGGCCATATCCACATCAGTTTTAATATGGTTGAGAATTTCATAATCTACTCACTCGGTGGTGGTATTTTCTTAAATAATTAATTATAGATTATCACGTAAAGGAATATATTTATAACTTGTATGTTAGGCTTATGGCCAAACATAAGTCATTGTAATGGCAGTGAACGGATTTTTTCTGATTACAAACTATTAATATCGTTATTAAGTTCTTTAATAATCTGCATCACCGAATCATCCATAATCGTTCTTTTCGTGTCACTGTATATGAGATCAAACAAGGGGCAGGAGCTTTCATTAATATGGCCCATTGGTTCTATAGAGCTGATATCCCTTTTGATTTTAGAAAGGATGTTCTTTTTATCAAAGGAGAGATGCTCCAAGCCGATAAGTTTATCAATCGTATTAATTAAGGCGGAGGATTCAAAGGCCATGAAAATGCGTTCTTCTTTGAGTTTTTCTTTGATAAGTTGCAGCATTTCCGGAGAGGCTTCATTTTGAAAAAAGAGATATTTGGAGTACACAATCCCTTCCGTATCTTCTTTGATTTTGCTGGATATTCTTATTGCCTCGGCGGTACTTTGATTTCTTAGAAAATCCCCAATGCGTTTAATTAAGATGCTATTAAACTGATGGTAATTGTTATCTAATTCACTCGTAATTGAGCTAATAGTCAAGAGTTTCGCACGCACATCAATAATACAATAGAAGATAAGAACTACGGCAGCATTAATAAACGTTTCTGAGATGATGGTCAAAAAATTTTCATTCAATGTGAAGAGCGGAAAATTATTTTTAAATAAGCTAAAGGTTAAGCTTGGTTTCGATGTCTCGGTCACAATAAAAATGAAATAAAAAACAACACCTAATATAAAATACTTATGTCGAACTATTTTTTTCCAGAGCATTTCTTAGATATTACTTTCTTAAAAGGTTTAAAATCATAGAGGAGTAAACTCACCCAAAAACATGCTAATTATAAGTTAATGTGGCGCATACATCTATGAAAATAGATCAATATATCGGGTGTAAACTTGAGCAGACCACTAATTTATAGGTCATTCTGATGGGTTTCGGTTATGTAGGTACATCGAGGTTCCTGAATCGTTGATTTGTTGTTCATAAATGAGAACGTAACAAAAGCAATAGTACCAGAACACATAATAAGAGACACATTTTCCTCCGCTCAGACGAATGAGGTCAGGTTCAAAGAGTTGGTTTATCCTCTCAGCCAGATTGCTAATGACACCCCTAATGTACAAATATTATTCTACCATGAATGACGATTAGTGCCAATATGAGGGCCTTAGACATGAATTGCCAGGATTTGCTGGTTAATCCTATTTGCAAGAAAATGGTTTAGCTTGTTAGACTAATGAAACGAATGTTTTTCATCCCGGAGGAACCGATATGATAACGATTGACCTGCTTAAAAATCATCAGCATACTTTGCCTGATTTAGCGAAAATTTGGTATGAGGGGCTAGGACGTAAATGGTTACCAGAAGTACCTTTAGACCAAGTTGTAGAGCGTTTTCGCGATCATGCGAATGTGGATGTGATGCCGTTGACTTATGTGGCTCTGCATGAAGGTAACGCGGTTGGCATGTGTAGTTTACGCGAAAATGATGGTATTCGGCCTGATTTGACGCCGTGGTTAGGTTCGCTTGGGGTTGAGGAAGCTTATCGAGGGCAAGGTATTGCGCGTCAATTGATAGAAGTTATCAAGCAAGAAGCAAAGAAATTTGGTTTTAGTACGCTGTATCTTTTTGCTTTTGATCACACAATTCCTGAGTACTATCAATCTTTAGGATGGGAAATCATAGGAACAGATAAATTCAGAGAGCATCCAGTAACGGTCATGAAAATATCTGCATTTTAATTAGATGATTTTATTCATATTTTGATTTTTTTGTAGTAATTTTTTTGCAATTGGATTAATTGTCTACTAAATTTATTTGCACTAGCGAAAATTATTTCACTAGTTTCAAAATATAATTTAGGAGAAATTCTAATGAATAAGGATATTTTTGAAGGAAGCTGGAAAGAAGTCAGTGGCAAAATGAAACAAATATGGGGTAAGCTGACTGACGATGATCTCAAAAAAATTGAAGGTAATCACGAAGAGATCTATGGTAAATTGCAAAAGCACTACGGTTATACCATGGATGAGGCTAGAAAATTAGTACGTGATTTCCAAAAAAGAAAATTTCATTAATAGTTTAATGAAATAAAGAAAAAGCCCACCGAACTGTGGGCTTTTTTGATTTTAGTATATGAGCGCAATAATAAGCAACCCAGTTGCAATAAATCCGATTAAAGCTAAACTCGAATTTCCGCCAGGGACAAGATGGCCTTCGGCTGCCATCACACAAGTTTTTCGGCCTTTCCACGCCATAATTGCGGGCAAGAGTAATAATAAAATCACACAGCAAACCCCTGCATAGCTTAATGCGTGTAAATAAATTCCAGGATTTAACAACACCACAGCTAAGGGGGGGAGAAAGGTTAAGGCAAGAATGTATTTACCTTGGTTTCCCGATTTTTTCAGTTTTAAGCCATCAGCGAGAAAATCAAATAGTCCCAAAGAAACCCCTAAAAAGGCAGTAAGCATACAGATTGAGGTGAAAAATCCAAAAAATCCACTAATCCATTGGCTTTGTACTGATTGGCTTAATGCTTCTGTTAAGCCACTCGTGGCATGTTCTGAACTCATTAGTGCGATTAATCCATTGTCTCCTTCACGAGAAACCACGCCCATAATTACGGCATCCCAAATAATGTAGCAAACTAGAGGAATTAATGAGCCTAAAAGAATTACGCGTCTTAATGAGCGGATGTCCTCGCCAAAATAATCTCTTAAGCTGGGAATAATTGATGCATAACCAAACGAGGTAATTAAGATCATTAATGTCCCGGTAAATGCTCGTGCGGAACCACCAGTTAGGCCTTCAGATGAGGCATGGGGACTGATAATGACGACTAGTAGGGCATAAACACCTAATTT
The DNA here is from genome assembly GCF_965140895.1 of Legionella sp. Classification (GTDB taxonomy): domain Bacteria; phylum Pseudomonadota; class Gammaproteobacteria; order Legionellales; family Legionellaceae; genus Legionella. Next base: position 12,572 of record NZ_CBCSKT010000084.1, on the reverse strand, counting down.
ACCAAACATTAGTCCACGATTGACGTAATCTACTGAGCGAATCCCTTTATATACAATCAAACTAAAAAGGATCGTGAAGAGTATGGAGGTAAGGCTCGTGGGTAAATTAATACCTACTTTATGTAGTAAGTTGTTAAATACATCACTTCCCCCTGAAATGTAGGCAGAAAGTAAAGTGTATAGTAAAAATAGGTAGGTGATCCAGGCAATAATTTGTCCAGGCAAGCCTAAAGTTGATTTCGCCATAGAAATCATATTACTGCCCGCAGGAAGACGTAGATTGACTTCGAGAACCAACAGAGCACCTGCCGTCATGACTAACCAGCAGAAAAATAAGAAAAAAATAGAATTAGTAAATCCTACTTCCGCTGTAGATACCGGCAGGGCAAGCATTCCACCGCCTATCGAGGTACCTACAATGAGTAATATCCCACCGATTAATTTTGAATTGGTCATGTGATATACGCCAAAGATGTTCAAATATAAAGCAATATGCTACTTTATTTTTCAGTTAAAGTCAAGGTTAGCCCTTTGCTGGCCTACTTAACGTCTCCATAATCCCCAGAGTTCGTGTGCTAAAAGTAATATGGAAATGAGGAGCACGGCAACTTGAGTTATTTTACCACCAGGAACAATAAAGGTTGAGCTGTGGTTTTTTCTTCCAAAATAACACATTAATGCCGGTAAAAATAGTAGCAAGATAATGCAGAAAATACCGGCATAACCTAAGGCGTTAATATAAGCTCCGGGATAATAGATTACGATTAATAAAGGAGGAATAAATGTTAATAAAAACAAACCGATACCATGACGGCCATTGGTTCGTAATTTCAAGCCATCAGCAAGGAAGCTGTATAAACATAAAGAGACGCCTAAGAATGCAGTGAGCATGCAGATGGATGTAAAGAAATTAAATAAAGCGCTAATGGTAGGACTTTGCACTCTGTTTGACAGCAATGAGGCTAAGGCACTGGTCGTGTGCGGATTCTGCATTAAGCTCTCAAGGTTTTGACTGCCTTCTGCAGGAATCGCACCCATAATTATCGCATCCCAGGCCAAATAACAAAATAAAGGAATTAAGGAACCAATAAGAATAACCTTCTTTAGCTGTTTGATGTCATCATCAAAATATTCCCTAAGATTGGGGACGATAATTGCAAAGCCAAAAGATGTGATTAAAATCATAATTGTGCCACCAATATAATGTATATTTCCGTGTTGGAAGTTTTGTACGTCAATGTACGGTGCAATAAGAACGATTAATAAAAAGTAAACGGCTAATTTACCAAACATCAGGGCACGATTGGCATAATCGACACAACGAATGCCACCATAAACAATTAACCCAAACAATAAAGTAAACAGACAACTGGCTTGCCAATCGCTAAGGTGTAAACCGATTTTGTCTAGTAAGCTATTTAATACATCAGCGCCGCCAGAAATATAAGCAGAGAGTAGGGTGTACAGTAAAAATAGGTAACTGATCCAGGCTGCGAGCAAACCATAGTTACCTAAGGTGGCTGCTGCCATAGAAACCATATTTTTACCTTTGGGTAGGTACAGATTGGCTTCAAGGATAAAAAATGCACCTAAAGTCATAAAAACCCAGCACACAAATAGAAAAGCAGATGACTGCCAAAAACCAGTAGCCGCATTGGCAACAGGAAGGGCCAGCATGCCACCTCCTATAGAGGTTCCAACAATTAAAAGAACTCCACCTAAGAATCGTGAATGCATGAGTACACCTTAAAACATCGTTGAATTGTAGCCGTATTAGCGCAGCGTAATACGGGGATTTTGCTCTATCCTATCCCGCATTACGCAAGGTGAACAGGGGTAGGTTTTTCTTATTTCATCGCGAAATTTACTTTATTGGGTCTTATAACACAGCATTTTTGCGGTGTTCTGCCAATAAACCATTGAATTTCAATGCGCCGATTAAATGCACTTCCATGGATAAATGCATTATCGCCTACAGAGTTCTTATCGCCATAGCCTTCAGGTTTTAAGCGAGTTGCCTGAACTCCATTGGCCCATAAGAAGGTCATCATGCTTTCTGCCTGGGCTTGAGATAGTCGATTTTTACGGTATTCGGTTCCAACATTATCCGTAAATCCTGCAACGTAAACGGGATTGTCAGGGTAGAGTCTCAACAGGTCAACAATATGGTTAAGGCCAACATAACGTACTTCATTGAGGCGAGGGCTTTCAAACATGAAATACTTATCTGTGGGGATAATCAAGGTCATGGTATCGCCGTATTGCACAAATTGAATGTCGCATTTGCTTAAGCTTCTGATAATACGGTGTCTAGGATTAGTGCCTGAGCCTAAGATTGCCCCTACAGTACCCCCTACAGCAGTACCTGCCAGTGCTCCAGGAACTGTTCCCGTGGCTGCAGCCCCGATCGCCGTTCCCATCGTAGCACCAATAACTGCACCACGGGCAACAAAATTTCGTGGTTTAAAATTATGATAAGGAGGATGTGCACAACTACTTAGTAGACAAGCAATTAGGCCACTGTAAATGAGTTTTGTTTTTGTTAATTTGAGTGGCATGTACACTCCTTAGTTTACGCGATTTTATCATTATTAAACATCTAGTTAAATTTCGCAATGTAGATAGGCTATTTGGAATGCTGAATTATTCAGTGCAGCCATTAAAATGATCTAATGGCTGCAAAAAGGTAAATTAATGACTAACAATGGGCTCTTGTAAGGGAAGCTCGACAGCATGTACTAGCTCTTCTGACAATTTAGGTTGGAAAAATGAAAGCAACGCTCTTTCTGAATCATATTCTGCGCTATGTCGTGCAGTGCCTTTAAATTCACCGAGACACTCGATGCAATTGCTTGCTGTTTTCAAAAATGTTCCGCCAACGGCGATCGATACAGCAAGGCCTAAAGTGAATTGTACAATCAACATAGGTAAGGCAACCAGGAAAATAGAGGCGTACATGGTAATGGCTGCGGAAGCCCAGAATGTAAGTTCGCATACATTATAACAGTTATGGAAGAACGCATTAACTCTTCGCGCATCGTATTCACGACCTATAGCTTCATTTGATGTTTTCAAAAATTCGTCTAGTCGTTCATAGGCCGTGGGTTGTTGCTGTCCGATTTGACAGGCTGAATTTAATAAGCCAATATAGTTTGCGTAACTGTTGATAATTGCATTTTGTGTTTTTTCATTTTTTGCTGTATGTAAAGAAGTATTGTAGTAGTTTTGTATTTCAGAGATGTGCTTTTCTATTTTACTGGTGGTTTCTTTATCGCTTATTAGCTGAGTAAGTGTATTTTTTACTGTTTCTAATTGGTCATGGAAATCATTAATACGCGTTTTAGCATTTATATAATATAAGGGCATGATCGCTCTCTTTTAAAATTAATAAGGTGGTTTTGGTTCAAAATTATTACAATAGTCGGCTAGACGACATCAAGTGGTTTTATAACACAAAGAGAGAAAAAACCAAAGTAAATGGTTTCTTTTTGAACTCATGACGGATTGGCTTGGAAGCGACATAAGCTTTGAAAAGAGCATTGTTGGCAAATTGTTAATTGAACCGGTTGCGGTGCGCAATGGCCTTCTTGAAACTCTTGTGCTAACTGAGTTAATTGATTGTGCCAATGAGTGCGGCAATCGTCCCAGGTTTCTTCCTTCTTTAATGAACTGATACCACTAACCGCTTGTTTTTCTTCACTAAAACCGCTGCAAACAATTTTTCCGGCTTTTATTTGCATCAAGAGCAAAACATTAATTTCTTTATCTAATAATGCATACAGTAATAATTGTGGTTCTTTAGGGCGGTTTTCATACCAGGGCTTGCTGCCAGGCAGGCTGCTTTTATAATCAATAACCCATTTTTTATCTGCAACCTCATCAAGCCTGTCAACACGAACATTGAAGTCCAGGCCCGCCAAATTGATGGTGAATGACTGCTCCAAGGCTGAGATAGTAAATGGGCTACGTTGCTTTTCCCATTCCAGATAACTCAGGGCTAATCGTTTAAGGCGGGTATATTCAACCGTGCGTACCAGTTCGGGAAATGTTTCCGGATGCTGTTGGGTTAGCGGTTCTAAAGCGCTATGAATTGCGGTATCAATATGCTCTTCTAGACTGGCGGTATCTAAGGTAAATAATGCCTGTTGGCTTTGTAATTTTTGCCATAATAACTCCATGACCTTATGGATTATTTGCCCTCTGGTTTTTGCATCCAGCCCATCATTGATTCGTGATGATTCTTTTGCACGTAGCCGATGCTCAGCAAAGGATCTAAATGGGCATTTAGCCTGATTCGCGAGTAGCGCTGTACCACCAGAAATTTGCTCCTCGGCTTTGATGGGCAGCAGATAATGTTCTTCAATATTTATTAACTGTGTTTCTTGCTGGGGATTGGTTTCTTGTTCTAAACGAATAAACTCAGGATGCTCGGTAATTAAAGAGCAGGGTAAATTAGGTGTATCGCCTTGTAATTCGGCATAACTGAATACTACTGAGTCGGCACATTGTTGTAAGCGGTTCAGTGCTTGTTTGGCAAATTGTAATTCGCGAGCAGGAAGACTATGGGGCATATGCCGGTCACGTTGTAGTTGTGGCGGGATAAACGCAGATAAACTTACCTTTTGCGGTAAGCATTGATCGGTAAGGCCTGTCATCCATAGGTGATCAAATTCACAGCCAGAAGCTTCCAATAGACCGGATATTTGGATGATTGAGTCGGTTTTTTGGGCTTGGAAAATAGTGTTTTCTACCAGCTGTTCTATAATTTCTAAGGCTTCTGTCTTCGTTAAATGAGGGCAGAGTATGCTTAACTGCCTTAACTCATCAAAAAGAAGGGAAAAGCGCGAAAAGCACTGATAATTTGCCGAAGTTAACCCATAATCTCCGGGAAAAGCCATGCTGTTTAAGCGTTCTTGAAAAAGCTCTATCCAATCATGCAATGAAGCGTCTTTAGGGTAGGGGCTGATTTGGCCAACTAGTGCAGCAAGCTTCGGTGTGTAGGTTTCCAGATCGTTAATAAACTGGGCGATGGGAATATTTTGATCTTCCAACAGAACACTATTTTGCAGATATTCTGCACGAGCAAGGAATTCTTCTTTTGCACTACCAAGATATGGGGATTGCAGCAGCAATGCGGCTTGGTGAGCACTTACATATTTTGCATCTAGATTTAACCAGCATAGAGCATGAGCAACTAGAGGGAACTCATTTAAAGCCTGGCCTAAGGATACATTAAATACCGCAGGATCAAAATGCTGCGCCAAGAGTCGGCGTATTGCCGATGGTTTTTGTTGTAAATCAGGAATCACTACTCCAATGCGTCGACTCCCTTCCTGGATTTTTAGGTGCAACCAGCTGATCAATTGTTGGTACTCTTCTTTTTCATCGTGGGCTGTGAGTACTTTGACATCAGACGCTCGAGTTGGTAAATCGTATTGGTACTGAGGAAATCCTTGTTGTTCCAGGTGTTGCTGTAGTTGGCTTTGCTGTGGGGTGAAATCATCAAAGCAAGCCCAAATCACCGGCCCTGATAATAATGAGCTCTGAGCATTAATTAAATAAGGCACGAGCTGGCATTCTGCGATTAAGCTTTTTTTATTCAATTTTTTGTTAAATGATTGCCACCATTGTTGAAATTGCCGTGTTTGCGGTGTGTACTGAAAACTTGAGTCATTCGAGGCGATTTGCCATAACTCACAACGCTCCCAGGCGCTGATTACTGCCTGCAATAATCCTTCGCTGTAGGTAATATCCGCACGTGACTTGATTAATTTACGCCATAAATAAAGACATTGATTGCTGTTTAATAGGGTGGGGTAAGCCTCTAGTGGGGCATTAAAATTAAGCTGCGTATAGGCTTTCACCAGGGCAACGCCATATGGAAGACATATCGGTTTGTCTACCGTGTTGCTGTTTTGTCTATGAAAATACTGCCTGGTGATGGCATCACTAAGTCTGTTGTTGGGTGTTATTACCGTTGCGCCTTCGGCTAATAAAGCAAATAGCTGTTCTTTATTGTTTAAAACGTGCATTAATGAGCCATACCCCATATTTTGGGGCGGCCATTTTGCTTCAAGTTAGCAAAATGTAAGTAGCCCCAGGTTTATATTTTTTTATGATGCGTCGCATGTGCTTTATGCAAGGTTTTAGCCCGAGCTTGAGCGGATACGAATCGTGGCAGACGCATGTTTTTTCTTTTATCGGTATGTAAGATATCGTAAACCAGCCACCTACGTAAATACATAGCGGCACCTCCTGCTGCAATAGCAAGTAAGAAGCCGAAGAGTATATAGCTGTATCCGAGAATGACAAGATATGAATAGGCTAAACTTTTAAAGCTATGGACCGAAAATAAGGCAGTACTGCCTTTGTCCATAAAGAACAGCAGACCTAGTGCAAAAAAGGGTAGCGATACGATAACCATTAAAAAACCGATAACAAAGGTTTTTGCCATATAAGGCTTTGGACAGTGAATGATTTGTTCGCCAAATAGTGCGCCCGTTGCGGATGCAACGATCATCCCCACTATAATTGCTTCAAAGAGCGGCACGTAGTCTTCAATGCCAATTAGTGATAGAAACGCATCAATCAAAATAGTTCCTACTACGGATAATAAGCCAAAGTATACTGCGCCCAGCAAACGAGGGTTTGAAAAATACAGTGCTGGATCGTGTGTTTTCATGATCTGCTCCTAAGCAACGCTCATATATGTATAATTTTAGTACACTTTGGGTTCTAGGTTTGACTTTAAAGTGAATAAAAGATAGAGAGGTATCAAAAAGACCTGTAAAAAGTATATAATAGAGTACAAATAATTATAGATAGTTAAATTATGCAAAAATTCGGACACTTCGTTTTAAAATTATTTGGCTGGAAGGTCGTTGGTGAGTTGCCTAAAGATAAAAAATATCTGGTTGTGGTCGCTCCGCATACCAGTAATTGGGATTTTCTGGTTGGATTATTTACCCGTTTCTCGCTTGGCACAAAAATTAATTTTTTAGCAAAAAGCCAGCTCTTCTTTTTTCCTTTAGGTATTATTTTAAGAATATTAGGCGGAGCACCGGTGGACCGCTCTAAAAAGAATAATGCGGTTGATAAAGTGGTGGATTTATTTCTCTCTCAAGATGAATTTAGACTCGCGATTACTCCTGAAGGCACACGTGCATCAGTAACCCGATGGAAAGAAGGTTTTTATCATATTGCGTGTAAAGCAAAGATTCCTTTAGCATTGGTTGCTCTTGATTATGCGTCGAAAGAGGTTCGCATTCGCGAAGTATTTTGGCCTACTGGCGACATAAGTGCGGATTTTCCACAGATATTGGATTACTTCCGCCAGATAAAAGGATGTTATCCTAAGACTGTGCCTGAGTATTTACCTTACAAGAAAGATTAAATTAGAAACAAAATTTGTCGTTGCTGACGCAGCTCCTGAAGGAGCTTGATTTTATTTCTTTTATTTTGAGCGGAAATAAGTAGCCTGTATCCGCATAGCGGAATATGGGTATTTGTGTCCTCAAACTCGTATTAGGACTTTGTCTAATACGAGCTATGGTTTTCAGCAGACTTATCTTTTTAGCGTGGCCTTTCCTCGATAAGGTAGGGAGGATATTTCATTGATTCGCAGTAATTGATTGTATTTGGCTATTCTGTCAGTACGGCACAAGGAGCCGGTCTTAATTTGTCCACAACCCGTTGCAACAGCTAAATCTGCGATAAACGTATCTTCTGTTTCTCCTGAGCGATGCGACATCACACAACGATAGCCATTTGTATGAGCTAATTGAATGGTTTGTCTGGTTTCACTCAATGTACCTATTTGATTTACTTTAATAAGAATTGCATTGGCAATACCTTGCTCAATTCCTTCACGTAGAATTTTAGGGTTAGTAACAAATACATCATCACCAACTAATTGAATTTTTCCGCCAAGTTGACGCGTTAATTCCTTCCAGCCGGCCCAATCTTTTTCATCCAGACCATCTTCAATACTGACAATTGGGTAGTTGGAAACTAGATCAGTATAGTAGTTAATTAATTGTTCTGAGCTAAATTGCTGGTTCTCTGAGGCCATATGATAGCTGCCTTGCTTATAAAGTTCGGAGGCGGCCACATCAAGGGCAAGTACTATTTCATCACCCAATTTAAAACCTGCCTTGTTAATTGCTTCGCTAAGCAGATCTAAGGCTTGGCGATTTGATTTGATATTTGGGGCAAAACCACCTTCATCACCTACAGCAGTATTTAAACCTTGTTGTTTTAATACAGATTTGAGCACATGAAAAATCTCTGTACCCATGCGTAAGGCTGTTGGAAAATCAGGAGCGTCAACAGGCATAATCATAAACTCTTGAATATCCACGTTATTATCCGCATGTGCGCCGCCATTTAACACATTCATCATAGGCACAGGCATGCTCATCAGTTCGCCTTGGTTCAATGCGGCATATAAAGGCTGGTTAAGCGTATTTGCTCGAGCTCTGGCTGCGGCAAGGGAGACGGCTAGGAGTGCATTGGCGCCTAAACGTGATTTATTTTCAGTGCCATCCAACTGACATAAAGCTAGGTCTAAAGCTTCTTGATCTTCAACAGAACTATTTTTTAATGTTTGATTAATTTCGGTATTTACTGAAGCAACAGCGTGTTGTACTCCTTTGCCACAATAACGCTTAGGATCATTATCGCGCAACTCACAGGCTTCACTGCTTCCGGTTGAGGCTCCAGAAGGTACACTTGCTCTTCCCATAAGCCCATTATTTAAAATAACGTCTGCTTCAACTGTAGGATTACCACGTGAATCTAAGATTTCACGGGCATGGATTTTAGTTATTTGCATGTTGTTTCCCGATTATTGTTATTTCTACTGCTTTGGCCAGAATGAAAACAGCTTCCTGCCTACGTTTCTTAAATACGTTACAAACGTACAGCACCTAATTTTCTTAATGCTTGTGTTAATGGAAATAGAGGAAGTCCAAGAATCGTATCCTCATTTCCTTTCACTTCTTGAAATAACCATTTACCTTGATTTTCATAGTGATACGAGCCACAGCTATGATAAGGTTTTTCGCTCAGAAGGTATGCTTCAATGGTTTTTTTACTTAACTGGTGCACGGTTAAATCAGCTATTTCATGATGTTGCCATAGTATTTTGTTATTTTTTGCAATGCAAAGACAGGATATTTGTTGATGAGTTTGTCCGCTTAAGATACTTAGTTGTTCAATTGCTGTTTGATGGTTCAGTGGTTTATTTAGCAAGGTTTCGCCAAGTAAACATAATTGATCTGCGGCAATAATAAAATGTTCCGGATAATGTTGACTTACATTCAATGCTTTGTGAGCGGCAAGTGTATAACCTAATTCGAGCATATTTTGGTTATCCAAAGATTCTTTCAGTACTTCTTCATCGCAATCAGAGGGGATAACCGTAAATTTAAGTCCCAGTGATTGCAGCAATTTACGGCGTATACCGGAACCAGAAGCAAGGATTATCGGCTGCTGCTGTAAGAAGTTAGACATAAATAGCTACCGTAGCCATTAATGAGAATCCAATAATTACAAAACTAAAATCACTCAGATTGCAACAGCGCTCTACCATAACGCAACGTTCTAAACCATGTAGTGTGCCCAAATAAAGGAAGGTTCCTGCTGACGCTGCCATTAAAATAGGATCAAAAATAGAGTTTGTTTCCACTCCATGGCCAAAATACCAACCAAAATAAATCCCTAAAGGAGTCATGAAACTAAACAGAATAAAGAAGATCAGGTTTTGATTCATCGTCATGGAGCTTTTATTCAGTTGCACGGCAATAGCAAAACTCTCTGCCCATTTGTGGGTAATGATTGCCAAAAACAGCATAATAATCACTGAGTTGTAATGAGCTAAACCTAAAGCAGCACCGAGCATGATGGAATGAACCGAAAGCATTCCCCAGGCTAATAAGGCAAAGGCAGGATGTTCTGCATTGTGGTGGTGGTAAAGTTCTTTACCTAAATGTTCAAACCATAGGAAAATTAGAAAGACGGATCCTGCAATAATGAAGGCAAAGGGGTAGTTATAACCCATGGTTTTAAACATGGAATTAGCCTCAGGTAGCATATGCAGTAAGGCTGCGCCTAAAAATACACCTGTCGCTAAAGTTTCCCCTATAGGAAAATCAATATGTTTATCGTCTTTAATGCGCTTTTTAAAGGGATACCAGCCAGCTAGCAAAATCACGACGAAAATGGAACATGCAAAGAGTATTTTTAAACTGGTAGCAGAGAACATGAATCATGCCTATCTTGAAAATCGTAAAGTTTTGGGGACATATTCTACCTAAAAAAAGGCTTAAGGTCACGTAAATATAGAGAGGCAGGCAGGGGCTTATGCCTGCAAAATCTTCTTGATAGTCTGCAACAAATAGGCTTAGGGCAGGGGAGTACATTTTCGTGGGTATTTATTTCCGATGCATGACCTCGTGCAAACTAAACAAGCGAATCTCTTCAATATCTGATTGCAGTTTCAAAGCCAAGATAACTTGTTCGTGCAATTCGCTCCATTGCGTAAAATGCTCTTTGCAAACGATATCAATGCTGATTTTTCCATCCAGATAATGTAGGTTCCAAAAGAGTATCTGTGGGAAATTAAGATGTACCTCAGTGAGCAATTGTTCATAGATTACCTTGCGGCAGGGTAAATGCAGTGAAGGGCTTGAGACTTCGTCATCCTCAGGATCAACATGGACAATAACATCGGTAACACTATCAATTTGGTTAACCAGCGCCCGGTGTACATGCTGTGCGATGTAATGACCTTCGGAGACTGATATTTTTGGAGAAACCAAAATATGTACGTCGATAAGTACATTATCACCCATAAAACGACTGCGCAATTGGTGGATTTTTTCCACTCCAGGCACCTTTTGAATCACTTGTTCAATTTGAGCTAAGAGGCTAGGGCCTACAGCGGTATCGACCAGCTCTTTAATGCTGTGCCAACCATAATCCCAACCCATTTTCGCAATCATTAGAGCCACAATAATGGCAGCTGCCGTGTCGAGATAAGGGTATCCCGCCAAGCTACCTACTAATCCAATCAATACTACTAGTGAAGAGGCTGAGTCGGTGCGATGATGCCAGGCATTGGCGATGATTAATTTAGAACTAATGCGTTTGCCTACGTGTAAGGTGTAATGAAATAAAACTTCGTTTGCCAGAATGGAAATGCATATTACTGGCAAAGACAGCCATTGTGGCATGGTGTAGCTTGCATGCCTGAGTTCGTATACCGAGTCCCAGGCAATGCCAATTCCCGCAAGAATAAGCAATAACGATAATAAGAAGGTTGCTACAGTTTCAATACGCTGATGCCCGTACGGATGGGTGTCATCCGCATCCAGGCTGCCATATTTGGAAGCTAATAACACCATTCCATCGGTAATGAGATCCGCAAAAGAATGTAATCCGTCTGCAATGAGTGCATGAGAATGGAATAAAGTACCACCGATTAATTTAATCACACCTAAGAGCGCATTAGAAATGCCGCTTATAATGGTAACTTTTTTAGCTTGCCAGTATCTGTCTTGGGTCATAGATGGGTCTGTTTTTTTAGTCTGTAGTTATTTAAACATGGTTAGCAATTATTGTGTATTAAAATTTAAAAACCATTATTCTATACAGGTTGTTTTACATCCTATACACAGACTTATCCACAGAATTTGTGGATAAGTATTTTAAGGTTTAAAGGCAAAAAAAGGGTATTCTAGCCAAGTAAAATAAGGGTTTTATGGTGTTTAGGGTAAATGCTGTCTTTTTATTATTTTCTGAGCGTGGAGGAGATATCCACAGAGATATTTGCTTGGTGTGCAAATCTGGGCTGGGTATATTAACAAAGAAAAAAATAAAAAACAGTCTTGACTTGGCATTTTTTGCAAATATATTTGAAATGTAGGCTATTAATTAGCCCTGTAAAAATTGTTCGAAATTACCTAACCAACGCTGGGTAATCATTTTGGCAGTGGCTGGCGCGTTTCGAACTAGATTTTTAGCAATGGGTGGTAAATGTGCTAATAATTCCCGATCACGATTGAGATCGGCCATTTTAAATTGGCGGTATCCTGTTTGTCGGGTGCCTAATACTTCCCCGGCTCCACGCAACTCCATATCCTTTTCCGCAATAATAAATCCATCATTAGTTGCACGCATAATTTTTAAACGTTCGGCTCCTTGAGGGGATAGAGGGGATTGATATAATAAAATACAATGCGATTGAGCGCTTCCTCTACCAACACGTCCACGTAACTGGTGTAATTGCGATAAGCCTAAACGTTCCGCATTGTCAATAATCATTAAACTGGCATTGGGCACATCAACGCCCACTTCAATAACAGTGGTTGCCACCAATAAATTAATTTCGCCAGATTTAAAGGCTGCCATGGTTGCTTCTTTTTCAATAGCCCTCATGCGCCCATGCACCAAGCCAACTCGTGCATTGGGAAGTTGAGCCTGCAGATTTTCAGCGGTTTCGGTCGCAGCCACGCATTGAAGTTTCTCTGACTCCTCAATAAGAGTACAAACCCAATACACTTGACGCCCAT
>NZ_CBCSKT010000083.1:0-2461 GCF_965140895.1 Legionella sp. | reverse complement strand
TGTAAGCGGTTAAATAAGTACCTTCTATTTTGGAAAGCACAAGTGAGGTATGCTTCTCAAATCAGCAAGGAGCTGGACATTGATGTTGTAAGGAAGTAGCGCTTCCATTTGCTCCAGGGTATGTGCCTGTTGAATGTGAGTAAGAGCATACTTAAACCAAGAAAAGACATCGACTTTATGATATTTACAGGTTTCAATCAAGGAATAGAGAATGGCACCAGAGCGAGCACCAATATCGTTGCCATGGAAGAGCCAGTTTTTTCGGCCGATAACGAAGGGTTTGATAGAGCGTTCGGAGAGGTTATTGTCGATTTCGAGTCGTCCATCATAGAGGTAGCTTTTGAGAGCCTCCCAGTGAGTCAGGGCATAAAAGACAGCCTGCCCTAAAGGACTTTTTGGGAGTACTTTTAAACTGGCCTGGTCTAAGAGCTCTTTGAGTTCATCCACGATAGGCTTGGCTTTTTGAATGCGAGCAGCAAAGATAGAGGGAGCTTGAGCATTGGATTCTTTGAGTGACTTTTCTAACTGATAAAGCGTTCCTATGAGGGTGATGACACCATGGGCCAGCCCGTGTTTTTTAGTGGTTTTGGCCACATCAACGAAGTAACGGCGCGCATGGGCCCAGCAAGCAACATGCTGAATGTGCTGTTGCGTACCCAGAGCGACATAGGCCTTATAGCAATCGGCATGCAAATAGCCTTGAAAATCGGCAAAGAAGTCTGCAGGGATTTGATGTGAGCGCGTTGGATGATATTGATAAACAAAGGCTCGCTTTGAAGGAGGGCCTCCAATAAACAACCACATATACGATTTTTGAGTGGGCGCTCTGTCTTTTTCTTTAAGTACTTGAAGTGTGGTTTCATCGGTATAAGCGATGTCGTGGTTTTGGATGTCATCTTCCATGAGTTTAACCAAAGGACTCAGTAAGTCAGCCGCTTTAATCACCCAGTTACTTAAGGTTCCTCGGGTGAGTGAGATGCCTGCTTCATTGAACATGGTTTCTTGTCGATACAAAGGCATGTGGCAACGAAATTTGGAGTTGATGATTGCAGCGATTAATCCTGGAGTAGCAATGGAGTGAGGAATCGGTTGCTCCGGTTTTTTCGCGCACTTCATGGTGTTTTCACAGGCTTTGCAAGCATACTGCTTGCGGATGTGAACCACACGGAAGGTCATCTGAGGTACCACATCAAGTTGCTCAGTCACTTCATCGCGAATGTGAGTCAAGGAACAGCCACAAGCGCATTGTTTTTCTTCATCACTTAAATCATACACCTGCTCTATATAAGGTAGTGATTGAGGAAGTGGTTTTCTTCCGGTGTTCTTTTTGGCGCGCGTGTAAGTAATGGTTTGTGTTTCTGGTTCAACAGTAGGTTCTGTTGGGCTTGCTTCGACCACAGGAACTGCTTCATCAAATTGTAATACCATTTGTTCAGGCACAACACCTTTCTCGCTTTTGCGACCAAAACGAGCAGTACGGAATAAGTGGAGTTGGTGTTGCAATGTCTCAAGGGATGACTTTTGTTGTTTTATGGTGTCTTCCTGCTCTTCAATTAGTGCGAGCAACCGTGCATTTTCTTGCTGTAATTGCTCTAGTGATAAGGCAGAAACATCGGTCATTTTAGGTTCAACATCATAACGTTTTAATGGTTAAATTATATCAAAAAATGGAGCATATTTTAATTAAAATTATCAAATTGCATTAAAAATAATGCGAAAAATCAAGATTCGGAAACTCAGACATCAGACGAAAATCAAGTCCTGCCAATAACCAATCTAATTGCTGTGGGTTAATCTGATAAGGAGCCTTTTCTTCCGCTCTCCCCATTTTGAATCGGCCTCGCTCTAGACGTTTTTGGTACAGTACAAAGCCATTTTTATCCCAAAACAGGCATTTCACACGGTCCATCGCACGATTATAAAAGACATACACCGAACCATCCTGAGCAGGTGTGTCATACTGCTCTGTAATTAGCGCAGCCAATCCATTGATTGCTTTGCGAAAATCAATCGCCTGCGAAGCAACATAAATGCAAACTCCTGTGCTCAAACGAAGCATCATAATGCCCCTGCAAAATGAAGTATCTGATGCAGTATCGACTCATTAATATCTTCATTCAAACCAAGGCGAACTCCATTAGGAAGTACGAGCTGTAACACTACTTTTCCTGAAGCACCACCTTCTTCCTGGACTCTGGAACTGGCTTTAATAAACAACATGCGCTCTTGCTCTGGTGCTCGTAATCGCTTGCGCCATAAACCAAAGGTAGCCAACTTAAGACCTTGTTCATTGCAATAGGCCTTTTGTGTCAAACCGCTCTTTTCCCATCCCCATATATGTTCTTGCCAAATTTGATGACGTGGTGACTGCACTTTCATTGCTTTGCTCCCGTTGTTTCATTGGAGGCAATTATCTACAGCTTATTTGGGGAGTTCTAGGTGGGGTTAATTAGGCGCTTAC
>NZ_CBCSKT010000082.1:0-2503 GCF_965140895.1 Legionella sp. | reverse complement strand
GGATTAACATTAAAAACTAATCGATAACCTGAATCACTGAATCCTTCAGCTTGAGCAAGTTGCTTTGCTCTTAAAATCATTTTTCCCAATAGGGCCTGGTTTTCATCAGTAGCATCATTAATTGTCGCAATATGCTGCTTGGGTATAATTAACACATGGGTTGGTGCTTGTGGGTGCAGATCACGAAAAGCCATCAGCTCATTATCTTCAAAAACTACTGTAGCAGGAATTGCACCTCCGGCAATTTTGCAAAACAGGCAAACCATAAGCAATCCTAATAATTAATTGAAAATGCTATTATACATTTCTCACATATATTCTGACAGCTTCTCTTTGCCTTTTGATGCGATTTTTCGCATAATAGCCGTCTTTATTTCGATAGAAATTTTTTATTTCTAAGCCATGCTCATATAAATCGATGGCGAGTAACTATATTAATTCCAATAGGGGACATAAATGGGTTTAAAGAAAGTGAGTAGTGGGTGGGATCTCCCAAATGAAATTAACGTGATTATTGAAATTCCCATGAACAGTGGACCAGTAAAATATGAGGTTAATAAAGACTCTGGCGTA
The DNA here is from genome assembly GCF_965140895.1 of Legionella sp. Taxonomy (GTDB): domain Bacteria; phylum Pseudomonadota; class Gammaproteobacteria; order Legionellales; family Legionellaceae; genus Legionella. Next base: position 1,930 of record NZ_CBCSKT010000082.1, on the reverse strand, counting down.
TTATTTGTTGACCGTTTTTTGTCAACGCCAATGTTTTATCCTGCTAACTATGGTTATATTCCTAACACCCTATCTGAAGATGGTGACCCAGTAGATGTTTTAGTTATTACTCCAGTTCCTTTGATCAACGGTTCCGTTATTCCTTGCCGTGTTGTCGGGGTATTGAAAATGACTGATGAATCAGGTGTTGATGCTAAGTTATTAGCGGTTCCAATCAACAAGCTAACCAAAATTTATGAATCAGTAGAATCATATAAAGATTTACCTGAATATTTATTAAATTCAATAAAGCATTTTTTTGAACATTATAAAGACTTAGAAATAGGTAAATGGGTTAAAGTTGATGGCTGGGAAGGCCCAGATGCTGCTTTGGCAGAAATTGTCGCCAGCATTGACCGTTTTAAAGGCTAAATCTGACTCGTAGCCCGTGCTAATACGGGCTACTACAAATCATATGGCACTCATCTCGCTTTCTTTGGCTCCATATGATACCTTATTTTCTCGCATGCAAAGCTTAAAGGATATTTGGTGGCCCTCCATCTCTCTACACTGTTTGTCATAGTAGTTTTTTTAATTGTTTTAGCCGCTTTTTTTTCTGCCACAGAGATTGGCATGATGTCTTTGAATCGTTACAAGCTTAAACATTTGGTCAAAAAGAATGACGTTCACGCAATACGAGTTAATAAAATTCTCGCGCGACCTGATTTGTTGCTGAGCGTGGTTTTAATCGGAAATACCGTAGCCAATATTGTTGCCTCCATGATTGCGACATTAATTGGGCAGCGCTTATACGGTGATTTAGGTGTTGCGATTGCTACAGCGCTTTTAACCTTAATCATTATGGTTTTTGCGGAAATGATCCCCAAAACTTTCGCTGCTATTTATCCACAGCAAGTGGCGTTTTCGACCTCCATGCCACTAAAGATAATCCAAAAGCTCTTTTCTCCATTAGTATGGACCTGTAGCTTTATGTCTAACAGCATTTTACGTTTATTTCATGTATCTATTGATCGAGCGCAAAAGGAAGCATTAACCGGCGAAGAATTACGTTCGGTGGTACATGAGGCTGGCGGTTTATTGCCTGTTGAGCATAAAAGTATGCTGATTAGTTTGTTGGATTTGGAAACCGCGACCGTTGAAGACATTATGATTCCCAAAGCTGAAATTGTAGGAATTGATTTGGAACAGCCGTGGACCCAACTGTTAGAACAATTAGAAACTGCACAACATACGCGCCTGCCATTATATCGTGACACTATTGATAATCTAGAAGGTATGATTCATGTGCGCGATGTTTTAAATTTGGCCTTAGAAGACAAATTAAATTTAAATAGCTTATTGAGTACGGCCGATACACCGTATTTTATTCCCGAAGCCACTCCACTTAATGTCCAGATTCTTAATTTTAGAAAAATGAAACGGCGAAGTTCATTTGTGGTTGATGAGTATGGAAATATTTTAGGCCTGGTAACTATGGAAGATATTCTTGAAGAAATCGTGGGTGAATTTACTACGGATATCGCCGCCTTAAGCCGCGATATTATGCCGCAGAGTGATAACTCCGTAATTATTGATGCCAGTTTAACGCTGCGCCATTTAAATCGTTTAATGGGCTGGCAACTGCCAATGATTGGACCTAAAACCTTAAGCGGTTTAATTGTCGAGCACTTGGGTTACATTCCCCCCGCGGACTCATGTTTAACTATTGATAACTATCGTATTGAAATTTTAAAGATTAGTGATAACACCATTAAAAGCGTCAAAATGTTTAAACTCAGTAAGAAGCGAAAATAAATTAAGGTTTCTGCATTTGGTATTCGTATCTTATATAGCCTAGTTGCTTGCTAACGGGTTTTCCTTAACGGCAAGCATATCAGGCTATTTATCATTAGGTTCTTTAACGATGCCTACCTCAGTAGTAAACATATAG
>NZ_CBCSKT010000081.1:0-16097 GCF_965140895.1 Legionella sp. | reverse complement strand
AGCTTTGATCACGATGTGATTAATGCAAATAAGCCAGTACTAGTTGATTTTTGGGCCGAATGGTGTGGTCCTTGCCGTGCATTAACACCTGTATTAGAAGAAGTTGCTGCAACTCATGGCGCAGATATTTCTTTTGCAAAAATTAATATTGATGAAAATCCACAAGCTCCAGCAAAATTCGGTGTAATGAGTATTCCTACGCTGATTATATTTAAAAATGGCCAAGTGGAAGCAGTTAAGATGGGCTATTTATCTAAGTCTCAATTAAGTGCTTTTGTTGAAAGCCACGTTTAAATATTCATTATTCTTTATAAATAATGTTGGATCTTAATTTAAAGCTGTGATACTGTTTGCTTATGTGACATGCTGGAATATAGTCATGTCGCATAAGCAGCAGAATCCTTAGCTGCATTCTTAAACTAATAAATTTTCTCGGATAAAACCAATCTTAAACAACAAATCAAGTGAGAAGTATGAATCTTAGCGAACTTAAGCAATTGCCTATTGCCGATCTCTTTAACATCGCACAAGAGATAGGTGTCGAAAATCCTTCCCGTATGCGCAAACAAGAAATTATTTTTGCTATTCTTAAGGCCCATGCCTTAAAGGGAGCTGACATCCATGGTGATGGTGTTTTAGAAGTCCTGACTGATGGTTTTGGTTTCTTGCGCTCTGCAGATGGTTCTTATTTGGCCGGTCCAGACGACATCTATGTATCACCCAGCCAAATCAGACGTTTTGGTCTGCGTTCCGGTGACACAATTTCAGGAAAAATTCGTCCACCTAAAGATAGCGAACGTTATTTTGCCCTGCTGAAAGTTGATGAAATCAACTATGATTCACCTGACAGTGCTAAGCGAAAGATTCTTTTCGAAAACCTTACTCCTTTATTTGCTTCCGAGCGCTTAGTTATGGAGCAGGGCAATGGTAGTACGGAAGATCTGACCGCACGTGTGGTGGACTTATGTGCTCCTTTTGGCCGTGGCCAACGTGGATTGATTGTTTCTCCACCGAAAGCCGGTAAAACATTAATGTTACAAAACATTGCTCGTTCTATAGAAAAAAATTATCCAGAATGTTACCTCATCGTTTTACTCATTGATGAGCGTCCTGAGGAAGTAACTGAAATGCAACGCTCCGTTAAAGGTGAAGTGGTTGCCAGTACTTTTGACGAACCCGCTAATCGCCATGTTCAAGTTGCGGAAATGGTTATTGAGAAAGCCAAGCGCCTAGTTGAGCATAAGCGAGACGTAGTTATTTTATTAGACTCGATTACTCGTTTAGCTCGTGCCTATAACACCGTAATTCCTTCTTCAGGAAAAGTATTAACAGGTGGTGTAGATGCAAACGCATTACAAAGACCTAAGCGTTTATATGGTGCTGCGCGTAACATCGAAGAAGGCGGTAGCTTGACTATTATTGCTACAGCTTTGGTTGATACTGGTTCGAAGATGGACGAAGTAATTTACGAAGAATTCAAGGGTACCGGTAACATGGAAATCCACTTGAGCCGTAATATTGCTGAGCGTCGGGTATTCCCTGCGATCAACATTAACCGTTCTGGTACACGTCGTGAAGATCTCTTGTTAAGCCCAGAAGACTTACAACGTACTTGGATTCTACGCAAGATTCTCCAGTCTATGGATGAATGCGATGCAATTGAGTTCCTAATTGAGCGCATGAAGAATCACAAGACCAATGCTGAATTCTTTGATGCAATGAAACGTCAAGAGTAATTCATTTTATGTAGGTTGGGTTTTGGTTGAGGGTTTCTTGTGTAAGGCCCTCTGCCCCGCCCTATCCCGCGTTCACCAGCAAACCATGTTTCTCATTTCGTTCGCGGGCGAGGGCGGGGGGAGAGTGGCCGATACGATATTAGCCTTTCCCCAAGCCCCCTAATGCTCCAAGGGATTTTCCATGAAATACTCTGACCTAAGAGACTTTATTAGCCAACTTGAATCACGTAACTTATTAAAACGTATCGATTATCCTGTTTCTCCTTATCTTGAAATGACCACGGTAAGCGACCGGGTTTTACGCTCCGGCGGCCCTGCTTTGCTCTTCACCAATACCGCTAATCATCAGATGCCTGTTTTAACCAATTTATTTGGTACCGTAGAACGCGTTGCTTTAGGTATGGGCGAAGAAAATATCAGTGCTTTAAGAGAGGTGGGCCAATTATTAGCGGCCTTAAAAGAGCCGGAACCACCTAAAGGATTTAAAGACGCATTTAATAAATTGCCCTTGCTCAAACAGGCACTTAGTATGGCTCCGAAAATAGTAAATGGTGCCGAATGCCAAACGCATGTTTGGGAAAAGGATGAGGTGGATTTAACCTCTTTACCTATCCAAACTTGTTGGCCTGGAGATGCGGCTCCGCTAATTACCTGGGGTTTAGTTACAACTAAAGGCCCACATCAAAGCCGTGAAAATATGGGCATTTATCGGCAACAATTATTAAATAAGAACCAATTAATTATGCGCTGGTTATCGCATCGTGGCGGTGCCTTGGATTATCAAGCATGGCAACAAGCTTATCCTGGAGAGCGTTTTCCGATTGCGGTGACGCTGGGTGCGGACCCCGCAACGATTTTAGCGGCAGTGACGCCAATCCCTGACACCTTATCTGAATATGCCTTTGCAGGCTTATTACGTGGCCAACGAACCCGTTTGACCCGTTGTATTGGCAATGATTTGCATGTGCCTGCCAGTGCCGAAATTGTTTTGGAAGGCTATTTAGAGCCTGGAGTTGAGGCTCCTGAAGGACCTTATGGTGATCACACCGGTTATTATAATGAAGTACAATCCTTCCCTGTATTTACGGTCGAACGCATTACCCATCGTGAGCAACCTATTTATCACAGTACGTACACGGGCCGTCCACCGGATGAGCCGGCAATTTTAGGTGTGGCTCTTAATGAGGTGTTCATTCCTTTATTACAAAAGCAATTCCCAGAAATTGTTGATTTTTATTTGCCGCCCGAAGGCTGTTCTTATCGCTTGGCAGTGGTGACTATCAAGAAGCAATATCCAGGGCATGCAAAGCGCATTATGATGGCGGTATGGTCTTTCTTACGCCAATTTATGTATACCAAATTTGTTATTGTCTGTGATGATGATGTTGATGCTCGTAACTGGCACGATGTGATTTGGGCCATGACTACACGTATGGATCCCGGGCGGGATACGGTAATGGTTGATAATACCCCCATAGACTATCTTGATTTTGCTTCACCGGTTTCGGGCTTGGGTTCTAAAATGGGAATGGATGCTACCAATAAGTGGCCTGGAGAAACCCAGCGCGAGTGGGGGGTGCCCATTGTTATGGATGAAGACATATTAGAAAAGGTTAATGGTTATTGGTCTTTACTGGGGTTAGGTGCATGAGTAAAAACAACATCAAGGCTCGGGTTGAGCAAATTACGCCACTGACTGATAGTATTATGCAGTTGGTGTTAGCTCCCGAAAAATACGTGGATTATTATGCCGGACAGTATTTACAAATTATGCTTGGTACCGAGGCATTTAGCTACTCCATTGCTAATGCGCCTTTAGGTTCGCATCGTTATGAATTGCATATTCGCCACAGCCAAGATAATCCATACAACCAACGTTTATTTGCGCATATAAAAGAATACGGTAGTGTGAGTATTAATTTACCTTTCGGAGAGTGTAGTATTGAATGCTTGGATGCACAGCGACCAATATTATTTATCGCTGGTGGAACGGGTTTTGCTCCGATAAAGGCGATGATTGAGCATCTATTATCTAATGGCGACAAGCGACCCTTTGAGCTTTATTGGGGGGCGCGCATGCAAAATGATTTGTACATGGATGAAAAAATTAATAGTTGGCAGGCTCATGTAGCACGTTTTAATTATTTTTCAGCGCTTTCTGAAGAGAATTCGGATCCATTAGTTTCTTTGGTTCTGTCGCGACATGCACACGATTTAGCTGATTGGCAAATTGTCATCAGCGGGCCTTTTGATATGGTGTATAGCATTCGGGATACTTTAGTTGAGCGCGGGGCATCCGCAGAATATTTATTTTCAGATGCATTTAGTTTTGAAACGAAATAAGGAGAGGTTTCATGCAAACATTTTATCAAGTTCTCGGATTAATCGGGGCTGGGTTGATTTTATTCATTCTCTACCGTGCAATTAAGGGTAATCCAGGGCAGTTCAGTAGAGAAAATTTAAATAACAGCGTGTTTACCATGGGTGTTTTAGCCTTAGTTCTCATTGGCTTCATCGCTGTGTTAGTTTTCATGCTACGGCCTTGATGCAGAGCTGTGCTGTTTGTTCCTATCATTCTCGATGGTGCGAGAATGATAGGATTTTTTTCATACGAATGCATCAAGTAGATGATACTACTAGTGCTTCGCATTAAGATTATGATACTGCCCACCCCGCTCTTTAAGATACATTGCCAGATTCGGATTATTAATAGGCAATTCACTCATATCTTCCACGAGCATACACTCCTCAACATAAGTCATTTGACTGCTATCATCGACCAACAAACGATACCAAGGATTACGTGTGGTAAATTCACGTTGTGGAGCTTGAGGGTTATAACGTCCGGAAGCTTGGAACAACGGATCCACATCAACAATAATCGCTCGATAACGGCTGTGTTTGTGAATGACTAAATCCCCAATATTAAAGCGAGCTGTTTTATTCATTTGATGTCCTTTTTTTGGCTCTTTACATTAGATATCGGTCAAAGTGAATTTATCTTGAGTGTTACTTGCCTTGTTTGCAACTAAGGCAATTCGTGCCTCTATAAGTCAAATAACACTTAAGTGCATGTCATTAGTCGTTTATAACCAGGCTACATTGGACGATTGTGCTGGCGTTGTTCTTCTTTATCCTCTTTTAGGGAATGCTCTTGATTTCTTCTCAATGCTTGATGTTTGTCTGTTGCAAACAAAGTAGATGATGCCTGTTTTTGTTGCAAAATAGTTTTTGCAGTGGCCAATTCTTGCGATAAAGTACTGTGTTTTGTTCTAGCGCTAATTAGTTTCGCGCCGACTTCAGGCAAAAGTTTTTCACACGCAGTTTGATGACGTACCAAGTCTTTTCTTTGATTGATTATACTTAGCCTATTTTGTTCGAGAATCACTTCTTCGAGTTGTTTGTCATTGTTTTGGGCTTCCTCTATTTTTTGATCGTACAAACTAATGAGTCGTTTCATTGCAATAATTTTTCTTGGGGCTTTATCGATTACGATTTTTAGCAGACGATGTTCTTCTGCGAGCCCCTGATAATAATCATCGGCACTACGAACTTGCTGTTCTAGCCGTGAAATTTTCTCATTAAGTTTTCCATCACTCATTTTCATCACCAATAATTTGTCCAATTCATAATCAAATTATAGGCTAAAATCACTGAGTGATCATAACTAACAGTAAACATATTGATATTTCATGCAAAATAAATTGCCAGAATAATTCCGGCCTCATAGAGTAAACACAGTGGCACGGCAAGCATAATTTGTGAAAAAACATCGGGAGGGGTAAGTAGCATTCCGATAATAAACGCGGCTACAATGACATAAGGACGGATTTTTTTTAATATGCCGATGTCAATAACTGTCAAACGTACCAGCGTCAGACAAATTAAGGGGACTTGGAAACAAAGCCCAAAGAGTATCAACATTCGTGTAATAAAGTCCAAAGCATAGGCCATATCGGGCATGTAACGCACTCCTTTAGGCAAGGCATGGATAAAAAATTGAAACATGAATGGCAGAACTAAGTAATAACAAAAGGTAACTCCAGCAAGAAACAGCACCAGGCTTAAAACCATGGCGTTACGCAAGGCATGCCGCTCTCTTTGATATAAACCTGGGCAAACAAAACGCCAGAGATGAAATAAGGCATAAGGTGCGGTCAACAGCAGGGCGGCATCTGCCGCCAGCTTTAACGGAGTAAACACAGGGGAGGCAATTTGTGTCGCAATTAAGTCGTTTTTCGCTGACAGCGTATGCAGTAGAGGGCTTACCAGTACTTGAAATAATTCATTTGCTAGAAAAAAAAACACGGCAAATAGAACAGTAAACCAGAGCAAAATCAAAATGCTACGGCGTCGAAGTTCTAATAAATGAGGCAGGACGTTTGCTGACATAATTATTCATAGCCTTGTACATTACGCTGCATCAAGGCTTTAGCTATTAACTTAAACTTCTTCAAATTCTCTGGCTTTTACTCCAGCACGCTCTGGTCGTGTTTCGCGAATGCGGTTAAACTGATCCACAAATACCACGGTTGGATCCACCTGCGCACACTCTTCTTCCAAAACTTGGGAGAAGGTCGCAATAATGATTAAATCCCCAGGGGTTACCAAATGCGCGGCAGCGCCATTAACACAAATATTCGTTGAACCAGATTCACCGGTAATTGCATAAGTTTCAAAGCGTGTACCTGCGGTAACATTCCAGACATTAACTGCTTCATAAGGAAGTATATTTGCTGCTTTCAGCAATTCTGGGGAAATCGTGATACTGCCCTCATAATCCAAATCCGCTTCGGTTACTGTTGCGCGGTGAATTTTTGATTTTAACATTTTTCTATAGGCCATAACTCATCCTACCTTATTCATTGTGCCCGAATTTTACCCCATATTGAGATTTATACTAGAGCCAGGGTAATTAAATTGTGGAATATCACTTCGCGGTTGGCTTCACAGCCATTGGGCTATGGTCCAACCTACGTTTAATGGCCGTGCTTTTCACCCATGCAATTTTGCTCCTATCCCATAAGCAGGATATAATCCCTTTTTATTTCTTTTGAGCGCCTACAGTGAAGCACATTCCACGTAAACGTTTTGGCCAAAATTTTTTGCAAAGCTTGCATGTCATTGAGGACATCTTAGGCTCTATTAATCCTCAGCCTGAAGATAACATATTGGAAATTGGTCCTGGCTTGGGAGCATTAACCATCCCGTTGCTGCGGCGCATAAAGGAGTTAACGGTTGTTGAAATTGACACGGATTTACAAAAACATTGGTTGGATTATTCTGGCGCAGGTGGTCGTTTACACTTAATTGCCGCTGATGCTTTAACCGTTGATTATTCTCAATTTGGTCAACGATTACGAGTTATCGGTAATTTACCGTATAATATTTCAACGCCATTATTAATCCGTTTATTAGGCTTTGCTTCATCGATTGAAGACATGCATTTTATGTTGCAAAAAGAAGTCGTGGAGCGAATGGCTGCCATTCCGGGAACCAAAAACTATGGACGTTTATCGGTAATGCTGCAGTATCACTGTGATGTCGAGTATTTATTTGATGTACCTCCTGAGGCCTTTGAGCCACAGCCGAAAGTTGATTCAGCTGTTGTTCGTTTAGTCCCCCATCAAAAATCACCATTTGACGTTGTTGCGGTAGAGCAATTGGAACGTTTGGTGGCGAGTGCCTTTGCTATGCGTCGTAAGACGTTGAATAATAATTTAAAAGGAATCATATCTGCGGATCAGCTAAATGACTTGGGCATCGATGGGAGTAAGAGGCCAGAGCAAATTTCCGTTACTGAATATGTCCAACTAGCGAAATTTATTTCCAATTAGTGTAAAATCAATAAAGGAATAAAAGATTTGTAATTATTCACCACAATATTGGAGATGAATACTTCCCTAGTTGAATAGTTACTTAACTTAAAAGTATGGAGTTATTAATCATTATGGAGATGGCTTTGTTTCATCGAGAGCGTAAAAATTCTTTGTCTATGCAAAGAAAATCTATAAAAGATTTAACCCGCATTGTAACTTCCGGTCAGTTTTTGGCTGAGGAACGACGACAAGTATTACTTAAGAAAATACGTGTGTTTTCTCATCTTGAAATGTCGCGTTATGAGAGTTTATGTACCCGACTCATTGATAATTTAGTTCATTATTGCCAAAGTCTGCCTGAAACTACGAATAGTTATTACTCACAACCTGGCGGACTGGTTGATCATGCTTTAAATCGCACCGAAGCAGCACTAAGCCTGTTTCAGGAATTTATGGTTCAAGAGCCATTAGGCACCGTCTCTGAAGACCAAATGCTGTGGCAATATGCCTTGTATTCTGCCGCGGTTTTGCAAGGGATTGGTAAACTCTTTATTGATTATCGGATTAATCTATTTGATAGCAATGGCCAATTGCTACGCGAATGGAACCCTCTTTTAGATAGCATGGGTTCTGTTGGCCAATTTTATTCTTATGAGTTTCAAAAAGAATCCGAGGTTGAATTGCGTCGTCGGATTAATTTGTTGCTCGCCAGAGCACTTATGCCAGCCAGCGGGTTTTCCTGGATAGTCTCAAATGGTGAAGTGTTAGCGGTATGGCTTGCCTTACTCAATGAAGATGAGCGCTCTGCAGGAACTTTAGGGGCTATTTTGATTCGTGCGGATGCGATTGCCATACAGCGCTATTTTACCGAATTTATGCTGCGCAGTGGCATGAACAACCCTGCTGGACGTTATGGACGTGCTGGAACCTTTAGTGGAGGTGTGCCGGAGACGCTATTAGAAAAAGAGCAGTCTGCAGGGCTGGAGTTTTTGGAATGGTTTATTAAGTCCTTGGATGAGGGGCGCATTATGATTAATAAAGCGCCTTTATTTATGGTCCCTGGTGGCATGCTGATGTGCCAGGAAATGTTCCAGCTTTTTGTGCGCGAACACCCTGAATATAAGAATTGGCAAGCGATACAAAACGGTTTTCTTTCTTTAGGCTTACATCGTCGTAATGCAGATGGTAGTGTCCTGAGCCGTTATGAACAGATGCAAAACCAGCAAATGGAAAGTGGCGTTGTATTCTCTAAATATGCCATTGCCTTACCCGGTTCGGTGAAGGTGCTGCATTTATCCGGTAAAGTAGAAACGATGTCCGCGATGGAGTTAGTCAACAAGGCGCAATATCATACCCAGTTGACTCAGCAGCAAAATGCGGCGGTAGCCCCTAATTTGCAAAAACTAAATGCGGCAGGCCAATGGCAGGTAGCCGAAAATACGGGTAATGCATTACGACCAGGAGCAAAAAACGGTGCCTGATTATGCCATTGGTGACATCCAAGGATGTTATGACCCCTTACAGCGACTCTTGGAACACATTAATTTTGATGAAAAAGTCGATCGTTTATGGTTTGTTGGCGACTTGATAAACCGTGGCCCGCAATCGCTGGCGGTCTTACGTTTTATCAATTCCTTACCCTTGGCGCCCAGAATTACTTTAGGGAATCATGATTTGCATTTATTAGGTTCTATATTTGGCGATGAGCCCTGGAAAGGGCATGATGATACCATTCATGACATTTTGCAGGCAGCAGATAGAGAAGAGTTAGGCCATTGGCTGAGAAAACAGTCAATCTTGTACTATTCCGCAGAATTTAATCTGGTAATGGCCCATGCCGGCATTGCTCCAATGTGGGATTTGCCCAAGGCAATGCAGTTGGCGCGCGAGCTGGAGGAGGTGCTTGCGGGGGAGCATTACCAAGATTTTCTGTCACACTTGTATGGTAATAAACCGGATATTTGGTCTGATGACCTGGTTGGATTCGATCGCTTGCGGATGATTACCAATTATTTTACCCGCATGCGTTTTTGTGATGCAGACGGTGGGCTTAATTTGAATTATAAAGGGACACTTGCCGCAGCGCCAGCAGACGTTTATCCTTGGTATGCAGCACCGCATCGTAAAGAGCTTGATGTCGACATCGTTTTTGGACATTGGGCGGCACTCATGGGGCAATGTCCTAATCCTAAAATTTATGCCATAGACACAGGATGTCTTTGGGGAGGACAATTAACTGCCTTACGTTTGCAGGATAAGCAACGATTTGCCGTTTGGAACAAGAATGAATGAGTGAGTTAATGAACAGATTCTCTTTATTTTTGTTGAGTGCATTGCTTAGCCTACCGGTTTGTGCCTTAACACTAACAGAGGATAAACAGCAGCTAAAACAGGCAGAAGAACGCTTAGAACAGGCTATTGCCAGGCCTGAGTTTATGCTTAAAAACTGGATTGAGTTACCGACTTCTCCTGCTGCCCGTAAAAAAGCAGTGCGTAAGTTAAGTCTACGAGAAGCCATTTTGCTGGCGTTGCGTTATAACCCTAATATCCGCAATGCGGAGCTGGATCGGGTGGTACAGCGCTATCAATTGCGTTTAGCCAATAATGAATTTGAAATGCAATATGCTTTAGGTGCTTCGGGAGTAATCCAAAAAAGCCGCTTTAATGGGGTGGGCTCGGATACGACCCATAGTTTTCTTGCCAGCCCTGAGTTGGGTTTACGTACTAAATTAGGCACTAAAGCCAGCCTTAATATTGACAATAATGTCTATGGAGACAACAATTTTAGTCCAGTTTTAAATTTCTCCCTTACTCAGCCCTTACTGCGCGGGTTTGGTAAAAATGTGAATGAGGCGGCATTATTAAATGCAATCGATACCGAATGGTTAAACAAACTAAGCTTGCGCCAATCCGTTTCCGATCAAATTACCCAAGTGATTATGGCGTATCGCTCCTTGATTCTGAGTGGTCATACCTTAGAAAACCAACGCTTGCAATTAAAAGAAGCGCAAAAGTCGCATGATATTAATGAAAAGAAAATCGCAGCAGGGCAGTTGGAACCTACCGCCAACATTCAACAGTCTTATCAAATTGAGTCCTTGAGTTTGATGGTTGAGCAAGGGGAAAATGATTTTCAAAATGCAACGCAGGAGTTATTGCAGGCAATCGGTCTTGATCCGGAAACGCATTTGTCTGTGCCTAGCGATGTAGTTATTGAGGAAATAGTGGTTCCCGATTTAAAGAAAACGATTGAACACGCTTTAGCGCATAATACCTTATATTTGGCACAAAAACTGGCTTTACGTGCTGATGAGCGAGCTTATAAGATTGCAAAAAACCAACAGCTTTGGCAGGTGGACTTAGGCGCAAACGTACAAAGTGGTACGGTTAATGATGTGACCGGAAAGAGCAATGGTTTACGTGGGATTTACAATGGCCGCAACATCACCGAAGCAGCACGTTTGACGGTAACCGTACCCTTGAATGATGTGAGTCGACGTAGCCAATTGATTAATGCCAAAGTACGCTTGGAAAAAGACCGGCTTAATTTGCTTGCCTCCAGAAGGGCCTTGATTACTAATATTACAAATATCATTAATAACATTAGAAGTTTGGCCAAACGCTACCAGTTAGCACAAAAGCAAGTGAAATTAGCGGAACAATCTTATGCTTTGGAAAAGAAAAAACAACAAGCAGGAATTGCTACGGCCTTGGAGGTAAACAATACGCAGAACCAATTGATTCAGGCGCAGACCGGCTTAATTACTGCCAAAGTTGCTTATCTTAATCAAATTTCGACATTGCAACGTATTCTGGGAACCACATTGGATCACTGGAAAATTAAACTTAGGTATGGTGGATGAATAACTATTTAAACCGGTGGCATATTGCTGCCTTAATCCTAATTAGCATTCTTCTATTTGCTTGCGGTCGTCACGAACAGCAAAAAGTAGATAGTGCACATCGCTTTGAGGTCAAAACGCAAACTTTGCACAAAAATTTGCATTTTACCGGCACCATTCAGCCCCTGCATGAAAGTACGATTAGCAGCCCGATGGAGGCGGTGGTCGAGACTATGAATTTTCATTATGGGCAATTGGTCAAAGAAGGCGAGATTATTTTAACTTTGAACTCTACTGATCTACAAAAACAGTTTAATGAGACTCTAACCGGTTATTTGAAAGCGAAAGACAGTTACAGCATTGCCAAAGCGAAATTTGCCGGGACTCAGGATTTATGGGATTCGGGTTTATTGGCTAAAAATAATTACCTTAGCGAAAAGTCCAACATGGATACCGTGCGGGTTACGCTGATGCAGTCGAAACATAAGCTTACCGAAATGCTGGAAAAAGTAGATGAGCGTAATGCCAAAAAAATGTCGACCTTAAAGCTGGCAGATTTTGAGAAGATACGCGCTATTTTGGCATCACAGCATAATTTAATTCGCTTGAAAGCTCCAAGAGGAGGAGTCTTGCTTTATCCTCCCAAAGCAGGTGAGGATAAAACTGCTCGCATTAGTGTGGGAGCTTCCGTTAAATCCGGTCAAGTAATTGCACTGATTGGTGATTTAACTGGAGTTAGTATTGAAATTGAAGTGCCGGAAATTGATATTTCCCAAATCCATACCGGAATGAAAGCCAGCATTAGTGGCATTGCTTTTGGTAAGCACCCTCTTTTGGGGGAGTTAGTCGCCGTCAATGCACAAGCTTCAAACACCAGCAATGGTTTACCCTTCTTTACGGCAGTAGTCGAAGTAAAATCATTAACCTCAGAACAGCAAGGCTGGATTAAAGTCGGCATGAGTGCTGCCATTGAGCTGAGTGTCGATAGCGGTGGCCAACTAATTATTCCGATTGCGGCCATTAAACGGGAAAAAGGCCAAAGTACGGTGATGGTGCAAAATGCCTCAGGAGCACTAGAAAAGCGAATAATTACCACGGGGGCGGCGCAAGTTGATTCGGTTGTGGTAGAAACAGGCTTAAAGGCAGGGGATTTGGTGGTTTATGAGTAGCCAGTCTGTATCGGCTAAACCTTTAATGAGTCTGAGCAATATTGTAAAGACCTATCATCTTGAAGGAATCAGTTCAACCGTATTAAAAGAAGTCTCCCTCATGGTTTGCGAAGGCGATCTTTTAGCCATTGTCGGTGCATCCGGTTCTGGCAAATCGACCTTAATGAATATTATCGGCTTATTGGATAAGGCGGATGCGGGAACTTATCTGCTTAATGAGCGTAATGTCTCGGCATTAGACGATGATGAGCTGGCGCGTGTACGCAATCAGCATATAGGTTTTGTCTTTCAGCAATTTAATTTGTTACCACGTTTTAATGCCATGCAAAATGTAGCGTTGCCATTAATTTATCGTGGTACTCCAAACGCAGAAATCAATGACAAGGTCTTAGCTGCTTTAGAGCATGTAGGCATGGCACGTTATGCCCATCACCGTCCTACCCAATTGTCTGGGGGGCAGCAACAGCGGGTAGCCATTGCCCGTGCCTTGGTGACTGAACCGCAGGTCATTTTAGCTGATGAGCCTACAGGAGCGCTGGATTCGCGTACTGGCACGGAAGTGATGAATTTATTTTTAAGCCTGCATGCCCAAGGCCGCACCATCATTATGATTACTCATGATGAGTATATTGCCTCCTTGTGCCAACGGCAAATTACCCTGGCTGATGGCGTGGTGGTGGCGGAGAATGCGCGATGAACTTAAAGCGTCTTTTCCAACAGGCTTTAGTTAATTTAACGGCGGCAAAGCTACGTTCCTTTCTTGCTGTTTTAGGTATTTTAGTGGGAACTGCTGCAGTGGTTGCTTTAATTAGCTGCGGCCAATTAGCTACCGAAAAAGCTTTAGAGCAATTTAAAGCTTTGGGAACGGATCTATTGGCAGTTGCTGTTTATCAAAAAGAGCCAAGCAAATCGCCAAGCCATGCCGATAATTTATCTATTGATCAATGGCAACAGATTGGCGAGCTTATCCCTTATATTAACGACATTGCTCCCTACAGTACAGCCTTTCAGCCGCTCAGTTTTCAGGGGAAAACTATGCAAGGGGCGCTGATTGGTGCCGATGAGCATTTGGCCAAAATTATAAAAATTAAACTGTCCCAAGGCCATTTTGTGTCTTTTGTGGAGTCCTTTGAACATTATTGCGTGATTGGTGATGGTTTGGCTCAGCAAATTAAACAAATTAGTTTTGACGATCCCATTGGTAAACAGATACGCATAGGTCATTCTCTTTATACCATTATTGGGATTGCCGAACGCTGGAAGGAAAATGGCTTTTTTAATGAAGACGTGAATCAGGCCGTGATTATCCCCCTGGCGGGTATGAACTTAGTGAGTAAAGATACCAAAATAAATAATGCGGTATTGGAGTTAAGAGCGGATAGCCCGATTGATCAAATCATCCTTGATATAAAGCAACTCATCAGCTCCTTTTCCCCGAAGCTGAGTGTATTTCCACGCAGTGCCAAACAAATTATTGCCAGTATGGAGAGCCAAGGCCATATTTTTACCCTATTACTTGGGGTAATTGGCGGCATTTCTCTTTTAGTTGGAGGGATTGGGGTAATGAATGTCATGTTGGTTTCGGTAAGCGAACGAAAAAAAGAAATTGGTATTCGCAAAGCGGTGGGAGCCAGAAATAGCGACATCCAAGCTTTATTCTTAACCGAGTCAGTCATGCTTTCTTTAGTGGGGGGGATTCTCGGAGTGGTTTTGGGATTAATTTTCACCTGGATCGTCGCCTATTTCAGCAGATGGAATTTCACCATTTACCTTTTGCCTCCCTTGGCCGGCTTTATGGTTTCAGCCGCCACGGGCATTTTTTTTGGATTTTACCCCGCACGCAGAGCCTCAAAATTAGAACCCGTAGTTTCTTTACGCAGCGAATAATAGGCCTGGTTGCTTGCAATTAATGTCGCGTATTTAATTTTTGCAAAATAATACGGAAGGAACCGTTGCCCGTATTCGTGTTGATATGGGAGTGAAGCTAAATTCATACACCGTATTTTTTTGTCAACGTTGAATTTCTAAACCAACTACTCTATGATAAAAAAACTCTTTTTATCATAAAAATGGACTTTCGCGATGTTAAAAAAATCTTTAGGATTGGCGTTATTAACATGCAGTATTTTTTCCGTTTCTTACGCAGATACGACGGTTGCAGATGCACCGGCTACTAACGCAGATAATAATGTTCCCACCAGCTATGCCCCGGTTGCTATTCATGAATCCTTTCAAAGTATTTTGCAACGCATGAGTGCTGCGAAACAAGCGGTTGAGGACAAGCAACAAGAATTGTTAAAACAACGCTATGACTTAAGCAACAAACCCTCGCCAACGGCAAAAATGTCCAATGGAAAAGCCGTGCAAGAGGGCGTGCGCGTTAAATTACCCGCCGGAATGACCTGGGAAAAACTCGGACAAATGAGCCCCGAGGAAATTAAAAAACAAGGTTTATTCCCCGCAGGCTTCTTGCCTTTACCTCACCCGCATCATGCTGAGGGTGGAATGGTTTTTCCTAAGTTTGCTATTGATGAAATTAATAAGCAGGAGAATCGTGATTTAACCCGCTTTGATTTGGATTTTGATATCCCCGATCACTTTTTACCTCCATTTCCAGCCCCGATTTTTTTGACCACGCATCCCGAGTTGGGGGATGTGTCTAAGGGTAAATTAGTAACCATTGAAAACTATTATGAGTTATTTAATGGAATTTTGAACCCGAAACAAATCGAAGGATTACGACTTCTGCTGACGCCATTCCCACAACAACAATTTAACCAAACCGAAGATCGCCGTTCACTAAAACCAAGTCGGGGAGTTGCCTGTTTTGACTGCCATGCCAATGGCCATACGAATAAAGCAACGCATTTAACCGGAGAGGCCAGACCACAAGAAGTACGCCATCGCGTGGATACACCGAGCTTGCGCGGGGTAAATATACAGCGTTTATTTGGTTCGCAACGTGCCTTAAAAACCGTAGAAGATTTTACTGAGTTTGAACAAAGAGCGGCATATTTTGATGGCGATCCCGTTATTGCTACTAAGAAAGGAGTTAACATTTTAGAGCGTGGTAGTCAGGTTCATTTTATGTCTGAGTTCCAGTCAATCCTCGATTTTCCTCCCGCACCTAAATTAAACTGGGAAGGCAAACTGGATCCTGCTAAAGCAACACCTGCAGAGATGCGTGGACAAGAGCTATTCTTTGGTAAAGCAAAATGTTCTACCTGCCATGTGGCACCTTATTATACTGATAATACCATGCATAACTTACAAACAGAGAACTTCTATCAACCACAAATGGTTAATGGAATGAGCGTTGTGGGTGATGGGCCGATTAAAACCTTCCCACTAAGAGGCATAAAAGATTCACCTCCTTATCTGCATGATGGTCGTTTGCTGACTTTAGCGGATACGGTCGAGTTTTTTAATTTAGTGTTGCAATTAAAGCTGACCCAAGAAGAAAAAGCAGATTTAACTGCCTTTATGGACGCATTATAAGGGATTGGCAGGTTGGGTCCATGGCTCAACATG
>NZ_CBCSKT010000080.1:0-2530 GCF_965140895.1 Legionella sp. | reverse complement strand
GGGTCGATGATTATCGTAAATTAGTTCTAAAAAATAGCAAAGGCTTACCAGGGCGTTGGAAGTATTTTTGGCAGTCGGTGATCGCACTTATCGCCGTAGTTTATTTGTATATGAACGCCACCTTACCAGTACATACCCAATTAACCGTACCATTTTTTAAATCAGTGACAATCGGCCTGGGAGTATTTTTCCCCGTTCTGGCTTATTTCGTTATTGTCGGTAGTTCAAATGCCGTGAATTTGACTGATGGCTTAGATGGTTTAGCCATTATGCCTATCGTTATGGTGGCTGGAGCTTTGGGTATTTTTGCCTATGCCTCCAGTAATGCCGTGCATGCTCATTACTTAGGAATACCTTTTGTTCCTAATGAAGGCGAGCTAACCATTTTCTGTGCGTCCATTGTTGGTGCCGGCCTTGGCTTCCTTTGGTACAATAGTTATCCTGCCCAATTATTCATGGGGGATGTCGGGTCTTTAGCCTTAGGCGCGGCTTTAGGGATTGTTGCGATAGTCGTTCGCCAAGAATTAGTATTGTTGTTGATGGGGGGGGTTGTTTGTGATTGAAACGCTTTCGGTAATTTTACAAGTGGGTTACTTTAAATATACTCATGGCAAGCGTTTATTCCGTATGGCACCACTGCATCATCATTTTGAATTAAAAGGTTGGTCTGAGCCAAAGATAATCGTACGTTTTTGGATTATCACTGTTGTATTTGTGTTATGCGGATTGGCTACTTTAAAACTTCGATAGACAAGGTGCATTCATGAAACATCCTCTATATTTAGTTGCAGGGTTAGGTAAAACAGGGCTTTCAGTAGCGCGTTATTTACAGAGAAATAACAAGCCGTTCGTTGCTTTTGATACACGGCCGCAAGCCCCTAATTTAGTTGAATTTACTGCTGAATTTCCAGAGGCCAGGGTTTATACGCAACAGATTCCTGATGAAGTGCTGGGGCAATTAACGGACATTATCGCCAGCCCCGGTTTAGCCTTGGATATGCCTTTTTTAAATCAAGCACGAGCTGCAGGAATTCCTATCTATGGCGATATTGAATGTCTAGCACGTGAAATTCATGCTCCAGTGATTGCGATCACCGGAACTAACGGCAAGTCTACAGTAACTACTTTAGTCGGCGAAATGGCAAAGGCTGCCGGATTTAATGTCGCTGTTGCTGGCAATATTGGCACTCCGGTGTTGGATATGCTTGATGATGAACATCAGTATGACTTGTGGGTTTTAGAACTATCAAGTTTTCAATTGGATTTAACACATTCCTTAAAACCGGTTGCTGCAACCATCCTTAATGTATCACCTGATCACTTAGATAGACATCATACGATGGAGGCTTATATTGCTGCCAAACAACGCGTCTATGATCATGCTGAAGTGTCGCTTTATAATCGTGAAGATGTACACACTGTGCCTGCTGTATCAGCAAACTCTATCTCTTTTGGTCAAGATGTACCTACGGCAGGGAATTGGGGCTTAATTAGTAAAGACGGAAAAACATATTTAGCGAAAGGAACTACTTGCATTTTAGCTGCAGAGTCTGTATTAATCAAAGGAGTGCATAATTGGCTCAATGCTTTGGCCGCATGTGCTTTAGCTGATGCCGCAGGGATTGCGCAGTCGCATATTGTACACGTACTAACAACGTTCTCTGGTTTATCTCATCGCTGTCAGTGGGTGCGAACCCTCGATGGTGTTGAATGGATAAACGATTCAAAAGGGACAAATATTGGTGCGACAATCTCTGCAATTAATGGAATAGGAGGTTCTATGCAAGGAAGGATTGTGCTTATCGCGGGGGGACAAGGAAAAGGGGGTGATTTTACTGAGTTGGCACTACCCATCGCAGATTTTGTTCGTTCTATTGTTTTGATTGGTGAAGATGCCGATAAAATTGAAGCGGCTTTGGCTGATGTGGTTCCAATCGCACGCGCTTCTTCATTAGATAATGCAGTGGCAGTAGCCAAAACGCAAGCCAAACCCGGAGATGTGGTTTTGTTATCTCCAGCTTGTGCCAGTTTGGATATGTTCCGTGATTTTAATCATCGCGGAGAATTGTTTACTTCTCTTGTATGCGGACTTTAGGGCATGAAACCAAGACACGTTAATCAAAGAGGTAAACCTGTAAGTAAACCCATTTCTCTTTATGACAAGTGGCTGATTAGTGTTGTCATTGGTTTATTAATTATTGGCTTGATGATGGTTGCATCAAGCTCAGTCATGATTTCTACCAAATATTTTCATCAACCCTTTCATTTTTTAATTCGTCAGGCCTGTTATTTATTTGCAGGTTTAATGCTTGCCTTAATCGTGGTGCGTACGGACAGCAGCTTTTGGGAGCGTATTAGTGGCCCCATGCTCATGGTCTGTTTGTTCATGTTGCTCATCGTATTAATTCCTGGCATTGGAAAAATGGTGAATGGTAGTCGACGTTGGTTATCGGTTGGACCAATAGGGGTGCAAGTTTCGGAGATTGCAAAACTTACCATGATTTTTTACCTCGCAGGCTACTTGGTCCGC
>NZ_CBCSKT010000079.1:0-16383 GCF_965140895.1 Legionella sp. | reverse complement strand
TACAAGACAATGTAGTACCAATGCAGGCAAGAAAAACTTCGTGACACAAAATAAACAAGGAATATAAGAATGGCAAATAGCCCAACCAATACTCAAGAAAATGCTCTTGTTGTTTTTAAAGAAAAAGCTATTAGACGCACATGGCATAATGAACAATGGTGGTTTGTTATCAGTGATGTGATTGCGGCACTCACTGACTCAGCAAACCCTTCTGGCTACCTCAAGGATATGCGACGCAGAGATCAGGAGTTAAACAAAGGGTGGGGGCAAATTGCCACCCCCCTTTCGGTCGTAACAGAAGGAGGTAAACAAAAGGTAAATTGCTCCAATACAGAAGGGATTTTACGCATCATCCAATCTATTCCCTCCCCTAAAGCAGAACCCTTTAAACTCTGGTTGGCTAAAGTAGGCTATGAACGCATACAAGAAATTGAAAATCCAGAATTAGCTCAAGAAAGAATGAAACAACTCTATGAACAAAAAGGTTATCCTCAAGATTGGATCGACAAGCGTTTACGTGGTATTGCTATTCGACAAAATTTGACTGATGAGTGGCAAGAGCGAGGCATTACTCAGCAAAAAGATTATGCAATTTTAACTGCGGAAATTTCCAAAGCTACGTTTGGCATGACACCCAATGAATATAAACAGTATAAAAATTTACCTGAAAAATCCAAAACCAATTTACGCGATCACATGACGGACTTGGAGCTTATTTTTACTATGCTTGGCGAAAAGGTCACTACAGAAATATCTAAGGCTGAAAAACCAGAGGGCATGATTGAAAATAAAAAAGTAGCTCAGCGTGGAGGGGCTGTCGCAGGTAATGCACGCAAAGAAACAGAAAAAGAATTGGGAAAAAGCGTGATCAGTAGCAATAATCATTTACAGCTAAGCAAACCGGATAGCTCGGACAAAACATTACAAAAAAAGAAAACACGTAAGCAGGATATCTCACATACAGATGAATGAATTCCATCTAATTGATTTGGCCTGAACTGTTTCCAAATAGGAAATAGTTCGCGCGTAAATTTGGAAATTCCGATTATTGCAACTAACAAAAAATTTTTGTCAGTTCATCAAAAAGTAGCAGATGAACTATCAAATAATTTTTGACAGTTCATTTAACATGGAGTGTTATCGAATAATAATTGGATTAAAAGAGGTAATCAGACATAATCTAATCAGTTATAAATAAATGGATAGATTTTGTCTGATTTAATTAATAGCCTGTTGATTCGGCTTACTTTTATAAAGCACACGCAAAATAGTATCAAGTACCATATCAAGCCGTTTACTAACATCTTCGGCAAGAAATCTCAAAACTATATAACCATGCTCCTGCAATAACAAATCCTTACGCCTGTCAGTACGATAAGCTTCCTTGGATGAGAGATGTTGAATCCCATCAATTTCAATAGCCACACGAGCGTCACAACAGAGCAGATCTACCTCCATACCGCCCAGCCCATCAAATGGAATCGTTAATACGTGATTTAGTTGAAACCGTCCCTTGGTTTCGGGTAATGTCTCTAAGCGACAAAACAAAAAAGCTTCAATGAGACTACGAGCGCGATCAATTTGATCGGATTCTAACATCGCAACATCCGAGAATAACTGCGCTAATGGGTTATCAACACCATCTAAAACCAAGCGTCTAATGGTACTGCCATAATCATTTTTCCAAAGAGGCTCCACGGGAAGAACAACATCTGATGGCCATCCAGGGTAAGCACTCGCTGGCTGTATTATTTTATAACCAACAGACTCATAAGCACTGGATCTGCGTTGAAACATACGCTCTAGCATAGGAACTGCTAAATCGGCATAATCATATACATGCACATCTTTTTTTGTATCATGTAATCGATGAAGGCGTCCCACATATTGAGCGATCGTTCCTTTCCAAGAAATAGGCAATGTCAAAAATAAAGTATCTAAGCGCGCATCATCAAATCCTTCACCAACAAATCGACCGGTGGCAAGCACAACACGTTCTTCATCCAGAGGAATCACTGTTAATTGTGATATAGCTTGTTTCATTTCTTTAGCGCCAAGGCCACCTTTAAGTACAATTAAATGGCGTACTTGAGACTTTAACTGTTGATAGAGTATATCCAGATGTTCATTTCGTTCCGTTAAAATAATAGGTGATCGTCCTTTTTGGACAGCATGAATCACGTCATTACAGATCATTTGGTTGCGATAATCATCATGCATTAATTCTTCATATAAATCTTGAAATTGAATGCGTAAATTTTCATTAATTTGTTTGTAAGGACGAAAACTGGTTGGGCGCACAAAAACATAATGCTCAAAAGGTCTAACAATGGCTTGAGCTTTAGCATCCACACGATGAAGAATAGAACCACAACGCATCATAATAATGGGATGGCGACCATCTTTACGCACCAGTGTAGCAGACAATCCTGTAATAAATTTAGCTTTAACTTGTCGAATAATATCGTCAAAACTAATGGATGGAATGTGGTGGCATTCATCGACAATGACATACCCATATTGAGAAATCATACTCTCAATTTCAGTATGCTTGGTGAGGCTTTGAATCAGTGCGATATCAATAAATCCTGTAATTTTCTTCCGCCCCCCACCAAATCGGCCAATTTTTTTAGCAGGAAGCCCAAGAAAGGTTTGTAGCCTCTCTACCCACTGATCTTGCAATTGTTTCGTATGAACAATAATCAATGTGTTGGTTTTTCTCTTAGCAATCATCCAAGCAGCAACAACCGTTTTACCAAATGCAGTCGTTGCAGAAAACACTCCAATATCTGATTGCATTAACGCATCTACAGCAAGCTGTTGCTCTGGTCTTAGTTCACCACAAAATTGAATATCTAATGGCTCTCCTGCAAATAATTCTTCTTGAGTGGTGTATTTAATTTTTAGTTCACGCAGCAGTTTCGTAATATCATCAAAACAACCACGAGGAAGCCCAATATGATGCGAATAATCACGAGCACAACCAATAATGCGAGGCTTGTCATAAACGGGTAATCGCATTGCTTGTGCTTTATAAAAGTCAGGATTTTGAAAAGCAGCTATACGAATCAGTCGGTTTAATAAGGGGGATGGCAGCGATTCTTTTTCAATAAAAATCTCATTACTGATGATCAAATGCACTGATTTAGGTAATGTATCAATGATTGGCAATGGGACCGGGGGTTTCCAAGGTGTTCTATTTTCCTCTTCAATAATCTCTAAGCGAATACCAACAACACGCCCTTTTGCTTCCGCCTCACTAACTAATTGTTCTATTGCAAAACGAGTCGCCTTTTTAATACCTGCAAGATAAACCCACTGATCTTCAATAACTTGTAATTGTTCATCGATAAATACGCTATTACCAGCATGGCGTGCTGCTTTTTGTAGAGGTAAGGCAATTAAGTTGCCAAAGCCACCTCGCGGTAAAGTATCTTGATTGGGAAAAAATCGATCATAAGAATCCAAGCCAATCTCAGGATTAGATTCCATAGTTTCTGTTAAGATTGATGCGCCTAATTTTCTTGCCAATGCTGCAGGAATCGATTCCTCAAAAAACAACCAAACATGCGCACCTTTGCCAGAACGAGAGCGTTCAAGTACTGCTGGCAAATTTTTTTGATGACACGTTTTCAGAAAAGCAACAGCATCATATTCCCAAGTTGCTTTGTCAAAATCAGCCGCAAGAAAATAACAGGTCTCGTCCAATAGCATAGGATAAATACCCATCACAAAATCGTGACCTTTATTGTCATAACCTTGCAGATGCCAATAGACAACTTCATCGCCTATAGGGATAAATTGTCGATGCTGACAATCCATGCACTTGATGCGCGGTTTTTCGCAGATATTTCTAACCCATTCATTGTTACAAGCAGGTGCATATCCGGACTTTTGTGTTTTTCTATTTTGAAATCGGCGAGGATAAACATCTGAACGCCCCCTAAATAGAGATTGAAATAAAGCTATTTTTTCTGCTGTTGACGAGTGTTGGTTAATCATAAATATCAGCCGGTTGGAAGCTGGTTAAGTATAACTGATGATTGATATAAAAAATAATTAACAAAAATGACGAAAAATTTCTGGTAATTGATACACTGATTTTGCAAAACAAATACGAATGTATTTTTTACCCACAGCCGATGTAAAAAAAATAGAGCCTGGAATCGTTGCTATTTTGGCTTTTTGCAGAAGCTGCTTCGATGCCGTTTCAGCATCATTAAAATGAGTAGATATATCAAGCAAAATATAATAAGTACCCTGTGGCACTATAGCTTTAAAACCTAAGCTAGTGAATGTATTAATCACAATATCTCGTTGTTTTTGATAAAATTGCATCATGTTTTTGTAGTAAGAATCATCTAAAAGGACAACACGTTTCGTAGCATGTTGTAATGGGGTAACAGGACAGACGTACAGCAAGTCTTGAATTTTAGCCATTTGGCTTATGAGGTGAGATGGTCCTGCAGCATATCCTAACCGCCAGCCTGTTGCATTATAGGTTTTCGAAAACCCTGAAA
Source organism: Legionella sp. (assembly GCF_965140895.1). Lineage (GTDB taxonomy): Bacteria > Pseudomonadota > Gammaproteobacteria > Legionellales > Legionellaceae > Legionella. The sequence continues at coordinate 11,863 of NZ_CBCSKT010000079.1, read as the reverse complement.
TCGTAATAGTTCTTGATTTGTTATCACCTAAACGAGCAAAAGAAATATGCTGATGTGAATCATAAGTAATGTACTCATAAATTTCATCCGAAATCACATCAAGATGATATTTATCAACAATCGCACTCAATGCATTCAGTTCTTCCTCTTGAAATACTTTACCTAATGGGTTAACCGGATTACAAAGCACTATTCCACGAGTCTTGATGCTGATGGATTGCTCTAATTGTTCCAAATCAAAAGATAAATCATGGAGGTTGAAAGGAATTAACTTAACTTGAATACCAAAAAACTCCAAAAGATTTCGATGCGCAGGATAAAAAGGTTCAAAAAGAAGCACCTCATCCCCTGGCTTAAATAAAACTTTTATAGCACAGGTTAATGCCCCAGTTGCTCCATGCGTAATGATAATTTCCGTTTCGGGATCAGCAGTTATTTGGTTAAAATGATGAAATTTATCAGCAACCATGTTCCTTAAGTCACCTAGTCCTCTAGAAGATGAATAACTATGCATTACTTGATCCTCCAGCGCATTATCTACTCCAGATAACAGTTCCTCTGGAACAGGCAAAGAAGAAATCCCCTGGCTTAAATCTATCCCATTAATTTTCTGGCAATATCCAATAACCGCTTCTATATTCCATTCATCCTCTACACAGCTCAGCAACATACTTCTTCCTTTTTTACAAACCCATTCATAAGCAAAAATAATTTGTACAACAACGTGTCATTAGGGAGATAATGCCAATAGCTCACTTGTTCTTTGATACAACTCAGGGAAAAATTATCGGTTAAAGAAGAACATACGCTGATTATCTGCAGATCAATGAATCGAATAAAAAAACGCATTAAACTCATGAGCTGCTCACAAAAAAACAGGTTATGCTCGCCCAGGATATTTAACTCATTGTTCATAATGCTTCTTTGCACCATAGGAATATAACTCATCTGTCTTAATAAAAATTGCATACAACTCCCTTCTTCTAAATACCAAATTGCATGCATTTTCCTTTGAACTTCACGAGAGATTTTGCATAATACCTTCATAAAGCTTTTAACCAACAAGGCATTTAAACCCAATTGCGATGCAATCTCCATTAAATGATGGCATTGCTCCTGTTCAACAGAAGGTACATAAATTGGTTTATTGAGAAGAAACTTCAACGAGGCTATAATACGGACATAATTCATCCTCATGTGCATCAAACTAATTAACTCATCATGGGCTGTTCGCATGCTACCTCCTTAACCCTATTGTTGAATCAACCATTTGCAAAAAAAGATGAGGCTCATATTGACGTATTTTTTGATGCTGCTGCATCAGCTCTTCCCTATTTGTTCCAAGAGAAGTAATAAAACCAGGACAGTTAATTAACGTACTCGTTTTCTCAAGAACGCCCTGCGTTTTCATTAAAACACTGTGAACATGAGGCAAATTTTTAATCGCCATCAAATCAGGCCGATTACAAATCTCGCCATGAATGGGTGAAATCATAAAGGTACACAGCAGACGTTTACGTAAAGGGAGTTTATTTTCAGGTCGTAATATTTTATGGAAATCCTCAGAATTGAGATAGGATTCAGCAACCATAGAAATGTGGTTGTACCCTAAGCTTTCCGTGTAAGCAGAAAGATCTATACCACCAATGGGTCGTGCTGCAGTTTCAATCAGTACAGGAGTAGTCTCATTGACTAACATCACCTCACTGTGGCCGGCACCAAATTGTATACCCAAAGCATCAAGCACTTTTTTTACGTACTCTGACAAAAGTTCATAAAGCAATTCATTTTCGACTGGAGACAAAACTTCCGCATAATCATAAACAGGCGATGCGTTTATGGTTATTTTATTCACTCGAATAATCTCTGTAACATAATGCCTTCCGTTACTGCTCACTGTATTGACCACATATTCTATTCCATGAAGATAAGGCTGAACGAGCAGTTCGTTATTGTTCTCCCCAAGGGCGTTTACTGTGTCAATCAATTCATTAAAAGCCAACTGCACTTCTTCCTGATTTTGGCAAATGCTCACTCCATCAGTTCCTGCACTGGCTAAGGGTTTAAGCACAATAGGGTATTGGATGTCTTGACTCTTTAACCAATTAAAAATAGCCTCACTCTTATTGGTTTTAAACACTGGAATTGAATTGACTCCTGCATACTCCAATGCTTTTTGCATGTCGTATTTATTTCTCCGTGCGCTACTCAGCTTAGGATCGTTCGTTGTTGGAAGCGATAATTTTTGACTTAAGCTGTCCGCAAGTAACACAGCGATTTCAGAACCAGGAATCACTGCTTTTATATCAAATTTGGACAACTCCTGGATGATGGGTTCATCATCACCATCCCAAACAAAATTATTAATAAAATCATGTTGCCGAAATGAATCTAAATAAAAGGAACTAATCGCAGCTCCTGGTTGAACATGGATGCATTGATACCCTTTGGAAATAAAAGCGGGCGCCAAATACTGACCGGTGGAATAAGCACCAACAATGACAATTAGTTTATTGTTTACATTCATCACTTCATCCTTTTTTATTGATTGCTACAAAAAAGGGAATGGAGACGTTCACGAGTCCCGTACTAAGCCCCACTCCCAATAAACTTAAAATAATGCCTGTTATTTGCAGTAAGCTAATCGATTGCTGCAAAACAACAACCGCGATCAGCAAAGCAAAGGGAGGCATTAACAAGGTAATCATCCCTGTTTTCGAGGGACCAAGGTATTTCACACCCTGAGACCACCATAAAAAAGAAAGTACCCCACCCAATCCGATGAGATAGCTCATATATAAACCGAAATCCCAGGTAAGATGCCCCAAAATAAGCTGGTGATCACCTAAAAAACTGACTGACAGGAACAAAAGGCTGCCAGCAATAGTTGCATAAGCGGTCGTATGCAATGAAGGTAGATGATTCAACACCGATTTGCCTAAAATAGAATATAAGGAAAAAGAAAAGGCAGCTAAAAGAAGCAGCATATTACCCAACATAGTGTGCAGATTAGAATGGATACTCCAATCACCGGTCAAGGTAGCTGTTGCACCTAAAAAGCCAGCCAGCAAGCCTAAATATTGTGACTTGCTCAATGAATCTATCGCTTTAATGCGCGAAATAAGCACGGTAGTTAAAGGCTGAACCGTCGGGATTAAAAGAGATGCGTTAATTGCTGAGGATAAAGACAACCCCCAATAAACCAGAACATTATAAACCACCACACCCCAAAAACCCATGCATAACAATGGCCATATCGCAGCACGAGGCACCATCAACCACCGGTGTTTTTTTGAACAAAAAAGAATTAAGATAAATCCTAAAGAAACACCGAGATTACGAATAATTAGAGTAGTCATCACCGGCTGTTTCGTTAATGCAAGTTGCCCTATGATAAAAGCCCCACCCCAAATCAGTTGCACCATAATCAATTGCAAATAAACAAGAAGTTCTGATTTTTTTTCCATTATCCGCTCCTTAACCCGCCAAGTAACCACCATCAACCGGCATAATAGCTCCAGTAATAAACGAAGCCTCTTCTGATGCTAAAAATAAAACCGTTTTAGCAACTTCAATAGGCAAGCCTAACCGACCCAACGGATGAACTGCCCCTTTTATCTTTTTTAATTCCGCAACATTAGGGACTATGCCAATAGCCCTATCCGTCATTGGCGTATCAATAATTCCAGGGGCTACTGCATTGACACGAATAGCGTAAGGGGCATACTCAATCGCCATGGCCTGAGTCAATAATTTAACAGCCGCTTTACTGGCGCTATAAACCGCATCATCCTTCCAAGCTAAAAAGGAGGCAACAGACGCCATATTGATAATGACTCCAGAAGAGCACTTCATCATGTGTGGGAGTACATACTTGGAACATAAAAAAACACTCTTTACATTAGCATCCATCACTTGCTGATAGTGTCCTTCTGTAAAATCAGTGACGCTCCCAGAAATCTCTATCCCTGCATTATTGAATAGAACATCTATTTTTCCGTAACGCCCCATTACCATATTGACTAGATTTTTTACATTATCTGTATTGGATGCATTAGCTGGGTAATAAATACATTCTTGGTTCCTTGCTTTAAAAGCCGCTACCACTTCTGCTTCTTTTTCGGCATTAATATCTGCAATCACCGTTAGTGCACCCTCTGCTGCAAATTGGTGGGCTGTTTCAAGACCAATGCCTGAGGCGCCCCCGGTAACAATAACTACTTTATTATTAAATCGATTACTCATATTGTACTTCCTGTTAGATTGCTTGAGATAAACCACCATCAATATTAATGGTTGTTCCCGTAATGTAATCCGCCAAACTCGAGGCTAAAAAAGTAATCAAAGCAGCCACTTCTTCAGCCCGGCCAATTCGTCTTAAGGGAATTTCTTCACAAAGGTTTTTTTCGATCAATTCATCAGGATTTCCTGTGGCTTGAAACAAGGTATGAATAAATGCTTTGTATCTTGGCGTTTCAATAAATCCCGGATTAACTCCTGTAATACACACATTGTACTGCGCTGCTGTTTTTGAAAATGCTTTGATAAAGTTGATTAATCCTGCATTAATCACACCTGACATCATTAAGTGAGCCGAAGGCTCTTTGCCAGTCAACCCAACAACATGAATGATTTTTCCCGAATGTTGTTTTTTCATCAATTCAAAAGCGCATTGTGTTAGCCGAATATAGCCTAATAATTTTTTTTCACAGGCTTCCAACCAACTTTGATTGGAAAAAATCTCCGCATGCGGACTAAAAGAAGCACCCTCTGTGCTGTTCACTAAAACATCTATTCTCCCAAAGCAACAAACTGTTTGAGCAATCAATAGCTGGGCAGCTTCAATTTCATAAATATCTGCTTCAAAAAGTTCAATCGTGCATTGTGGAGAATTCACTAAAATAGACTTTTTTGCTTCCTCTAATGTAGCTCGTGTTCTTCCACATAAAAATAAACAGCAACCCTCTTGGGCTAATCGCTGAGCACTGGCCAATCCAATACCTGAACTACCGCCTGCAATAAGTGCTACTTTTCCGTTAAGATGCAAATTCATGATTAGCAGCCTCGCTGATACTTTCGAGGTTTATTGTAGCGATGAGGCAAAAATAGATTAAGCGAAATAGCTGTTTCTGCAAATGGATTATAGGCTCCATGAACCACTTCATCGGGAGCATAATAAATTTTTCCAAAATGAAACTGCTCCTCTTCACCCCCTACTTGCATAAGGTAATTACCCTGAACTGCAATACCAATTTGTTCCCCACGATGTTGATGCGTTGGCATTGAGGCATGTTGAGGTATTGTGCTTAACATCACCTCGCACCAAGAGCTTAAAAAAAAGCGCATATTAATTCCCGTTCTTAAGGTGCGCTCATTTTCCGGATAAATAAAATAACCCTGTTTTTCAGGAAAGATTTCCTCACAGTGCTTACGTTTAATATCAAGACCTATAGCAACTTTCCCGGAACGATTAATTGCTGAATGCGCTACATTCGGAGGGATGGCGTAGGCATTACTTAACTCTTCCAAAGATTCTTCTGTTCCGTCTATTTGTATGCTAAATGAGCCTTTCAATGCCATCCCCATTTGACGCTCAGGGTGCGCATGCATTTTAAGTTCTGCACCAGGAGCAATAGTGGAAATTAAAATTTTTGTTTGACTCGGATCGTTCAGCTCAAACAAATAAGAGTTAATTCCCTCATCAGAACTAATGTGCTGAGGGATCGGAAAAAAATGACTCATACAACAAACTCCTTTTTAATAAATACTGACCATCCCATTCGAATGGGACCATATAAAGCACAACAAACGAGGTTATATTTTTTAATCGCATTCATATTGGTTAACGCCAAATCAGCTTTATTCTCATATACTTCCAAAGCTGCTTTACTCGTTGAACTAACCAACTTAAGTTCGTAATCTGATACCTCAATCTGAGCCAAAAGATTATCCAATAAAAGAATCGGTGCAGGATGAGAAACAACTCGACAGGAATGCTGAGAAAGCACCCTGTCTCGGCGTCTGGCTAGTCCATAGGCAGGCGTATCAAATTGAAACATTCGATATAAAGCAACTTGGGGGTTAATGTAAAATAAATTAATATCATTGTACGCATGTGGAACTAATGCCATATAAAGCTCACCATGAATTAACCCTTGCAAAACTGATCGAAAACTATTTAATAACGTAATTGCATAGCTTTTAGGGTTCTTTTCATCAGTTTGAATAAAATAGGCTGCTGCAGCTTCGCTACTCGTCCCTGACGGTCCTAATGTACCAATTTGTATTACGTTTCTCTGTTTGTCCATGTTTAAATCCCCGATTAGCGTTCAGCATAATATTTTGCGACGCATTGAATGACATGCATGGTTTGTGCATAATTTAAACGAGGGTCTACTAAGCTTCTATAGTTTTTCTTAAAATCAGTGACTGAACTACTAATAGGGGATTTGTAATCGACACATTCCGTTACATTCTGATGTGTTGCTTCAAGATGAATAGCATTCAGTTGGCTGCCCATTGTTTTATGAATCAAAAAAGAACTCTTAATTTCCTCAACAATAGAGCTGAGTTTTCTAATCTTTCTCCCCGAACTTAGAGTTTCAGTATTTCCATGCATGGGATCACAACTCCATAAAACAGTACGTTGCGTTTTTTTCACTGCTTTAATTAATTGTGGCAATTTGCGATGAACCTGTTGTACCCCTAATCTGGGAATCAACGTGATACGGCCAGGAACATAATCAGGATCTAATTGATTGATGGTTTTTATGAGTGTTGGAATAGAGGTATCTGGCCCTATTTTTAGCGCCATTGGATTGGCAATTTTTTTCAAACAGTCAATGTGCTCCATACTACTGATGGTACGCTTACCCAACCATGGAAAATGCGTTGAACGGTTGTAATATAATCCCGTTCGTTTATCCAGTCGAGTTAATGCTTGTTCATAACAAAGCAATAAGGCTTCATGACTTGTGTGTATTTTTTGCTCTGTTTTTAGTTCTCGATTCCATTGATTTATTTCGTTATAAATAGACGTGGAGCAATTATAACCTAAGAGCATTCGCCAAGGATCAGGAGTACGATGTTGTTTGTGTAATTGATTCACCATATCACCAAAGTAAGAATAAATTCGTTCATTTTGAGAAGTCTCATAAGTATTGCTTCTAGGCTTTGCATATTGCCCCGCAATTCGCCCAACCTGGAGTACCCTATTCCCCGTTTTTCTTTGAAAAAATTCCGCTACCTGTTGAATAAATTCTAATTTTGCATAAGTTGTATCTGAATCACACTCATCAAAACTCTCTGCACAATCTCCTAATTGGATTAAAAAATATTCCCCTACAGCGGCCTGTGCTATCAATTGACGGAGCTTATTAATTTCTTTGATAGAAACCAAAGGAATTTGGGATTTTAAAATATTTTGGATGTGTATCAATTCATTAGCAGAATGATAGAATGGAAGATAATGCTTTTCCTGATTCTTAATCTGCTGGACAGATTCAAACATATATACATTTCCTTGTAACTTAGGTTAACTCTATTAACACAGCTAACTAGCCTTGACTCAATGTGTCACTTAAGGTTATGAAAACTGCAATTTGTAAGTGAGATTTAATCATTTAACTTTATGAACTTATACTGACAATTTATCTCTACTATTAGTAGAGTAAATTTGTTTTTTTGATTAGAATAAGGACATATTAATTAGTTACTAGCTTTTACTGATGTTAGAAATAAAAAAAGTTTTTTGGACTGATGTCAGAAGCATCATGGAGATCATTAACCCTGTTTTTTTTGAACTAGTTGATAAACTTTCTCCTGATTGTAAATTTCCCATGTATCTCGTAGATTATGGTTATGGAGATTTGGTTGGTGATGACGATGGGATATTTTTACCAACCAAAGCAGGTCAATATGTTCGTCTTGATTCAGAGCATATACCTCAAACGATGTTGAATGACTTGGCTTACGGTTTAACAAACAGCCCCTTGGGAATGTTTTTTAACAAATCATTTGAATGGTTTTTAAATACCTCAGATGAGCAAATTAATAGAACTTTTCCTATCTATATTGATTCTCCTGGTACTTTTTTTAGTATAGGGCATATTATTAATTATGGTTATACAGTAACGCATTTACCAAATGGTGTTCTTTTTGTTACAGCAGGTTCTAAATCAAATTTTATGATTCCCAAAATTGGGTGTGGTGTTATGCATTCGCGAATACAGAAGAATTATAATATTACAAAACCTGCTCCTCGTTCTTATCATGAACATGCTGAGATATTTCAAGACATAGTAAAAAGCAGATGTTATAAAAAAAATTGGAGTGCTTCTGTATTATATTTTTCTGAAAGTTGGGTTGAAAATATTAGCAAAGACTCCGCTTGGCAAGAAATTAGGGATTATTTTTACAGGATTTCAAATCATCGGTCTGAATATGCAGTAAATAGCGATTATTATAATCATGTTTATAGAGTCACCAATAAACGGAATAATTTAAAATCTAATTTATTAATATATGAAACTGCACGACATCTTTTTGAGATACTGCTAGGTGCGAAACTTGGTTTTGCTCCTGCAATAGACGATGAATTACTACCATTGTCTCTTATTCAAGAAGTTTATTCAGAATGTTACAAGTTAGAATATCTGCCAATTGTAGCAGTACCTACATATTATAATCATATTAATCCTAAACCCGTTTATTACTCTCTTCAGTACCCTTCTCTTTGTAGTTATTCACCCAAAGCAAGGAATGCATCTACTACTCTTTCAGATCTTATTGCTTTAATTGATGTTGTACATAAATATCAAAAGGATTTCGCTTCACCGATTCGAGAATGTAAGAATACGATTCTTGAGGAGGTTTCTAAAATAACTAAGTTTGGTTTTTATCACTCTGTCACTGAAGGTAGTAGCATTATCCAATCCCCAGAAATTATTCAAGCTCAGGATGAACGCTTCAGAGGTGAGATGAAATTTCCTATTAACGCATCTTTTTTTAAAGGATGTATTTCAATTTCCTCTAGGTAGAATGTATTTTATTCTTTGCTAAAAATAAAATACATAAAAACAATCCAAGCATTCCAGCTAAAATCCAACAGGCATTATAATTATAATACTCCATCAAGAAACCTGAGAGGGTTGGACCAACAATCAAACCCGATGAATAAGCGCTTCTCCATGCACCTGCAGCCATGCCTTTTCGCTCAGTGCCCGCAGACTCATAGCACTGTACAAAGGATGTCGGCATAAATAACATCTCTCCTAAAATAAACGTCAAACAAGCCAGTATTGCTCCTCCAAGGCTGCTGACTATCATCAAGGCAAATAGACCTGTACCTAATAGTAATCCACCAAATGCTAATTGATAATGGATTTTCAAAGGTGATACTATTTTTGTTATTTTGACTTGAAATAAAGAAACAATAATAGGATCAAGCCAAAAAAGGGTTGCAGTTATAGTAAAACTTGCAAAGGTTTCATTTAAAAAAAGTGGGTAGGCAATGCGTTGCTGGGCATAGATTATTCCTACTATAAATACAGCCCCTATAGTAAGATAAAGCTGCTTTTTATTGGCTTGCTGATTTGTTTCTTTTGCTTCAGTAGAGGGCTGTTCAACAGGGTTCTTTCTTACACTTAGAAACTTCATAGTATTAAACGCAAAAAGCAGGAAAAATAAACCAATTACTTCAAAAATTTGTCCGTAGTATTGTGCTGCAAAGAACATGATTAATAGTATGGAGCAGCTGTTACCTAAATTTTCACTGACCACTTTCATACTCTGCGCAAAACGCAGACTAGTTTGATCTTGGGGAGTATTTTGTAATAAGAGGGTGTTATTCGTCGTAAGAAAAATGCTTGTTGCAATACCTATTATGAATGCACATACTGAGATTGCTAGAAAACTCATGCTTTGAGGCAGGCAAAAAAAACCTAAGCCGAGAAGGATAAAGCTGGCAATAATAACATTTTTACTACTTAGCTTGTCTGTGATGTATATGGAGCATAGCGCACCTGATAATGCTCCGAAACCAATGATTGATCCCACCTGACCAATTTGCAATTTTGTTAACGGGGTTGATGTGCTCAAATATAATGAGAGATAGTAAGCAATTCCACCCGCAGCACATTCGAAAAATGAAAAAAGAAGAAGTAAGTAGCAAGTTTTTGATAGTTTGGGCAGTGCGTTTAAACGATGAGATAATACAGCAAACATATTTTTCCTTAAATTTTAATTAGTCCATTTTTATGAGGTTAATTGGGTTAAGACACCCATGTTAGGTTTCCTTTGAGCAAGTGGTGGAATGTAAAGCGTTGACAGTGTTCCAATACTTTGATCTTCAATATCACCTAATGAGAATTGATGTATTCTGGGTTCTACACCTGGGTACATTGCTGCTTCATAAAGAATAGCTCTATGATCTTCCGGGTAATAATTTTTTAATTTGCTTCGGAGTAATTTTAAATGATTAGTTGTGTGGTTGGAGCTAGGTACAGAGCGGTTGCCAATCATACCTACCTGCCAAATGCAAATATGTGCCGTAGGGTCAATTATTTTGTCATACAGTAATAATTCTGTTGCCTCTACATGGAAACATCCGAATTGCCCAGGATCGATTTTAAGATCTGCATAGAGGCAATTTTCAACAGAAATACCAGGTAAAATAATTGTTTCAATCGAATTTTTTTGAGCCGCGATTATAGCTTGTAAGCCTGGATCTGCGAAAATGGTAGGATGCCCATATAGCACTACAGTGATAAAATTATAAGTTTCCAATTCAGCTAGAATTTTATCCCTTATTTTGTCATAGGAGTTCTGTCGATCATTTTCAGAAAAATATGTCGGATCAAGAGATTCTGACAATTTAGAATAACGTTCTATCCATTGTTTGGTAATAGGCTCATTAACCAAATACAAAACCTTATCCGCACTGGTAGTATATGTTTTAAATTCAGTTGTAAAATGTGATATAGACTTAATACCTGAACCAACTAAAGCTAATTTCTTAATGATAAATCCTTTTACTATCGAACTACTCTGGACATATCAGCAAATTGTTCATAACTATTGGATAAAGCCGCCCTTATTTTTTGATTATTTTTAGCCTTAATTGTATCAAGCAGGCCGATCGATTGAAGAATACTATCTTTGTTACTGGAGAAAACAGCTTGTTTAGCCAAGTTTTCGAATTTAATCAAGATGCTCATAATATCCACCTTTAATAACATGTTATAAAAGAGTATAAGCAATATAGAATGAAAAAACCACAGTTAAATAGAAGAGCCAGCGATTCCCGCTTAAATAGTATGCCAGCCTAAAAAACACAGGCGTGTTTTAAATTTAATCAAAAAAGATTCTAACATCCGTTAAACTCCCTTTTCAAACCAAAGAACATCCCCCTCTTTTCCATTAAAAGAGCATTTACAGGCAATAAAAACCAAGAACGAACTATTTTTATCCGCTCAAAATTAAGCAATTAACCATCCACTTCCAAGTTAAATACGACCCTAGCATAACTTCAATAATCGGCAATAGAAATAACCCACACTTCATCCAATCGCCACAAAATCCAGCATAAACTCCCCTGCTGATTTGCAATTCATTAGCAATCGGAACCCATGGTGATGCGCTAAAAAGAAATTTTAAATCCAATAAGCTTGGATTGTGTTCATCCATTATTATCATTCGAATAACCTGAATGAACGCAGATCTCATTGAGTAACGTGAAGCCTTAAGTATAAAGAATTCTTGTGCAAAATTATCAGTATCATCATTTATATACCCATTCAACTTGAAGGTACTGGGTTTATGATCTGAAAATTATCATTAATGCGTCCACGGAGGGATTGAGCTA
>NZ_CBCSKT010000078.1:0-16482 GCF_965140895.1 Legionella sp. | reverse complement strand
TAAATATGAGGCACTGAGGGAGATGGCTTTGAAAAAAGTAGCTTAACTGGGTTGTATCGTTTTACTTGACCACGTCATCATGATGGTCAATAAAAAATATTTTGAAATGGCTGTATTTAATGCATTGGCAGATGAGATCCATTGTGCGGACATGTTTTTGGAGAGTGCTAATCATTATGACGACCCAAATAAACAGCTAATGACAAGGGAAGAATTTTATGCTGGCGTTGATAATTATTGTGGCTTAATTCAGCAACCAAGTAAGCCTTCTGAGTTTATTAAAAATTTGCAAGACCAGCATTTTGAAGCAGCGATTCAGACAGATAGTGGTTTCTTGGCAAATGAGTACCTAAGTATTGAAAATGGAGAGCCGGTATTAAAACGAACAGTGACCAAAAAAGAGGATAAAGCCATTACTGCTTTTGTTGATGAAGTTTCAACACGATTACCCCTCTCAAACATCGTTGATGTCTTTAGGGATATTGAAGAATGGTTATCCATCAGCAAGTTTTTTAAACCACTATCAGGCTATGATTCCAAAATCAAAGACTATGGCATGCGTTTTGTTGCCACTACTTTTTCTTATGGCTGTAATGTTGGCCCTGTTCAAACAGAACGTTGTTTACAACAATACAGTCGTAAACAAATTGCATGGGTATTTAATCATCATGTGACTGATTACCGGCTAAGTAAAGCAACAGAGAAGTTGATTAATATCAATAATCAATTCGAATTGCCAAAGTCATGGGGAACTGGCGATAGCAGCTCTGTTGATGGTACATATTGGAATATGTATACCAATAATCTACTGGCAGAGCACCATATTCGCTATGGACAGTATGGTGGCATTGGTTATTACCACGTTTCTGACCAATACATTGCCCTATTTAGCAATTTTATCCCTTGCGGTGTCTATGAGGCGACTTATATTTTTGATGGCGTTATTGATAACGAATCTGATATTCAGCCCAAAACAATCCATGGGGACACAGGGGCTCAAAGTGAGGTAGTGTTTGCGTTTGCTTATTTGCTCGCAATTAAATTGATGCCAAGAATTCGCAATTTTAAACATCTAAAATATTACAGACCTGTTACTGCATCAGGTGTCTTGTTTAAACATATTGATAGCTTATTTACTAATGATAAAATCGATGGGGTGTTGATTGAGGCGCATTACTACGATATGTTGCGGGTAGTGATGTCCATTCAAAATGGTAAAATTAAAGCATCAACCATTTTGCGCAAACTGTGCACGCAAAGCCGTAAGAATAAGATTTTTCAGGCATTTCGTGAATTAGGACGAGTAATTCGAACAATATTCTTGCTCAATTACATCAATGATATTGAATTACGACGAATTATTCATGCCGCCACATGTAAAAGTGAAGAGTTTAATAACTTCATTGATTGGGTTGCATTTGGGCATGATGGAGCTATTGAAGATAATCTACAGGGGATCCAAAAGAAGATTATTAATTTTGGTCGTTTGGCCGCTAATGCTGTTATTCTGCATGTTGTAGCTAATATGACTAACGTGATTAATGATATGAAAACTGAAGGTTATGAAATTAGCCCTGAAATGCTCAATAGTTTATCGCCGTATCACACAGGCCATCTTAATCGATTTGGCTTATTCCTTTTGACGGGAGATAGAGAAAAATTGAGAGTTGAATTTAAGCTGAATTAAAAATAAACAGGAAACGGTCCCCCGGCCGAACCTCTAGTAGGACGCTGCAGCACCTGAAATTAAGCCTATTATGATGCTAAAAACGCTAGAGCTTGGCTCATAAAGTCGAATAAATTCGAGCAATACGGAAATAAGAGTACCAGAAAGAAACCATAAACCTGTCAGTTGACGTTTTGTTCGCTTCATTTGAATCTCTATTATTTATTTCATACAGTGTTCCAAACGCTTTTTTACCTCAACTAACCCCAATTCCCGTAAACAGCGCATATTATTTTCAGGAATAACATCGGTATCACCATAATAGGCAATAGCCTGATCCAGCATTTCTTCTCGTAGAAGATGCAGCATGGGATATGGGGAACGGTTGGTATAGTTGGTAACATCATCTGCTTTCACGCCTTGAAAACAATAGTCCGGGTGAAAAGTTGCGATCTGGTAGATGCCTTCGTATCTGGATTTAGCTAATAAATCATTAGCTAAATCCACAAAATCTAAATACTCAAAAAAATCACTTAGGATGTGTGGGTAAATAAGAACAGTGGTGCCGATTGTCGGGTTTTCCTGTAAGAACTCCACTTCCATCATGAAATCAGCAAGGGCGTCGTCAATGAGCGTAGCAGAGCTGGCTTCGATGCGAGCAGCATTATTATTCATCTCACGTTTTGCGAAGGGACACAAATTAAGCCCAATAACCATGGATTGAATCCATTCTACAGTCTGTTTGATATACATTTTTTCTTGTTCAACTAATTAAGAGTAATGCTTAGTGTATCATATTGTGCTGGAAGAGAGTGAAAGGCTTAGCGCCTTTCACTTAGAAGATTAGTGAGCAGGGGAGATTCGTGAAACCTCTATGGCGAGTAATTTGAAATAATCGTAAGACATATAGAATTCACCAGCATCTCCGACGAAACGACCCCATGAATTACGTATCTTTAATAATCCTTGATGCCTTTGCCCGTTATTGTCAATAGCTACAGCCTTGTCGTCATAGCCTGTAATAATCATTTCATGGCCTGCTTCAATGCTATCCAAGCTCGAGATTATTTCTGGAGTTAGAACCCAGGTGTCTTGGAGGTGAGTGGCTTTATGCTTCGCTAAGGCACCAGCTAAACCGAGATCGGTACGTGGTAAGAGCACGCCAAAAACTAATCGCTCGCCTATATTTAATGCTTGTTTTACCTCGTTTAAAGTAAGCTCGGGATTATTTTCCTGTAATACATTAAACCAGTTTACTCGAGTGCCAAAAACTAATTCGCGCATTGCGATATATTGTGCAGGCTCCATAGTTAAGGCAGGATTATGAGGCAAATAGGTAGGATATTGTTTGTAACCACCACAACCTATGGTGCGTTCCTTTTGCTTATTAACAATTCCATATTGTTGAATTTGATTAAGTACTTGTTCTGCATTGCTGCCATTCCAGCCGCTGGAGCCATAACCCAAATTTTCCAAGTAATTTCCTAATTGTAAATTACACACTTGGCTGACGTAGTCTCCTTTAGCAAGGGCCGCATCAAGAGCCCCTGTTACAGCAAAAGTAACACAGGTTCCATGAATTCCTTGATCCAGTACAGGTACATTACTCATACCTAATTGAATACCAGCAGGAAATGCTGATATATCCGCTTTTAGCGTGGTTTTGGGGTGAGCTAGAACGTGCGCGTGGTTAATTAAATTGTTTTTGGCTTCATCAGAAAGCTCAACGCGCAATAATTGTATTACTTTTTCATTGGAATTTTTATTAACACCATATTGAGCAGAAAGAGTGGAATTAGATTGTTTTAATGTTTGTTTTATTGAACCGACGACAGTAACATCTCCAGCGAAAACCGTACTCGTCATTGATAATGCAAGAATCGAGGCTTGTATTAATCTGCTTGTCATTTGTCTTAACTGCATGATAATCCTTATGTCTAAAAAATAAACTGCTGGATTATTGATCAGTTTGGTTCTTTTTGTCAACATTCAAGGAGGATGGGAATTGGTTTGAGCAATGTGGTCCATGGGTAATGAATGAATGGAAGTAATAGCAGGTAAAGCACCATAAAAACCAAAATAAGTGCTAAATTTATTTTAAAAAATCGTCCTGACATAAAAAACCTTATTTAATCCTTCTTGAATTGCGCTAAAAGCTCGTGATGCATTTAATAGTAAAAGGAAGATACCGAAAATCCGCGCTATTAATGCAGTAGAGGGTTGATTAACATTTTGAATCATGTCTTGGACCTGTAGAGATGCCTGTTCCCCTAAAAAAGAATTGAGCTGCCCAAATATTTGCCCTCGGGCAGCTTCTTCACCAAATAAGGTTCCGGTTATTGAAATACATATTAATAAAAGGGGGGCAAGTGAAAATAAAGTATAATAAGCCAGCGCTGCAGCAAGACTCGAGATTCGATCCCTGCGCCAGCTTTTCAGAACCTCATTGATTATGCTGAATTTTAATATGATAAAAATTTTCATTTACATTATTCAAAATGAACCAAACCAAGCTCCCAGCAAAAATAATATTCACGATGAGTTGATTGGCATATGGCAAGGAGTGTCACAATAGAAATTAACGCTGCGACCAATTCGGCTCCTGGAGCAAGAAGAAATATGCTTGAACCAAAAACGATAATCAGTGTGAGCGCGACTAAAATCCCGAGTATGCCCATGAGCTAGACTCCTTCAAGTAACTCATCGAGATCGAATGAGGAGCGCTTACCAATGTCTGTGGCATGGTTTTTAAGAAACTCTTCGGCCGAACGACGTCCTTCATCTCGCAACATGAGCAAAAATTCCCATTCCGCATTAAGCTTGGACGAATAACCGAGATCAACCATAATGTCAGTGCTCACACGGTGTATCCGCATACCAGCCCATCTTCCTCCTTCGCAATCTTCAGGAATTGCTAATTTTCGTAATAGGGCAATCATGCGAAGTTCCTTCAGTAATACCGCATTGAATGAAACTTCGTTAAGACGATTGAGTATCTCTCTTGCTGATTGAGGAAAATCAGGCCGCGTTACGGGGTTTATTTGTACCAAAATGGTATCTTGTGATTTGCATTCACGTATAAGCGGTGTAATCGTTGGATTTCCTGAATAGCCACCATCCCAGTAGTGCTCACCTTTGATTTCGACCGCTTTGAAAATGATAGGGAGGCAGGCTGATGCAAGAAGGACTTCTGGAGTAATTTCGTTATTGCGAAAGACTTTTCCTCTGCCGGTACTTACATTAGTCGCCGTAATAAATAATTTAATTGAGCTTTGGGGTAGTCGTTTAAAATCAATGGATTCAGTTAAAATATCGCACAGTGGGTTAATTCCTAATGGGTTAAGATCATAGGGAGAAAACACTCTGGAGAGAATATCCATGGTGATAAAAAAAGGAGAGTAATCAAGGGACCATTTCCCCAACATCACATCAAGAGGCCCTCGTTGTAAGAGACTAAAACGAGCAGCATCAGAGACCCGTTTCCAAAAAGCCTCTAGTGCTTCACGTGCTCCTTGTGAACCACCTTTAGTGTACCCATCCGTAAGAACGACTGCATTCATTGCACCCGCGGAGGTACCTGAAATGCCATCGATTCGCAGGTTTTTTTCTTCAAGTAAACGATCTAATACGCCCCAGGTAAACGCACCATGAGCTCCACCACCTTGTAGTGCTAAATCAATCAGTTTTTCAGCCATGGTGAATGACATCCTTTTCGTTGATTATTGGGTTCCTTCTTCTCTACCATTATGGCATAAAATTAGTACGGTTTTTTTCTTGAATAGCCTCTGTTTGCAAAATTTTTCACCTATTCAGTACTCAAGCCGCAGTATTTGGTAAGAAAAATAAAACCCTGGCTACGGCATAATTAACGTGGGTTCTGACGGTCGCTTTATTCCCTCAACTAAAGCCGAAATAAAAGGTGCGATACTCAGTTCCCTGCACTGTACGAGTTTAGATTTTAATTTTTCATTCGCCGGTGCATTAAACACATCAAACTCATTATGCTTATAACAATGAAGCAACCATTGAATTTCGCCTTGAGTAACCGAAGAGAAGAATATTGATTTAAGACGAGAGGGAGGTTGTAATAAACGGCTTTTTTCACTTAAATGCTCAGCAAGACTATTCCTCAACCGCTCAATCAATTCGGGTGCTGCATTATGCTCTTGAACACGTCGATACAATAAAAGACTGAGACTCGAGTTCATTAATCCAATGAGTCGATCTTGTATATTGTAATCCAAGTTTAAAAACCTTTGGAAGTACTGCGGCGTTGTAAGCCAATTCTCGTTTTGGGCCGCAATGTCTAAACGTAATAAATAAAAATCACGCTCTTTATCTGCTGAATTAATTAAACATAATTGCCTTAATGCCGTAAAAAACTCAAGAATAGCGTCCGATAAAGGACGATTTTTATACTCCTTAGCGCCCATTTGCATAATAAAACGTTCCAGCAAAGCAAGGACACCAAGCTCCGGTTTCTTATCAAAATGAGAAAATAAGCCTTCCGTACAAAAAGGAATATCACGAAATTTTTTTATTAATTCCATTGTCTCCATAGACTCATGACAGTTTCTGAAGTCAATAATATCTCTGAAGGGATTATGAGCACCAAAAAGGCTCAACAATAAGGGGCTTAATGCAAAAAAATCACTGGCTTCAGAGTATACACCATCAAGGACCTCCAGTGCTAAATGCTCATGAGTTCCCTGAGGAGCTTGATACGTATCCGTTATCCGTTTAGCAAAATCCAAATCGATATATAAGGCATCCATCTTACGTATTTTTCTATCATCGACTACCTGTTCATTGACTTTTATTTTGACATTATTGCCCGTAATGTCGCCATGCACGATGGGCACACCACTGATGTTATTATAGTGCAGATGATTAAGGCCCAGGATTAATTGCCATGCAAGATCCACTGCTTGAAAAAAGGTCAATTGTTTTATTGGGGAATTCTCATTCAATTCTGGAGCAATATGGAATCCTTCGATGTAATCCATAATGAGTACATCGCGAGCTTCAATAGTTAAAACGGCAATTTCAGAAGCATAATATTGATAGGGGGACGGTTGCTGCTCTCCATCATAGACTTTGATTGCTACGGGCTTTTGTGTATTAATCTCTAGTTTTTCTTTTTCCATTCGTGTTGGTGTCACACCTGACGAGCCTGGCTGTATCAAGGTACAGGAATAACCCTTATAAACTTGATGGCCTAGTTCCTCACTGAAATCACAACAATAGTATGAAATCGTACCCTTAGAATGTTTTACAGGAAACAACGTGTAGGGTAATAATTTGTCGTCCTTTTCTGGAGCTCCCATAAAATTGGCCTTAAATTAAGTTATTGGTTGAAATTATAACATTCTACTATTCCAAGATAAGAAAATGTATTAAAAAATACCGAAATTCTTATCGCAGGATTAACGTACTATACTTTAAATTAAGCAATGTGGGTATATAAATGCCAACTTAAATTATTTAAAGGATTTAAACTTTTCAATTCTTTTACATCCGCTTTTAATGGTTCCTTAATTTAAGAAGCATATAGTAGTTTGGTAAGAAGCAGATTTAATACGGCTTCGTATTTTTGTCATTAATCATAAAGAGGACAATGATATGTTATCTACAAGCGAAGCGGTAAGCACATTAGATGAAGAAAAAACTCGCCGTATTATCGAACTTTATCTAAGAGCACGATTCAAGGAAGGATTTAGTCCTGCTTGGCTAGACACGATGGATAACTATGCTCCGTTAGCAAAAGCACTTACTTTTTTTGACCGATTAGCTAATGACAACTTAAAACTCGCAGCGATAGGCAGCAGTAATGAAGGAACGCGCGAAGATCATAAAGCACAATTCTTGATGCTACAGGACATATTAGAGGATGTAGCTCCTTTAAGTGATGATATCCCACCAGTAGCTAGAGAGTTTAATGAAAAAGATGCTGTTCTTTGGAGCTTGGAACTCAATCAACATTTAGAAAGTCGTTCCTTACGCGATTTGCATGCTCAGAACAGTAATTTAGGTATTGTAGAAAAATTGTTAAATGGAGAGTTGGGAGAAGAAGAATGGCTTGGTGAAGTTGATTTAGAGCGCATGCTAATTAAATTAGGTGTCAAAGACCGAACTCATATTACACGCTTAAATGCTGAGGACATCGGTATGATCTTGCACTTTGAACGAGTCAAGCATGATGGTAGCACAGCCCCCTATACTATCCCTTTATTAATCAACTGTGGGAGTGGCTCTACGCGTAGCCAAGGTTCACATTGGACTTATGCAATGGTTTCGGTAAACCCCACAACCAACTCCGTTACCATTAATTATCAAGACTCAATGCCTCTTAGAGGCCCAGAAGGCGACATTCTGACCGCTGCTATTAATTATTCGGATGGCGCATACAATGCTTTTAGCACGTATGCAACACAAACAGTGAATACAAACTCCAATGGGTTACAAAAAGATGGCTGGAGTTGTGGCTATCGTGCATTAAGAGGGTTAATTACGGCTCCAGGATTTCCTGTTACAGGAAATGTAACCCAAGGAGTTCCTTGGCAAAGGCTTGTCGGTGTGGCAAATAATTCTACTGCTCTGTGTCAGGTAGTGTATGATGAGTTATTAGATGGGGTAGATATTGACCGTCAATATGCCGAAGACATGGCACTGGATCCATCAATGTTTACCTCAACGAGCGAAAAATACCTCCAGCTCGACAGTAAATTTGCTCAGCATTATCGAGAGTTGCTCGGAGGACGTCATGGCGTAGCTCGCCTTGGGGCATCAGAGAATTTTGCGGAAGATTATAGAAAAATAAGTATCATGCTGAGCACAATACGTGTTTCTACCAGCAGAGTAACCGCTCTTAAAGAGCTAAAGCGTGAGTTAAATGAGGTAATAACGAATAATGATTTATCTTCTGACGAAAAACTATTTGCGATTCTCAATGTGATGGGGACTGAATACTCAAAAATTCTAAACTCATTTCGTGGTTCCAATAGTGTATTAGCTGATTACATTAAAGAATTTTGTGACAAGCAAATGGGAGTAGTATTAGATAAAGATCCTCTTTATCGATTTAAAAAAGATGGATTAATGAGTCGTATGCTAGATAACCAGGCAGGAATTAAATTGGAAAGAAACGAGACGGAGTCTTTATTGCCCCCAGTTAAAAAGAAAACAACCGATATAGGCGTATCTCATAGCGCGCCAACAGTAAGAACGACTAAACCCGTTGAGACTAGAGTAACACCTTCGGAAGGCTCAATAGATAAAAAAGGGGCGCGTCTGAATCAAACTGCATTACGCGAGCGTGAAAAGGACGCACGTCTTGGTACCATGTTTGGTCTCACTCAGTTTTGTTATGGCCAAAAACCCTCTGGTGTTGAGCCAGGATTTAGAGCCATTGATTTAAATAAAACATTTTTTAAAGAGTTAAGTAAAATTTTATCCAAAGTTCCTTCTGAGAACGACCCACATCACCTCCATAAATTAGGGGCAGCTCTTGATAATGTCGAGGATCTAAAACGTAAACAGGAAATTTTTTCTGTTTATATTAATACTCATACACCCAAACCATACGCTGAAAGCACGAAACTTAATCCTGGTGTTCAGTGGCTTTGTGAAGAAATCAAAAAGGCAGTCGCAAGTAATCATAACTTACAGGCGTGGATGTACAAGCTTGATTATGCCGAAGGCCAAAAAGAGCGAATCAAAGCTAATAAAGAAGCAATCAGAGAATTCGTAGGTACGCGCTTAGCCGGTATTTTTAGTGAGCAAAACCAAAAGCAAGAACTTGCTTGGGTAAATAATAAAGACGGTGGGGCACATGCCTTATTAGCTTGCGGTTGGAAAAATGGTTTACGTGAACTTACTGATTTTCTTTGTAATGGAAAAGAACCTGATTATCGTGGGGTATTAGTTGAAAATAAAGATGCTCCTCTGAAACAATCCATGCTCATTCCTGGCTTGGCGAAAAATTTAATTTTTGGTGTTGCCATTGGAGACCGTGATGGTATCGGTAAAAATGCCCAGAATAAAGGCTTTGCTGATGGCGCATTCTATGGCTTTGACTACGGTAAGCCGTATGAAGGTGATGGGGTCTGCGATAGTTTGAACGATGATTTTTCATTTGATGATTTTTACGCTAAAGCACCCGCATTTCTTAGAAGAGAAACCGCAGTCGGTCTTGCACGGCACATGATGTACCGAAACTATAGCGTGTTTTATGATACGCCCTTATCTGAACGTATGGTTGGTTTGCACTTATTAAGAAAAATGATCACGGGCGAAAATCCTGATGAAGAAGTGATTAAAAGCAATCCTGGTTTAAGACAAGAGTTACATCGTATTCAAGAAAGTACGCCCACTCCAAAATCTTTATTAAGACAATTAGATCTTATTAGACATAATTGCAGTAATCCAAAAACCATGGCTTTACTCGAAGCTCATGTAATGGCTGTCGGTTCAGGAAAATTATCAAATTTTGATTTGTATTTTTACAAAATCAAAACGGATATTATGGAGATGGCGGTAAAAAGTGGCATGCCTTATGAAGAGCTTTCAGGATACATAAAATTTATTGATAAAATGGCATCACAAGCCTATACCAATAATTCTCGGATATTAAAAACCTTTGCGCAACGTATACCGCTAACTCGACAAGAGCTTGATTTACTCGATAACCTGGAAAAATTTTGTTCACCTACGTCAATTATGTCTGCAGATGGCGAAGTGTTCCTAAATAGGCTACGTTTTGAACCGCAAGATAAGCGTATTCCTTTTCAATTGAAACATGAAGACAATGGTACTTATACCTTGAGTACTACCAATAAGTTCATTGCAAAGACAATAGAAAAGGAATTTGGCTTAGTTCACCCTAGCGTATCTAAAGGAGGAGTGAGTTACGCGCTGACTCAAGATCAACTAAGTAAATTAATGGTCATTGCTGATCAAAAATACAATGAAAAGGTACAAAAAGAATTATTCCATCCTACATACAAAGCAACTGTATTAAAACGTGTTTTGGCAATGATAAATAGTGATAATACGCCTGAAACACCAAAAGCTGGATTTGCGATTAAATGGGAAGATGATGGCCGGTTATCAATACGACTGGAAGCGAAAACGACAGAGCAAGCAGGGCACATACGTAAAATTTTGGGGCTGCACGTGATGCTAAATGAGACTGAGACTATTAGCATTCACCCAAGAACTCTGCAAGTCTTTAAGGAAAAAGTCGATGCTCTTTATGTTCGTGATGGCTACGCAAGCCGTACCAGTGCTAAGTCCAAGGTTGACGATACGGGTATAGAACTTTGCTCAATAGTGAAAACCGTCTCTGAGCCAAGTTCTGGCTCAGAAAAATGGAAAGCACTTCATCAAAAAGAGCATGAGCTAACTCCTACCGAGCAACTGATGAAACGATTTGAAACATTAGTTACTAAAACTGATGTCCTGGTACATATTAGCGATATTCTTGCCGAAGCCCGTCCTGATGTTGTTGAGCAACTGATGCAATACAACAATAATACATTGAGTAATGAAGACAATCTCAATGCGATTATTCAAGATCGATTAGGAGATATTAAAGAAATACCCGATGAGTTAGTAATAACCTCAACGACACCAAGTAATGTTCGACCAGGATTGCAATAGGGAATGGTAGATTCGTCGGCGAAAGCTCTCCTGAAGGTGGTACCAAGAGTTCAAATGCCTCATTCAGGAGAACGTGTCAAGTCCCGTTATTAAAGCAATGCCTTAAAACCTACCTGGCCACACTGACCATTATAAAAATAGTTATATTTATATAATGGTGTCTTCCAGTATTAATAAAAACCATGCCCGTTGTCGAAGAATTAATCCATTGTACACTCACTTGCCCTGGAAATTAAAACACGATCTGTAAGAACATAATATATCCTTAATCTCGCATTGCTATAATAAAAATCAATCCTGTTTTATAAAGAACTCAAATGCCAAAAAAATTAAGTATTGATCAATATTTTCAACTTATTAAAGAAAATCACAGAAAAAACTTAGAAAAAAATATGGTCACTCATCTTGAAATGGCTGGAAACCTAGAGCAGGCCAGATTAGTTAAGCGGTATGTAGAGCTGATTGGTAGTTACCATGAAAGCCAAAATTTCTACCTGGATTACGCAGTAGAACAACCCTCCGCCACAGCAAAAATTGGTCATGGAGTTTTAGCTGGACTTTTAGGTATCGGTGTAGCTGGCACCGCCTATTATTCACAAAAAGTGAGTGCTCCTACTGATATTATCAACCCTTTAGCAGGAACTGGTAATATCGTTGGCGGTGTTTTTAGTGCAGCCCTAGGTGCGGGCGCTGGTTATTTAGCCTATCAGGCATGGTTAGCCAGCACAGGAAGAGCAGCTGATGACGATGCGCGCAAAGAATTCGATGCTGAAATGAAAAAAGCCGGGTTCACTGATAAAAAATATGAAGAGCTATCTAAAGAATTGACCAAACTCTTCCACTATAGAGAATGCCTCTTGTTAGGATTAGAAAATGACGCCCAGAAAAATATGCGTCAGGATTTTGAAGAGACTCACTTAACCCATCGCCAACATTGTGATAAAGATACTCTGAATGCCGCGATTGAAGTCTATTTTTTAGATGAATTAAATAAGTTATTCAATCAAGCCTTTGTAGATATTTATGACATCCAAGATCAAAAGATTCGAGATGAGAAACAAGAATATAAAATTATTAGCTGGCTAAAAAATTATTTTGCCAAGCCTGAAGAGCGAGAAAGATTTACTCAACAATTGCAACTTGAGTTCATGAATCAATGCTTACGTTACTTGACAGCCCAAATGGTTGAACCCAGTTTCATGGCTAAGCACTCTTATATAATAGCCAGTATAGGCGGCTTAATAGCAGGTAGCATTGCCTTAGGGTTGGCTTCACTCATTGTTGGCGCACCTATCAGCTCAGGCATCCTGGCTATTGGCTTGGTCATTACCTGTCTTGCCGCCGTAGGGACTTACTTTGCTGTCAATAATATTGACGGCTTACGATTCAAACGCGACAAAGAAAATCGTGATTCTCTCCAACACGCAAGGGAAAATATTATCCATGAGAGTGCTCGATTAAAACGCCTGATTAAAGATGTAGTCCCCACTACGGGTAAGGATTTGAAACAATTAGAAGACTATAGCACTCAACACGCCTCGGGAGGGTTTGCTGCCTATTTCGATATCTTCAATAGCGGCCGCCAGCAAGTGGCCATGGGTGCGAGTACTGCCTGGATTAGGGAATATGCCATACGCTACCGTCATAGCAAACAAGTAGAAATCAATTTATCGGAACACCATAAAGGCATTATCACAAATGGTGATCAACAAACCAAAGAAATGCAGGATTTGCTGCTGGCAGAAATGCGCTTGAAAGAGCGTGGTGCGCTTCCGATCAAGTTAAAAAATTTTATTGATCATACTCAAGCTTATTTAAAATATTCTGAGAATAAAGATTTTATCAAACGTTTTGAGCTTGTAGAAAAAATCAAACAGCAAGTTATGGAAATCGTGGCTGCAGTTCCACAAGGTACTCGGCAAACTACCTTACCTAAAGAGTTGGTTGATTTTTACACTCTCCCTGTTACCGCAGGGGGACTTGGTGGTTTGCTCCATGATCTGGAGCAAGCTAGGAGCTTGGCGCCTATTGTTACTCCAGAAACAGCGGTGGATGAATCACATCCCTATTACCAAATGCTGGTTACCGCGCAGCGGTTTAACTATGCGTTGACTCAGGATCCAAATAAAGAATCCATCTTCATTGGTGATGCCGATTATCGTGCAATGCTTGGTTTACGAATTGACAGTCCCAGTGCTCACATCGAATCAAAAATTAATCCAGCCAATATTCAAAGTTATTTAAATCATTCGCTGGACTTTCTTTATTCACTGAATAAACCTCTCCAAATTGAAGACTCCACTAACCTGGATACACCTTTTATCAATACGAAAGAATTTGTTTTATACAGAACATTGCTGATTAAACAATTAGCCCATTTGGCTGATCCAACTAATCCTCGCGTTAATAATGAAGTACGACGTGAAATTGAACGATTTGCTCGCGAGAAACTTCACATTGAGCCAGAAATTGTCTTTGATGATGTCTTGCACCAAGGTTTATTTATTCAAAAAGATGTAGATAGCCCCTATTTAAAATACCTAGGTAGAGAGTGCCCAGTTAGTGATCTGGAATATATCGCCGAAGCCATTCGCCTGGATTTAGCTTATACCTCTAAACCACTGACCCCACGAATGATGATCGCCCAGGAGGCTGTCGATTTCTTATTCGACAAAGGTGAGAAAACTATATTTTCATACGGAAAATCCGCTGAGGAACTACTCCCTGAAACAACAGCGGAGTATGTAGCAAAAATAAAAGATACAATTACAACAACAAAAGCATTTATGATATCTCTCGCAGAAAGAAATACCTTGAAAAAGACGGGCACTTTAACAAGTTACATTCATGACTGCATAAAGGAAATTAACGATTTACGTCTACAAATAGCTGAATTAGACAGAGAGGTTCCGATTAAAACAGCAGTAGGTCCTTTTAAATCAAAAGAACTGGCACAAGCGGATCTGTTATTGGGAGAATACGAAGAAGATCTGGAAGAAATTTTAGCCGCCAATAAAGCAGAACAACTAAACGTGTTGGAATCTATATTTCAGTTTGGCCAATTTAAAGTACCCAGTATTGATTTAAGTTTCAATGATTGGGAAAAATTAGAAGAAAGGGATTTAATGGGATCCTCCTGGCTATTATTAGACACAGGGCCTCCTATTTCTGTTAAGCAGGAAGAAAGGATTTTATCGAACATGGATCAGCAAGAATCTGATATGCCTTCCACTCAAGTAACCGCTACAACAAGGACAAATCCGGAAGAACTACATACAGCTCAAGATGACCAAAAGGTGGCGGATGAATCAGTCATTATCATACCAGATAACACCGAAGTTTCTCTTGAGAATTTAACCAAATTCATTAACGCGCTGGAAGAATATCTAAGTGCTTTAGACAAGGAAGCCGAGATCTCATTTTTTAATTATCGAGACTACAGTAAGGGAGCAAGAAAGATGGCCGCTACTCTTCTGCAATCCGCACTTAAAGTATTAAAGGATGGTGACCATCCTGATACTTCTTTATTAAAGAATGGTGTTTATAATAATGATGTTAATCTAAAACAACTAATCAATGCCAATTTGAAAATGATGGAACTTACCCATCTTAGTGAGTTATTTTCTGACAAATGTACATTGGCACCTAATTCAAAATGATATCTTCCCCCAACCTCCTAATCAGATCAGGTTGGGGTTCCGAGCAGCAGCTTACCATTTTAGTCGGCATGAAATTGATTTAATAAATATTTTTCTGTCATAAAAAGTAAATGTGCGATGAACTATGGATTATAATTTTTTTAAGTTTTAATTGAGGCAACTTTATTAAACAAAAGGGTATCGCCATGTGTGCATCCAGCGCTGGGTCCATACATGACAGTGCCTTATAGATGATTAAAAAAAGCCAAGTTGTTCTTAATTAAGACTTTATTTTGGGACGTGACAATCATTGGAACGAAAAGTTACTCTAAGCATTATCATTAATTAAAATTATCCAATTCAAATAAAATTCGGATCATGGCAATCCCAATAGTTTCTTTCCATCTTCTCGTAATTCGCCAGTTGGAGCCACGTGCCGATACAATGTCTGCTTGGTAATACCAAGTTCTTCGCATAACGGACCAATTTTAGTTTCAAGTTTACCTAAAGAAGCCATTGCAAGTCTAAGCTTTGCTGGAGTCATTTTATAAGGGCGCCCACCTTTTCGTCCACGCGCACGTGCTGAAGCCATACCAGCAATCGTTCGTTCTTTAATCATTTCACGTTCAAATTCAGAAAGTGCTGCAAAAATACCAAAGACCAATTTACCAGCAGCGGTTGTTGTATCAATTGCTGCCCCATGACCAGTCAGTACTTTTAATCCAATATTTTTTGCAGTTAAATCATGGACAGTATTAACTAGATGGTGAAGATTTCGTCCTAAACGATCTAATTTCCATACAATTAATGTATCGCCTTCTCGTAATGCTTTCAGACAATTTTGCAGACCTGAACGATCGTCTTGCTTTCCAGAAGCATGATCTTGATAAATGGACTCTTCCTTGACGCCTTCTGCCACTAAAGCATCACGTTGTAAATCTGTTGATTGCGATCCATCTGTTTTTGAAACACGCACATATCCAATGAGCATTTTTATCCTTAATCGCGATTGCAAGCAATTATTTCAGTATTAACAAGAATTTGTTCAACTTGGTTGTTTTTAAATACAACGTGTTTATGCAATCCTATAGAAATGACTGCTGGTGCAAGTTCTTTCATTATATTAATTGCTTCTCGCCTTTGTTGCTCCGTAGCATTTTCCTTTTCTAAAAGATCTACGTTTGCTAAAAAAGCAGCAATTGTACCTTTCCTTACCATTTTTCCATTGATGAATGTACTATCAACCCCATTCGGTAAAATATCTTCTGGTCGTACCAAATTATTAGTCAAAATAATTACTCCTCTTTTTTAATTTTATAGTCACAAAAACGACCGGTTATGTGACTAATCAAAAATGTTCATCAGCATAAATAAAAATAGTCACTTAACTGGTTACTAAATTAACGTCTTTTAAACCATGTTTCAAGTTGATTATATACCAATCGCCATTGAAAGTACTGGAAATTTTTTCTGAAATGAATTAAAAGTATCGGCATTATGAGATTTCATCCACTGAAT
>NZ_CBCSKT010000077.1:0-2686 GCF_965140895.1 Legionella sp. | reverse complement strand
GAAATCTCATAATGCCGATACTTTTAATTCATTTCAGAAAAAATTTCCAGTACTTTCAATGGCGATGGGTATATATGCAGCGTCTCACCCAGCTGAGTACAAAAGCTTCTTCTTAAATCATGGGCTGTCCAGTGAGGGATGCCGACTCGTTCTTGAATGCGGTTAATGGCACGTGACAAAGCCTTGGAACTAAGAGGTTCACCCTGGTGTGCTGAAAGTATAAACTCCGATTGTGAGACCGATTTAAGTGTTTTAAGCATTTCCTGTACTGGCTCAGCTAAATGAATTCTCATAGTTTCATTTTGCTTGGTGTGTTCTTGAGGAATAGTCCAAAGGCTATTTTCAAAATCGGTCTCTGACCAAGTCGCAAGCCTAAGTTCTCCAGACCTTATTCCAGTATGTAGAATAAGCTTGATGGCTAATTTGATTTGGATGGACATGCGATTGTTGCTGCTATTTAAAAATCGCAGTAATTCTTTTATTTCATGAATTGTTAAATAACGCGCTCGGGGTTTCTCTATGCCTCCAATATCACGACTTTGTAACAATAAGGCGGGATTTTCAGTCATTGCACCACGCCTGACCCCATAACTGAATGCTTGTTTAAGGGCTGCCAGTACTTTATTGGCATGGACTGGCGCACCACGCTTAACAATCTTATCTAATGCTTTAGTAACCATTGCAGGAGAAAGGTTGGTCAATTCAATATCCCCAAGCAACGGAATAATATCTGCATCTATTAGCTGTTTAATTTGAAGTGGCTGTTTGCGTTCTTTTTCAATGTAACTCGTATACCATGCAAGTACTAACTTGCTGACTGTATTTGTCCGTGCTTCTTTTTGATAACTAATAATTTCCTTAGGATTTTTTCCATCACGGCGCAATTGACTCAATTCAATAAATTGCTTTTTAGCATTAGCCAAGCTCATTGCGGGGTAATGACCAAGCGTTATTTTGTCGGTTTTGTCCGCTATTTTGTAACGATAAATCCAACTTTTAATTCCATTGGGGGTGACACGAATGCCAAAGCCTGCTCCCTCATATTCCTCATAACGGGTAGCACGTGGTTTCATTCCTTTGATGTAGGTGTCAGTAAAATTAGTCATTACAGCCTCATTAATTCTTGGGGTACACTTAAATTTGCTCTCAAGTGAAATTGTTTGAGATTGTTTGAATGTGATGATATGGTTTAAATGCATGTATATCAAGGGTTATAAGCGATTTTTGAATTTAAATGAAATCGAATGATATCGTTAGTGGAAAGCATGGGGTGCTAGTGGTCGAAGGTTCAAATCCTTCCGTCCCGACCAATAGAATCAATGAGTTAGTAAACACCCCAGCAAGCTTCAATATCAAGTCGATCCAAAAAACGATCCAAAATTCTGTGGATACTCTCTGGTTTAATCATCATGTCTTATGAGGCTTAGTTGAGTATGGAAGAACTAGAAGAACGATCAGGTATTCAAAAACACACGTTTGAATCCTATTTATCGATAGCTTCTTCACGTTCATGTACTGAGTATTGGGAAATATTTGCAAAAGCAGCAAAAAATGAAAATGACCTGATTTACAAAGACAAACTTGAACTATTAAGAGATGTAACTTCTTATTGTTTTAATTTTGATGATTTTTCACGGAATCCTTTTCGACCATTATTTCATTTTTATCAAGAAGGTAGATCTCCTCTTATAGAAGATTTGGATGATAAAAAAATTGAATTGCTTTCTGTGCTGCTAGAGGAAGTAAAAGATCTGGAATTGAAAGCCAGAATCGCAGATGTTTTACATTTCTGTAAAAAGAAAAATCGTCTTCAATACGCGCAAATCGCTGTGGACTCATACCTTAGTTGCTTAAACAATAATAGTTATCCACGTTATGAATATTTAGATCGTGTGAAAAGATTGTCGCAACTTGCAATAAAATTTATTAAAGGAGCTGCACATATTACTGAATGTGTTGTGGATTTTTTTAATGTAGAGATCCAAAGTGAACTAGATCAAAAAAATTACTATCCTGTGATTGAGTTGCTCCACATTTTTGCTCAGTATGAGCTAATAGAAGCAAATAAAAAAGAATATTATGCTACTTTATGCTGTGAATTAGTTACAAAGCTCGAAGAAGCTGAAATGTTAAAAGCTGCTGAAATAGGGTATGAAGTTGCTATTGAATATTTTTCTTCTACCGAACAGCAAAAAAAACTGTTACAGACTAGCTTTGCACAATTATGTATAAAAATTTCCAACATTGAGACACCCATTCAAAAATTACATTACCTGCGAAAAGCTATTGTGTTGTATAGGCAAGCTGGTAGTGTTGCTAATAAGGTCATAATTGAATCTTTAGAATTACAATTACCTGATGCTACAAAACGAGCATGGGTAGGTAATATGAAGCAATACCAAGTTAATGCAGATATTACTAATGGTATTAAATCGTTAGAGAATTCTTTATTAAATACTTCCTTAAAGGATAAGCTCGTACAACTGACTTCTATAGATAATTTCTTAGATAAAAACATGGCTATATCTTATGTTCAGGGATGTTTACAGGGTGGTTTTTTAAAATCAGGGATTGCTGAAATATATGACAGCAATTTAAATTTACAACACACATCTATACCCATCGCCATTGAAAGTACTGGAAATTTTTTCTGAAATGAATTAAAAGTATCGGCATTATGAGATTT
>NZ_CBCSKT010000076.1:0-2862 GCF_965140895.1 Legionella sp. | reverse complement strand
TCAATCCCTCCGTGGACGCATTAATGATAGTTTTCAGATCATAAACCCAGTACCTTCAAGTTGAATGGGTATATATCACTTTTATCACATAAGCATTTGATTACGATGGGTACTTATTTTACTGATGCAGTTATTGATCAATCGGAAATAGAGAATGTGGGAGAATTTACGGTTTTGGAGCAAACTTAGATGTCAAACCGTAAATTCTGACACGGATGTGGTCACTACCCCTATTTCTGAATAGCCTAATTTCTGAAGCTGAGTTGACCATTGGTGGTAAGATTTCTCGCTAATACCGAGTTTCACTAATTTTTCTTGAACGGTTTGTGTCATCCATTGCTCTATCTGGTGACAATTGCGTCAATTTATCTTATTTTGACACATAGCTGATTTTGGTTTAATGTATAACCTTTAATTATATGGTTGTGCAAAATTTTAGTAGCCCATATCCTAAACTTCGTAGCCTGTAATGAATTAATACGATAGACCACCTATACTCGCAGCTACATTTTGATCCCGAATTAGATTGTATATGAATCATATTGTCTGTATAATGCCCATCTATTGTTAGGCGAATTAATACTCCATGAACCACAACAAGGTATAGACCGATGCCAAGCCGTGAACAAACATACGCCATGCTTAAGTTTAGTAAGCGCGACAACAACTTTTTTTCTACATTCCCCCCTGAGTTAATTCGCGACATTGCAACGTTCGACGAAGGCCCAAATAGCGATATTGGGCAAGCACTAAAATATGCCGCTTACGCACGGCAAGAAGATGTGGAAGCACTACTTAACATGTTAGACGATAATCCCAATCTACTGCTCCAAACGGGCAATGTGAAAACCCCAGGTGGCGATGAAATAAGACGTGTAACCATTTATGAGTTTGCATTGGGTGCAGGGGATTATGAGCTGGCAGAGAAGGTACAGTCTTATTTTTCAAAAATAGAAACGAAAGACGCTGAACAGCAAAGGATATGTCAATATGAGCGATATAAACCACACATTGATGGTATGTTAAAACAAGAACCCTATGATTTAGGTCCATTAATTCAAATAATTAAAGATGCTTCTGCTGAGGATGTAACGGCATTGCTCAAAAAAGATATGACGCGCGCGAGTAAGCTTCGTGATGCGATGATACAGTTTCGAAAGGACTGGGCGCCACGAATTTTGACTAAACCCTGCTTGCATTATAACTATGCAAGCCTTCACTATGCTTTTGAATTACTTAACCTCGAGTGGCGTGATTTATATAAAGCAAGCAGGGATAATTTTGACAAAATTAATTTGGTGTGGCGCCAATTGATAGGTTTTGAAATGAGACGCTTGCCTGGCATTGATCGATGCGTGATGGCGCAGGGGTTTTATTATGTCATAGAAGAGCAAGAGAGCGTTGCCCGATCATATAAATTTAGAAGAGATAAGGTTAAGGATTTCCCTATCCTTGTTACTGATGATTCGCTTGATGGTCTTGGTGGGAATTTTTCGGTCGATATGTTCGGTGATCGGATTCTCGGTAAGTTGGTGGGGGGCCGGGGCGACTGGGCGCAGCTGGGTGATTATTGGACAACTTATATCGAACTAAAACTTCAACCTTGCAGAACTTATGCAGTCACAACCAGTGTATCAACCGACTGGTTGTCTAATTCTTTGAAGTGAAGGCTTGAAAGTGCGGTCGCGAACGCGGCTGCTTTCTCGTGCTTCGCCTAGCGCTCCGGAACTTGCGCCCTGACACAAAAATCTAAAAATTCATATCGGAAAATCCCGAATAACATCATTATACTTATCTTGCGCATCAGCCAGGCTTAATTTTGAATATATTTCAAGAGAGTCCCTTTTAGCGTGTCCTGAGTAGGGTTGAATAAAGACGTCATCAATGAGGTTCGGCCGGGATCCTGACGAAAAGGACCGTTTCCTGTTTATTTTTAATTCAGCTTAAATTCAACTCTCAATTTTTGGCTCCGTTGCAAAAATGAACGATGGTTTATACTTCAATCTAAAACTATTAACCGAGATCTCAAATGTGCTCAACGAAACCTTCAGCATTTAAATGGCGTCATTTTCATGGTGTAATCCTGCAATGTGTGCGTTGGTACTGTAAATACGGGATCAGTTACAGAGATTTGGAAAAAATGATGTCGGAACGAGGTCTTTCTATAGAAAGCACTACACTTTATCGTTGTATACTCCTGAATTAAAAAAACGCCTTGATTGGCATAAGAAACGTTACGCCAGTCGCTGGCACCTGGATGAAACCTATATCAAGATAAAGGGCGAGTGGAAATATCTGTCTCGTGCAATCGATGAGCGGGGCAATACGATTGATTTTTCCCTTTCCCATCGAAGGAATGCAAAAGCTGCAAAACGCTTCCTGAAGAAGCTCATAAAGAACAACCCAACTTGTGATGTAAGTGTTATTAATACGGATAAAAATCCAGCCTATGGTCAGGCTATTAAAGAACTGAAGCAGGAAGGAAATCTGGGTTCCCATGTAAGTCATCTGCAGATAAAATACCGCAATAACCGACTTGAAGCAGACCATGGGAAACGCAAGCGACTCATCAATCCATGAAAACCGCCTATGCAACCATCAGGGGTTTTGAAATCATGCGTATGTTTAAAAAAGGACAGTTCAATATATGGATGTATGGCAATCGAACTGAGATTTCATTTATTAATGAACAATTTGGTATCTACAGCTGAGATCTATCCATAAGACGGATTTTTGTATAGGTTTTCGTTTTTGCAACGGAGCCTCAATTAACGGGATTACTTCATCCGCTGCGAGCCATGGAGAGCCGAAGGCGCGGGCGAGTAGTCCCTGGTAGCCTTAGGGCCGGATGTTTTTCCGTAG
>NZ_CBCSKT010000075.1:0-2885 GCF_965140895.1 Legionella sp. | reverse complement strand
GAATGATTATCAATGGCGCAAAGGTTAAAAAAAGGACATGATAGTGTGTAATTGCGCGAGGAGTCAGGCTGCATCAAGGTTTTTGTGTATGTAGCTGTAGATTCAATAGATGAATTTAGGTAAAGTGAAACAGCATGATTTACCTCATGTAGTTTCTTTTGTTTTTGAAACTCAACATTAATTAGGAGAGGATATGCGTTTTAATCAATGGATGGGCTTTATTGTTGCTGGTTCAATGTTGGCAGGTACCCCAGTTTCTGCTGCTAGTGTTCCTGTACATGAGCAATTGCAAGTTTCTCAATGTCTTGCTGCAAAAATAACTACGGCATATGATGTTTTGGCAGAAAACAAACAATTTCGAATTATAGATGTTCCCAGCGCCGATGTTGAATCAATCAGTCATTTAGCCGATAAAGAACATTGTGGTCGTTTTGTGAATGTGAGTCAGCGCATAGCAGGTAATTCGCTGATTGCAAAACAGCGTGCCGCTAAAAACGTTTTAGCAAAAAACGCGTTGCATGCGCCCATAAAAGGAAAAACCACGTATGAAATTAAGCATCAAGATGAAGTAAACGCAGCATTGAAAAATGTGGTTGCGGATAATATTTGGCAAACTTTGGCTCATTTAACTTCATACCATAATCGTTCAGCTACCAAAGATACTGGGGTTGATGCGGCAAAATGGTTAAAAGCTAAATTTGAGGCAATGGCAACAGAATATGGACGTACCGATGTAGCAACTTATTTTGTGTCTACAGGCTACTACAAACAACCTTCTTTAGTGACCGTTATCGGTAAAGACATTAAAGCTCCAGGGATTGTTATTGGTGCACATATGGACACTTTAGATGGCCGTATGCCAGGTGCTGGTGATGATGGTAGTGGTTCTTCCAGTATCATGGAAATGGCTCGTGTTCTGTTATCGTCTAACACTACGTTTAAACGTCCTGTTTACATCATTTGGTACGCTGCTGAAGAGCGTGGCTTGGTAGGTTCTCAACATGTTGTAGACCATTTCCACGAGCATGCAATTCCAGTTAAAGCGGCGATTCAATTTGATATGACTGGTTATCGTGTTGATCCTAAAGATCCAACCATGTGGGTATTTACTGATTACACCGATAAAGGTCTAAGCAACTTTGTAGCGAAATTAATTGATATCTATGTGAAGGTTCCCGTTGATTATTCACGTTGTGGGTATGGGTGTAGTGACCATGCTTCATGGACTGAAATTGGAGTTCCTGCCGCATTCCCATGTGAATCAAATTTCGATGATCACAACCCATATATTCATAGCTCTTCAGATACTATGGCTCTATTGAGCTTAGAACATATGACGAACTTCAGTAAATTAGCGGTAGCTTTTGCGATTGAATTAGCATCTGAGTAATTTTCCTCTAGCCTCTTTGGTTAAGCCAAAGAGGCATCTTAATTGACCTCGTAGGTTTCTCTATTTTTTAATAAGCGTTGGAGTAGATAATGAGGCTCTGTTTCACGACTATAATTATTTTTGCGACATTAGAGCCGGATAATCCCTTATCCATACTTAGGACATTTATTGATTTATGGAATGATTAGTAATTTTTTCATGTTCATCTTCGTCACTGTCATAACTACTTCTAGGTGCATTATGAAAAAAAGTACTGATGCTTATTGAATGAATCCTTAGTGGAGTGATAACCTCACATTTTTCAAGTCGTATTGCGGCATCAGTGGCAGATGGTATCTCTAGATCTAATTGATGTTCCTTACTATAACGAATAACTTCCTCAATAAAACAGTTCTTATCAACATCATTTTCAAGGGTTTGGAACAGCACTGCAACATCTAAAGCATTCGATAATCCTTGCTTAACAGGTACAGTAGAATTTTCAATAATGCTTTGAAATAATTTAAAATTATTCTTGTATACACAGACTCCCAAAGGAGTAACACCATCGAAGCGACCTATGTTAGGGTTTGCACCATGGCTTAGTAATAATTTAGCAGTATCTTCCCACCCTTTTTGACAGACGTAGGCAAGAGGAGTGCTAAGTTGATTCGTCCGACCTTGTTGCTGATCAATTGTTTGACGAACGCAGATTAAGAAGCGTTCTACATGGTCATTATTCGGTATAATGTCATCTCTCATTACAAGAGCTCCCAATGAAGCAAATCCTTTGGGACATATAGCAAATGGATCGGCTTTTGCTTCTAATAATATCTCCATTTCCTCTAAACGCTCCTCTACACAAGCACAAAAAAGGATGGGGGATTTATTAGTACATACAATATCAGGGCTGGCCTTATGCTCTAATAAAAATTTGAAGATATCCAAATAATGTTTATCATATGCAATTTCCAAAAGATATTGGTTCTTATCCAGGTTCTTAAACTCAAAATTTATGTCTTTGCGTAGTCGCATTAAGCTTTTTAAGATGAGTAACCGATTATTCTTAACCGCTAATTCAATGAGAACATTCGTTTCAAGAGAACACTGTTGCAGCAGAGCCTCCATAGATTTTTTATACTTCTTATCATCACTGAATGAATCAGAGACCATTGAGTTAATTTCTTCTAATAACAGGAGCTTCTTATTCATGGTCTCAATAAAATCAGTCTCTTCTATTTCATTCGTTCGCTTAGATTTCTTATTTTGCAGCAGTAGCGGCGATGGTTACTCTAATTGGTTTTGCGTTAGTGCTCTCTGGAGTGCTTGCTCCATTTGGTATTGCCTTGATTGGCACTACAGAATTAATATTAGGTGCGGTTGGTGCCTGCTTGGCGTTCGCCGCAACGTTGACAAGTGCTATCAAAATAGGACGTAATGAACGGCGTTTGTCGGCTTATCAATCGATGCTGGTGCACCAGGATTTAATTGCGGAAGAAATTTATAACAAGAAATT
>NZ_CBCSKT010000074.1:2366-2892 GCF_965140895.1 Legionella sp. | reverse complement strand
ATAACGATCCACGTTTTGTCTCTTATCAGCAATTTTTTTATGTAAGCCGATAACTCGAAGGTTATGCATATAGGCGTTAAAATCCCAACTGGGGTGATCGCGATTAAACTCAGGAGTGGTATCAGGGGATTTTATCTCGGGCAAAGCCGATTCCAATGCCTTTATTACTGGCTCGGTTAAACAAAGTTTCAAGCAATCGACTATTGCTCCTCGATTACCATAGGCATCATTAAAGTAAATGGTTAAAATGTAATCGGCGATTGCTTGCGGTGCTTCGCTTGAAAAGCTAAATGCCTTGTCTAATACCTCAAATACATCATGGTAAAAGCTCACCAGACAGCCATTGGAGTCATCTATTCGCTCGAAAAGCTTTTCATCGATTTCAATAAACCGTTTGCCGAGTTTGATAGCTAGATCGGGCGCTTGTTTTGCGAGGTAGTTATCAATTTTAGATAAAATTGAGTCCAAATGGGCAGTAAATGCGTTTGCCTCATAATAAGAAATAAAACGTTTCCCATTTTTAATG
>NZ_CBCSKT010000074.1:0-2356 GCF_965140895.1 Legionella sp. | reverse complement strand
AAAAGGTTGAAACAAGTTTTTCTGTTTCCTTGTTTTCATTGGCAATATTAATGATGATCTCAATAAGCGCTTCTTTGCTCAAGTTAATTAATTTTTCATGGATGGCTTTTGGCATATCTTTCTCAAGAGACTTGGAAATTGTGGCTATTTTATATCAGCAATTAATGCCATGGAAGGATGTGGTGAATTTTCTCCAACAACAAAAAATTTATTACTCAACCAGTGACGAAGGTCAGTTACAGCTCGTTGAGAACGCATAAATTTAAAATTCGTCAGAATGAATTGGATTCATTCCGATGGTTGACTGTTGTTTGGAGAATAATGTATGTCACAAAATCATGTTATTGAATTAGCCAATACACTAAAGCAGCGTCCAATTGTATGCGACTATGCCGGTGGTCGCTTTCGGTTAACTAATGAGGGGCTAACTTTTATCGGTATTGATAAGGATGGAACTCCTTTACCACCTAGGTGGATATGTGCACCATTGCATGTCGTTGCCAAAACCCGAGATGCCCAGAGTGGTGAATGGGGTCGTTTGCTAGAATGGCAGGATGATGATGGGGTAACTCATCAGTGGGTGATGCCATTGGCTTTATTGCAAGGTGATGCCTCCGATGTGAGGCGAGAGCTGGCAAGATTAGGATTGAGCATTTCTCCCAATAAGACTGCTCGCGATTTGCTAGCCTCCTATTTACAGGTCTTTCCGGTAGACGAGCGTGCACGATGTGTTGATAAACTCGGTTGGCATGGCGATGTCTTTGTAACAGCTTCCCAGTGTATCGGACAATCAACAGAGAAGATTGTATTTCAGAATACCAATGCCATTGAACCGGCAATGTCCGCTAAGGGCAGTGTGGAAGAATGGCGAGATTCAATAGGCTGGCTGGCATCAGGCAACACAAGACTGGTGTTTGCCATCTCTGTAGCCCTCGCTCCGGTTCTGTCAAAGATTGTTGGCGAAGACTCAGGCGGTTTTCATTTCAGAGGCGCATCCTCATCTGGAAAAAGCACCGCATTGAGTCTAGCTGCTTCAGTTTGGGGAAACCCACAATCTTATTGCCGTTTATGGCGCAGGTGCGTGCATTCTTTGAATCTCACGGTGCCAGTAGATTTGATAATGCCAATTCACCCAACAATGACAAGATCCTCAACCGAGCAGGATTTTATCATACAGATAGCGAAGGTTTTCGAATCTACATGGTGTTAACCGAAACATACAAAAACGAACTATGCAAAGGCTTTGATCAACGCACTGTGACAAGGGTTTTATTACAAGCGGGCTGGTTGAAACCCGCTTCGGATGGCAAAGCCTCACACAAGCCAAGAATCAAAGGAGTTGGCACACCAAGACTGTATGTTTTTACCGGTAAGATTTGGGGAGGTGAATAAAATTGCCTATACCATCGGTTTTTACGTTGAGCACCGAAGGTGCGAATAAGGTTAGTGAAGTATGATAACCAGCTCGCTGGTTATCATACTTCACCTATCTTGCCCTGCATTTTGCCCTGCATTTTGAAATTTATTTTGGAACCGTCTTTGGGTAATTATTCGTTATTGTTCGTTATATAACAATTAGTAACGGAAATAATCATGAATAATTAAAAATAAATAATAAATTACCAAAAGTTACCAAAAAGGGCTTAAAAGGTCGAAAATAAATAGAAATAAACGATAAAACTCAAAGGATTGAATAACCAGTAATATGGAGTTTAAATCATGAAAAAATCCTTAACTGAAAACATAATTACTTCTAAACAGAACCAACAAAAAACGAACGCCAGAAAAAATAAAG
This sequence comes from Legionella sp., assembly GCF_965140895.1. Taxonomy (GTDB): domain Bacteria; phylum Pseudomonadota; class Gammaproteobacteria; order Legionellales; family Legionellaceae; genus Legionella. The sequence continues at coordinate 561 of NZ_CBCSKT010000074.1, read as the reverse complement.
TGGAGTTTCTAGCTATGCGCGAAGACATATCCGAAGCCTTGGAAAAAGGATGGTCGATGACCGTCATATGGGAAACGCTGAGAGACGAGGGAAGCTTCACTGCAACTTACAATACGTTCCGGTTATACATATTGAAATACCTTAATGGTCAAAAGTCAGGGTATTCACAAAAGAATGCCAAAGATAAGCAACCAAAGAGACTGGACGTAAATCAGGACTAAGAGAAAAATCCGACCACCATGCCTTCATTTAGCTTTAATCCTATACCCAATTTAAAGGAATTATTATGATGAAATATATTTTTATTGGTGAATATGGTATCCAATAAGTCCCAAATGCCCCACCTTAATTGCAAAGGGTGGGGACAGCTATAACCTAGTAGTGACGCGCCTGCCCCAAATGCCCCCTTTGTCCCTGAGATATTGGACAACATGCTTATGTGAATAGATTTTCTTGATGATAAAATGTTATTCAAACGAGTCTTACTCCATACCTCATGAATCCCCTCATTTTATATCACCCAATACATCGCACCAAAAGTCGTGCTGCTGCAGTAATTCA
>NZ_CBCSKT010000073.1:0-17402 GCF_965140895.1 Legionella sp. | reverse complement strand
TTATTTAAATTGGATTGTTGGAAATTTGGACAAATAACTAATTGAGAAAATTTAGATGGGATGGTGCGGAATGTGAGATCAAGATGTACCATGGTGTCGTTATGCCGACGATGGTCTTGTGCACTGCAGAACGGAAGAACAAGCGCAGCAGCTACTACGCGAATTAACGGTACGTTTTGAAGAATGTGAATTAGAGCTACATCCAGATAAAACTAAGATTGTTTATTGCAAAGATGGAAGCCGAAAAGGAAAGTATCACAACACGTCATTTGACTTCTTGGGATATACCTTCAGACCAAGAGCAGTGAAGAACAGCAAACGCAACAGTATGTTTGCTAGCATCACTCCAGCAGTCAGTAAAGCGGCACAAAAATCAATGCGGGCAACGACTCGGAAGTTCAATTGGCGAAATCGTACGGATCTAAGCCGCATTAGCGATGCTCTATTAATAGAAAAATCCAGATTAAACAATCAAATTACGCCGATAAAAATAGCTACTTCATCACCATTTTTATACTCTTCAAAGTCAGTCATAAAACAACGTTGATGTGGACTGTCTACGGTAAAATAATCCCAGACACGTTTCCATGCCTCAATGACTGTTTGGGGCATTGCGCCTTTACCCTGGAATACAAGATAATTGCCTGAATTGATTGTAACAACACTTAATTCAGCACCTTGATTGTTATTGAGTGTGCCTGCAGTAACGTCATAGTAACCTTCTGTATCAGATTCATAGCCTGAATATACACCAAAAATAGTTGTGTTAGGGGTTGGATTGCTGGAATAGAATTGTTGCCACAGGTTAGGTAATTTTGCGGTTTCTGGGTTGAATTCATCGCTGTTTTTAGTTCTTACGGTGAGACCTCTTACTGTAAAGCTATCAACATGTTTTAATATGGACTCTATAGCTGACATTTGGATTTTCTCCTTTTATTAATCGTTAGTGGGGACTTGCATGGCTTTAATAATCAGTTGCATATCATGTTCGCTGATTGCTATAAGTCCAAAACGAAATTGATATCCCCAGCTTTTTTTATTTTTTGTGAAATCAAGTCGTTCGAGCAGTGGTGTTATAAGTGCTGCTTGAGCGTCAAACCACAGCACATCTCGTCGAAATGGGCAAAAACCATTACCCATATCGACTTGATAAGGCTCTCTATCTATAATTTGTCCTAGGGCGGTAAATGATTGTAATTTGTCTTTGCCTCTAAACGTTACAGTGGGTGAATAATAGACAACCCAATCATTAGGCTTCATACGTCGTAATGGGGCACCTTTACCATGGCAAACTTGCATGAAGCCTGATGATCGACCTTTTTGGACATGCTCTGCTGAAGCAACGGCGATCCAATTTGACATTATGATTTTCTGAGTGAGACAACCCGTAGTCGATTGCCATCTGGATCTAGTGCAAGAAAAGTATAGCCATAAGGTACAACAGTTGGTGACTGAGCCATGCGTATTTCCTTTCCTTGCCATTCTACAAATAACTCATCAACCTCTCTGTTATTCATAAGTGTGAAGGCTAGTTCACCACTACCATTTTCATTAGTGAGTGGTTCAACCGAATGTTTCGCCTTCAAACCTAAACCCATTCCATTTGATAATTTGAAAGAATGAAATGTGGGGGAGTCTTCTTCGGGTTTTATTCCAAGTAAATCCTGATAAAACAGGCTACTAACTAGAAGATTATCGACATAAAGTACAACGGCACTTGGTTCGAGCATAATGTTTTCCCTTTTAAATAGTAATTGTATGTTCTAACTTATTGTACTGGCATAGAGTGACAGTTTCTGTCAGTAGTGAAGGAGCTTATTGCTCAGGAATATTATTTATTTCACGCCATTTTTTTAGCAAGGCTTGGCGAGGCTTGGGATAACGTGTTTCTAGCTGCACTAAATTGACAATTCTATCCGTGCGGAAATGACGAAAGTTAGACCTAAGCTCACACCAAGCGACAATAACATGAACCTCTTCAAAAAAACCAAGTGCCAGCGGCCAAATAATGCGTTGAGACTCATCTCCTTTAACATCAATATATGTTATTTGAAGCTTATGCTCTTTACGAATAGCAAGACGTATTAGTGCTTCTTTCTCATCATCATTTTCTACCGTGGTTTTTACAGGGCCAATGAGTAAACCTGAAAATTCAAGTTGTTGCCGAAGATCTTCTGGAAGCACAGCGGATATCTTAGCTAAGACATTGGTTGCAGCAAGTCTTAATTTCTTATCAGTCCTACGTGCTACCCAACGTGAGCCTAAGACCAATGCTTCGATTTCTTCTTCAGAAAACATCAATGGAGGCAACATAAATCCTGGACGTAATATATAGCCAATACCTGGTTCACCTTCAATTGAGGCTCCTTGCCCTTGTAAAGTAGCTATATCGCGGTACACGGTACGAAGGCTTACATTGAGCTCTTCGGCTAATTGTTTTCCGCTAATTGGATAGCGGTGACGCCGCAGGATTTGGATGAGGTCAAAAAGACGCTGGGTTTTAGACAAAGTATAAACCTGTAAAAATTCATGCTGTCATATTTTGGCAGTATTAATTTGAGATTTCTACCTCAATGGTGTCAAAGGGAAGGCAAACAATCCTGCTCGCCTCAATATGTGATTAAAAAAATCTAATTTTTCATCCATATATTTTTTCTGTTGCTCCTATACCTTTATTACTGTAGTGCATGAATTCCATGCAACCTTAGGAAGGTACCATCGATTAAGCACAACTATTCATGTCCCATAATTTAATGGGGATATATGACAATAAATTTTTAGGCAAAAGCTGGACATCAGCTTGTTGGCAACGAGCAATAATATTTGGATTTTCATAATGGCTAGTAACTAAAATGGTCTGATTCCCTGGCTTTAGGCTTTCTAATATATCTAAGCCTGTTTTGAATTCACCTACTAATTCATAGTCGAAAAAAATTTGAATCGGGTTTAATTGCAAGGTATACCAATCTGAAAAAGCCTGAATAGTATTAAAATGATGAATTATTAAGTGTTCTGAAGCAGCAGATAGACGCTGATTCCATGCACCATGTACTGATTGATCATCATCTAAAATAGCGATTTCTATATTAGGTGAAACACAAATTTCAGGCACAAACCAAGGAGGAGATTCTGAACGAGGCAAGGTAATATGAACGGTTGTTCCTTCTTTTAGTACCGAATGCAGTTGTAGTGTCCCACCAAATGCTTCTATATTTTTTTTCGCATCTGGAAGTCCTAATCCAAAACCTTTTTCTTTAAAACTGATTCCTTCATCGAATACTTGTTGCAATAAATCAGCTGCAATGCCAAATCCATCATCTTTTATTTTCAGAGCTATTTTTTCATTACAGGCATCTAAAATCAGTGTAATTTTACTACCCTTTGTCGAAAAAGCTTCTGCAGCATTATTGATTAGATTAGATAACAATCTTTTCATTCGAGAGGCATCAAATTGAGCAAACGCTATAAAACCTTCGTTCGTTATAATCTCTTTCAATTCAATAGGACGTCCTTCAAACTGTAATCTTTTTTCGGAAATAATACTCTCTAGTAAAGGAGCTAAAAGCCAAGATTGTAAATGCAGAGGTAATGCCGCGGTATCTTTATTTTTATCTGTATATTGGTGAAGCAAATTATTCGCAATATCGTTAATTCTATTAACTGCATTTCGCATCAAAAGTCGTTGTTTCTCAGGCATGGTAGATAATATATTTAAGCAAGTGTTTAATGCGGCTAAAGGAGAACGTATATCATGGGCGACTTGTGCTGTTAATGAAGTTAGTGCCTTTTTTGCTTTCTCTCGTTCCTCCTTAATGTCAAACACCATTAAGATAAATTCCTGTAGAAAAATAAATTCTTCTATCACAAAATTTTTGTTGAATTTACTTTTATCGTTGTCGAGCATCAGCGACTCAATATTATGGGCAATTTTTTTGAAAGGTGTTTCAAAATGCCTTGCTGCGAAAAGAGAGAAGCTGACTACCAGGACAGAAGTGAGCATAAGAAATGGAGGCAAAACTATAAAAACACTTTTACTCAATGGGGCAAATAAATAAGCTAAGCCAAAAAAGGGCAGAATATTAACAATGGATATTCCAAAAGCCCACAATGCCAAATTACCTTTAATGCTATTAGGTGAGCGAAACCAATTTTTTATAAAACAGTCTTGGCTTTTAAGCTCAAGCATTCCAAAGAAAATACATAATAGGCCTAAAAGCCAAAAAAGTTCTCCATACGTTGCGATAGAGTTGCTTTGCGAAAGAAAAGAATAAGTGATAATAAAATCGCCAGAAATAAGAATAATTAAACCAATAACAACAAATGATAACCCTTTTTTCTCAGAATAAATAAGACACATGATACTTAAATTATAAATAATAAGTTCTACTAATGAGCTTGTTATTTGAGAGATATTTTGCCATGATAAATAATTAAAAATAGCCGGAATGGAATTAAAAAATATAAATATAATCAATAAATTAATTAGCAATAATAGTGAAAATATCCTTATAAAACTCCTTAAAGTAAAAATTTCTTTTACCAGACTAATAAGAAAAATTAATACAGAAATATTCCAAATAGAGTAAGGTATAATGTCTATTACAAAACTAGCAAATGAAAGATTCAAATTATAATTTTTAGGAAAGTAAATAACAAAATAAAAAGCCAAGTCATTTAAAAATAAGCCTATATTGATGAGAATAAGCCAGAAGAGAATTTTTTGATCAGCACGGGGTGTATTGATGAAGACTTTAAAAACTGTAAACAGCATAAATAAATGTAAACATAATCCTATCTGTGCGGAAATTTGAGAAATTTTTTCATAGGGAAGAACACCATAAAGTCGCATTAGTAACAACATTGACCAAAGACTAAACCCCAAAACATATGAATACGAATTAATTCTTTTCATCTAATAGATTTGCCACATCAAGTTTTTGGTACTCTTCTGTATCAAAATAATCATGTTGAGTCATCAATGTTTTATTTTTTTCAAAATATAAAAAGTGGGGAAATTGTATTCGATCAGAAACAGTAATGACCTTAGTGATCATCATCCCAAATCGATGATATAATTTAACGGCACTCGTTTGGCAACTGACGGTATATAAGGATAGAGTATCGCATCCTTCCGATTCCCCTTTCATTTCTGCGTACTCTAATAATGTTCTTCCTAATCCTTTACCGCGAAATTCTTTTGAGACCGCAAGAAAGCTAATGTGATAGCTTTCTGTTATTTCAAAAGCAAATATATTCTGGAATAAATCGGCTATTCTGGGGTCAATAGATGAGTCATACTTACTGGCGGCCATATTGGAAAGTGCTTTTTTAGTAGTACAGACAACCGTGCCCAAAACCATTTCATCATCTTCTTTTTTTACTAAGATATATGTAAAGGGCAAGTGGGGTTTAACAACTGCTTCTTTCATAAATTCACGATTACTTATATTCAGTGTATTATTTTTTAAGCCAAAATCCCAATATCCTGTGCTGGCTAGTAACGGGACAAGTTGCTCGATATGCTTTTCTTCTGCTTGTATCAATTCATACATATTAGTTAATCTGCTTTTTATGATTTGAGAATACTTCTCTTTAAATACTTTTAGTTGTATTGGTAATTTTATTCGTAACCTTATCCATATTGTTCCCGAGGCACTGATCGCCTTGAGCTAATTTATTGATCAATAATTGCGTAGCTGATGCAACGATATCTTCTCGCTTTACTGCGCTTTTATTATTGTTCGTGTAATAAATAGCTATGATGATAGGGGCACAATTAGACGGCCAGATAATTCCAAGATCATTAGTTGTGCCATAGGCTCCGCCAGTACCAGTTTTGTCTGCCACAGTCCATTCTTTAGGTAGACCCGCTCTAATTCGAAAATCCCCTGTTGTATTGGCTTTTAGCCAGGAGATTAGCATTTCTCTTTGAGGTTTAGTTAGGGCGTCAGTAAATGCTAATTTTTGTAAACTGCTTGCCATATCTTTGGGGGTGGAGCTATCTTTTAAATCTCCCTTTCCACCTGAATAAGCTTCTTCTGGCCAGCCATTATCTTGGCGAAACGAAGTATTACCAAGGGAATGAGCAAAGAGAGTCATTTGATCTAGTCCGCCCATTTTTTTAACTAGAAGATTCATAGCGGTATTATCACTGTAACTAATGGAAGCAGCGCATAGTTGCTCTACTGTCATACCTGATGAAAGATGCTTTTCAGTAATGGGGTTCCAATTGGTTAAATCTTTTTTTGAGTAGCTTATTCTTTGCGACAACAAAGCACTATCATTCATGCTCTTATTGAGAATAGCTGCGACACCGATGACTTTGGAAGTACAGCCCGTAGGAAAGCGTTCATTTGCACGATATCCCAGGTGCGTGTTGTTTGCCGTATTAATAGCATAAACACCGATTCGTCCTTTAGAAGAGGCTTCAAGCTCTGCTAATTGTTTTTGAATTGATGTTGATTGAGCAGCTTTTGGGATCGTTGCAGACGAAGATACGTTAACTATAAAGAAAGTGCTTACAATAATTAGTGATAAGAGCCGTTTGGCTGAAAGAAAACTCATGCCGATTCTCTTGTGTGTTGTTGTCACTTGTTATTCTCAAGTGCCCCACCAGTGCCCCACGGTAAGTTAGGTTTATCGAGCCTTATCGCCAAAACCCTTACTAGGCTTGGCTCCCCGGGACGGACTCGAACCGCCGACCTAATGATTAACAGTCATCCGCTCTACCGACTGAGCTACCGGGGAATATGTGCGAATCTTAAAACGATTCTGTGCATCGGTCAAGCATATATTGTAATAAATTTTTAGATATTTTTATTTTTGGTTTTTTGTTTTTCAAAAAGAAAAAAAATCGTTCTTTTGTAGGGTGGTTATCAAAATAAAATCTTAGTTGTTTGCATAAGGTTTAAGGGTATGTAAATTCGTCAGCAATGACTACGGGGCTAAAATGCAAGGGGGGGCAAATAATGCTTCGTCATTGCGGGGAACGCAGTGACGAAGCAACCCAGTAGTCCGTGGCATGGCGCTTTGGGTTGCTTCACTTGGTTCGCAATGACGACTGTGTGGTTTATTTGCAAAAACGTTCCAGTCTATCCATGGCGTCTTTAAGTATTTCCATGCTGGTGGCAAACGAGAGGCGGATGCAGCCTTCGTTACCGAATGCAGAACCCGGTACTAAGGCAACACCTACTTCGGTTAATAATTTTTCGGAAAACTCCAGATCATTGGCATAGCCGCGTTTGTTGATGACTTCTTGTACGCTTGGGAATATGTAGAAGGTGCCATCAGCAGGAATTACTTCCACGCCTGGAATTTTTTGTAATCGCTCTGCTACATAATCATGGCGCTGGCGGAAGGCTTCAACCATTGATAAAACGGTTTCATTGCCGCCATTTAAGGCTGCTACGGCTGCCCGTTGAGCAATAGAGCATGGGTTTGAGGTGGATTGAGATTGAATGGTTTTCATCGCATTCATTAAGGGGAGGGGGCCTGCTGCATAACCTATGCGCCAGCCGGTCATAGCGTAGGCTTTGGATACGCCATTTAATACCACCGTGCGCTCATATAATTCGGGGCATGCGTTTAGGATGTTTACAAAGGATTGGCTCCAAATGATATGTTCATACATATCGTCAGTGGCAATAATAACTTGTGGATGTTTTTTCAGCACGTCGGCTAATGCCTTTAATTCATCTAAAGTGTACGCAACTCCAGAAGGATTAGACGGACTGTTTAAGAACAATAAACGGGTTTTTGGGGTAATTGCTGCTTCTAATTGTTGCGCATTAATTTTGTAATGTTGTGCAGGTGTGGCCTGAATAATTACCGGTACACCGTCAGCCAATAACACCATGTCTGGGTAGGAAACCCAATAAGGTGCGGGGATGATTACCTCATCACCAGCATTTAATAATGCCTGACAAAGATTATAACAACTTTGTTTGCCACCAACGGAAACTAAAATCTGATTTAGTTGATAATCCAAACCATTATCTTTTTTGAATTTGTTTTTAATCGCTTCTTTTAATTCAGGAATGCCGTCTACTGCAGTATATTTGGTAAACCCTTGGTTAATCGCATTTATCGCGGCTTCCTTAATGTATGCAGGTGTGTCAAAATCAGGCTCGCCAGTGCCTAAGTTAATCACATCATGTCCTTGCGCACGTAATTGGGTAGCTTTAGCAGCTACAGCCAACGTTGGTGATGGCTTCACTTTTTGCACGCGATTTGCTAATACGATCTCCATTTATTACTCCTATGAGATATACTTATACGTATGAAAGATTTGTTCAAAATTTATGCCAATTATCAGCCTGCTGGTGATCAGCCAACAGCCATTGCCTCGTTAATTGACGGCTTAAAATCCGGTTTAGCCAAGCAAACCCTTTTGGGGGTTACTGGCTCGGGTAAAACATTTACTATTGCCCATGTTATTCAGGCTATGCGACGCCCTACTTTAATTATGGCGCCTAATAAAACTTTGGCCGCACAGCTCTATGGAGAGTTTAAGGCTTATTTTCCTGATAATGCAGTAGAATATTTTGTTTCCTACTATGATTATTATCAGCCTGAAGCCTACGTGCCTTCTTCAGATACTTTTATCGAAAAAGACTCATCCATTAATGAACACATTGAGCAAATGCGACTTTCGGCTACGAAAGCACTAATTGAGCGTAAAGATGCAATTATTGTTGCTACCGTGTCTGCAATATATGGTTTGGGTGACCCTGATTCTTATTTACGTATGGTATTACATCTTTCCCGTGGAGAACAATCTGAACAACGTAAAATTTTAAAACGTCTTGCCGAAATGCAATATACCCGTACCAATATGGCCTTAGAGCGAGGACAGTTTCGGGTGCATGGCGATGTAATTGATATTTTTCCGGCGGATTCGGAGCGCATTGCTATTCGTGTTGAATTATTTGACGATGAAGTCGAAAATATTGCCCAATTTGATCCCTTAACCGGGGAGGTGATTCAACGCCTACCTCGGGTTACCATCTTCCCTAAAACTCACTATGTGACTCCGAGAGAGCGTATTTTACAAACTGTGGATTGGGTGAAAGAGGAATTGCAAGAGCGATTGGCGGAATACAATGCGCAAAATAAGTTGGTGGAAGCGCAGCGCTTGGAACAGCGCACCTGTTTTGATGTTGAGATGATGTTGGAGTTGGGCTATTGTTCAGGAATTGAAAACTATTCTCGTTATTTATCGGCACGTAATGCCGGAGAGCCACCGCCAACTTTGTTTGATTATTTGCCCCCAGAGGCTTTGTTGATTATTGATGAATCTCACGTAACCGTACCGCAAATTGGCGGGATGTATCGTGGGGATCGTTCGCGCAAAGAAACCTTAGTGCAATATGGTTTCCGCCTGCCTTCAGCCTTGGATAATCGTCCTCTGCGTTTTGAGGAATTTGAAGGACGTTCACCACAAACGATTTATATTTCGGCAACTCCCGGCCTTTATGAGAAAGAGCATTCCGATAATGTGGCCGAACAGGTGGTTCGTCCTACTGGATTAATTGACCCAGAGGTAGAAATACGGCCGGTACGTACTCAGGTTGATGATTTAATGTCCGAGGCACGTCAAGTGATTCAGACGGGCGCCCGAGTGTTAGTAACCACCTTGACCAAGCGTATGGCAGAAGATTTGACCGACTATTTAAATGAACATGGGATAAAAGTTCGTTATTTGCATGCGGATATCGATACTGTGGAGCGTATGGAAATTATTCGTGATTTACGTTTAGGTGTTTTTGATGTTTTGGTGGGCATTAACTTACTGCGTGAAGGCTTGGACATGCCAGAGGTGGCTTTGGTTGCCATACTTGATGCCGATAAAGAGGGCTTTTTACGTTCGGATCGTTCTTTAATCCAAACCATTGGCCGTGCAGCACGTAATGTGAATGGGCGTGCGATTCTGTATGCCGATAAGATTACGGGCTCCATGCAACGCGCGTTGGATGAGACGAGCCGACGCCGTGATAAACAAAAGGCATTTAATGAAGCGCATGGAATTATTCCTAAAGGAATTAATAAATCCATCAAGGATATTATGGAAAGTGCGTATGTCGGTAAGCGCAAGGAGGCTGTTGCTGAGCCGACTCCTGAGTATTTGCATTGGTCTACCCAAGAGCTGGTAAAACATATTAATACCTTAGAAAAGCAAATGTATGTGCATGCTAAAAATATGGAGTTTGAGGCGGCGGCTAAAGTGCGAGACCAGTATCTTTTATTGAAAGAGCAATTGATTAAGGGTGAGGCGACTTAAGAAGTACGTTATCTCCCACCTCGTTTGGGATGACGTAGATGAGCTAAAGTTTGACAAGTGGTAAATAAAATGGGAATAATCGGGTCTCATTTTCTTATGATTTAGGTTTGTAACCGTGCGATATCATGCCCCTGAACCCAAGAAATTACCGTTACCACATGAACATCACCCTTTATTTAACTTTTCAGCGGTTCCCGGCTGGCTTGATGCTTTTTTCGGTCGGTTTGCTCTACCTTCTCAGGAAAAGGATTTTAGTTCTCTATTCATTAGTGAGCTTAGCCAGTTCGATGACGAGGTCTTGCTGCATGAACAGCATACAGTAGTAACTTTCGATGAGGCACAACTCGATACTTTGGAAATAAGGCATCGCGCGCAACAAGAACTAGAACCTCAACATCAAACCTTTATCATAAACTTTAATTGCAATTTTAAAGTTTATGAGCAATCGCTAGTCGAGATGCAGGAAAATGCGCGTGATCTGCAAACGAATATCATTGGCTTTAACTATCGTAATGTTGGCCGCAGCCAAGGCCAGGTTAAATTCATGCGCCATTTAATTGTCGATGGTATTGCTCAGGTTCAACGATTATTAGATCAGGGGGTTTCCCCTGAAAATATTACTTTAAATGGTTTATCTCTTGGCGGAGGGATTGCTACTGGTGTGGCTTGGTATTTTCATCAGCAGGGTAAGACGGTTAATTTATTTAATGATCGTTCTTTTGCCTCAAGCCTAAAACTCATTTTGAGCCATGTCGAGAACATTCCTATTATTGGTGGGATACTCGGTTTTTTATGTACGCTTGTCATTGTCAACTCTGCCTGGTATGCCTCCATTGCGGAACTGTTTCAGGATATTCCTGAGGCGTTTCGTGATTACATGCTGGTACGTACTCCGCGAGATAAACGTACGGTTGAAACCCAGGATGACCTGGACATTCCTCATGAAGGTTCCTTGCATCTTGGTCTAAGAGAACAACGTAGACAGTTAAAAGGAATGATTAATGCGCAAATTGTTGCGTGCCAAAACGAAGAAGTAATTGATGGTAACAGAGTAAACGAGTTACAGAAGGTAAGGCACGAGGAAAAGGAAAAAGCACGCAACCGCAAAATGGAAGCGCCGAATACCAAAATTGGCGAAGACTTCGCACATACCGTACCGAAAAAGTATCTATTTAATCGTTGTGGTGTTTCTGCGGATACGTTCTTTAAGAACTTTGTACAGCGGTCTTATGAAGAACACGGCATCAAGCCAAGCATAGGTAGGAATGGATAAAGGTAGCCCGATAGGCATGGATTTTGAACCCTGAGGTTCAAGTGGGTGACGATTGAATCGGTTCAGGCTTCCTACTCCAAGGTAGGCTTGCACAACACCGACTGCAGGATGCCTCCCATGCTGTTAGCATTGGTTCGAAAATCACTCCCCACCGGGTTAGTTTAAGTATAACACTGTTCGCTCGAATAAAGTCAATGAATCACGGCCTTTACTTAGCAAATAAACAAGAGCACTATACCTTATCGCTAAATAATGAGGAATTTTTATGGCTGCAACACCATCCACCATGCTGCCGTTAGGTAGCAAAGCGCCCGATTTTAATTTAATGGATACCCGCAACAATAAAATGTTGAGTCTCCAGGAAGGCAAATCGGCCATTGCCACCGTAATTATGTTTTTATGTAATCATTGCCCTTATGTAAAACATGTACAACCTAAGCTGGTTGAATTAGCCAATCTGTATCAGCCCAAGGGAATCAACTTTATTGCGATTAGTTCCAATGATGTGGAAAACTATCCCGATGATAGCCCAGAAAAAATGCAGCTTGAAGCACAACTGGCTCCTTATATGTTTCCTTATTTGTACGATGAAAGCCAAGACGTAGCGAAGGCTTATCAGGCCGCGTGCACCCCAGATTTTTATGTATTTGATAAGGATTTATTATGCGTTTATCGTGGTTGTCTTGATGACTCGACCCCGGGAAATAATAAACCATTAACCGGAGAGCATTTGCAAGCGACTTTGGAGTGTATTTTAGCTGGAGAACCCGTAAGTGCAGAGCAAAAGCCAAGTATAGGCTGCAACATCAAGTGGAAAGCGTAGAATTCGTAACCCGTATTAGACTCAGTCGCAATACGGGCTAGGTCCTGTTTTTGACAGGAATTACTCTTAAGCATATGATAGGATGCTTAAAATTTGCGGCGAAGCAATAAAACTCAGGATGGGTATGACATGCGTAAGTTGTGGTTCTTTGGGCTGATTTTTCTATCACTAACGGCTTGCAAGAAGGAAGATAACTTGTTTAACGGTTATGTCGATGCCGATCTTGTTTACCTATCCGCAGACTTTGGGGGGCGGCTTACTGAGCTTGCCGTACTTCGAGGCCAGTTAGTTCCCAAGGACCAATTTCTATTTAAACTGGAGCAAACCAGCGAGCTTTATCGTGTCGAGATGAGTGAGTTAAGTAAACAATCACTACAAGCGCAACGCGAACAAACCTTAAGCCAAATTCATTATAATGAAGTGAATTATCGCCGTATCGTGGATATGCGCAAGCAAAATGCCGCAAGCCAAAATGACTTAGATGCTGCGCAAAGAGATTTAACGGTTTCCAAGAAACAATTGGCAGATCTTGATGCCAAAATTAAAAGCAGCCAGGTGGATACGGCTGATAAGAAATGGCAGGTTACCCGCAAAGAAAATTTTGCTACGGAGCGTGGAATTATCTTTGATACCTACTATACCCGCGGTGAGTTTGTGCAGGCAGGTTATCCAGTACTTTCCTTGATTACCAAAAATAATATCAAGGCGATTTTTTTCGTTCCCGAGGCGCAATTAAACCGCTTAAGGCTAAATCAAAAAATTAATATTAAAACCAATGACAATGACTTTTTTGCGGCAGGGCACATTTTCTATATTTCCAACATTGCTGAATATACATCGCCTATTATTTATTCGCGTGAAGAGCGCCAGCGCTTAGTCTTTAGGGTCGAGGCAAGGATTGATACTCCTGATTTAGAAAAAATACATCTTGGGCAGCCAGTAACTTTGGAATTAGCCGATGAGTGAGTTTGCCATTGATGTAACTAATTTAACTAAAGAGTTCGATAAAAAACTGGCAGTAGACCATATTTCTATACAAGTAGAGAAGGGGGCCATTTTCGGCTTTCTTGGTTCCAATGGCAGTGGTAAGACCACCACCATTCGCATGATTTGTGGTTTGTTATCTCCTACGGATGGCTCGGGTTATTGCTTAGGTTATGACATTCGCACGCAAAGTGATGAAATTAAAAAACATACTGGCTATATGCCGCAAAAATTTAGTTTTTACACCGGTTTAACGGTGTATGAAAATCTACGTTTTGTCGCTGATATTTTCCAAGTAAAAAATGCACCTCAAGTCATTGAGGAGATGATCGATGATTTGGAGCTGGAGCGTTATCGTAAAGTACAAGCCGGTAATTTATCGGGTGGTTGGAAGCAGCGTTTGGCTTTGGCTTGTAGTTTACTGCATAAACCGCAAATGCTTTTTTTAGATGAGCCTACCGCCGGGGTGGACCCTAAAGCGCGAAAAGAGTTTTGGGATTATTTACATAAGATTTCCTTACGTGATGGCACCACTATTTTGGTGACCACCCACTATATGGATGAGGCTGAAAAGTGTACGGATTTGGCTTACATCAATATAGGGAAATTATTGTACGCCGGGCGTACCAATGACCTGGTTCCACAATCTCATGTTAAAGCCTATGTGCCGAAAATAATGCGAGAGGAACAAAGTTCGTTGATGGAACAAATTAATGGCAGCTATCCTAATGTTTTGGTATCTATTGTTAATAATGAGTTACGGATTTCCTCACGTAATCACGAATCCTTACAGAAGCTTATCGAGGAGCATGCTGAGGTATCATTTAAAGACGTCACGCCCTCTTTTGAAGAGGTTTTTATTGGGCTAATGCGATGAAGTGGACACATGTTCAAGGTATTTCTCTAGCACGTCTGACAGGCTTAATCCGCAAAGAGTTTATTTTGATCACTCGTGATCGCGGCACCATTGCCATGCTCGTCATTTTGCCCATTATGTTGCTCATTCTTTTTGGCTTTGCTATTGAATTTGATCCCAAGCATTTACCTACCACCGTTATTAGTTACGACAACACGCCTTTAACGCGAAGTTATGTGAGTGGGCTTGAGGCTTCTGGTTATTTTAAAGTGCAGACTAAAGAATCCAGTGAGTTTGAAAAAGATCAAGATTTTGCCAATGGTAACATTAGTTTGGCTTTCACCATTCCCCCTGATTTTACCCGGAAATACATTCGGAATGAAAACCCACAATTATTGGTGGAAATTGATGGTTCCGATCCGGGAAGTAGTGCCAGTGCGCTCGGTAATGCGCTACCTATATTGAATCGAACGCTGGATACCTTCAATAAACAAGGTTTAGGTGCACCCTCTCCCATAAAATCGCCAAGAAGTGTGAACCTCACCATCCATCGACTCTATAATGAAGCCAACATTAGTTCTTATAACATTGTACCAGGGCTTATAGGCGTATTACTGACTCTTACGATGGTCATGCTGACTTCCACCGCCATTACCTCGGAAAAAGAAGCCGGTACGATGGAAATGCTATTGAGTACTCCGTTAAAACCAACCGAGATTATTCTAGGGAAGGTGGTACCCTATATTGTGTTAGGTTATTTGCAATTAACCAGTATTTTAGTTTTTGGTAAATTGCTTATTGATATTCCTACGGAAGGCAGCGTTGTATTGCTTTATATTGCTGCAGCGCCCTTTATTATCGCCAATTTAATGGTCGGGATGATCTTTTCCACCCTAGCTAACACACCAATGCAGGCCATGCAGCTTAGTGTGTTTTATCAATTACCCTCGATGTTTTTATCCGGCTATATTTTTTCTTTTTATGGCATGCCGGGTTGGGCTCAAGTAATCGGAGGATGTATGCCGATGACTTATTTTACGCGAATAACACGGGGAATTTTATTGAAGGGCAATACTATAGGCCAGATTGTGCCAAATATTTTACCGATTATCCTGATCGCGGTGGTTTTAGTTTTCCTAACAGGAAAAATATTTAGAACAAAACTTGATTAATACTGGGGGGAACGTCCTTCCCAATAACACTGCCGAATTACCGCAGCTTGAACGCGGTACCCATAAGTTCGGATTTAAAAGCAAGATAAATACGAGATAGCGGGCCAAGCCGGTTGTCTATAAGTCAGTACTATTTATTTTAGGACATACCCTAATGAAACAAACGATGATTTTTTGCACCGTGTTGATTATTTTGCTCGGAGGCTGTTGTAAAGACTGCAAGGTCAATGAGCAGGTGACGTACCCTAAGAGTACTCGCAGTGGAATCAAATATGTCCAAGATAAGACGGAGTTAAATCGTGTTGCCTGGTGGAACACGATGAATGATCCGCAATTGACACATCTTATTGTTCAGGCATTGAAAACCAATGACAGCATTAAAGGCTCCTACGCAACCATTGAACAGGCACAAGCCCAGCTCAAGGCCGCGCAATATGCGTGGATTCCAACATTTGATGCCAGTGCCAGCGGTTTTACCGGCGGCACCTGGAATCCTCACATTACTCCCAGTAGCCAATTGGCCAATAACTCATTTTTTGCCAATTTTCCCAGACCAAGATTTAGAGGCTATTATGCGGGTTTTGTACCCAGCTATACGGTGAATGCCTTAAGCAATGTTAGCAATATTAAATCGGCCAAAGCCTCTTTAGCGATACAGCAAGCACAAGTGCAGTCAACCAAATTGAGCATCATTAGCCAAATGAGTGGCAGCTATTTTATGCTCTTGAGTCAGCGCGAACAGTTGGCAGTGGAGCGGGCATTAACTTGTGATTTAAAGAAATTGCGCCAATTGGAACAGGTACGTTTCCAAAAAGGTGCCAGTGACTTAGAAACGCTTACCAGTATTGACCAGCAATTGGCGCAAGAAGAAACGAGGATTCCACAGATTGAAGGAATTATTGCTCAAAGTGAAAATACCATTCGGCTGTTATTGAATCAAAATCCAGGGCCGGTGAAAACGCAACGCAGCTTATTGGCACTTAAGGTAAATCATATTATTCCGAAACAGCTGCCTTCTTCGGTTTTAAAAAATCGTCCGGATGTTATGGTGGCCACCAATAATGTCAACATGTCCTATGCACAAATTGATGTTGCCTATGCGGAATTTTTCCCGACCATTAGTTTAACCGGTTTAGTGGGTAAGGCTTCCGTGGATTTAACCAATCTTTTAAAAATAAGTACTAATTTGTGGGTCGCTCAGGCGGTAGCCTCCATGAAAGTTTTTAATCCGAGCGCTTATCAAAACATTAAATCAGCGAAAGCAGGGTTTAAAGCAACTTATTACAATTATTTAGAAACACTACGCAGTGCCTTTGCTGATGTCGATGATGCATTGACGAATGAGCAAAAGAATAAGTTGGCCTATTTGCAAACGAAGAAAGGCTATTTGGCCGCCAAAAGAGCTTATGTGCTGGCTTTAGCTCAATATAAATCAGGAGCGAAAGATTATCGGACGGTGATTTATGCCAAAGTCAATTTGGAGCGCAGTACGTTGAGTTTAATTCAAGAAAAAGCACAATTGCTTGATGGTATTGTACAGGTGTATACAGCGGTTGCGGGTGGTTATGATGTGGCTTAATTAAAGGAAAACCTGGTTGAAGCAACCAGGTTTTCCTTTAAAAATGTACTGGGTCGGCAGCCTCCCAATCTTTCTTATAGCTTTCGGGTATATTGGAACCCAACAATTGTCCTGGCGTTAAATAATCATAAATCTGTTCAAAACGTTTAACCTCATCAACCCCTGTACGTCTCATAAGGTGCGAAGGTTTTAAATCACTAGGATTGTCTAAGCCTAATGCCCCCACCATTTCTAAAAAGCTTTTTACCGTATTGTGATGAAAATTAGCAACGCGCTGTTTTTTTTCGTCAACAACCAAGCCAAACTGCAAGCGGTTGTTTTGCGTGGTAATTCCGGTGGGGTAGGTATCGCTATTACACTCGCTGCGAGCCATGGAGAGCCGAAGGCGCGGGCGAGTAGTCCCTGGTAGCCTTAGGGCCGGATGTTTTTCCGTAGG
>NZ_CBCSKT010000072.1:0-2912 GCF_965140895.1 Legionella sp. | reverse complement strand
TGAAATCTCATAATGCCGATACTTTTAATTCATTTCAGAAAAAATTTCCAGTACTTTCAATGGCGATGGGTATATACCCGCAAGGTCTATATTTACCATCCTCAGTAATATCGGTTGTTTTAAGTATTAAGGTTTCTTCAATATAGTAAAGATCCTTATGAGTACCAATTTCAGGATATATCTTTTTTAAATCTTCAACTTTATTACCGTTTTTTGTTTCGAGATAACAACGAAATTTACTACGAAATAATAATACCCCGGTTTGGAATATGTTATTAGCTTTGATTTCCTCAATAACCCAATAAACGAAAAGAATAATTAACAGAATAAGTGCTATTTTAAGATTTAGACTTATTGTAGAAGGCAAGCTTAATCCTATCCCAAATAGTGTTATAGGTATTTCATTATGCGGAATAAACACAGAAGTGCTGACAATGAGAAGTACCACAAATAATGTTTTCATATGAATTTGGCTCCTCTATTAAATACGCCACTTATTATAAATCACACTCTGCAAACATTTTATGTAAATCAACACGTTACTGAGTTGTTATGATGCTCAATAGTCAACTCAATTTTAATTTAATTGAGTTGTAAAACCCACATTTCGCACCATGGTATTAAACTTTTGTTAATTAAATCAGAATGCATCTAACTGATTAATTTAATAGCAAAATTTGTGTTTCAATACGAATCAACCGGATATTATTTAAGTTAATTTAACTCAACTTTATACATGCTGCGGAACGTAGGGTAAAAAATAATTAATATTTATTTGTACTATATTATTAAAATTAGACCATTTTAAGGATGAATATGAACCTGCATGGATTTAAAGAGTCGTTAATAAGCATTTTAAATAAAACAGTTTCGGAAATTGAAGAGCTTCAGAAAGAATTTGAAGACCCGTTTCATGAGAAGCAATACCAAAACCAAGGCGAGTATGAAAAATTTCTGGATCAAAGAGAATTAGAAGAATTACTACTACAAATGAAGACAATGCTGGCAAGGTTAACTAAATAACTTGGCAATTACGAATTATGGACAAATATATCAAGAGTATCTACATATCTGAAATAATTACACAAGCTAATAGAGCTACCTATTGCGCTCACCAACTTGATCAATTATTACAACAAGACTCTTCCGAGGATTTTTTTCGAGAAGTAGAACATTTTATTCAACACGTTGCGGCTATTTCTCAATTACTCTGGCCTTCACGTAAGAAAGGCCGACAGCGTGCTGAGTATTTGCGAACATATTTAAAGCTTGAGAAGGATAATATATTACATAACCGTGATTTAAGAGATCACCTAGTACATTTTGATGAACGACTTGATAGTGAAGTGGTCAAGCAAAATGTTACACCCCAGTTAAGCAACTTTCATTAAAAAATCACTCTGTTTCTCAAATTGATTTGGACTTAAATATCCTAAATAAGAATGCAATCTGTGGCTGTTATAGAACATGGTGATGTAATTCAAAATGTCCTGTTGGGCTTCCCATCGAGCGCTGCGAGCCATGGAGAGCCGAAGGCGCGGGCGAGTAGTCCCTGGTAGCCTTAGGGCCGGATGTTTTTCCGTAGGAAAAATATAAGGCATCCGAAAAGGCGTCAGTCATTGGGGAGCGCAGATTTTTAGTCCCGAAGGGGACTCAAAATCAAGGGGGACCAGGACGTCCAGGGCCTTTAGCTTCGCGCGTTGGCGAGTCGATTTCGGGGACTGGGACGTCCCGGAATCTTTCACGAGGTAGCGCGACCCTTATTTGATAATTTCGCCATTGAACTCGTTCTTTTTTTAAACTTCCAAAGAAGCTTTCAATAACACTATTATCCCAGCAATCTCCCTTTTTACTCATACTACCAATATAACCTTTATTCATTAATAAGTTACGATATTGGTAACTTGCGTATTGAGTTCCCCTGTCTGAATGAACAACGAGTCCTGATGATGGCTTCCGCTGCCAAATAGCCATATTCAGAGCATCACAGACTAATGTCGCTTTCATGCGGGACCCCATACTCCAACCCACTATTTTTCTTGAAAATAAGTCCATAACAACGGCTAAATAAAGCCAGCCTTCCTGAGTCCAAACATAAGTAATATCGGATACATAAGCTGTATTTGCTTCTTTAACATCAAACTGTCTATTTAAAACGTTTTCATAAACTGGTTGTTTATGGTTACTATTTGTTGTTACTTTGTATTTCTTCCGATAACGAACAAAAACTTGTGCCTCTTTCATTAAACTTTGAGTTCGTCTTCGACCTACTGGATAACCTAATGCATTTAAAGCATTCTTCATCCTGCGGCTTCCATAACAATACTGACTGGCTTCAGCTATTTTTTTTACCCATTCAATAAGTTCCTGATGCTCAGGATCGTCTGGTTTATTTCTTTGCCGTTGCTGATAACTGTAATATCCATGCCGTGTAATGCCCAGTAGTTGACACATTACGCCAACTGGCCAGCTCTTCTTATGTTGGGCGACAAACGAATATTTTACTTCGTTTCTTGAGCAAAGAAGAGCGCCGCCTTTTTTAAGATTTCCTTTTCCATTTTAAGACGTTTATTTTCTTCTTGCAGGCGACGTATTTCTAATTGCTCTGCCGTTAACTTGCCATTGCCTCGAAATGCTTGGCTATCTTGTTCTTTATGTTCTTTTATCCAACGACTTTATAGCGCTTGGGCAATCCCTAAATTATTTGCTGCTTCGGTGACCCCATAACCCTGTTCTAATACCAGGCTAATGGCATCCAGTTTAAATTCTTTTGGGTATTTCTTTCTTATCGTCATTACTTTCTCCAGTTAAGTACATTATCTCTTAACTGGGGTGTATATACCCATTCAACTTGAAGGTACTGGGTTTATGATCTGAAAACTATCATTAATGCGTCGACGGAGGGATTGAGC
>NZ_CBCSKT010000071.1:0-17565 GCF_965140895.1 Legionella sp. | reverse complement strand
ACATTGCGTTTGCTGGAGCGTTCTTCCTGTACCGTAAGCACTAAAAATGCTGCAAGAAATGCACACAGCAAGCTTAAGCCATAAATTCCTAAAAGTGGAATTAGGTACTTAATTGGTGTATCAATCAGTACGGTACCTACAAATAACCAAGGAAAACCACTCAATAATGTTGCTCTCAGGTATTCACTGACGCACCATAAGACAGCAAAAAGAACGGCGGATAACAGTTTACGGTGCTGAAACTCAAGAATTTTGAATGAATAAGTAACCAGAGCAGGAAAGAGCGACAGATACATAATAAAAACTAAGGTCACCAATCCTGAAAGGAAATAATTTAATTGGCCATAGTCATGAATACTGACAATAACCCAAGAAACCCCAAGGCCAAAGTAACCGATTCCATAAAAAAAGCCGCGATAAAAACTTTGTTTTCCAGAACAATTTTTTAAACTGGCATATAAAAAAGCTAAGCTTAAAATGGTTAATCCAGGCATATGAAAGGGAGCAAAGCCCAATGCCGCGACAAGCCCAATAGTGAGCATTAATAAATACTTAATATACCCAATGCGTATGGACGTACTTAGTGGAATGGAATTGGCTAAAGCAGTTTGCTTCATATGCTGTCATAAAATTGGAAAATCATAAGATAAAGGAGTACTGTTTTCAGGTCAAGAAATTTGAAAAAGCTATTTTGAATATAGATTAACACAGCTTACTTTGCAATTAGCGAGTTTTTGTGTACGATTATCCCCGACTTACAATGGAGAGGGATTTATATGTACAATGTCATGATTACGGGTGCAGGGAAAATTGGTAGTTTAATCGCCTGTTTATTAACGGAAAGCGGCTCTTATCAAGTCCATTTAGTCGATGTTGATTTTAATGGGTCTGATGTAAAGCGATTACTCAGTGCTTTACCCAAAGTAAAAACAGTAGCTTTAGATGTTACCGATGAACAAGCCACAAAAGCCTATATGGAAAAGAATAATATTGTGGCGGTCATTTCAAGTTTACCTTATTTCTTAAACACGCATGTTGCTTCGGCCGCTAAAGCAGCTGGCGCCAACTATTTCGATCTAACTGAAGATACATCGGTTACTGAGGCAGTAAAATCCATTGCTAAAAATGCTGAAACTGCGTTTGTTCCTCAGTGTGGATTAGCTCCAGGATTTATTAGTATTGCGGCAAATAGCCTAATGCAAGAATTTGAAGAGTGTCACCATGTTAAAATGCGTGTGGGTGCGTTACCACAAAATGCAAATAATGCATTGCATTACTCACTAACCTGGTCAACTGACGGGGTAATCAATGAGTACGGTAATCTTTGCTATGGTATTAAATACGGCAAGGAAGTTACTTTATCTCCCCTGGAAGGTTTAGAAGCAATTCAAATTGATGGCTGTGAGTATGAGGCATTTAATACTTCAGGTGGTTTAGGTAGTTTGGCGGAATTGCATGCCGGCAAAGTTCAGACCATGAACTACAAAACGATGCGCTATCCTGGCCATTGCCAAAAAATGAAGTTCTTAATGAATGATTTACGTTTAAATGAAGATAGAGCAACCTTAAAGCGTATTTTAGAAAACTCTATTCCTAAGACTTATCAAGATCTCGTTATCGTTTATGTTACTGTTGAAGGTATGAAACGTGGTGAACTCACTGAAAAGAACTATGTGAAGAAAATATACCCACAAGTCATTGCAGGATTAGAATGGTCTGCAATTCAAGTAAGTACTGCTTCTGGTGTTTGTGCTGTAGTTGACCTGGTATTAGGACAAGCTAATGAGTACAAAGGTCTAGTCTATCAAGAAAACTTCCAACTATCGGCAGTATTAGAAAACCGCTTTGGTCGTTATTACGCTTAAGGCAATAACATCGCCCGTATTGGACGAAGTCGTAATACGGGTATCAATACCACAACACCCCGTATTACGACTTCGTCTAATACCGGGCTACAAATTAAATCAGTCCCGTTTTATCCTATACAAAAGAGTTTTCAAGGAGTTATACATGGAATTATTAAGGCAATTACATATTCAAGATACCAATGCAGGGGCTTTTAGTGGCCAAGGCTGGCATAGCAATGTTCATGCGGATACCTTTGCCTCTTTCTGTCCAACAAACAACGAGAAACTTGCTGAAGTAGCTCCTTGCACTATGGATGATTATGAACAGATTATGAGTCGTGCGCAAAGTGCAGCCCAAGCATGGAGAATGGTTCCTGCACCAAAGCGTGGAGAAATCATCAGACAAATCGGCCAAGCTCTCCGTGAGAAAAAAGATTTACTTGGAAGCTTAGTTTCTTTAGAAATGGGTAAGTCCAAGCAAGAAGGAGATGGTGAAGTTCAGGAAATGATTGATATTGCTGACTTTGCAGTAGGTCAATCGCGTATGCTTTATGGTAACTCCATGCATTCTGAGCGTCCAAATCATAGAATGTATGAACAATGGCATCCTTATGGGATCGTTGGTGTTATTTCTGCCTTTAATTTTCCGGTAGCTGTTTGGGCTTGGAATGCCTTTTTATCCGCAATCTGCGGCAATGTGACTTTATGGAAACCTTCTGAAAAGACCCCACTTTGTGCGATCGCCGTTCAACATTTATGTAATGACGTTTTAAAAGCGAATAACTGCCCCGAAATTTTCAGTTTAATTATTCCTCAAGGCCATGCGGTAATCGATGCAATGGTTAATGATAAACGTATCCCACTAATTTCCTTTACAGGTTCAACTGCGGTTGGAAAACTAGTTGCTGCAAAAGTTGCGGCTCGCTTAGGTAAGACTATTTTAGAGTTAGGTGGTAATAATGCCATCATTCTCGATGAATCAGCTGATTTACATTTAGCAGTTCCTGCGATTGTTTTTGGTGCGGTGGGCACAGCAGGGCAACGATGCACTACAACACGACGTTTATTTGTGCATGAGTCTCAATATGATTTTCTTATCGAGAAACTACGTTCTGCCTATGAGCAAATAACAATCGGCGATCCTTTAGATACGAATAATTTAATGGGGCCTTTAATTGATAAGCATGCAGTAGAACAATTCAAGAAGACCGTTGCCCGTGTTAAAGAAGCAGGTGGGAAAATTGTTTTTGGTGGTGAGGCCTTGAATCAATCAGGTTCTTTTGTACAACCAACGTTAGTCTGTAATGTAAAAAATGATTGGGATATTGTGCAAGAAGAGACTTTTGCGCCTATCTTATATGTGATGTCGTATCGTTCTTTAGAAGAAGTGATTGAGATGCATAATAATGTTCCTCAAGGCTTGTCCTCCGCAATGTTCACGCAAAACTTAAAGCATGCAGAGCGTTTCTTAAGTGCTTGGGGTAGTGATTGTGGAATTGCGAACATCAATATTGGTACCTCCGGAGCTGAAATTGGCGGTGCCTTTGGTGGCGAAAAAGATACGGGTGGTGGACGTGAATCGGGTTCTGATTCCTGGAAGGCATATATGCGTCGTCAAACCAACACCATTAATTGGGGTAATGAGTTGCCATTAGCTCAGGGTATTAAATTTAATCTATCTTAGGGACTATTTATATTTCTATTATCTTGGCCAAAATGGCTTGATTTTCTGCGCTCCGGCGCTCGATAATCAAGCCATTTTGCCTCAAGTTAGCGAAATATAAACAGTCCGTATAATTGGTCCTGCAGCCGCAGGACCATGAGTGTGGATGATATTCATTAATTAATGAGGGAAAAATAATGCAGGAACCATTTTTCATAAAAAAAGTCGCGGTTCTCGGTGCAGGGGTTATGGGCGCACAGATTGCTGCACATTGCGTCAATGCGGGAATAGACACTCTACTCTATGATTTGCCTTCTAAAGATACTAATGCCAATGCATTAATCGATAAGGCAATTGCCAACTTAACCAAATTAAAACCGGCACCTCTTGCTACAGCACAAACAGCTGCGTTGTTACACGCTCGAAATTACGAGCAAAATTTAGCTGAACTAGCTGAGTGTGATTTAATTATTGAAGCAATTGCAGAGCGTTTGGATTGGAAAGAAGACTTATACACACGCATTTCACCTCATTTAACGAAGCGCTCCATTTTAGTCAGTAATACCTCCGGACTCAGTATTAATGCACTGTGTGCGGTATTACCAGAAGCACACCGCAAAAATTTCTGTGGCGTTCACTTTTTTAACCCCCCACGTTATATGCATCTTGCAGAACTTATTCCTGCAAGTACAACTGATGCAAAATTAGTGGATCATTTAGAAGCCTGGCTAACCAGCTATTTAGGCAAAGGTGTGGTTCGTGCTAAAGATACTCCTAATTTTATTGCAAACCGTGTGGGTGTGTTCTCTCTCTTAACTACGTTGCATCATGCTTCTGCCATGAATATGGGATTAGATGAAGTGGATGCATTGACTGGACCTTTATTGGGTCGGCCAAAATCCGCAACCTTCCGAACTATGGATGTAGTTGGTTTAGACATCATGGAGCATGTAGTTCGCACCATGCAAGAACAATTAAAATATGACCCTTGGCACCATAGCTTTAAATTACCTGAGTGGTTATCCGGATTAATTAAAGAGGGGCATTTGGGCCAAAAATCAGGTCAGGGTATCTATCGCAAAAATGGTAAAGCAATTGAAGTATATGACATTCAATCAGCAAGCTATCGCCCATCAAAATCAGAGGTAAGCGATGAGCTTAAAGTCATCATGGGGAATGCTGATCCTGTTGCGCGTATGCACGGATTGATGACCTCTAGCAATAAACAAGCTAGGTTCTTGGCAGCTTGTTTCAGAGATCTATTCCATTATTGTGCTTATCATCTCGAGACGATTGCTGATAACGCAAGAGATGTGGATTTAGCGATTCGCTGGGGCTTTGGTTGGATGCAAGGGCCATTTGAAACGTGGCAATTATCAGATTTAGCTAAAACAACACAGTTTATTAGTGAAGCAATTAAAGAAAAAGCAACCTTAAGTACAGCGCAATTACCTGGATGGCTTTTTGAGATTGATGCATTTTATAAGCAAGATGGCGCTTATTCTCCTCAGAAAAATAACTATCAGCCACGTAGCGAATTGCCTGTTTACACGCGCCAGTTTTTCCCTGATCGAGTAATCAAAGAACCAGCACATCCAACACCAGTTCTTTATGAAAATGATGGGGTCCGTTTATGGCATTTACAAGATGACGTTGCTGTTCTTAGTTTCAAGAGCAAAGCGAATACTTTAGGACAGGCGGTTCTGGATGGTTTAGAAGCCTCTTTGGATGTCGCTGAAAAACAATGCCGTGGACTTATTATTTATCAACATGATGCTGCGAACTTTAGTTCTGGGGCTGACTTGCGTCATGTGATGAAGTTGATCCAAGATAATAAGATGCAAGCACTTGATGACATGATTGCTCAATTCCAAGCAGGTGCGATGCGTTTAAAATACAGTTCAATCCCAACAATTGCTGCATTAAGAGGTCGTGCTTTAGGTGGTGGCTGTGAATTTATGATGCATTGTGATGCGGTTGTTGCGGCCTTTGAATCATACCCGGGCTTAGTTGAAGCTGGAGTAGGGGTAATACCTGCTGGTGGCGGATGTAAAGAAATGGCGATGCGTGCTGCGAGCATTCCTCATGCCGATTTAATGATTGTCATTCAAAGTTACTTCCAACAAATTGCTATGGCACAAGTAGCTGGTTCTGCAGCTGAAGCAAAACAAATGGGTTATTTACGTAGCACTGATACTTTTGTAATGCATGCGGATGAAGTGCTTTATGCAGCGTTAAGCAAAATTAAATTGATGCATGCTGAAAATTATCTCCCCCCCTTACCAAGACAATTTAAAGTCGCAGGAATAGAGGGGCTTGCTAGATTACAGACAGGTTTAGTGAACTGGCTAGAAGGTGGATTTATTTCACAACACGATTATTTCTTATCTACTGAATTAGCAAAAGTACTTTGTGGTGGCAATCTCAATCAAGGTGCACTGGTTGATGAGGCTTGGATGTTGAAATTAGAGCGCGATGCATTTGTTACTTTAGCATCAACGCCAGCAACTCAGGCTCGTATCAGTCATTTATTAGAGACTGGCAAACCATTACGTAATTAAGTGCAACTTATCTTCTCTCTCGGCTTGATCGAGAGAGAATGAAGCATAAGGAAGATTGACCGATGACTAATGTATACATAGTTGATGTATTAAGAACTCCAGTAGGAAAAGCACCTCGGGGTGTATTTAAGCATACGCTACCAGATGATTTATTGGCGCATACAATAAGAACTTTAATGAGCCGTCACCAAGATATTGATTGGGAGGAAATTGGTGATGTTGTTATTGGTTGTGCTATGCCTGAAGCGGAACAAGGTATGAACGTAGCACGTATCGCTGCTTTGCTTGCGGATATGCCGCAATCTGTTCCAGCAATGACGATTAACCGTTTTTGCTCTTCAGGAGTGCAAAGTATTGCAACTGCCGCAGCATCGATTCGCAGTGGTGAAATGCAATTAGCTCTTGCTGGTGGCGTTGAAAGCATGTCTATGGTGCCTTTAGGTGGTAATAAATACACAGCAAATCCATCATTTTTTGATAATGAGCATGTTGCTATTGCCTACGGAATGGGGGTAACGGCAGAAAATGTGGCGAAGCAGTGGGAAATTACTCGTGAACAGCAAGATGAATTTGCTGCTGAAAGCCATAAAAAGGCAATTGTTGCTCAAGTGCGTGGTGATTTCAAAGCAGAAATTACACCGGTAGAAATTACCATAAGACAGCCAAACCTAATCGATTCAACAACAAATGTTAAGACACAATTGATTACTGATGATGAGGGGCCAAGAGCGGATACATCTTATGACGTTATTTCTAAATTAAGACCTGTTTTCGCATTAAAGGGAACAGTTACTGCTGGTAATAGTTCACAAACCAGTGATGGAGCAGGTATTGCTTTGTTGGCTAGTGAAGAAGCAGTTCGTAAATATAATTTAAAACCAATGGGACGATTATTAAGCTTCGCCGTAGAAGGTGTTCCACCAGAAATTATGGGAATTGGGCCGATAAAAGCCATTCCTGTTGCTTTAAAACGTGCTGGACTGACTCTAGATCAAATCGATTGGATTGAGTTAAATGAAGCTTTTGCTGCTCAGGCTTTAGCGGTTATTAAAGATCTAGGTTTGCCACGAGAGAAAGTAAATCCTTTAGGTGGAGCTATTGCTTTAGGACATCCTTTAGGAGCAACCGGTGCAATTAGAACTGCAACCTTATTACATGGTTTACGCCGAACTAAAGGTAAATACGGTATGGTAACAATGTGTATCGGTACTGGTATGGGGGCCGCTGCGATATTTGAAGCATTATAATATTTAAAAAGATGTAGCCTGGTTGCAAGCAACCAGGCTACATCTTTATTAAATGTAATTACAGGAGAGCCGAATGAAAAAGGTGGTCTCAAATCTGAGGGTATTAATTTTTATCGCGGAATATAATGCGGGCTTTAGATAAGTCGTAGGGAGTTAGTTCCACTTTAACTTTATCACCAGTTAAAATTCTAATGTAGTTTTTGCGCATGCGACCAGAAATGTGAGCAGTGACAATATGCCCATTTTCTAATTCAACACGAAACATAGTATTGGGCAGGGTATCTATAACTGTGCCAGCCATTTCTATATGATCTTCTTTTGCCATAGGTCTCTCAAATGATTACCAAATCGGTTAATTAATGTTTTCAAAATGAAAACATGACTCTTTGGCAAGTATACTGCTAAAATGAAGATAATGGCAATTATGCAATGCTGAAATTTATACTATAGGTATTAATTGTAAATTAATTATACTGATGCGCGTTATTCTGCAATCCAAAGCGTTACGAAGTGTTTGTTTTAAATCGTCCACCCTGTATCTTTTTTTATTCAGCTCTTCGACTACCATTGCCTTCCATCCTTAATGAGGTCTGTGATTTCATGACTCTCCATGGCATGGAAATAGCCAATACTTTATAGCATTAAATGAACCGTATTTTGCCATGCTTTCAAATGAAATACCCAGACAGGCAAAAGAAGTATTCGGTGCTTGGTTATGTGTTTATGAAGATAAAGCTATAGACGTAACATTTGAAGGCAGCTCAAGCTATATGAAGCCATAAGATGGGTGTAGCCTGATTACTCGCAACCAGTTTTTCCTTAGTCTAATAAATTTCGAAATTGCAACGATCACGAAAAAGAAACCTGCCACATTCTCTGCATACTCGGATATTTCAATGTATCGTTTAATAAACGCATAAAATCAGCACGACTAATAATTTCTGCACCCAAGCTGAGTAAATGAGGGGTAGGGAGCTGGCAATCAATAAAATCAAAATCCCATTGTTCCATCGTTTGACATAAATAATAAAACGCGATTTTTGACGTATCAGTGACCGTATGAAACATGGATTCACCGAAAAAAGCGCGACCCAAGCTAACTCCATACAATCCACCAACTAATTCATTGTCAAGCCATACTTCAAATGAATGAGCATAGCCCATTGCATGTATTTGTGTGTAGGCCTCGATCATGTCGTTAACAATCCAAGTATTTTCCACTCGCTCTAAACTGGTAGCACAGGCACGTATCACTTCTGGAAATGCAGTATCAACAGTGATTTTAAATGGTTTTTTTAGCGATTTTTGTAAACTATGAGACACTTTAAATGCTGAAGGGCGTACAATGAGTCGTGGATTCGGTGACCACCAAAGAACAGGTGAACCAGGCCCATACCAAGGAAAAACACCCTGTGAGTAGGCTTGTATTATACGTTTGGGGTTTAAGTCGCCACCGATAAGTAATAGGCCTTGTTTATCACTGGTTTCAGGATCTGGAAATATAAACTCTTCGTTAGGCTCTATTAACATTTGTTCAGTTTCTCCATGAAGCTCACAAAACCCGAGATTTGGAAGTATATTGAATATATTCTACAATTACTATAAATAAGCATGGGGGAAATCAATTGCACTTGGATTATCTTTACAGTTTAGGAAACATTTTAATTCTTCTGAGCCTTAGTTGCAGAAAAGTTCTTTTGATACGTATTATCTTCGCTTTATCAGATGGATCATTTCTATTATATGGAATATTAGCCCATATTCCGCCAATGGCTTATTGGGCAATAGCATCGTTGCTTATTAATTTCGTGCAAATTGGTTTTTTGATAAGAGATATGATACCCAAATATTTAAGTGATGAATTGCAATCGATTAAAAAAATATTTTTTGACAGCATGCAAACCAGTGATTTCTTACGCTTAATTAAATTAAGCCATCGAGGAACAGCCAGTAATGAAATTGTGCTAGAAAAGAATAAGCCAGTAAAAGCCTTAATGCTCATAACTAACGGCCAAGTTTACATTGATCTTCCAGATTCAATCTTAGAGCTGGGGCATTATCATTTTATCGGGGAAATGAGTTATTTTAGTGATGGGAACGCAAGTACGACAATCCATGCGCGTGAACCAGTTGAATATATTTATTGGAATTACAGCGATTTACGGCGTTTACAAATCAAAACTCCTCCCTTGTTTATGAAAATGATTGAAGCTATGGGTAAAGACATTATGTTGAAAATGTTAAACCGCAATAAAGAAACAATGAAATCAACTTTACCCAATCAATCAACAAACTAAAGCAGTCGGTTTCTTTATTCGCCTGAATAAAGTTTAGATATTATGCGAAAAATAGTACTCAAATTATTCGCCGACGATAAACCATCTCAGGAAGGCATTGCTTTGAAGTGTTTTAAATCGGACCTTTCGGTCTGTAATTTGGGAAAAGTGATTTGATTTTAATCTTTAATGAGGTTGTCCTGAGTATACCCAAAATTCTCACGCCGTGTTAATAAATCCTTAATGAAATTAATTTATAATTGACGCATTTGTTAATATTAATAACTAACTGGGAGTTAAAATGCCACAAATTATTAAACCTATTTTTGAAACAAAACTAGAAGATGCATTTGCTTCTACCAAACATCGATTTTTCACCATGACTACTCCAATTCAGGAGTGCACATATCGCGATCGGTTAGGTCAAATTACAACAAAGGAATCTGACTTCGTTTCTTTTGTTGTAACACCATTTATTGACTCCTTTTTAGAACCAATATTTGCTTTTGATACGCTAATTCATTTGGTGAATGCAATTGCTTCTGCAGCAAAAGGAATGTATTTATGGACTCTGAACCAACAAAAATCCCCCTCCATAATGGATGAACAGTCAGGTGAAGAATTTGGCTTGGCAATTTCTAGTCTTATCCTATCTGTATCAGCAGATATTGCACAAACTTTGAACTTGCTAATCAGCCTTGTCAGTCTTATCACTCGCCCCATAATGAGTGCTGTTCAATTGGCTATTGATTTGACTACTGATGATACCTCTCACCGCGCGGAATTCCAATAGCTAGCCCCTGGCTTGCCAAGGATGGCGGAACCCCGAAGCATGTAGCCTGTGATAGGTGCTGCCAGACCCTCCAATAGCTTTTTAAAAACAACACAAAAAAATTTCTTCTATATCGGATGTTCTGCTTTTATACTGTGTCGAACATAGTGCAACCCGGTTGCTCTCAACCGGGTTTTATCTCAGGCTATAGAAAGGGGAGAATGAGGGCTTATTCGAACTCTAAATCCAAGTACTGTTCTGCATCAAGTGCGGCCATACAGCCAAAACCTGCAGACGTAATTGCTTGACGATAAACATGATCAGCAACATCACCACACGCAAAGACTCCGTGTACCGAAGTACTGGTTGCCATGCCATCCAGTCCTGATTTAATCGTAATATAACCATCTCTCATAGTGAGTTGGTCTTTGAATAATTCAGTATTTGGAGTATGACCTATGGCAATAAACACGCCATCAACATCAAGTTGCTCTATTGAATCATCACGAACATGACGAACTTTTGCACCAGTAACTTTTTTCCCATCGCCAACCACTTCATCTAAGGCGCTGTTCCAAATAATTCTGATGTTACCATTTCGTGCTTTTTCAAATAATTTGTCCTGAAGAATTTTTTCAGCTCGTAAACTATCACGTCGGTGAATCAGGGTGACATGAGAAGCTAAATTGGATAAATACAAAGCCTCTTCAACAGCAGTATTTCCACCACCGATAACACAAACTGCTTTGTTACGGAAAAAGAAACCATCACAGGTTGCGCAGGCAGAAACTCCACGACCTTGATATGCCGATTCGGATTCTAAACCTAAGTAGCGTGCAGACGCTCCAGTGGCAATGATTAATGCGTCACAGGTATACGTTTCGCTATCGCCACGTAAGGTAAACGGCTTCTTGGATAAATCAGTGCTGACGATATGATCATAAATAATTTTTGTATCAAAACGTTCAGCATGTTTTTGCATCCGATCCATCAATGCAGGGCCTTGTAGACCTTCAATATCTCCTGGCCAGTTGTCCACTTCCGTAGTCGTGGTCAATTGTCCACCAGGCTGCATGCCGGTAATTAATACTGGATTTAGATTTGCTCTTGCGGCATAGACTGCAGCAGTGTAACCTGCAGGCCCTGAACCCAAGATGATTAAGCGGTGGTGATTACTATCGCTCATCGACTCTGCCTTCCTTAATATTTTGATATTTTGTGTTAAGATGGCGAATATTATGACATAAACAAACCTTTGAATATACCTATGGCAAAACAACAATCGGGAAGAAAGGCTGGCTCCCTAAAAAAAACCATGCCAAGTTTCATCATCAAGCGTCTTAGTGAGGGCAGTTTTATATTGTCTTTAACTGGTGCTTTATTTGTTCTTTTATCGTTAATGACCTATCAATTCACTGATCCAGGTTGGTCGCATGTATCACGTGCAGGAAAAACTGTTACTAATTCTGGCGGACAGGTAGGTGCGTATGTAGCCGATGCGCTTTATTTTATTTTTGGTTATTTTGCTTATTTATTACCAGTTGTTTTTGTTTATGTTGCTTGGGCAATACTGCACGATCTGCGGGCATTAAAAGTACTTGATCTTCGTGTTTTATCTTTACGCCTAAGCGGGTTCTTGATGATGGTCATTGGGGGAAGCGGTATATTAAGTTTTCAAGCGCATTGGAATCGCCTGGATCCCATGCATGGTCCAGGAGGACTTATTGGTCAATCCGTGGGCAAATCATGGTTTCACATGCTGAATTTACATGGCGCAGTACTCGTTTTATTAGCCATGTTTTTGGTGGGAACTACTTGGCTTACTGGAATCTCCTGGTTACAGGCAATTGAGCTAATTGGCTTTTACACCTTATCTCTGCTCAATAAGACTTATGTTACGGTGAAAAATGCGATTACTACAAGCTGTTTATGGATTGCAGGGTATCAGGCACGCAGACCAGCAGAAGTGGATGTACCTGTGCAAGAAAAAACAGTGCCTAAGTTATTCAATTCCAAACCCGAGCCAGAACAGGAAAAAACAACTCCAATATTAATGGCTAATGTAGAGAAACCAATTGCTCCACGAGCTGAGCCAGTAAGGGCAGAAATAATCAAACCCGAACCGGTTAGAGCAGAACCTGTTCGAGCTGAGGTAGTAAAACCCGCTCCAGTGGTTGTTGCAGCACCTCCACGTGAATTAAAAGAAATTCGTGCTCCTAAACTTCACAATCCAGGTACCTTACCCGGCTTAGAGTTGCTGGATAAGGGCGCTCCCGGAAAGCCAATGGGAGGCTATACGCATCAGGAATTAGAACAAGTTTCTCGGGAGCTTGAGCAACATCTATTAGATTTTGGTGTGCAAGCTGATGTCGTTGCTGTACATCCAGGCCCTTTATTTACGCGCTTTGAACTGCAATTGGCTGCTGGTGTTAAAGTCAGTAAGTTAACAGCCCTGTCTAAAGACTTAGCGCGTTCTTTATCGGTAATTTCGGTACGTGTGGTTGAAGTTATTCCTGGTAAAACAGTTGTTGGTTTAGAGTTGCCGAATCAGTCGCGTGAAATGGTTCGTTTGTCCGATGTTTTGTCTGCTGAGGTGTACCAACAAGCGCATTCACCAATTGCGTTGGCTTTAGGGGTTGATATTGCAGGACATCCAGTGGTTGTTGATTTGGCTAAAATGCCACACTTATTGGTTGCCGGAACGACTGGTTCGGGTAAATCAGTAGGGATTAATGCCATGATTCTGAGTATCCTCTTCAAGGCTACTCCAGAGCAAGTACGTTTAATCATGGTGGATCCTAAAATGTTGGAATTGTCTGTTTATGACGGTATTCCTCATTTATTAACGCCAGTCGTAACCGACATGAAAGAGGCTGCGAGCGCTTTACGTTGGTGTGTTGAGGAAATGGAGCGTCGTTACCGACTAATGGCTTCACTTGGCGTTAGAAACCTTGCTGGTTTTAATACGAAAGTATCTGAAGCGATTGCTTGTGGTGAGCCATTAACGAACCCATTATGGAAACCAGTAGATTCAATGGATGCAACTGCTCCCTTGTTAGAAGCTTTACCTCATATCGTTGTTGTTATTGACGAGCTTGCTGACATGATGATGGTTGTGGGGAAAAAGGTCGAGCAATTAATTGCGCGTATTGCCCAAAAAGCACGCGCCGCGGGAATCCATATGATTCTAGCAACACAGCGTCCATCGGTGGATGTTTTGACTGGATTGATTAAATCAAACATTCCAACACGAATGTCATTCCAGGTTTCTTCAAAAATTGATTCTCGTACTATACTGGATCAACAAGGCGCAGAACAATTATTAGGACATGGAGACATGTTGTACTTAGCTCCAGGAAGTGGGGCTCCATTACGTGTTCATGGTGCTTTTGTTGATGATAAAGAAGTGCATCGTATTGCGGATGATTGGCGCGCTCGAGGTGAGCCTGATTATATTGAGGACATCACTAGATTGGGTGTAGATGGTGATGAAGGTGGCGGCAGTGCTGATGGAGATAGCCAAGCTGAAGATGATGATCCACTTTATGATCAAGCAGTAGAGTTTGTCATTCAAACACGTAAAGCCAGTATTTCTGCAGTACAACGACGATTGAAAATTGGTTATAACCGTGCTGCGCGCATGGTTGAAGAAATGGAACGTACAGGAATTGTTGGCCCCTTAGATGGTGGCTATCGTGATGTATTAGTGAACTCCATAACAGAGGATTAAGCATGAAAAAAATACTGCTTGCAGTTCTGATGAGTTTTTCTGCTGCTGCGTTTTGTGAAGCGGCTGATGAAATACTACAAACTAAATTAAATGCGATTCGTTCAATGACCGCAAGTTTTAAACAAGTCGTTAAAGCAAAAGAGCGTGTGGTTTCTCGTTCTTCCGGAACGATGGCTCTGCAAAGACCAGGGCGTTTCCGCTGGCAGACTAAAGAGCCTATGGCTCAATTGATGATTGCGGATGGCCAACGTATCTGGATTTATGATACGGATCTTGAGCAGGTTACGGTGAAAAAACAAGAAAAAGGTTTAGGCGGAACTGCAGCTTTATTTTTAAGTGGTTATGACAATACGGTAACCAGAGATTTTACCGTAGTTCAGAGTGGCTCAGGAGATAATTCTGTTTTTGATCTGAAATCCAAATCACCCAAAGCAAATTTCCAACGTATGAAGTTAGTATTTCATAAAGATATGTTAACTGAACTGGTATTGTTTGATCAGCTAGGACAAGTGACCACGGTATACTTGGCAAAAACTAAATTAAACCCTCAGTTGGCTGTTTCATTGTTTCAATTTAAGGCACCAAAAGGGGTTGATGTGGTACAGCAATGACCGAGTCAAAGAAACAACACTCTCTACCACTGGCCGAATTATTACGGCCGAAACATATTGATGACGTAATTGGTCAGCAGCATTTGCTGGGAGAGGGAAAACCTTTACGACTTAGCTTCCTCGGTGGCAAACTCCACTCCATGATTTTATGGGGGCCTCCTGGGGTTGGTAAAACAACCTTAGCCCGAATTACTGCAGAGGCCTTTGACTGTGAATGGATCGCGCTTTCAGCTGTTTTCTCCGGTGTTAAAGACATTCGGGCCGCAATGGAGCAAGCCCAAGAGAATTTAACTCAGGGTAAACATACTATCCTGTTTATTGATGAAATCCATCGTTTCAATAAATCCCAACAAGATGCATTACTTCCTTATACAGAATCGGGTTTAGTTACGTTCATTGGTGCAACAACGGAAAACCCTTCCTTTGAAGTAAATTCCGCACTGCTGTCACGAGCACAGGTTTATGTGCTTAAGTCATTGACTAATGAAGAATTAAAACAATTATTTGAAAAAGCACATCAGAAAGTCTTTGCTGAAATTCCATTCGATGAGGCCGCAATTGCAATTATTATTGATTATGTGGATGGGGATGCCAGAAGATTACTAAATTGTATGGAGCAGTTGCAGACTGCTTGTACCGCAGCGAAGGTTACTGAGGTGACCAAAGAATTCGTGATTAATTCCTTAGCTCAGCATATGCGACGCTTTGATAAAGGCGGCGAGAATTTTTACGATCAAATTTCAGCCCTGCATAAATCGGTTCGCGGTTCTAATCCCGATGCAGCACTTTACTGGCTTTGTCGCATGTTAGATGGTGGAGTTGATCCCTTATATCTGTCTCGACGTATTATTAGAATGGCGTGGGAAGATATAGGCCTAGCGGATCCCCGTGCCATGCAAATTGTTAATGATGCCGCAGAAACCTACGAACGATTAGGCTCCCCTGAAGGCGAGCTAGCCTTAGGCCAAGCTGTGATTTACCTGGCAATAGCCGCTAAAAGCAATGCCGGTTACACTGCATTTAACGAAGCCATGGCTCTTGTAAAAAAAGACAAGTCACGAGAGGTACCTATCCACTTACGCAATGCCCCAACGCGACTAATGAAACAATTAGGATATGGGCATGAATATCGTTATGCCCATAATGAGCCTCATGCTTATGCTGCAGGTGAACGCTATTTACCTGATGGGATGAACGAACCTAATTGGTATCAACCCGTATCGCGAGGCTTGGAAATCAAGATTGCTGAAAAAATGGCATTTTTAAGAAAGCTTGATGAAGAATATAATT
Source organism: Legionella sp. (assembly GCF_965140895.1). Taxonomy (GTDB): domain Bacteria; phylum Pseudomonadota; class Gammaproteobacteria; order Legionellales; family Legionellaceae; genus Legionella. The sequence continues at coordinate 1,568 of NZ_CBCSKT010000071.1, read as the reverse complement.
CCAAGTAGCCCCTAAAATAATTGGATTTTTAGCTAAAATGTCTAGGGCGTGTCCCTAAAGTTTCAACCAAAGCAAAATACTTACTATCGTTAATGCACCTAAATTGGCTTGTGGTTTGCGATGAATAATCGCTTGCTGCAAGGCCTGACTCACTAAATCAGCAGTCATTCGTTCACTCATAGCAAGCCCCCCAATCCATCGTGAAAATAAATCCAATACCGTTGCTACATAAAGCTAGCCTTCGCCCGTAGCAACATAGGTTAAATCAGCCACCCATTTCTCATTTGCTCTTTCTAACGCTCTAAATCGCTCTTCTTCCATTGTTAAATGACCTTTCCCAGGAAATGCTGATTCCCCTGAACGTTCTTTCGCTTTTACCCAGCCAACTAAAGTAGCACAGGGTATACCTAAACGACTGATAACTTTTATATCCTTCTTTATATAAAGAAACAGCATTATTCTTGAACTCTTTGTCGTAAATTCGTGTGATTTTACTACCCATTCATTAACTCCTAAAGATTAATCATAGTTTCTTTGTTTCTCTTCTAGGTGTCCATTAAATGGTGGCAAGCATCAATATGCTCTTCTGCTAGTTCTATGTACAGGAATTATTCCTCCTTTTGCTGTTTACTGTTTCCGCGCAATAACTCCGGGATGAAATTGATCAATAAGCACGCGAAAAAATCGCACCGTATAGTGATTATTCTATTTGTTGCATCTATAATCATAATTGGTAAGGTTCATTCTGACTGGACTAAAATGAAGATAATCGAACGGACCACTGCTTTACTAAAAAAAGTTACTTCTTGGTATGAAAAACGCAATACTGAGCAAGCGGTGAAAATGCTTTACAGCAAACAAAAGTACCTTGCTGGGTTCTTTACAGGCTTTAATACTTTTTTAGATCATTTTACTAAATACGGCGCTGTAATAACCCTTGCCTTGTCGGTTAGCTCTTTTTTAGGCTTCTCTATGACACCAGTAGGCTGGATTGCCGTTGGATCAGCGATGTTGATAGGTGGGGTGGTTCTAGCTGGACATAGCATATACAGCTATCTTAATAAGTCCAAAAAACTAATGGAGGCCATTGAGACCAGGGATGCACATGAACGCCAAATTAAAAGCCTTGCCAAAGAAATTGAACTCCAATATGCTGAGCACGATGTATTAGAAAAAGAGCTAGGAATACTTCGTCAAACTGCGGAAAAACTAGGTATTTCTCCAGATTTAGAAATTCCAAACACTTCATCTGTTAATATTAAAAAAGAGCCTACTGAGAGTACCCAAAATACAGAAATAGAACATCAATTTATTCAAGCTTTAAAAAATTTAGGTACTTATGTAGCAATACCTTTTATTGCTCTAGGCCAGCTATTTAACCAGATAGTTCAAGGGTTAAAATTACCTCAATTGAACGAACTGAAGAATGCAACCTCGCCCATCCAACAGAGATTCAAAGAGTTTGCTGCTGTTTTAACTTTTGTAACTACGGCGTTTACCGGGCTTTTTACGTGGTTGTCCTCCCTGCTCGGTGGGGGACTCACCCAATTGAGTTTCATTCAAACATC
>NZ_CBCSKT010000070.1:0-58819 GCF_965140895.1 Legionella sp. | reverse complement strand
GTTTACGGCTGCAAATCAGTTACAAAAATGGAAGATCTGATCCAACGAATACGAAAGTTAATATGGCATTTTCATGATAGAGGGAGCAATTTTTTTGGAAGAAACCATGTTAAGATGAATTCAATCAATTGGATTTTGTGTGTACAAGAACAAAAAACGTCGGGCCTTGGCCCGACCTACTCATAGGGCAGCCAATTCCTACGCAAACTCAGATTTTTCTGAAAATTCTGGTTTACTATCCTTGGGATAGGATTTCACATGCCAGAGAGGCAGCAGCATCAATAATGGAATCAAGCAGCAAACAAACAATGTGAGGAAGAAATTATCCCAGCCGTAATTTTTGATAATTGCACCCAAAGGAGCCCCTGCCAGAACAGCACCTACGCAATAAGCAAAAAAGCCGGCAAAGCCTGTTGCTGTTGCTGCGGCCTTTTTATGTGATAACTCCGCACATGCCATACCAATCATCATTTGCGGTCCAAAGATAAAGAAACCAAAGAAAAAAAGAAACAACGAATCGAGGAAGGGTGTATATCCCTTAGTCAACGCAAATAACAGCAACGTGGCAAATACACCAGCGGTAAAGAGAACATTGATTGGATTACGTTTACCTTGAAATACTTTATCCGAAAGCCAGCCGGCAGCCAAATTTCCAAAAAAACCACCAACTTCAAACCATATGATACAACTACCTGCCGTAATTAAAGAATAATCCTTCACTTCAGTTAAGTACAGCATGCTCCAATCATTAAGTGCAGTTCGGACAATGTAAATAAACACATAGGAAATGGCTAATATCCAAATATATTGATTGCTTAACACATAAGTCCAAAGAATTTCTTTAACTGAGAGTTCTGTTTTTTCTTGAGACTGATTTGATAAACCAGAAGAATCTTCACGATATTGCTCTATCGGAGGTAAACCAAGCGACTGCGGGGTATCTCTTAAACGATTGATTAAAAAAAGACCGCCTAAAATGCAAATGATCCCAGGCACAAACATGCCTGAACGCCAGCCGAAATACTGCGCACACATAGCAACAATCAATGGAATTAATGCACCACCAACATTATGTGATGTATTCCAAATACTCCACCAACGACCACGTTCAGATTGCGAATACCAATGGGTTAACAATTTAGTACACCCAGGCCATCCCCAGCCTTGAAACCAACCATTCAATCCCCAAAAAATAGCGAATAACCACCAGGTGGAGGACAATCCAAATAAAATATTACAAATACCTGTCAAAATTAGCCCAATGGCCATTAAATAACGAGGATTTGACTTATCGCCAAGAATTCCACTCAAAAATTTACTGATGCCATAACTTAAGCTCAAAATGCTGGCAATCAGTCCAAGTTCAGTTTTACTCATCCCCAAGGTGCTTTGTAATGCGGGCATCGCGAAGGTAAAACTTTTTCGCGTAAAATAAAACAAAGCATAGCCTATATACATTGCGTAGAAAGTGCGAATACGCCAATAACGATAGTGCTGTTTAACAATGTTTTTATCCTGAATTTCATCAAGATAAGGAGCAGGTTTTAAAAAATTTAAAAATGACATGATTGTCCATATCATGATAAAAAATAAGATTAGAATGTAACTCGCACAGTATGTCAAATTTTTCTAATGAAAATGATAGCGGCATCATATCTAATGATAATTAATTACAAATTTAAATGGAATTATTGCCAATTTATAAATAAAATAGGCGATTTGCATTAAAAAGGGATTTATAGGAATGAAAGAAATTGTAAGTTTATTAGAACAAGAGCAAATCGATTTTTCTATTCATAAACGTCCGGAAGTCTTAGTGGTTTTAAGAAGGAAATTTCGTACTCAAAAAGATTGGATTATTGAGTCATTCGACCAATATCAATTTACTGAAGAAGAATCGCAAAAAATTCAACAAGCCATTCTAAATGGGGATCTTCGAGTAACAGATCTTCTAGAACGGCCATTTTCCCACCATTTGTGGAGTTTCCTTACTTTTAAATGGGGAGAGATACTTGCGGGTGGAAAAAGATTATCTAAACAAGAGGTCTTACAAATAGCTACCTACTCGAGTAAAGGCCAAGAATTTGCAAGAACCCCCTCTCAAAATAGAGATAGGCTACTAAAAGGCGTGCCATTAGTTATTGGCAAGGTCGTCACCTCCATGGCGCTTTGTATGGTATTTTGCCTGGGATTATTAAGTACTTTAGGCGCCCCTTTTGCCCTTAGCCTCGGCTTAGCGATAGTACTTTCCTGCTGCAACGGAGTAGTTTGTTTATTAAGTCGTGGGCAAGCCATGCTTGATAGTGCTGGCTTTCAACCTAAAAAACAAAAAACGTTTCAGACCCTTGAAGAAAATATAAAAGAAAAAACGATATTAGATAAAGGTCAAAAATTATTTTTTGGTATCGTGACCTTGTTGGCTTGTATTTCTGCAGGTATTTCTGGATATGCTGGTCTGGTAGGGCTTCTCAACTTTTTGGGGGCAGGTGCGCTCACCTCTACCCCTCTAGTTTTGGCAGCTACGATTGGCTTATCGGTGATTGCCGCGATTTCGTTCTATTCGTTTCAAGCGATCGGCATACGTGAAAATTATGCCAAATTTAAAAATCTTTTTATTGAAGCGTATCAAAAACCCTATGGTCTTTGGCGATGTGTTTTATTAGGAGCCGTAAGTACGCTATTTTTAGCTGTTTATGCGACGCTAACTTGGTTTACTACTGTATCAGGGATTAATAAGCTATTCGATGCTATAGGTGCGAATTCCGGTACTTTTTTAGCACATGTTCTTGCTATGATATGCACTTCGACCACCATGGTTGTTAATACTTTTTCACAAGTTTATAAAGTTTTTAACCCGAAAACGTATGTTGATTTAAAAGAAAAATTTGACTCAATATATCAACCACCGGAAGAAAACCTAACTAAAGCACAAAAGATAAAGCATGGAGTCATCAACATTCTCAAGTTATGTGCTTTGATAGGTGATTCTCTTGCTTATTCAGTTGCCGGTGGAATCCGAAGCGGTATTCATGTTGGGGAAACACTGGGAGAAGCAATAGGAGAAAAATTTGCATTAACCGTTACCATGGCAATATTGTCCCCTGTCATTTTAGTATTCGTATCGATAGCATTTACTTGGCCTACCCTTTTTCAAAAAAAATCGACTCAAGATCCTTCACCGATGGAGCCTACTCCAGATACGTTTCCAAATAATCCTCTGTTACCAACAACAGGGAAATCTCCCACATCGAGTAATTCTCAAGTCACGCAAGCTGGACTAAAATTTTTTGATACCGGATTAGTTGAAGAGAGTACTGTTGAGCACAACTATACCCCTACTTTAGAGAGCAACACAGTTTTTACCGCATCGCAATAAATGAGTATTGAAAACCATGGTTATTAAAAGCCAGCGGAGGTCCGGCCTACGCTAGCTTTTATAGAATATAGACTCTTTGCTCTCTTTCACCTTTGTAACGTCCGTTAAAAAGATAGAAGTTCACCATAAAATGCTAAAAAGTTTTTTCAGGAGCTATTTTAACGTGATCAACGAGTGTTTCCATTACTGGATAACACAGCTCGACTACGCTTAAGTATTGAGAACCCATATTACTCCATTAAGATAACTGGCAAACGTGAGCCACAAAAAGTAGGGTATTAATAGCAACCGAAGCTTTCTTTCCTTAATTTTAATAATTAGAAAGGCATTCAAGACAACCATGACTATAATCCATAAAAAACTGAATCCTAACCAATGAAGCTGAAAAAAGAATGGTGTCCATAGCCAATTCATGATGAGTTGTATTAGATACAGATTAAATACCCTTTTAATTTGAGATTGGCTGCGATTTTGCCATAGCCTAAACCCTACTATCGCAAGAAATGCATATAATATTGGCCAGACAATGGAAAAAACCCAGCCCGGGGGAGTTAGAGTTGATTTATGAAGTCCTTCATACCAAAAAGGGATATTCGCTTGCGTTAATAAGCCTAAGAAAAAACCAATTAATTCAAAAGATAAAATCCAAAGAATTAATTTAATCCCGTGTTTTTTGCTCAAAATCGTCGCTCCATATTCGTGTTAACCCCTCGCGGAATGAGGGAAAATGTAAAACAATATTAAATTCCATTTTTATTTTTGCATTAGATACACGGCGATTACTTAAATAAAAGTCCTGTTCCTTTGATGATAACGAAGCATCTTCAAACGAGAGTAAAGGCAAAAGCGGCTGCTTAAGCAAGGAGGATGCATATGCATCAACTACATGAGATGCGGCCGGTTCATCATCAGCTACATTATAGATAGATAAAGGATGTGGATTCTTGATTGAAGCAAGAAGCACAGATGCAATATCGTCAACATGGATACGTGAAAATACCTGCTCTTCTTTATAAATACTGTATTTTTTCCCAGTGTGAATTCGTTCAAGAGGGTTTCTTTCGGGTCCATAAATTCCCGCCAATCTGAAAATGTGCAAAGGAAGCTGGTGGTCTTTTGCATAAGAAAGCCATGAATTTTCTGCTTCCATGCGTAAAATTCCAGATGAACTCAGTGGTCTACAAATACTTTCCTCATCAACCCAATCCCCTTGGTAGTCACCATAGACTCCCGTCGAAGACAGATAACCTAACCATTCAATATGCCCTGCATACCTTCTAATCAATTCTGGGTAAGAAGATAATACGGAATCGCCAAAGCCCGCTGCAGGCGGGACACTAATTAAAATATGGGTCGATTTACTAAGATAATATTCAATATCAGACGCATTAAAATCAATAAGCGTGATTGCTGAAGAATGATTCGTTATTTTTTTTCTTTCTTGGCGTGTCGTTCCAACAACATCAAAACCTTGCGCAACCAGTTGCTGAGCAAACCGAGTGGCCGTGTAGCCAAAACCAAACATAAAAAAAGTAGGCGTCATTTAAATTACTTCCTTTTTAATAAGTAAAGTAACACCACAAAATGGCGTTACTCTACCCATTATTACTTAGAAAACTGAAGAGGTTGCGATTGATTTTTTGAAAGTAGCAATCAAATTTAAATCGTTCGTCTTTGTGGTCATAAAGTTCGGAAGGTAGCCCCTATTTTATTTACTCTTCAAAAAATAAGACTTCGCCAGAGGACACATCGTACAAACCACCTATAATTTTAATGGTTTGTTGCTCCGCAAGCTCATTGATAATATTACTTTTATTTAAAATATTTTGAATGCTATTGTTGATATTAATCTTCGCAACTTCATTGACGTATGCGAGATTACTCCCATTTCGCTTTTCTTTAAATGTTTTTTCTTGCTGGATTGCCGGTTTTATTTTTTCTAAAAGCTGAGTCAAAGAGCCCAACTTAGCATCATCACAAGCCCCTTTTATTGCACCGCAATTAGTATGACCAAGCACGACAATTAATTTAGACCCCGCGGCTTTACAGGCGAATTCTAAACTACCGATAATATCCTCATTTACAATATTACCCGCAATTCTAATGCTAAAAACATCTCCCAGGCCTTGGTCAAAAATCAACTCTGCTGGTGTTCGTGAATCGATACAACTTAAAATTGCGGCAAAAGGGAATTGTCCATCAGCAGTTTCATTCACTTGTTGTAGTAAATTTCGATTAAATCGCAAATTTTGAATAAACCGTTGATTACCCTTGTGCAGCAAATCTATTGCTTGGTCTGGGGTGATATTATGTTGTTCTTTTTTACCAATCGTTTTCATAAATACTCCAATCCAATAACTTAATTATTTATGGTGTTTTTTTTTAATTTCCATTACGTTCTTCTCTATGGTCTTACAGATATCATTCAGAGGTAAATGACTTAACTTCTCAATTGAAAAAGGATTTTGTAGTTCCACACCTATTTGGTCTAATGAAAAAAGAGCGTAGGCTACCAAAGTCACAACCATAGGACTAATATACGGAGAGTAATTAACCAAAGCCGCTGGAAGTATGAGCAAAAACAAAAGAATAAATCGACGTGATTTGATTGCCATCACAAAAGGCATGGGCGTTTTTAATATCCGTTCACACGCGCCTTGGCAATCGATAATTATTTCACGAACCTCTTCTGCTTTCAAAAAAGAAAACTGATTTAATTTGCCACTTTCTTGCAGCTGCGACAATATTGCGGCTTGCTTTGCCGAAATAAAATTAGGTTTGTGTTGCCACTCCTGCAATTCAACATAGGTTTCGTCACATAATAAATGTTTTACGTCCTCTATAGAGGAACTTCCCCGAAGACTATTCTTCATAAGGTAGGGCATTGCGGCAACCAGACCAAGCATTTGCTCTATCTCGCCCTTATTTGCGGGATCTACGTAACTTTTTATGATGATTGCCAAATTTCTACTGCTATTAACCACAGTCCCCCATAGTTTTCTTGCTTCCCACCAGCGGTCGTATCCCGCATTTACACGAAAAACTAAAATTAATCCCATAATTACCCCCGCATACTCAAAGGGGCTTATAGGAAGAGCCAGATCAGGAATAAAAATACTTAGCGTAGAAATAAAACATGCATAAGCAAATACAGCTAAAACCTTTGTAAATACTCTGGGAGTAACCGAACCATGAATAGCAAGCGCACAATCCATAAAATTAGGATATTCATATTGATTTATAATTTTCTTATTTTCTTTCATAATACTTCACATCTAATTTATGCCTACAACTCCTGGTTGTTTCACATAGTTAAAATGGAACATCGATTTAGCAATCGACAATTTTTTATCGTTCAATAAAATGTTCTTATCAGGATGGTATTTCCCTTGCCAATGAGTATGAACCAGAACGAAATGTCATTTAAACTGATAACATAGCTCAAATCCTCTTAGTAAAATGATAAGAGATAAAACCTATATAGGGATTGTTGGTGCTAATTTCAAGATAATTATAGGAAAATCACCAATAAGAGGCTTCTTTTTTAGAATAGAACCAGTCATAAACAGTAGGCCCAGCCTGTTTTAACTCGCTTTTTTATTAATAAGTTGCGTTTGTGTTAATTTTTTTGTTATTAGCAATTTTAGATGACTAGTAACCTAATTTGAAGGTAACATATAATTACATGTTATTTCATAAATTATCCTTAAAGATGTTAGGAGCAACGCTGTTCATGCAAAATGATATTGCTATTTCAATTAACGCACTGCAAAAGATTTATGAAAATGGTTTTAAAGCATTAGAAGATATCAACCTTGATATTCGTCAGGGTGAGATTTTTGCCTTGCTTGGGCCAAATGGTGCGGGCAAAACAACACTAATTAATGCGATTTGCGGTATTGTGCAACCCACTAATGGTACGGTCACCATATCCGGCTATGACAATATCCGCCAATACCGCGAGGCACGTACTGCAGTTGGTTTAGTCCCGCAAGAACTTACAACTGACGCATTTGAAACCGTATGGAATACCGTTAGTTTCAGCCGAGGTTTGTTTGGCAAACCCAAGAATACTTCATATATTGAAGAACTATTAAAGCGTCTCTCGCTTTGGAATAAAAAAGACTCACAGCTTCAACATTTATCCGGTGGGATGAAACGTCGCGTTATGGTCGCCAAAGCGCTATCCCATGAACCACAAATTCTTTTTCTTGATGAGCCGACAGCTGGTGTCGATGTGGAGCTGCGCAAATCCATGTGGGCGCAAGTACGCGCCCTACGCGAAACCGGAATTACCATTATTCTCACCACGCACTATATCGAAGAAGCGCAAATAATGGCTGACCGTGTGGGAATTATTAATAAAGGTAATTTAATTCTCACCGAAGACAAAAACACCTTAATGCATAAAATGGGTAAACGGCAGATGATTTTCGTGTTACGCGAACCATTAGCCAGCATACCTGCAGGCTTAAAAGATTATCCTTTAACGCTAGAGCAAGATGACAATGGTGGCAAATTGATTTTGACTTACGATATTGAAGCGGATAATGATATTTCAGATGTATTAGATAATCTAAAATCAAATGGCATACGCCCCAAGGATATCTATAGTCATCAAAGCAGTTTAGAAGAAATCTTCATTGGATTGTTGGGGGAAAAATGAATCTACGCGGCGTTGGAGCAATTTATAAGTTTGAAATGGCACGCATGTTCCGTACGCTAGGGCAAAGCATAGCCTCTCCCGTTATCTCAACGGTCCTTTATTTTATAGTGTTTGGATCGGCTATTGGTTCACACATGCAAGCAATTAATGACATACCCTATGGTGCATTTATTGTTCCAGGTCTGATTATGCTGACTATTTTAGGCCAAAGTGTGTCCAACGCCTCTTTTGGTATTTATTTTCCACGTTTTACCGGTACCATCTATGAAATTCTTTCAGCCCCTCTTTCTTTTGTCGAAGTCATGTTAGGTTATGTGGGAGCTGCCGCAACCAAATCAGTGATCATAGGGGTGATTGTGCTCGTAACCGCCTGGTTTTTTGTGCCGCTACGGATTGCACATCCACTATGGATGGCCTTCTTTTTAATTATGACCAGTGTGACCTTTAGCCTGCTTGGCTTTATCATTGGCATATGGGCCGATGGCTTTGAGAAATTACAATTAATCCCTCTGCTCATCATTACCCCCCTCACCTTTCTTGGCGGCAGTTTTTACTCCATCCATATGCTCCCCCCGTTCTGGTATCAGATTTCACTGGCCAATCCAGTCGTTTATTTGGTGAGTGGATTTCGTTGGAGCTTTTACGAGCACAGTGATGTGAGTATCACGATTAGCATCACCATGATTCTAACGTTTACCGTACTCTGTCTGGCGATTATTGGTTGGATTTTTAAGACTGGGTATGGATTGAAAAAATAAATATATCGAAAAACAACTTAGCCATGAGGCAACACTGACTTACTAATAATAAACGCTCTACAGTCAAGGATGATGTTTATGAGAACGCTAGTTTCATCACGAGTTTATTACTTTATCCTACCATAGTTGCAGCTCTTGAGATTATTTTTTTTCCTATTAATGACAATTACTTGCGTCAGACTGACCTTACAGGATAAAACAATTAGTGTTACCACCTTATTTGGCTCCCTCTCTGCTTATCTGTTTATCGGTTTAACTTTCGCCTATTTATACTTACTTGTTTATTTAATATATCCCCAAGCAATCTCAGGTTTAGAGCCCTATGCTGACACCAGAGCAATCTATTTCTCATTCATCACCTTAACTACCGTGGGGTATGGTGATGTAGTCGCGATAACCCCTATTATGCAATGCTTGTCTTGGATGGAAGCCTTTTGTGGCCAAGCCTATTTGGCTGTTTTTATTGCTCAACTGGTTGGGAGATATGCGTCTCATTAACATTAAATACCATCGTAGCACTGAGAACTCCCTTCTTTTTTCAACGTGCCCATACACGTTGAAATCTGATCAGAATGAGCGAGTTCAGTACCCTGTACGAATTTTAACTGTGAATGTTTTCTTTTTCTTGTTCAATCCATGCCAAAAAAGCTTCGCGATCTGATTGAGATAAGTTAAAAAATTTATTTTTTATTGTTTCAATTGGTTGATATTGTTTTCTGGAAGCTTTGACATAAGTTTCATTTATATTCATTTTTCCCTGAACCACATTTTCATAAACGTCAGGATCTTTCTTCATTAACTTCAAAAGTTGGCCATCCACTGAGCGCGAATGAGACGGTAAATAGGTAATCGTGTTTTCCTGATACAGCTCAGGATTCGTAGTGTCTTGCTCTCTAAGATCATTATTCAAATCTTTAATAGAGATTTTATTTTCCCTTGCATAGCTCCTAACGGAGTTATCCACCCTACTAAGAACTTCTCCCCAATGAGCCACATGCTGTGTATTTACATTCATAGCAGAGCGCAATAACCATAACATTTCATTGTTGGTAATGCCTAAGCCATCTGATGATTTATCAAGGGCATATTCGCCAAAGTTTTCATAGGGCTTTGTTCTTTTGGTCCAAACTTCTCGTGCAATAATCTGGGATATTACGGAAGGAAGGCGTTGAGAGATAAGTTGATTAAACTCTCCGATATACTGATTAGCTTGCGCATGTAGTTCTTCATCAGAGAGGTTTGAGGTCTCTTCACTTAATGTTTTATTTGATAGTTCGTTTTCTTGCATTGTAAATCCACTTGTTGAGCAATAACCGTTCGGTATTTTAAAGTTACGAAATGGGTATCTTAAGCTGAGCTGCTTATGCCGTTGCCAGATAATCCTTTCCATACTGTTCTAAATAATCATTATAATTACCCAGAAAATCCTGCACCCCGTATTGTTCAGTTAACACAATAATCCGCGTTGCAATGTCATCAATAAAATAACGATTATGACTGACAAATAATACAGTCCCAGGGAACAGTTGAATGGCTTCGATTAAGGCATCGATTGACTCAAGATCTAAATGGTTGGTTGGCTCATCAAAGATTAAAGCATTATGTTTTTCCAAAATTAATTTGGCCATAATTAAGCGAGCGGACTCTCCCCCACTTAATACGCCAATTTTCTTATCAACATCAGCTCCGCGGAATAATACCTGACCAAGTACCTTCCTGATTTCCTGGCTTGGTGCGGCAATGTGATCCTCCATCCACTGCAAAATTGTTTGCTCTGGATTTAGTTGGGTTCGATAATCCTGGGCAAAATAGCCCACTTTTACAGTGTCACTCCATTCAAAATTTCCCTGATCTGCATGCAACTCTTTTAATAAAATTTTTAGAAACGTCGATTTGCCAATCCCATTTGGCCCGATGATGGCGCATTTATCACCCCGTTGAATGGTAAGTGATACATTTTTTAATAATACTCGTTCATCAAATTTTTTGTGCAACTCCTCTACTTTAACGACCACTTTGCCTGAGGATTTCTTTTGTTGGAAATTAAAATAAGGTTTGAAAATATTAGATTCTTTAATCTCAACCAGCTCAATGCGATCGATCATTTTTTGTCGTGAAGCCGCCTGGCTTGCCTTACTTGCTTTTGCGCCAAAGCGATCAACGAAGCCTTGTAATGCATCAATTCGCTTTTCCTGGTTTTTCAACTCGCTTTGTTTCAAACGTAAGCGTTCCTCTTTGGCAAAACAAAATTTGTCATAATTGCCTGGGTAATCCAGGATCGTGTCGTAGTCAATATCAAGAATGTTCGTGGAGGTATTGTTGAGAAAACTTCGGTCGTGCGAAATAAAAATCAATAATCCTTTAAATGAAGTTTTTAAGAACTCTTCCAACCAGGCAATCGAGACAATATCCAAATGGTTAGTTGGTTCATCAAGCAACATGATATCGGGTTGTTGATAAAGAACTTGTGCCAATAGAACCCGTAATTTGTAACCACCTGATAAAGCACTCAAAGGGCCATAATGAAACTTTTCAGCGATGCCTAAACCTAGCAATAAATTTTTTACGGTAGCCTCTGCTTCATAGCCACCTTGATTCATCACTATTTCTTCTAATTCGCTCAAGCGAAAACCGTCTTCTTCAGTAAAGGTTTCTTTAGAATATAAGCTCTCTTTTTCAGTAAGCGCATCCCACAAAACAGGATTTCCGCGAATAACCACATCAACAAGGCGATCTTGCTCATAACGGAAGTGATCTTGCTTCAAAATGCCTATTTTATGAATTTTTGCTTTTTCAACTGAGCCATGTGATGCTTGTTCCTCGCCGGCTAATATTTTTAAAAAAGTAGACTTTCCTGTACCATTAGCACCGACTATACCATAACGTTGCGTAGGCAATAAGATCAAATCTACATTTTGGAATAACGATTTTGGTCCAAACAGCATACTTAAACTTTTTACATCTAACATTAACCCAGCCTCTCAAAAATACAGTGTACACAATTAAATCTATTTGTGCTTTTTGTGCAATTTTAACATTATTTGTGACAATTAGCATGCAACTTAACATTTTTAGATTACTTAAATTGGCTATTGAACTGATAAATATCCAATTCCCCAAAACAAATTGATTTAATATTGAACTAAAAAATGTTAATCTATGCCCTTCTTATACGACATAAGTGCCTTCAATGATCCAATCTGAACTCCCTGTATTCTCTCAGTTACCGCTGCGCGAAGAACTATTACAAAGTCTTAATTCGTTAAATTACGAAAATATGACCCCCATCCAAATGCAAAGTCTGCCCATAATCCTTAACAATGAAGATATTATTGCTCAGGCAAAAACCGGCAGTGGCAAAACTGCGACTTTTGGTTTGTCCCTGTTAAATAATTTAAAAATTTCGTTTTTTGGTGCGCAAGCATTAGTTCTTTGCCCGACTCGGGAATTAGCAGAACAGGTTAGCCAGGCAATTCGTCGCTTAGCCTGTTTGATGCCTAATGTTAAAATTATTAATTTGTCCGGCGGTATACCGATGAAACCACAGCTGGATTCATTAAGGCATGGGGCTCATATTATTGTTGGAACACCAGGTCGAGTTCTTAAGCATTTAAAAGGTGGTTCCTTAGACTTAAGCCAGCTAAAAACTTTAGTTTTAGATGAAGCCGATAGAATGCTTGATATGGGATTTCTTGATGACATCACCAGTATCATTGCCGCAACGCCCAAACAACGCCAAACTCTACTGTTTTCTGCGACCTATCCTGAGGAAATCAAACAACTGTCAAAGCAGTTTATGAAGAACCCCAAAGAGGTCCATGTAGAAACCCAGCATGATGAAATTGATATCGAACAACGTTTTTATGAAGTAGCCAAACAAACTCAAAAGTTTCCCATATTAAAATCATTACTGCTACATCATCAGCCCGCTTCGACGCTGATCTTCTGCAATACCAAACAACAAACAACTGACGTGACCGACCAACTTATTCATGAAGGCTTTAGTGCGATTGCTTTAAATGGCGATATGGAGCAGGTAGATCGTGATCTAGCGGTTTTACGTTTTGCCAACCAAAGTTGTTCTATTCTGGTTGCAACCGATGTCGCTGCTCGTGGTCTTGATATAAAGGAGCTTCCTGCGGTTATTAATTTTGATCTTGCCTTTGAGCATGATGTGCATATTCATCGTATTGGTCGAACCGGGCGAGCTGGTAATAAAGGTATTGCCTTAAGTATTACTACACCTTCAGATGCACAACGACTGTGTGCTATTGAAGAGAACCAGCCCACCCCTATTGTCTGGGGAAACACAAATGAGTTTGCCAACAGCAATGCTACTCGATTAGTACCAGAAATGGTTACCTTATGTCTTGCCTCCGGTAAGAAAGATAAAATCCGCCCCGGAGATATTCTTGGGGCTTTAACGAAGGATGCGGGATTAGCTGGAGACACCATCGGCAAAATTAACGTCACGGCTCTGTACTCCTATGTTGCCATCCACCGTAACCATGCTGACAAAGCCTATCGTTATTTACAAAATGGTAAATTGAAAGGACGCAAGGTTCATGTTCGTAAAATAAGTTAAACAACGAGCGTAGCCTTGATGCAACGCAATCAAGGCTACGACAACTTACTCACTAATCAGCTCAGTAAATAATTTATTCAGTAATCATATAGCGAAAGGTATGTCTGACACCATGTACAATTGCTACCATCGATTAATACAAACACAGCCTTAACACAGCGTAATAAAAGCTACGTTTTATTTTGAACAGCGAAAGCATTCAGTTACGTGATCATCCACCATGCCAATTGCTTGCATGTAAGCATAGATAATGGTAGAGCCTACGAAACTCATGCCTCGTTTCTTTAAATCCCTGGATAAGATATCGGATTCAGGAGTTGATGCTGGGACTTCCTTTAAAGATTTTGGACTGTTGATTTTGGGAGCATAGTTAACAAATCGCCAGACATAGTCATCAAAGGAGCCAAACTCCTTTTGAATTGCTAGAAATGCTTGGGCATTTTTGCGTACAGAAAATACTTTGAGGCGATTGCGGATGATGTTTGAATCAGCCAATAGTGCCTCCAGCTCATCATCAGTCATTTGTATTACCGCATTAGGATCGAATTGCTTAAAGGCCTGGCGATAGGCATCTCGTCGTTTTAAAATCGTTTCCCATGAGAGACCGGCTTGGGCTCCTTCCAGGGTTAACATTTCGAAATGTTTCAGATCATCATGTATGGGAACCCCCCATTCCATATCGTGGTACTCTACATAATGAGGTTTGTTTTCGTCTACCCAGCCGCAGCGTTTCATTATTTTTCCTATTAAATATAATTTTGCGATAATACAATATTTCGCACCGCATCCGAACTAATATCTATTATGTCTAAATTACCCATCACTTTACGCAAACTCACAGAAACAGATCTTATTGAGTGTGTTGCACTGATTCAAAAAACGGTCCATCGCATTAATGCGAAAGATTACTCAGCCGTGTTGAAATTCGCGAGGCGAGAGCACTAAGCCTATTTAAGGAGTGAGGCTTATTTCAGAAGAAATACCAGGCATGGAGTAGAAAAACTGTTCTACTTTATTCTTTATATAATCTAGTGTTTCTGAACGAATACGTGCATTTGTTTCTGTAAACACACGCTCCCCCATAACGATTAAATCGTTACTCCTCAATGTCAACTCAGTTTTATAGGTAGCATCCTTAAGATGGTAGTCCGGTCCCAAAACTTCAAGCCAAGTAATCTCATCATGATATTCACATACCATTTCCGCCCAGAAATCCAGAATGTATTCAGGCTGAGTATGTAATCTAATATAGGTATGGCTTTCCCGAGAGAAAATCGTTTCAATGGATAGATTGATGTCGAATTTTTTAGCCAACAAATAGGCTCCAACTATAGAAAAAAATTCGCAAGTCCCTGTTCCGTATTGCTGGGCCAATTGCAAATAATTTTCATAAATATCCTCCGCTTTCTCCTTATCCTCATTAGGGGCGGAATAAAGCAGATTTTGCGCAAATACGGTTGGTAGTGCGCTTAATTCATTTTTCTGAAAATGAATTGGGAAAAATTTGCCCTGATTCTTTAAAGCATGGCATAAATTATTAGCCTTTTGGACTCGCGGTGTGTTACAGGGGCCATATAAAAGAATTTGTTTTACCTCTGCATTAATTTCAAGAAACAATTTATAGAGAAACTCAAATTTTTCCTCATCGGGCATGCGGGCAAATAAAGAACAAATGGACGACATAATAAATAACTAACTTAAAATTTACTCATTCTATACCAATAAATCAAATTGTTCAAACTTTAACTTAACAGATGATTAATCCATCGCATTAACATCTCATTTAGTTTTGGGTTCATGAGCTAATTTAATTGTTACTTCACACGGTTATTAAGTATTTTCTTAGCGGTGTCGTAGCCTTTTTCTTTAAGCTCTTTGATTGTTTTTCTGGAAAAATCAGAATCCCATGAATACAGTCCTTCTTTTTCGGTTTGCAGCATAATTCTGGTAACAGACAGCACGCCGGGGTCGCCCATTATTTGAATAAATATAGGTAATTCAGTAATTTCCTTAATCGCCTCAGCATCGCAATAGGCCAAAATAAGCTCTATAAGCTTTTTATAATCACC
Organism: Legionella sp.; assembly: GCF_965140895.1. Taxonomy (GTDB): domain Bacteria; phylum Pseudomonadota; class Gammaproteobacteria; order Legionellales; family Legionellaceae; genus Legionella. The sequence goes on along the minus strand of NZ_CBCSKT010000070.1, from coordinate 43,365 downwards.
GATTAGATCTTGAGTGCGGAAATCTTTTCTCATCTTTTCAGCAAATAAAATCTCATTTTTTCTGGAAAGCACTTCAATTATATTTTTCGGAAGACTTCTTTTTTTGGGATACACATCAACCACATAAACTTTTTTACTGCTCCAGCCACAAATTTCAAGAGCAGAATCAAGAGGGGTATTCGTAACAATCCCTCCATCCCAGTAATGTTTTCCACTAACAGTTGTCCATGGAAATGCCGGAGGCAAACTTCCACTGGCGATAATATGCTCGGGGGTAAAGTCATCGGTATAACTATCAAACGTTTCAAATTCAGAGGTTTCTACGTTCACCGCCATCACGAGTAAACGAACTGGACTCTTTTTTAGCTTTTTAAAATCGATATATTTATAAAGCAGTTTTTTTATCGGAGCGGTGTCATAAAAACTAGTACAATGCGCAGAAAGCTCGTTTAGATTCATAAAAGGAGCAAGCCATCGCGGATGGAAAAAATTTGGTGAGCCCCAAATAATAGCTTGCAAATACGATAAAAATCGTCTTGATTGCTCATCAAAAATTTCAGGGGTCTCTAAGGCAAGATCATTCCAAAATGCCTCTAATGCTGCTGTAGCATTGCGTGGATTCCCTGCAATAATCGCGGCATTAAATGCACCTATGGATATACCCGCCACAATGTCAGGGTAAATTTCCACCTCTTCCATTGCCTTGATAACCCCACATTCAAAAGCACCAAATGCACCACCACCTTGAAGCGCAATCAGTGTTTGGGCTGCCAGAGGTTCAAGTGGAAACGAGAGATCAATAAGTTGCTCTTTAACTTGCTTTAGGTCAGTGTGATTTTCAATAAGCGATTCGGCAGCTTTAATTTCAGTCGTAGGACGTCCAATTAAAATGGCTCCTTGAAGTGTATTATTTTTTAAATAAAGATTAGCGAAGTTCTTCTCTTTAGGAAAACCTCTTATTAAAAGTTCGGTAGCCTCACTTGCATCACCAATAATGATAATTGCGGTGCCAAAGGCATAGAAAAATAAATAGGATGCGGTGCGGTTGTAGTGCCTGGCACCTGACATATTCGCTGCGGCGATTTTTCCTTGCTTAATTGCGGTATCACCGTATCGCGTTTTACGAAATTTTTCGAAAATCGGATCATAAAATGTAACCACATCACCAGCCGCATAAACATCAGGTATATTGGTTTGCATATACTGATTCACTAAAATGCTATGATCAGTATCAAGCTCAATGCCACTATCATTAATAAAGTCTGTATTAGGCTTTAAGCCCATGTCGACAATGATAAAATCGCAAGAGACACTTTTTCCTGTGTTCGTTTTTACTGCTTGAACTCGGCTGTTGCCCTCAATTTTTGTAATTTTTCCACCGAGGATAACGTCTACGCCATTGTTGATAAGAAAATGAGCTATCTCCGTACAAACGTTGAAATTTCCTGTATCAAATTCTGGAGTAATAACAGTTACCTTGATGCCTTTTTGGCTTAAAGTAGATGCAAGCTCAATCGTAATATAACTGTCACCATAAATAACGACATTTTTTGCTGCTTGCATCTCATCAATAATTGCTTCAGCATGATCAATTGTTCTTAAATAATGTACTCCCACTAATTTTGCGCCGGGAATATTAATTTTTTTTGGACTACAGCCTGTCGCAATCAGCAGCTTCTTATAGTGAAACGCTCCTGCACGAGCAGTTTTGACGAGTTTATTTTTTGTATCAAGGGTCCGTATATTTGCTTTCAAAATAATTTCGATATCATTTTTTTGATAGTAGTTTTCATCAAATATATATAATTGTTCTTTTCTTTGTTTTCCCAGAAGAAACGCTTTAGGAATTTGCATACGGAAATAAGGAAGAACATCTTCTGTTGAGAGAATGATAATTTTACCTGTTTCTCCTTCCCTTCTAAGAACATTAGCGGCAAAAACGCTTGCTAATCCCCCGCCTAAGAGTAAAAAATCAGCAGATTTGCTCATAACAACTCCTCATCCTGAGACCGAAATATTCAGTGCATAAGAGTAAATTTAGCACAATTCATAATTTAAGATCGGATAAGGTCTCATGTTGTTACTATGAAGGGGATGCGCTTTTCGCCAGCTGGCAAGCTAAAGAAATCAATATAATCCATGCGCCAACTAGTGTACCCTATGGTTATACTTTTCTCGCTCAAGATCCCGATGCGAATCGACTACGGGTTGTGTCTGTTAGATAAATCACCGACTAAATAGGAGTAATACAAATGCCCTCTATACTACCAAGCCTAAAACAGGTAAAGGGTTTTAGAGTAACCGGCCTAAGTACACGAACTCAAAATAAAGATGAGTTTGGGGAGGAAACCGCAAAGCTACCTAATCTCTGGCAACAAGTTCACTCCAGTGGTGTAGCAGCTAATGCAACTATTGTAGCTGTTTATTCGGACTATGAGTCTGATGCCAATGGACTTTACACGGTCACGGTTGGTATTCCCTCCGATGACACACCAGCTCAATTGAATTCGGTTACGATAGAACCGGGGGACTATTTTGTTTTTCAAGGTAAAGGCCCTATGCCAGCCACGGTGGTTGAAACCTGGCAGCGTATTTGGAGTTATTTTGAGAGTAACCCGGAGTATCAGCGTAACTTTATTAGTGATTTTGAAGCATATAAAGGTTCTGATGAGGTAACTATTTATATTGGGGTGAAGTAGCGAATAAATTTTTCTTGCTAAATAATACTCACGAATAACCACGGTTTCACTGCGATATCCATAGATTTGGAGCGAGAAACAAGATTATCACCGCGGTAGTTCGGTTTTCTATAATTCAATTATTTAGTTCGTGCTGGCTACAATGTGTTTTGATAGGGAAAGAGGCCATTAACAAATGGTTTCATCCCTGTCTTTGAGTTACCTGGTCTATAATATAAAACATAGGGAACAAGGAGACACGTTCATGCAAAAGCACCAGGTTATGGGGATAGATAGCCAATCGTTTCATCAAATGAATTATTATGAATGGGGAAATCCGAACAATCCCAAGGTCTTGCTCTGTGTTCATGGTCTATTTCGTAATGCTCGAGATTTTGATGAGCTGGCTCAAGTGCTTTCCTCGCATTATCGCGTTATTTGCCCCGACATGGTAGGGCGTGGCTTAAGCGATAAAGTAATGAATGCCAACGATTATTCTGCTCCAACTTATATTGCAGACATCACCATTTTATTAGCCCAACTGGGTGTCACCGAAATTGATTACCTTGGCACCTCAATGGGGGGAATGATCGGTATGCTCATTGCGGCAATGAACAATTCACCAATTAAAAAACTGGTGCTTAACGACATAGGCCCCTATGTTGACACCCAAGCCCTGCAACGAATTATTGATTATGGGAAAGAAGGCTGCAAACATTCATTTAAAACCCTGGAAGAAGTGGAAACCTATTTTAAAAAAACCTATTCAAGCTTTGCACAATTAAGCCCGGAACAATGGCAACAACTTGCCGTAGCTGGAGTATGGGAAAGTCCCCATAAGCATTATCAATTAGCCTATGATCCTAAAATAATTGATAATGTGATCTTGGCTACCCAAAACAATATTCCTCTATGGGCATTATGGAGCAAGATTCACTGCCCCGTATTATTACTGCATGCCGCATTATCAGATGTTTTATCAGACGATACCGTAGCCCAAATGCAGCAATTACAACCCAGCTTAAAAACCGTAAGAATTCCCGACATTGGTCACCCTGTATCGCTGATGAAACAAGATGAGATTGAGCTAATTAACGATTGGTTAATTGGGCACGAATAATAGCGCCCTTAGCATCCTAACGTGATGGATTTATTTCCTAAATAGCACATCAAATTTTTGTTCGCTGCTAATTCGTTTTAATTAGTATGCACGCTGGCGAAAATTGAGCTAGATATTCACGAATCAAATAATGTTCTTTAATTGAGGGCCGCATCGAAGCAACCCTAATTCTGTTATTAGGGTTGCTTCATCGCAGCGTGCTTATATTTAAGGCCTATTATAAATATTACTGAACAACAATTTGAACGTCTTCAGCGCAAAGTCCCTTTTGCCCGCGTCCATCTTTAAATAGAACAAGCTCTCCTTCTTTCAGCGTTTTAAAACCACTTTCTTGAATAGAGCTAAAGTGCACAAAGTAATCCTTACCCTCACTTTGAATAAATCCAAAGCCTTTGCGCTCATTAAACCATTTAACAGTCCCTTTTATTTTTTCAGACATAACTATTATCCCTTAATTAAACAATACTAAAATACTGGTGCAATTTTTGTTGAAAATCTATTAAGGTTTTCCTTGTCTGAGGGATGGATGAAACCAGCGTAGGAATCGTAGCCTGTATTACGTTACACTAACACGGCTACAGTTGTTGTTACATTTTGGGACTACTATAAGTCGCAGCTACATCATCTTTTTTATTACTTAGCTCGTTGAATAAGGACTCGTGCTCTTTGGCCCAAAAACACAAAGCCTCCTCCAGCAATTGCGTGCGTTCATGCTCGTCACTACGTCCTAATGCAGTGACTAATGCATCAAGCTGCTCATACGCGGCACGAGATACTTCCTTAATTTTCACTAAATTAAGTACCCCTTCACCTCGTTTGGTAACCGGCAAAGATAGGTTTTTCAGATAAGTACAGAATTGGCTAATGTATTCAGCAATATCTTGTAGGTTTTCAGCGTCCATTGTTTTCAATACAACTACTAATTCCCCAGTCTGCTCCTGAAATGCATAAGCGTCATTTTTTAGTTTGAGGCGTCGTTTGAATGTAGGTATCATCGCCACAGCATGCCCGACAAAAAAACCAACCGCAGCGCCCCCTGCACCTCTTAATGCCGAAGAGCACTGCTCATCCTCACACGTATTCGCAGCAACCGCGGCACAGAGTACCGTAGCCGTTAAAAGACTCGCGCGAATAGCTAATTCCCGCCAGCTGTAATATGTCCATAACCCCCACAATGAATTTTTAGTCCTTTGTACTGCTAATCCCCCAATGTTATAAAAATCCACCAAACCTCCTGTTGCATTGGTTATTGCTCCAGCAAAATCACTCATAAATAGTCCATTGATTAATAAAGGGAATGCGCATTGTAATTTATTTTTTAACCAAATCCATACAAACTAGAACAAGTTTACTTAACAAAAGTTCCTTCTCACATTTTCTTAAATTTAAGATACAATTTTTGTAGTGTCAGGATGAAAAACATTTATGATTACCTTGATTAAGGAAAAGAAAAGCGATGATAAAACTCTACCAATTTCCACCCCAATGGTCCTTACCCAATCCCAGCCCATTTTGCATGAAACTGGAAACTTATTTACGTATGGTCAAGCTACCTTTTGAAGCCGTGTATGTTATAAACCCAGCCAAAGGCCCCAAGAAAAAACTCCCTACCATTAATGATGAAGGTAAGATACTTGGCGATAGTGGTTTCATCATTAGCTATCTAAAAGAAAAATATGGCGACCCACTCGATAGCCACCTATCAAGCGAACAAAAGGCCCAAGCTTTGGCAATACAACGTTTACTTGAAGAGCATTTATATTGGATTATGGTGTACTCCCGCTGGATAGATGAGCATTATTGGCCAATTACTCGAGATACATTTTTTAGCCATTTGAAACAACCCCTGCGTGCGATTATCCCCTTGATTCTGCAAAAAAAAGTTCGTGGCGATCTCTATAAACAAGGAATTGGCAGACACAGTGCGGCAGAGGTTTATCAATTAGGTATTGAGGATCTAACCGTACTAAGTACTGTCTTAAAATCTTCGGCATTTTTGCTAGGTGATGAGCCAAGCAGTATCGATGCCAGTGCTTATGCCTTTCTTGCCAATATTTTGCACGTACCGATTACCTCCCCACTACAGGATTATGCTAAGACCCAATCTCAGTTTATTGACTATTGCGAACGAATGAAACAACGTTTTTACCCTAAATAATTCACAAAAAAATCGCTTGGAGTAAGGCTTCAAGTGATTTTTTACCCTTCTCATCTCTACTGAGCATTTTCAATTCAAATCACTCTGTGTTAAAATAATACCCAATTTGATCTATATTTAAATTTCCAACAGGATTTTAATTGCACTCTCTTTTTGACATTAACGCGACTAATTTGAATAAGCAGTTTAATATGCAAACACTACCGCCAACATTCAGTCAGTTTTTGGCTCAGGCCGATAGCGAGTATCGCAAAAAACTATCGTCTATTCCTCTTTTTAATATCGAGAAAACAGGGGCTTGGGAGGATAATCAAAAACGTTTATTTGCCGCTATTTTTTATCATTTAAGAGGCCATTTTATTAATTTCATGTGGTTTATCGCCAATTTCTCCGCTGACTCGCTATCGAAATCAATTATCTTAGATAACATTCATGAAGAATTTGGCACTGGAAATAAACTTTCTCATGAACAGCTTTATGCTAATTTTGCGCAAGAATATAGTGTTGATATTCACGATGAAATTGTCAATGAAACCCATTATCGACCTTTTGCCAAAGAATTTAACAAAGGGCATCTGGCTTGGCTAGCAGCACATGACACGGAAGCTCAAATCGCTGCATTTGCCGCTTACGAACGCCTTGATAATATCGATTACATCTATCTGAGTGAATGCGCCTCATCAATGAACACGTCCTCTCAAGGGATGATGTTTTTCAAAGTTCATACCCACGTAGAACATTTTAGTTCCGTTATTAAAAAGCTAGAACCAATCTGGGAAAACACTAGCGATAAAATAAAAAAGGCTTTTGAGTTTATTTATTCACATCAAATTCAAATGTGGCAAAAATTATCCGATGAAATTTTTGCACTGACATCAATACAAAGGGGTGGCTAATTGATACTGTATTTTTTAAAAAAAGGAATGGTTACTGTTTACAATTATCTGATGGAAAAAACCATTGAAGCCAGCCATCAAATCACCCTATTTGGTATTGTAATGATGATCAACTTCCCTCTTTTTGGAATTCTATGGAAATTACATAATTTTCAGGTAAATAAGGAATTTTTCCTCAGATTAATCGCAACCATTCTTTGTGCCTTATTAGCGCTACATCGATTTTGGTCTCCTAAGTTCTTAAGAGTTCTCCCTTTTCTCTGGTATCTGAGCTTACTCTTTTGCCTGCCCTTCTTTTTCACGTACCTAACTTTATTAAATGATGGGGCAACCTTATGGTTAATGAATTGCATGTCCGCAACCTTTTTCCTATTTCTGGTGACTAATGCCTTAGATTCCTTAATATTGCTTATTTTAGGCAGCAGCCTGGCCTATTTTTCCTATGTTCATGGTGCCGATAAAATAATTAAGTATGTCCCCGGTGATGTATCCCTTTTTGGCTTGGGAATTACCTTTGCCGCAGCGATTATCATCGGAGCCCTTTTTGCCCGAGATCGAGAACTCCTTTATAGTGCTAAAATTTCTGGTATGCGTTTACTCGCTGGGAGCTTAGCGCATGACTTGCGAACGCCGCTATCCAGTATTTACCTGCAGGCCAAAATGCAAAAATCACTGGTTGCAATCCTGCCTGGCGCTCAGGAAGTGAAGCAGAATTTAAACGAAAGCATTGCAAAAATTGAACGTGGTATTGAGAGCGTGAATCAACTCATTAGTACCCAATTAAATAACATCCGTCACGATAAGTTTGATACCTGCAAATTTGGGTTTTACTCCATCAATGAACTCTTAAAACATTCCCTGGAAGATTATCCTTTTAAAAAGGATCAGCATAAGCTCATCGACCTCCTTATCGAATGCGATTTTGTAATCTGGATTGAAAAAATCGCCTTTAGAAATCTAATCTGGAACTTACTGAACAATAGCTTTGATTTTATTGAAAAAGAAGGCAAGGGCGAGGTGCTAATTAGTATGGCTGAAGGACAAGAAAAAGATAATTTTAATTATTTGCATATTAAAGATACCGCCCTAGGCATTTCTACAGAAAAAGCCAAGCTGATTTTTGAGCCCTTTTACTCTGAAAGACAAGGTGGAACAGGCATTGGCTTAGCTTATTGCAAATTACTCATGAAGGCTGCTGGAGGCTCAATTTCCTGCCAAGGAAAACTAGGTGAGTACACCCATTTCACCATTAAATTTCCCAAAATAGACTAGGGGAAGTCAAAATAAAGATCAAATGCCCCCAAATTAACCACATACACAGTTAAGGCTGCGCCAAGCAAAGGGTAAACTAAACATCAACTTCCACTCTCGAGTTAATAAATAAAAAATTTGTAAACTGTATTATTTAAAAAGTAGATGCTTTAAACTAAATTTTTCTAACGATGGTGGATAGTTAACAACATATGGTTTTAAAAGAGATAGATTACTCAAGGATTGTTCAAGCCGCAGGTTCTGTTAAAAAGAAAGGAAAAGTCCCTTCCATGACGAATGTCTGTGAAGAGCTAGGAATGATTTCGCCACACCCCAGTTTACCTGCACTTTTAGAACAATGGTTTCATACTCAACCTGAGTTTCAACGCTCAATTCCGGCCCCACTTTCAGAAAATATTAATATAAAAGCAGTTAATCTTTTTGAAAAAAATATTGAATTAGAAAAATCACTCTCTCTGCTTCGCGCCACTCTTGAGTCAACCGCCGATGGTATCATGATGGTCAATGGCCAAGGTAAGGTTGTCGATTGGAATCAAAAATTCGTAGAAATGTGGCGTATCCCCACCTTAATGTTAGAGGTTGGCACTGAAAGCATTAGTTTTGAATACATTCTAAAACAATTAATTAACCCCGAAGGTTTAATCTCCGATGTCAATTTTCTTTACGAAAACCCAGGCTGGCAGGGTGAATTACCTATATTACATTTTAAAGATGGGCGTATTTTCGAGCGTTATACCCAACCACAACGGGTAGGCATTGAGATTGTCGGGCGTGTATATAGTTTTAGAGACGTCACCAAAAGATTAATGCATGAAGATGAGCTGCGTATTCGTGAACGTGCGATTGAAGCAAGCACTCATGGGGTGGCCATCCTCGATATTAACAAACCGAATCGGCCTATCATCTACGTTAATAAAGCGATTGAGCGGATTACGGGCTATACCGAAGAACAGCTTTTAGGCCAAGATCTTACCTTCTTGCATGCAAATAAAACGCAGCATGTGAACCACAAACGCATTATCTTAGCGATAAAAGAATTACGTGAGGAAACGGTTGAACTTGAGAGTTATCAACAAAATGGTGACGTTTTTTGGTGCGAAATCAGTGTAGCACCAGTACGCGATTCATTTGACAAAGTGAAACATTATATCTGCCTTATCAACGATATTACGGAACGCCGTAAGATGGAAGAGCAGCTGCTCAAACAGGCAACACATGACTCCCTAACTGAATTACCGAATCGAGTGCTTTTAATCGACCGTGTTGATCAGGCGATTTTACAAGCGAAAAAGAAAGATTCCATGTTAGCCTTTTTATTCCTGGATTTGGATCATTTCAAATTAACCAACGATACCTTAGGGCATAGCATGGGCGACCGGCTTTTGCAGGCGGTATCGAACCGATTACTCCTGGCAACCAACGATATTGATACCGTCAGCCGTCTCGGTGGAGATGAGTTTGTTATTTTACTGCAAGACATCCATACAGAACAACAAGCACACCAAATTGCCGACAAGATACTCAACTCCTTAGCCCAGCCCTTTCCAATTGATGAACATCATTTAAAAATAACTGGCAGCATCGGCATTAGCTATTTTCCCAAGGACGGTAATGATTATGAATCATTGATGAAAAGTGCCGATTTATCGATGTATCATGCCAAAGACAGTGGACGTAATACTTACCATAATTATGACAAGGAAATGAATACGCACATTGTTAATCGCATGCAAATAAACAATGCCTTACGTGATTCACTGCAAAACAATGAATTTCATTTACTCTATCAACCCTTAATCAATTTATCAGAAAATAAATTGATTGGCTTCGAAGCTTTATTACGTTGGAATAGCCACATCTTAGGTACAGTTCCCCCGAATGATTTTATTGGTATTGCTGAAGAAAATGGTTTGATCTTAGAAATTGGCTTGTGGGCGATGGAAGAAGCTTGCAAACAGCTTGTTCGCTGGCATCAACAAGGCTATTCGCATTTAACCATGGCGGTAAATATTTCTGGCCGGCAATTACGGCAGCCAGGAATGCCAGAAATGATTGGCAAAATTCTTCACGAAACTGGCTTATCACCTAAATTTCTTGAGTTAGAACTGACTGAAAGCCTCTTGGTGGATAATATAAAGCATGCGGTTGATGCGATGTATGAACTCAAGGATATGGGAATTAAAGTGGTGATTGATGATTTTGGTACTGGTTATTCGAGTTTGGCCTACCTGAAACAATTTCCCGTAGATAAATTAAAAATTGACCGCTCATTTATTAGCGAATTAGTGGATAAAGAAAATGACGCTGCGATTGCCCGCGCGATCATTAACTTATCCCACAGCCTAAATCTGGAAGTATTGGCCGAAGGAGTAGAAACTGAAACGCAGCGCGAATTTATTATGACGCATGGCTGTGATTATGCTCAGGGTTATTACTTTTCTCCGCCGCAAAAGGCCAAGGATTTGGGGCAGTTTTTGAACGATTATTTGTAGACCGAATTACCTCGGCTAACCGCGGTAATTCAAGAAGATTCTTTATTAAAAAACTTAAGCGCTTAATTCCACTGCAATCACCACCACAGCCCGGCACAATTCTTGCTCCTCTATATGCAGAACCCATGTATCAGAGAGAGAGAAATGAAGGAGATAAGCATTATTGGGGCTGGCTTAGCAGGAACCCTACTTACACTCTACCTGGCCAAACGTGGATACAAGCTCCATGTCTGTGATGCAAGACCCGATCTCCGATTAACCCAAAGCCATGATGGGCGCTCCATCAATCTTGCCCTATCTTGCCGCGGAATTACAGGTCTTGCCGGTGTCGGTATTATGCCGGAAGTAGAACAATTGATGGTGCCCATGCGAGCCCGCGCGATTCATGATGCCCAAGGGCAAATTAAATACCAATCCTTTGGCCGTCATCATGAAGAATACATTAATGCCATTGAACGCAATGAATTAAATAAACTCTTACTTAGTGAAGCAGAAAAATACCCAAATGTACGCTTTAGCTTTAATAGCAAATTATCTCATCTTGATCTTGAAAACAAAGTCATGCATTTTAAAACCCAGCATGACGAGCACTTAAACATCCCTTACCAATATTTAATCGGTGCCGATGGCGTGAATTCGTGCGTACGCGAGCAATTAAGCTCTCGCGGTTTGATCAAGGCAACGCGAACCTTTTTATCCTATGGATATAAAGAATTATCTATTGGCGCTCCACGCCAGCAAGAACTCGCACATGAATATTTACACCTATGGCCTAGAAATGCCTTTTTATTATTAGGTAATCCTAATCGCGATCATTCCATTACGGGCTCCTTATTTTTACCCCATGAAGGAAAAAATAGCTTCGCGGAATTAGATAATGAATTAAAAATTAATGCTTTTTTTAAAGAAACATTTGCTGATGCTTATGAAATCATGCCCAATTTATTATATGAATTTATCGAACACCCGACAGGCAACATGAGCACTATTCAATGTGACTCATGGCATTATCAAGATCAGTGCCTGTTACTTGGTGATGCAGCGCATGGTGTCGTCCCCTTTTTCGGCCAAGGTATGAATAGCGCTTTTGAAGATTGCCGTATTTTAAATACGCTGTTGGATAAATATCAGGATGATTGGGCGCAAGTAATGCCCGCCTTTTATCAATCCAGAAAGCCCAATACAGATGCGGTAGCCCAAATGTCTATGGATAATTTCCAGGAAATTCAAAGCAATATCCGCGATCCTCAATTTAACCTAAAAAAACAATTAGAGCAGTTGCTCATGCAACGTTACCCACAACAATACATTTCCAAACACGTACTGGTCATGTTTAGTAATACACCCTATGCTGAAGCCCTAAAAATTGGCGCAAAACAAAAAGAATTTTTAAATCAAATTTGTGGGAAGGTAACCAGCCTTGAAACCGTTGATTGGGAGCACGTGGACAAGCTTATCCAACAGCAGGATAAGAACTTGGTCTACACAATGAATTAGTGTACGTAAAAAAACAGGGAGAGATGATGCGACTTATTCAAGATTATATTGATTCAAAACAAAGTGAATTTAAAAACCATCCGTTTTTTAATCTGTTGGAGCAATTAAATAGCCTCGAGGAAATAAGCTATTTTGTTCCCGAATTAACTTTTTGGACGATGACCTTCCAAGATATTTTACGCCTCAATGAGGATCGCGTTACGGATCCCTATCTCAAAAAAATAGCACGTCATCATCGACATGAAGACGCAGGCCATGACCGTTGGTTCTTGCAAGATAAAAAATATATGGGAACAACCAGCATCAATAAAGCCTGTAATAAAAATGGAGTGAGCTGGCTCTACAGTCGAGATACTCGTTCTACCCGTGATGCTGCTTATGCGCTGGTTGCTGAAGTATTCCATGCCAAAAACGACATTGTAAATATCGCCCTACTCTTAACCCTTGAATCGTCAGGGCACGTATTTTTTGAAAAAGTTGCCGATCAAGTGAGAAAAACAGGTGAGGAGGCGCATTTAAAATATTTTTCCAAAACACACCTGGAGGTAGAAAAAGCCCACTCTTTATTTGAAACAGAAATGGAGCGTGAATTATTTTCCAGAAAAGTTCCCACTCACGTAAGACGTGACGCACTACAAATGATCGAGCGTTGCTACGATGCCTTTACGAAAATGTTTGATGGATTAGTATTTGCATGCAACCGTAAATTGGAATTAGCTCAAAAGAGGAATCGAAAACATGCCGCAAACTGTGAACCAGTGGAACAGCCAACATCTAATGCAATGGGAAAAAAGACCGGAGCAAAACATTCAAAGTAATGAGCAGGCGCTGGTTCCTTTCGGTCGCGATTTTGGTGGATTGATGCATTCTCAACCTGCAGCAGTCTGCGAGCCTCAAACGCGTGAGGCGCTGCAATCTCTGCTCAAATATGCTCATGAGCACCAACTTCCAGTCACCATTCGAGGTAATGGCATGAGCCAAAACGGGCAATCACTGGCAGCTCCTGGAGGATTAATCCTGAATATGAGGCATTTTAATCAGGCACAGAAGCCTGAGCATCATTCCATTTGGGTGGAGGCGAACTGTACCTGGGCCGATTTGCTCGAATGCTCATTACCTCACTCGCTGACTCCTTATGTGCTGCCCTATAACTGCAATTTATCGATTGGTGGTGTGCTTTCAGCGGGTGGAATCGGTGCGTCATCATTTAAATACGGCAGTGCAATTGCGCATGTGCGCGAATTAGAAGTAATTCTTGCTAATGGCGAATTAGTACACGTAGATAGGCATTCGCCTTTAATGCAAGCCTGTTTAGGAGGTCAAGGCCATTTTGGCGTAATCACCCGAGCCCGTATTGCCCTAAGATCCTGCAAGAAGAACGTCCGTACCTTCTATTTAACTTATTTAGATAAAGAGAGCTGGCTGCGAGATTTACAGCAATGTCAGAACTATGCGGATTATGTTGAATCCTTTTGCACCCCTGCAATACAGGGAGCTAAACTCACCGCCTCAGGTCGTGCACCCTTTGCGCAATGGCTGTATGCTTTGCATGTCTCGATTGAATACGCTCATCACGCCCCTGACTTTCATAACTTGCCTTTGAAACCTTGGAAAATTATCCATACTCAAGATGAGGCGATTCATTCTTATTTACATCGTCATGACGCACGTTTAAATGTCATGAAAATGAGTGGCCAATGGGATTTACAACATCCTTGGTATGAATGTTTTATCCCCAAATTCCCGTTAAATAAATTAGAAGAAATTTTAGAGACCTTACCCATCCACTATGCATCACTAGTACATTTAATACCCATCGTTAATCGTAAGGCGAATGGCTTTTTAATGCTTCCTGAAGAACCGCATATTTTCTCTTTTATGATTCTCAATCCTGGCTTGCCTACGGTATTCACCCCAAGCTGTGTGGAAGCAATTAAACATTTGGATGCACTTTTTTTACCTTTAGGAGGAAAACGTTATCTCTCTGGCTATTTAGGGGAATCGTTAGCGCATGACTATTGGAAAAATCATTATGGGACGCGATATTCTGAGTGGCTTGAGTTAAAAAAACAGTACGACCCATTACATATATTAAGCTCTTATTTATTTAATAAATGTTCAAAAATAAAGGAAATTAATCTATCTTAGGATGGAACCTTTGTTGATAAAAAAACCGGAGCACTATATGCCTATAAAGCTACTCAAAGGAATTCGCCATTTTAAAAATAATGGTTTTCTTGAAAAGCGTAACTTATTTCAATCCTTAATCAAGGGGCAATCTCCAGATACGCTCTTGATCACCTGTTCTGATTCCCGGATTGTGCCCTCATACGTCACCCATGCTGATGCTGGCGAGTTATTTGTTATTCGTAATGCCGGAAATATTTTTCCGCCCAAAGTACCTTATCCCTCCGGGGAAAGAGCAACGGCTGAATATGCCCTGAAAGTACTCAATGTGAGCGAAATTATTGTCTGTGGACATTCAGACTGCGGTGCCATGAAAGGCTTATTAAGCCCAAATCTTGCCGAGAGTTTACCACTAGTTGCAGAATTCCTTGAAGCTTATGCCAAACCCGCTCTGGAGCGTGTTCATGAAAAACATCCAGAATTGGAAGATTCAAAACAAAAATTAAAATGTCTCACAGAGGAAAACATTCACTTACAAATAGAACACTTACATACTTTGGATGTGGTTAGAGAACGTTTAGAAGCAAATAAACTAAAAATTCATGCCTGGTATTATGACATTGAGGAAGGGGAGTTTTTTATATATGAATCCAGCACGCAATGTTTTTTACCCTATGAACAAGCAGTCGAAAAACTATTTAATAGCGAACTCGTGCTCAATAAGATGAACGCGATTATCACGAAAGAAGCTCTCGCTTTTGCATTTCCATCCACAGAAGAAGAGTATCATAAAGCAGCAGAGCAAATGAAACTCCTGAAATTTAAAGGGGAAAATGTTATATGGAATGCCATTAAAGCCAAGGTAATAGATAGATTATGGCATGAATTTGGCGAGTTATGCATTGAAAGCGAAGGAAAAAAAGACTCTCGATTTATGTCATTACTAGAAAAATGCCCTGCAGTTGCTTTAGGAATGGCAGGAAATTGTCAGAAAAATATATTGAACTCCCTTGGCTATAATAAGGCTTGTATTAATCGAGGGCATACTCTGCCGCATAATTCTCCTTCTAATGATGACGAGTTGGCGCCTACTAGTAGTTATAATTACGCATAGATAAGGCCCCCAAAACGTAGGTCGGGACCATGGCCCGACTTACTTCAGTCGACTTGATTAGGTTTTAATAAGCTCATCAATTGCTTACGAAAATAGGTGAAAAAAGTTAAGGTAATCAATTCCGCAAGCTGTGCGGTTATTCTATCAAGCCATTTTTCTTCACTAAGCTTCCAACCCAGCCACATGCAAGGGACTAATACGGTAATCACCAAAACCACCGTATAATTCACCCGATGCAGTCCCAAAAATCGCTTATTCTGTGCCACCAGAGCCCGTTGCAGATGTACCATCTTGTCCATCGCGGTTATTTGCGCTCGTAACTGCTTCCTCGAATTGCTCATCATCCATACTCTTATTTTGGGAAAAATAGGATCTGGTTTTTTCAAAGCTCATATTTTTCAGATTAAAAGTAAGGTACTTAGCTAAGCCCAGCAAGACCCCCAGATTAAATAGAACGACTAAGACTAGTGAGAGTAAAAAATTATTAGAAATTACAAAAAACTCATACCCAAGTAATAATGAAATACCTATCCAAAATGTCATTAAAACAATGAGCAGCAGGCAGACATTCAGCACCAGCGGAAACACACTAAGCCCCGCCAGGCGTGCTTCCAAATGCATCACTGAAAATATCGATTTTACAAGATTAATCCTTGTAGAAACCAGTTCCTCTACCTGCTTTAAGGCTTCCATTATTTTCTCAAAATCTTAGATAATAAAAAGCCTATACCGCCAGCAATTAATACAGAACTTAATGGATTTTGTTGTATTTTCTTCAACACTTGATCAGAGCATTCTTTTAGGCCCTCTTCGGCTTGGCAGGCACGATGCATGCCCTCTTCCCGCACTTCATTAGCCCATTTTTTCCCTTCATTTAGCAAGTCACTAGCGGCTTCAGAAACATGTGACCGTTCACCACGATTTGCATTATCCATAATAGCTCTCCTATATTATTTCTAGTGTTTTCCTACCTTTAACTATAGTTAGTAAGACAGTAAAAACAAATAAAATCGGTAAAAAACCCATAGTTCGCGCGAGGAAGCCAAGCCTACTAATGATTATCCCGAGAATAAATCGACCAATTCTGCTCAACACTTAGTGCTTGCTCCGCATAGGCCTCAGCAGACCAACTACATTGTTGCTCAAATATGTTAGCAAGGTTGCTTGCAACATAAGTTGAGGTTAAATCCCCTCCATGCCCATCATAAATTCCGACTAAAAAAGGGGTGTTTTTTGCTAAGACTTGTACCGAAACGGAAATATTATCTCTTGAACCAGCATGCAATGCCTTATAAGCAAGCAAGTGCGCCAACTCAGCTTCCGAATACAAGCCGGGATTATCAATAGACTGCAATTGTTGCCAAAACCATTGCTCTTGATTTTCTTTCGTTGGTCCAGGAACAGGCTCCGTAAACCCATCGCAAGTAGTAATAATCTGAATCTTCATTCCAGAGGCATGAGTAAAATCACTTGGGGTTATATCAATATGTGCATCATCACAAAGCCCAGATTCAATAAAATCATAATCCCCTAGTGCCCTTGATAGAGCCAAGGAACCATATCGTCCCAACAGGCGCCCATTGTTTACAAGACCACGTACTTGGCTCAAGCGCTCTTGATCGAGATCTGGATGATGAATGACCTTATTTAACCGTGCGACAGAAGCAACATGTCCATTGGGAAAATAGACCACGGCAAAAACCACCGAATCCCCTAAGGTCGCGGTAATTAAATTACCTTTCCCATCATAAACAGTGGTCGATGCGGTAGAACCACCAAAACCAGGTTTGAGACAATGTTGATTAATCAATTTATAACTGGTCCATAAACGATGACCTATATCCTGCGCGGTTAATGCATTAAAAAAGCCTTCTGTGTACCAATAGGCTAGCGCTGCATCTTCTTGAGTTGGGCGTAAGCCCTGCATCTCAAATAGAGCAAAATCATATTCCTTTTTCTCAAGGCGAACCTCGGATTCATCGCTTGGTATAGAAATTAACTCTGCGATTCTCATCATGGTTGCTCCTTAACGTACAGAGCCTTCCCCAACTTTTTGATCTGTTGTTCCAGCTCTTGCGTAATCATCTTATATAATTAATAGTTTAGCTCAATTACATTAGTCACATAATTGTTCATAATGATTGGCGTATCCAAACTAACAGTAATTTTTCTTTCCTTAGGCCAGATTTTTCCTTTAGGGAAACAATAAGCCCATATCATGGTAAGGTGGCAACCAGGAAACACAAATATCGTCTTCGGATGAACAATTACTCAATTGCAAGAAAAATAGATTGAATAATCAATATGATTAGCAAGGTTCTATTAGTTAGCAATTTGAAAAAAACAAGGGTCTGGTCCAGAATTAAGCATATCTTAAGGATTCAGGTCGAATTTAGTTTATTTTTTATAAGGTACATTGAATGCTAAAATTTCTGGAAAAAGTAGGATTGCAACTTAAAAGAGCAACATTTTATTCCTTCGATGGATTAAAAGTTGCATTCAAAGATGAATTTGCATTCCGTTTAGAGGTTTATGCAAGTTTTATTGCTTTGCCTGCTGCCTTCTGGATAGGGAACTCTGCATTGGAGCGTATTGTCTTAATCAGCTCTTTTTTACTAGTTCCCATAATTGAATTACTCAATTCGGCCGTAGAAACTACATTAAATCGTATTGATCTAAGTTGGCATGAATTAACCAAAAAAGCTAAAGATATTGGCTCTGCCGCCGTCATGCTAGCAATACTCAATGCAATTATCGTATGGCTTATTATTATACTCCCACACAGTTAGGGGATTTTTATGCGACAACCTATAGCTGTTTTTGACTTTGACGGCACGCTCAGCGATGGGGTTTGTGGCCTTAGATTTTTTCGTTATTTACTGGGAGATATGGGTTATTGTCAATTTATTTTTCGTAACGCATTCTGGAGCTTACTTTTTTTATCAAGACTCAGTGATGAATACGCGCTAAATAAAATGGTCAGCTCCGTCTTTAAAGGGCGAAACCTCGAAGAGCTGACTCAAATTGCCAATGACTTTTCTAAAGAAATCATGCCCAATCATCTTTATGAAAAAATTGTGCAACGGCTGGCGTGGCATAAGGAACAAGGACATCGCAATATCATTATTACCCGTTCGCTGGAGCTTTATATGCAGCCTTGGGGCAAACAAGTAGAAATTCATGACCTGATTGCGACCAAACTTGAAGTAACTGACAAAGGATTATTAACCGGCAACATTGCCGACCATAGTATGGTCGGAGAAAAAAAATTACTCGCACTAAAAGATCTTTTGCATAACCAAGAACATGGGACGGTCTATGCTTATGGTGATAGCGCCAGCGATCGTTATATCCTGGCTGCCGCAGATTATGCTTATTGGATTCGAAATCCCAATAACCATGTCGATCTGTCCTTGGTTGATCCGCTAACTCATGCGCAATGGAAAAAAGATTATAAAATTTAGCAGAACATGAACCCTCAACTGAAACTCACCTCATAATGTGACAAAGCAGTTTTGCGAGTAATTTTCGGTAACACCACTTTTTCCACCATGCTTTTCGAGTAAAGCTATAGTTTCAGAATTGCCGCTTTCAACAGCCCAATCCAAGGCCGTCTTGCCATTACTCTTTGATGGTTCATTAATATCAAAACCTAATAAGTCCTTGTACCTCAATAATATGCTCACAAATTCTATATAACCAACAGAACTGACTTTACGTAATGCCAAAGCATATTGTTTCTCTTTAATAGCCTCAAGTACGCTCTGGCCTTTGTCCGCACAACGTTGTTTAATTTCTGCATATAATTGCTCATGGCTCTCTTCCAAGTCGCTGCAAGCAGGAGAAAATAAGCCATGCCTCGATATTGCACTTGAACTTGCAGTGCTTGTACTGGCTGAAAAGGTTAACTTAAACCAAGGCAAATCTAATGTTCCAGTATATTTATCTATGATTTGTTTAAATTCAGCATGAATAACATCTTGGGTATCACGCTCAACCTGGTGGAGTAAATGGCCATTAGGATAGGCGCAAAGTTCCATGCCTAATCGATTACTGTATATTACTCTCATCGTACAAGAATCGTGACCATGAAGAAAAGCATAAACTGACGACCCCGAGGGCATTTCGGCAGGGGTGGTAATCACCCCCAACCAAGTATCAACAACAAGGCATTCATTACCCCAACGAGCAACATCAGTTAAAGGATAGTCGCCGGTACATCGATTAATCACTAAGAAATTGTGGTTTATCTTTGGATTTATCTTATCGTTTACGCCAATGCTTTCAATAAGAATATCGGGATCGAACAAAAATTCTTTGTTCAATATAAGAAACATCAGCGTTGCATGTTCCATGCACCCATTAAACCCCTCTTTTAAGGACAAGCTACTGGCGATTAAATCAAAATATATTCTCTTTAAGGAGCATCCAACGTTGTTTATTGTGCTTAATAAATCAGACTTTTGCTGATACATTGAATCGGTTGCATCCATCTTTTGCAGCGCGGCGCGAATTCGCGCTGCTTCTGTTTTTTGTACCTCAGCAATTCGCTTACCAAGTTCTTCTCCGAAAATATCCGTCTCATGTCTCGCTATATCAGCTAGCGCGAGACGTGCGTCTAAGTTGTCATGTTTAAGTCTTTGGCGAAGAATATGCATGGCGAGGTGTAACTGTTTTATGTATTTTTTCATCGTTGTGGTCAAAAAAAATTAAAAATGGAATTTTAAAGCATAAAAACGCATAATTAAATTCATTTTGGAAAATAATTGGTTCTTTTTCAGAGCTTCTTCAAAAATATCGTCAGATTCCCATTCATATGCTATTGTTTTAGGTAATAAAAAAGTGTTGAAACTTAAATAATAGAGATCATTATGGAAGATTTACTATTCATTAACATGACTGTACTGTTTTTTATTTTGTGCCTGGGACTAATCAATTTCTACGATAAACTGTCACGGAGTGAGCAATGATTACCTATCTAGTTGCGGGAATAATCGCCGTTGGCTTGCTGGTCTATCTTTTGTTTGTTTTATTAAAACCAGAATTTTTTTAATCCGATAAACACAAGCTCTTAGAAAGGATTCTATGATTACATTAATCGCGTCATTGCAAACCATAGTTTTTCTTTTAGTCCTATTAGCCACTGTAAAGCCTTTAGGCTGGTACATGGCTAAAGTCTATGAAGGAAAGGATTTCTGGTTAAATCGCATTGGGAATCGATTTGAACTATTCATTTATCAAATTTGTCGCATTAAAACCAACCAAGCAATGGATTGGAAGTATTATTTAACTTCCATGCTTATTTTTAACCTCTTCGGTTTCCTCGCGCTTTATCTCATTCAACGGTTACAAATTTATCTTCCATTTAACCCGCAACAACTACCCTCCCCCGCCCCTGATTTAGCCTTAAATACCGCGATAAGTTTTGCCACCAATACCAATTGGCAAGCCTACTCAGGTGAAACCACCATGAGTTATTTTACGCAAATGCTTGCTCTGACTACTCAAAATTTTATTTCTGCAGCAACAGGCATGTCCTTATTGGTTGCCATAAGCCGAGGAATTGCCCAGCATGAAAGCACCAATCTAGGTAATTTTTGGGTAGATATGGTACGAAGCATTCTCTACATACTGCTGCCCTTATCGTTTATCTTTGCGTTAATATTGGTATCGCAAGGGGTAATTCAAAACATTAAACCCAATCAAACCATCCAGCTTGTGCAAGCTAGCAGTTACCAACAGCCTCTTATCGATGCATCAAAACAAGCTATTAAAGATAAAAACAATACCATCCAGACAGCAACAAAACCACTAACACAGCAAATCATCCCCATGGGACCGGTTGCCTCCCAAATTGCCATTAAACAATTAGGCACCAATGGGGGTGGTTTTTTCAATACCAACTCAGCACATCCCTTTGAAAACCCTACACCGTTAAGCAACTTTTTAGAAATGCTCGCGATTTTATTAATTCCTGCAGCGCTTTGTTATACCTTTGGACAAATGGTCCATGACAAACGCCAAGGTTGGGCTATTCTTACGGTCATGTTTGTTGTTTTTATTCCCTTTGTCCTACTCGGAATCATGGCAGAACAAAAAGGAAATCCGGCTTTAACCTCTATGGGTATTAGTCCAACAGCCATCGCCAACAGCTATCCTGGTGGCAATATGGAAGGGAAGGAAACTCGCTTCGGAATCACCAGCTCTGCACTGTGGAGCATAGCGACTACTGCGGGTTCCAATGGCTCAGTAAATTCAATGCTGGACTCATACACACCTCTAGGCGGATTAATTCCCTTATGGATGATGCATTTAAACGAAGCGATCTTTGGTGGGGTCGGCTCAGGCCTATATGGCATGTTAATGTTTGTCATCCTCACCGTATTTATAACCGGCTTAATGGTTGGCCGAACGCCCGAATATTTAGGCAAAAAGATTGAGCCCTATGAAATGAAAATGGCCTCCATTGCCGTTTTAATCATGCCACTTAGTGTTCTGATTTCCACCGCCTTAGCAGTAGTAACTCAAGGTGGAACCGGTGCTATTAGCAATCCAGGAATGCATGGTTTTACCGAGGTTCTTTATACCTTCACCTCCATAGGCAACAATAATGGCAGCGCTTTTTCCGGACTTAATGCCAATACCCCATTCTATAATTTGCTTGGTAGTCTCATCATGTTGATTTCACGCTACTGGATTGCCATAGCCACCGTTGCTCTTGCCGGCTCACTAGCGAAAAAAAAGATAATTCCTCAAACTACAGGAACTCTAGCTACCCATACTCCTCTATTTATTGTCCTAGTCATTTGCATCATTTTTCTGATTGGTGCACTCTCATTTCTACCCGCCTTAGCACTAGGGCCAATTGTGGAACATCTAACCATGTGGGGCCAATATGGATCTTAAAATGCATCGTGTATCCTTTTGGGGTGGTGATACGGTAAAGCTCGCCATACGTGCTTCATTTTTAAAATTGACCCCACAATACCAAATCCGTAATCCGATCATGTTTACGGTTTATATTGCCTCATTATTAACGACCGCTTTATTTATTCAATCATTATTGGGGCAGGGAGAAGCAGAAACCAGTTTTATTTTAGCGATTACGTTAGGACTTTGGTTTACCCTTATTTTTGCTAATTTTGCAGAAAGTATGGCGGAGGGACGAGGGAAAGCTCAGGCTGAGGCCTTAAAAAAAGCACGCCATGAAATTCAGGCAAAGAAATTAGCAAAAGCCCATAAAGATGCCGCAATTACCCACATCCGCTCTGGGTGTTTGCGTGCAGGCGATATTGTCTTAGTAGAAACAGGAGATTTTATTCCCAGCGATGGAGAAGTAATTGAAGGCATTGCTTCTGTCAATGAAAGTGCCATTACCGGCGAAAGTGCCCCAGTAATTCGTGAAAGTGGCGGTGACCGCAATGCCGTAACCGGAGGTACTCAAGTACTCTCCGATTGGCTAATTATTCGTATTACCTCCAATCCAGGGGAAACATTTTTAGACCAAATGATCTCCCTGGTTGAAGGAGCACAACGTCAAAAAACCCCTAATGAATTAGCGCTATCCATTTTACTTGCAGCCCTGACGATTGTTTTTCTTTTGGTTTGTGCCACGCTGCTTCCTTTTTCTATCTACAGTGTAACTAGCGCTGGAGTCGGTAAAGTAATCAGCCTCACCGTATTAATTGCCCTGTTTATTTGTCTGGCGCCAACGACCATCGGTGGTTTACTATCTGCCATTGGTATTGCAGGCATGGATCGCATGATTCAGGCAAATATTATTGCCATGTCTGGCCGTGCCGTAGAAGCAGCAGGAGACGTGGATGTATTACTGCTCGATAAAACCGGTACAGTTACCTTAGGAAATAGAGAAGCAATTGAGTTTATCCCTCTAGAAGGAGTGTCCATTGATACTCTTGCCGATGCGGCGCAACTGTCTTCTCTTGCTGATGAAACACCAGAGGGGCGCAGTATTGTTATCTTAGCTAAAGAACTATATGGCTTGCGTGGTCGTGACATCAGCGAATTAAAAGCAAGTTTTATCCCCTTTACGGCCGAAACCCGGATGAGTGGGGCTAATTTGCCTGGGCGGCAAATTAGAAAAGGGGCAACCCAAGCAATTGAATTATATTTGCGAGAAATTAATGGCCTTTTTCCTGAGGCTGCTCATCAAATTGTTGAGCAGGTTTCCCGTCAGGGAGGAACGCCTTTAGTCGTCCTGGAAAATAAACAGGTTTTAGGGGTTGTTCATCTTAAAGATATAGTCAAAGGGGGGATTCGTGAACGCTTTGCCAAACTACGCCGCATGGGTATTAAAACCATTATGGTCACCGGAGATAATCCCTTAACCGCTGCGGCAATCGCAGCAGAAGCCGGTATCGATGACTTTTTAGCCAATGCCAAACCTGAAGAAAAACTAAACCTAATTCGTCAATTACAAACACAAGGACATTTGGTTGCAATGGCTGGAGATGGGACAAATGATGCACCCGCCTTGGCGCAAGCAGATGTTGCAGTAGCCATGAACTCGGGTACTCAAGCAGCCAAAGAAGCAGGAAACTTAATTGATTTAGATTCTAATCCCACCAAGCTTATTGAAGTCGTTGAAATTGGTAAACAATTGTTAATGACTCGCGGCTCACTGACTACCTTTAGTATTGCCAATGATGTCGCCAAATATTTTGCTATTTTACCTGCGGCATTTGCCAGCACCTACCCTACTTTAAACAATTTAAATATTATGCGACTCAGCACACCTGAAAGTGCCATCTTGTCTGCGGTTATTTTTAATGCTCTCATTATTGTTTTTCTCATTCCTCTCGCCTTACGGGGCGTGAAATATCGTCATGTGGAAGCAGCCAAACTACTGCGCAATAATGTTTTGGTGTATGGATTGGGAGGATTAATTGTTCCCTTTATCGGCATTAAACTCATTGATTTAATTCTGTCAGCACTGAAAGCAATCCACCTAAGTCCAATTTAATATTAAGGAACAATCATGCTAAAAGAAGCAATAAATCAAATGAAAACTGCGTTGATATTGCTTATTTTACTCAGTGTTTTAACTGGCTTTATTTATCCACTTACCGTGGCAGGATTAGCGCAGATTTTTTTCCCGTGGAAAGCCAATGGCAGCTTAATAAAGCAAAATAATCAATTTGTTGGCTCGCAATTAATTGGACAACCGTTCTCCGATGCCGCCTATTTTTGGGGCCGCCCTTCAGCCACTACACCTTATCCCTATAATGGTGCTGCATCCTCCGGCTCAAATCTCGGTCCTTCAAATTCTAATTTTTTGTCTATAGTAAAAGAAAGGATGACGCACTTAAGGCAAACAGACCCACAGAATGAACAAGCAGTACCTATCGATTTAGTTACCGCATCAGGTAGTGGTCTTGACCCAGAGATTAGCCCCTTTGCTGCTAAATACCAAGTGCCACGAATTGCCAAAATACGTAAGCTTCCTGAAGCAGATATCTATCAATTAGTGGAACAATACAGCAAACCGAGAACATGGGGAATCTTAGGCGAGCCGCGTGTTAATGTTTTGGAGTTAAATCTTGCTTTGGATAATTTAAGGAGCTTTAATGCCCAAAAATCGCCCTAACCCTGATCATTTATTACAACGAATCGCGGAAGAAGAACGCCAAGAACATCATGGAAAGCTCAAAATTTACTTAGGTGCCTCACCTGGGGTTGGTAAAACCCATGAAATGCTCCACGATGCCTATGAGAAGCAACAACAAGGGCTTGATGTAGTTATTGGTATTGCCGAATCCCATGGTCGTGAAGAAATAGATAATTTTCTTAATAATTTTGAGATTATTCCTCGCAAAGGAGTACCTTATCGCGAGAAAACCTACTACGAATTTGATCTTGATGCCGCCCTTCAACGTCACCCAGGGTTAATTTTAGTAGACGAGCTAGCCCATACCAATACCCCAGGATTACGGCATACCAAACGATGGCAAGACATTAAGGAGCTTTTAGAACGCGGTATTGATGTGTATACCACCTTAAATATTCAGCACATCGAAAGTTTAAAAGATGATGTGGCACAAATCATTCATGCTCCCATTATCGAGACCGTTCCTAACTCAATGATTGAGCGTGCCGACACCATTGAACTCGTTGATTTGCCTCCTGAAGACTTATTAAAAAGGCTGCAAGAAGGGAAAATATACATCCCGAAGCAAGCAGAATTTGCCCGTGAACATTTTTTCCGCAAAGGTAATTTAATCGCCTTACGTGAATTAGCATTACGAGTTACGGCCGAACGAGTAGGTTCTGATGTTTTATGGTACCGACATGGGGAAGGCGTTAAAGAGATTTGGCCAGTCAAAGACAAAATACTGGTTTGCGTCGGGCCCAATCCTGAAACGATGAAACTAATTCGCGCGGCAAAAAAACTGGCCACACACCTACAGGCAGAATGGGTCGCCGTATATATTGATGTTCCGCAAAAAAATCAGGGGGCACGCGGTCAGGCCATTAAAAATTTACGTTTGGCTGAACTGCTAGGTGCGCAAACTCACGTGCTGTCAGGGTTTGACATTGTCAAAGAAGTATTGCGTTTTGCGCATGAACAAAACATCACGCAAATTATGATTTGGAAACACATTAGAACCCGTATTCGCGATTGGCTCTATAGAAATTTGACTGATGAAATTGTTCGTCAAAGTGGTGATATTGACGTATACATCATTACCGGACGCAGCACAAAATTACCCCGAAAAAAAGTAAAAGCCCCTGTGCGTGCCCACCCATGGAAAGTTTATGGATTAGTCCTCTTAGTGCTGCCTCTTCTGACCTTATTCAATTTTGCTTTAGAACCATTTCTTGACACTGCAAATCTTATTATGATTTATTTGTTGGGAGTTACCTTTATCTCTTTATGCGGACATCGGGGGCCTTCGCTCTTTGCTTCGATATTAAGCGTTTTTGCTTGTGCCTATTTTTTCGTTTCGCCACGATATAGTTTTGCCATCAGCGACATCCAATTTTTAATTACCCTAATCATTATGCTGCTGGTCTCACAGACTATTAGCTATTTAACTATCCTCATTCGCCACCAAGAGGAGTCTTCACGCTTTACTCAACATCAAACAACAGCCTTGTATGCATTCAGTCGCCAGCTTATCCGCTCACGTAACATTAATAAGCTATTAAGTTTTGGGGTCGAGTACATTGCGCATACCTTTGAAAGTGATGTTATGGCATTAATGCCGAAAAAAAATCATCTGACGGTTCAAGCCAGTTTTCCTTCATCAATGAGGCTGGATGCAAAAGAACAAAGTATTGCTCAATGGGTCTTTGATATGGGACAGCCAGCAGGAATGGGTACAGATACCTTATCCTTATCTAGAGCTCTTTATTTGCCATTAGCCAGTGCCTCAGGAGTTATTGGCGTATTAAGAGTGCAAGCCAGAGATCAACAATTACTTACTCCTGAACAACGTGGATTGCTCGATTCGTATGTGAATCAAATGTCCCTGGCTTTGGAAATTGATCTGCTACATGAAAAAAACCGTAAAAAGGAGCTGGAAATAGAACGGGACCGCGCTCGCACCTCATTACTAACCTCAATTTATCATGACTTAAGTTTCCCGTTGAAAAGCGTGATTAATGCCATAAACGGTTTAAAAAGTAATAAAAAAGCCAATCTTAGTATTATTGAAAGCAACATTGATCATGAGATAAATAAATTAAATCACTTAAACAATAACCTTTATCAAATGATCTGCCTTGAAACAGAGGGAATTAGTCTGAAAAAAAACCCCAGTTCTTTAGAAGAAATTATTCAGGCAGCGCTCAAAATTTCCAGCGAACTCTTTGAACAAAGACCCATAAAATTAACCCTTCCCGAGCATATGCCTTTAATTAATGTGGATCCACGATACATTCAAGAAGTACTCATGCATTTGCTAGATAATGCCATTAAATTTTCTGATCCTAAATCCCAAATTCGCCTTTCTGCGCAAATTACCACGATTAATCTGATTGTGAGTGTTGAAGACATTGGTCTGGAAATTGACGCTGAAGAGCGAGCCGAATTATTTAAAAAATTCTATCGTAGTAAAGAAGCTCTTGAAGAGCATGGTTTAGGATTAGGCTTATCCATCTGTGAGAAAATAATTTCCGCACATCAAGGAACGATTTGGGTGGAAAATATTCCCAGCAAAGGCACGATTTTTCGCTTTTCATTACCCATGAATTAAAAAGCAAAAAATTCGACTATACTTGTTTTATCTCTTTGTTTTAATTGGCTTGCTAATTAAATCATGAAAATACGTTATCTCCCCGGCATAACCATGCTCGTTTCATCACTCGTTTTTGCAGCAACCGAGGAAACTCCTGTGTTTCATAGCGAAATAAGTTCCATTCCCCCTACCATTGCAACACAAATGCAGAATTATACATGGCATGAAGGCTGTCCTGTGCCACTAGAGCAATTAGCTTACCTCCAACTCAGCTACTGGGGTTTTGATAATAAGACTCATATGGGAAAACTAATCGTCAACCAAGAACTAGCACATGAAGTCATCGCTATTTTTAAAGAACTGTACCAGCATCACTTCCCCATCCAGCGTATGGAACTTATGGATGCTTTTTATGGAGATGATGCCGCATCAATGGTGGCGAATAATACCTCTGCATTTAATTGCCGCGAAGTTACTGGACGAGCGGGAGAGTATTCACAGCATAGTTATGGGCGTGCCATTGATATTAACCCGTTAATGAATCCCTATGTCAAAGGTAACCTTGTATTACCTCCCGAAGGCGTAGTCTATGTTGGGCGTACCCAACCCACTCCAGGGCAGATTGTTAACGATGATATTGTGTATCAAACCTTTAACAAACACGGTTGGGATTGGGCTGGTAACTGGCTTGATTTACAAGATTATCAGCATTTCGAAAAAAGAGCGCATGGGGAAAAACGTAATCCTGATGGGTATGGGTTCTGAAACGCATCGCGGTAAAAGCCTCTTTCTTACACGTTATTGCCAAATATGCTTCATTTAACTAAATAGCTAAACAAGAATGCGTAAACGTATTATCCTTAATAAATTGATTGAGCTCATCAAACTGCCGCTCTTCTATGTACGCATCCTGACGTAAATCTTGAACCAGAGTCAATCGATTCAGTTTTTGATACAACTCCTCCATATTTTTATGACGGCCCTTACCAAAAAAGTGCGAATGGCGGACTAATTAATGAACTCAAATCAATATAAGGCATTTTTTGTCTACCGTGGTGCAAAATATGCGCGATTTTACGTTAAAAACATGCTCATTAATAAACCCAAATTATTCTTTTTTGATCGGATGAATAAATTACAGCGTAAAATTGCAAATTTACTTACGAGAACCACCGATTCAGGTTAAAATAGACTCCCAAGTAAATAAGAAGTTTAAAAATCACTCAACGCCATGCCCAATTCACTAATTCGCACCAAAAAAATCTCCTGTGTTGTCCCGGTTTATAATGAAGAAACCATTATTGCAGAGTTTATTGCCGCACTGGACACAACACTCAAGCAACTGGCTTATTCCTATGAAATAGTGCTTGTTGATGATGGCAGCCAAGATAATACCCAAGCAATCATTCAACAATTAAGAAGCCAATATGCTTTTCGCTACCTACGTTTTAGTCGTAACTTTGGTAAGGAAAAAGCAATTAGTGCAGGCTTGGATTATGCGCGTGGTGATGCGGTGATTTTAATGGATGCTGACTTTCAACATCCACTCGAGTTATTAAGTGAATTTGTTGCCAAATGGGAAGAAGGTTATGACATGGTTTATGCGGTACGCCAAAATCGCGCCGATGAATCCTGGTTAAAACGTACTTGTGCGAGAACCTTCTATCAATTCACCTCCAGAATCAACCGCGTTAATATTCCAGCGAATGCCGGGGATTTTCGCCTATTAGACCGCAAAATAGTCGATGGATTGCAAAAACTTCCCGAACGAAATCGTTTTATGAAAGGCTTGTACAGTTGGGTAGGTTTTAAACAAGTAGCGGTTCCTTTTGAGGTACAACCACGAAAAGCCGGCTCTTCTCAATGGAACTTTTATTCCTTAATTGATTTAGCAATTACTGGAATCACCTCATTTACAGCCTTCCCACTACGCCTGATTGCACTCGGTGGCATTGGAGTAGCAACCTTAGCAATACTGTATGCTGCATGGATTATCCTAAGCACCTTAATTTTTGGCATTAAAACGCCAGGTTGGGCCACCATCGTCACCGCAATTACCTTTTTTGGGGGCTTACAGCTTTTTGCTTTAGGAGTGGTTGGCGAATACATAGGACGTGTCTTTGATGAGGTAAAACACAGACCGCATTATATTATTGATGAGGAAGCCAGTTTCGATGAAAGCGCAACTTAAGTTAAAACAGCGGCTGGTTTATTATGCAGGAATTGGTGCCGCAGCGGCAGCCACCCATATTAGTATTGTTTTTTTACTGGTAAATTTTGTGCATATGCACGCACTAGTAGCCAATATTTTTGCTTTTTTTACTGCATTTAACGTCAGTTTTTTTGGCCACAAGTACCTTACTTTTTCGCAACTGAATGACCAGAAAGTACTAAGCTTACCCCATTTTTTCCTGGTAGCAGCTTCTGCTGGCGCGATTAATGAAGGACTTTATTTTCTCGTGTTGCGCAGCACTCATTTAAATTATCTATTTGCTCTTGGCTTAGTTTTGTTTTTAGTTTCCGTTTACAGCTTCATACTCTCAAAATATTGGGCCTGTCGCTAACATCCCATTCACGACTTCTACAACCTCACGAATAATCAAACGAGTACCTGACATTTCCTTTACCCTCGGTAAGATCGACTCGATGCGTTCTTCAGTATCAACAAATTGCACAACCAAAGGTAAATGAGCACCTATGTCAACAAATGATGCCGTCTCCACCGGCTTTTGATAAGTAAAACCTGCGATGGCGCGCAACACTGTTCCACCCGCAATTCCTTCCCCATCCAACATAGACATAAGCTCTAAATGCAAAGGACGGTGCTTCCATTTATCGGATTCATTAATATAGACAGAAACTTTCATAAAATTCATAGACGTATCCTTACGTTAGGCGCTATTGAATTGCCCGCGCCAAGCTAACTCCTGCGATCACTGCAACGAGACAAAAAAGATTATTACAGATAAAATTCATAGCCGCAAGGCCATAATCCCCCTGCTCAATTAAAGCAAAAGTTTCATAACTAAAGCTGGAAAAGGTGGTATAAGCGCCACAGAATCCAACGGCAACAAAGGCACGCCACTTAGGATCAAGCTCGACTCGTCCCAAGCTCCAAGCCAGAAAAAAACCTAAAATAAAACTTCCAGTTAGATTAACAATAAACGTTCCATAAGGAACGTCTGAAGACAAATAACGCAGCGAGAAACGATTCACAAAGTAACGCAAATTAGCGCCAATAATCGCCCCCATAGAGATCCATAAAATATCAATCAAGATGTCCCTTCCTATTCATTACAGGCCATTTACCCTACATTCTGATATCGCATAATAGTATAAAAAATAATGCAAAATATCTCACTGATTTTTGCATACAAAATAAAAAGATATCCATAAAATTAAAAGCTTGCATCTAAATAAAGTTTCGTATAGCCTCCCTTCACGGCCATTGCCTTGTAAGTTACAAAATAGCCTTCCATGGTCACTCAAAAATGCATAGGCTGAAGGAATTATTATTTTCTTTATATCAGGATAGATTAGGATTTTCTAATGAAACACTTCATTAAATTTGGATTCATTGTAGGGCTAACCATCAGCTCTAAAGCATTTAGTTTAGACCCCGTTCAAGGTATTTATTTTGGTCTTTTGGGGGAAATCAGTCGTACGATTTCCAATCCTAGCATTACTTTTAATATTGGTAATAATCAGTTCGCACTTGCGAACACAAGTCCTGTTACACTTAGCCCAGTTGGCGGCGGTGCCGGTTTTTCTCTGGGATATAGAATAAATACGGTGCGCCTGGAAGGGCAATTTCTTTTTAATATCAATAATTATGGGGAGTTAAAAGTTGGCTCCTGTACCCTCATCAGCCCGAATGTGATAGGCCCCACGGGAACCTGTCCTACAGCAATAAGCAATGACCAAGGTGTTGGTTTAGGTTTTAATGGAAATACCACCGGTCTTTATGGCATGTTTAACGTATTTTATGATTTTCTTTCCAGCGATCCGAACACCAAGATGTTTCCCTATATTGGTGTTGGCTTAGGTGGCGCAATCATCAAAAATAAAGCCAACTTCGCAAGTAACCAATATAATGCCGTAGGTAGTACTTTTTCTACGACAGTAAGCACCTCAAATAACGGTTTTGCTGCTCAGGGAATTATTGGAATTGGTTCTTATTTGGATGATTTTGCCACCCTAGGCATGGATATTCGTTATACCTCCGCGTTCAATCCTAGTAATAATAATTCAAATACTACGAGCTCGAATGGCTCGAGACAACTAGGAATTGTGACGCTTAACTTTACAGGTACTTATGCTCTTGATAAGGGTAGTGATTAATCGCGAGCGGTTCCTCTAAAAGTGCCCGTTTAAGGCCCCTATCGAACAAGAATTTCGATACGATGATGTAGCAATGGTCTTGAATTTCATTTCAAGACCATTGCTACACGTTACTCGACAACGAGCTCCCGAAAATTTAAGCCTTTTCCTTAACCTTTGCCTTTTCTGTTTCCTTCTTATTATCCTTTTCCGTAACAGTATCCACCCGCTTTATCTCTCGGCGATAATCTTTAGCTAATTGGCAATACAACTTACGCAGCTCCGGCGTCGTATCTTCGCGACACAATTTTTGCAATCGAGATAACGTTTTCTGGCTGGAGACCTCATTCCCCATAGCAATTAAGGGCGTGCAAAAAAGCATAAAAAATAATATTCGCATTTAAATCCTTAGTCTTGAGCAGGGAAACAAAAATTACCCTAAAGCAGGATAATCAACATACCCTTTTTCATCACCGCCATAAAAAGTAGTCCGATCCCATTGATTAAGCGGTGCATTAAGACGAAAACGCTCCACTAAATCAGGATTTGCAATAAAGTCTTTACCAAAGGCAACCAAATCAGCATAACCTGAAGCAATCGCTTCAATCGCTAATTCGCGTGTATAGCCATTATTCGCCATCCAAGGACCATGAAACTCATCTCGTAAAGCATGAAAATCGAAGCCCAGAAAATCACGAGAAGTTCCTGTTGTTCCTTCAATGACATGAATATAGGCTAAATTTAAGCGATTTAATTCACGCACTAATGGGAAATAAACTGACTGAGGTGAGGTTTCGATAATGCCATTCATAGTGCCAACAGGCGATAGACGAATCGCCGTGCGCTGGCCACCAATTTCATTAGTTATCGCCTCCATCACTTCTAATGGAAAACGTAAACGATTCGTAACAGAACCCCCATAGCTATCCGTACGATGATTGGCTCCATCCGATAAAAATTGCTGGAGGAGATAACCATTCGCCGCATGCACCTCTACTCCATCAAATCCTGCCTCCATTGCATTGCGCGCAGCCCTACGGTAATCCTCAATAATTTGAGGAAGCTCATCTAATCTTAATGCTCTTGGCTGGCCAATGTCAGTAAAAGCGCCGGTTTCTATAAAAGTTTTTTGCCCTACAGGTGTTAATGCCGATGGAGCGACAGGTTCAACCCCACCAGGTTGTAAACTGGGATGAGAAATGCGTCCTACATGCCATAATTGAGCATAAATAGTTCCACCTTGCTCGTGCACCGCCTGAGTTACCAACTTCCATCCGGCAACTTGCTTGGGAGAATAAATTCCCGGGGTCCAAGCATAGCCTTTCGCGGTTGGTGAAATCTGTGTTGCTTCCGAAATAATAAGTCCTGCTGAAGCGCGTTGCTCATAGTATTCGGCATTTAATGCATGCGGAGCATCAATCTCATGAATAGCACGATTACGCGTTAACGGCGCCATAACCAGGCGGTTTTTTAATTGATGTCCTCTTAAATCAAAGGGAGTAAATAGAATAGATGCGTCAGTATTCATGATTTATATCCTTATAATGGGAGTCAGTTATTCTGTGATTAGCATAATGAACTTAAGATTCAAATTATAGTACACCTAAAGTCACTCCATACTCCTGGCAATCGTGTAAAAATTCATTACTGGAAAAATAATCCATTTCGATGCTACGAGTAGCCGAGATGACATCTGGCTCATTACAGTGTTCACCGGGATGACACATGATTAAGGTAGGCCCCGATATAGAGTGCAGCCAACTGCGAAATAAACTGCGATAATCAGTGTGCGCAGCAAAATCATAAATACCAGAAAAAAAGGCATTGTGTGGAATTGCTACCTTAGCTAAGCTCGCACGCAAGGCCCTCCCCCCAGTAAATGCCAAAATCTTTGCTTTTAATCGATGTTGCTTCACATCAATCGTAGGATAAGTAGAGCGAATTGAGACCCCATGCTGTCTTAACTGTTCTTCATAGAGATCAACAATCACTTGGCGTATGCGTGGAAACTGATGTACATGTTGATGGCCATCAACAAAATCAGGAACCCTCCCCATCACCTGAACAAATTGCGCTAACTGCCGCTTAAACTCTTGGGCAATGAAGGATAATTTAATTGATGCTAAATGAGTTTTAATGAGTAATTCATTGAGTGAAAAACAAGGACGCTCAGGCGTTGATAAGAAATTGCCTTCGGTTAAATTAAAATGCAAACCAATCTGCACCTGCCCTTGTAAAGCCAATAATTCTTGAGTGTAAGTTGGAAATGAGGGCATGTTCACCATACAACTTACAGCGGATAAACGCCCCATCCGCACTAATTTTAAAATCCCTTGAGATACCCCAGGATTTAATCCAAAGTCATCGGCACATAGCTCAATGCTTTTTATTTCGCCCACAGCCCCCACCTATTTTTCTGAGAAACGCCTATGATAACGCATATCAATAAGAAAATCAGGCGGCTTCCGCATCCACATTGATCCGGGATTTTACTGCAAAGAATCGAGAACCTAAGATATTGATGCATAAGCCGCTAATCACCAATAATCCAGCCACCAATTTCCACAGATAAAACGGTTCACCCAAAAAGAACACCGAGCTTACCATGGCAACTACTGGAACTAACAAAGTAAATGGAGCTACCATACCTACGGGATAGCGAGCCATTAACCAATTCCACAAACCATAACCAATCCAGGTTGAAGCAAAAACGATATAAAGCAACGCGCCCACACCTTTCCAGCTTATGTGGGTAAAGGTAGAAGTGAAATTATCGACGCCCTCTACCATTAAAGAAATAAAAAACATAGGAATACAGGCAACAAAACTGCCCCAAACAATAAGTGCGATCATATTAACCTGTTCACCCTTAATTTGTTTGGTAATTAAATTGCCAATCCCCCAAGTCGCTGCAGCAGCCAGAATAAAAAAGAAGCCGGCTAAAGAAATATCATGGTCAAAATGCATGGCAACTAAAACAATACCGGAAAAAGAAACCAAAGCACCCATGATCTGTCCGATATTGGGCTGTTCTCCTAAAAGGACTATGGCAAAAAACATGCTAAAGAAGACTTGTACCTGAATAAGGATTGAAGCGATCCCCACCGGCATACCCAAACTCATGCCAATAAAGAGCAGTGAAAATTGCAATGCAAACATCACCACACCATATAACGCCACCATTTTGAAGGATTTTTTAGGCAATTTAACGAAAAATATGGCGGGGACACTGGCTACGAGAAATCGTAAAGCGCACAGCAGCAAAGGAGAGATCTCGGTAAGCCCGATGCTTACAAAGAGGAAGTTTACCCCCCAAACGAGAACGACAACCAGCGCAAGTAATACATGAGAGATTGGCATGTTTAGGCACAACAAATTAAAAATGTATTTTAGCGCAAAATCTGTAACAAAGCTAGATACAAAGATTAATTTTTATACACCATATTGTGTAAAAAATAAGCTAACTCACCAGCAAAATATAGAATAGCGCTTCATTATATTCAAGCGCTGTAGGCATCGTAACCCGTATTCTCCTAGGCTAATACGGGTTACGATGCCTACAATTGCTATAAATCCCTTATGCTCTACATTTCTTCCTTAAGTGCCTTTTCCACCACCTTAATCAAGCGTGAAGCATCAGGAGAGGTAGTTGAATAAAAATAATCAACCAGTTCGCCTTTGCGATTAATCACATATTTATGGAAGTTCCATTTAGGTGCGCTGCCAAAACCCAATTTTTGCTTAGCCCATAAGAAAAATGGATGCGCCTGTTTACCGGAAACAACTTCTTTAGCCGTCATGGGGAAGGAAACGCCATAATTAACCTGACAAAAATTAGCAATTTCTTCGGCAGCCCCTGGCTCTTGGCTACCAAAATCATTAGAAGGCACTCCCAAGATGACAAAACCTTTATCTTTATAATCTTCATAAAGCTTTTCTAAACGCGCATATTGAGGTGTAAAACCACATTTAGACGCGGTATTCACAACCATTACCACCTTACCGCGAAACATGTCCATAGGTAATTCTTTGTCACCAACCAGTGTATGAAACGAGTAATCATAAGCATTATCATGAAGATTAGGTGTATCCGCTGATGTTGTAGTGTTCATAAGAAAACATCCTAGTAGTAAAATGAGAAAACGCATTAATGATCCCTGAAGGGGCCTGTCTTGAGCATTATATACCTAACTATAAAAAAATTCAGTTCCGCTTTGCAAGTGAACAGGTTAAACTGGCAATAAAATCAAATACCTTCATATTCAGTAATTATGACCATTCTAATGAACGAACTGGTTCTGGCCACCAGCAACCAAGGTAAAATTAACGAATTAAACGCACTTTTAGCCCCTATCCAATGCATATCACAAACAACTTTAGGGATAAGCGATGCCGTAGAGGATGGCTTAAGTTTTATAGAAAATGCGCTGATAAAAGCTCGCCATGCAAGTTTCCATGCCCAAAAGCCCGCTCTTGCGGATGATTCAGGATTAGTAGTCCCAGCCTTAAATGGAGCACCAGGGATTTATTCCTCTCGTTATGCAGGCAACCATGCCACTGACCAAGACAATATCGACCTATTATTAAAAAATATGCTGCATTTACAGGGTGAACAACGCCAAGCCTATTTTTATTGCGCCATGGCTTTCGTATTGCATGCGAAAGACCCTACCCCGGTGATTGCCACCGGTATTTTTAAAGGGACAATCCATACTAGCAGACTCGGTGATGGCGGTTTTGGCTATGACCCTATCTTTTATGTTGATGAATACCAATGCACAGCGGCCCAGTTACCTGCTAAACTTAAAAATAATATTAGTCATCGCGCACACGCATTAAAACAATTGCGCACACTTATTCAGAATCAATCATGAACGCAGAAATAGAAGGACTCTTTGCACAAGCCTATAAACTCCAGCATGAGGGAAAATTACCCTCAGCCATTTGTATTTATGAACAAATACTGGCTAAAGATCCGCAGCATTTAAATACCCTGCTTTTTTTAGGCCTAGCTTATGCCCAATCTGGAGAAATGCATAATGCGATTCTTTATTTGTCCCAGGCTCATGCCATGAATCCGCGAGATTCCATGGTACTGAATAACCTGGCAAATGCTTATAAAAAAATACATCAACTGGACAAAGCCGTTGACTATTATTTACAAGCCATTGAATTAAACCCTGATTATGCGCAGGCTCATAATAATTTAGCGACTATTTATGCCTTGCAAAATAATTACAGCCAAGCCCTGCAGCATTATACTAAGGCGATTCATGCTGAGCCTGATTTTAGTCCTGCGCACTTTAATCTTGGTTTACTCTTGCTACAAAACAACCAATTAGAGGCAGCAAAAGTTCAATTTAATAATGTAATTACCTTAAATCCAGACCATATTGAAGCCCATTTTTATTTAGGCGTTTTGCATCTGGAAAGCAATACTCTTGATGAGGCAGAACATGCCTTTCAACGAGTTTTAGAACAAGACAGTGAACAAATACAAGCACTCACCAATTTAGGTGTCATCGCTTTAAAAAGAGAGAGAAATCAATTAGCTGTAGACTATTTCAGTAAAGCAATCGCCTTAGATAATGATAATGTTGATGCCCGCAATAATTTAGCAGCAACCTTTATGCACCATGACCGTTTTGAAAATGCGCTGATGCATTATGATGTGTTGTTGCAAAAAGACCCAGACAATATCGAATACCTGTATAATTCAGGGGTAGCTCAAATGGCTCTAGGGCATTTAAATGAAGCCATTATCTTTTTTGATCACATACTGCTTTTAGACAAAACCCACACGGCCTCTTTAAATAATTTATCCGCAATTTATCTGCGTATGGGCCAACGAGAAACATCGCGTGAGTATTTACGACAAGCTTTAAACATTAATCCTGATGATCGCGTAAGTAGTTATATGTTGCATGCAATTGAAGGAGACGCAACAGCAGAAACTACTCCTGAGTATTCTCAGAATTTATTTAATAATTATGCACTTTATTATGATCAACACATGCAAAGCACTTTGAATTATTCAATTCCCCAGCATATTACGCGCATTATTCACCGGCTCGGACTACCCAAAAATACCCGAACGCTGGATTTAGGCTGTGGCACAGGTTTGACGGGTATAGTGCTTCGCGAGTTAAGCCAGCGCCTAACAGGGGTAGACATTGCCCCGAAAATGTTGGCGCAAGCCAAAGAAAAACATATTTATGACGAATTAGTTGAATCAGAGCTCAATGAATTTTTTAAGGATAATCAACAAGCTTATGACTTAATTGTTGCCGCAGATGTTCTTCCCTATTTTGGCGAGTTAGATACTTTGCTGCATGCCGTACAACAGCACTTATGCCCTGAAGGTTATTTTATTTTTACCACCGAAATTAGTGAAAAAGAGCCATGGTTTTTACAAACCAGCGCCCGTTTTAGCCATCACCCCGATTATGTGAAACAATTGGTGGAGCAAAACCAGTTGCAACTCATTCAAAATGAAAAAGTTCCCGCTCGCATTCAAAATCAGCAGCAGTTGGAAGTGATGTTGTATGTGGTTCAGAATAGGACGTAGTTAACTTTAATGCTGAGCAGCCTCAGGTACTACAGTTTAAAACGGTAATTTTAAATTCGGATTTACTCGTTGTATCTCGTTCTTAAACAATTGCATTATCTGTTCCAATGAAGCCAAATCAGTCGCTTCAAAACGCGCGCTCAGGCAGGGGGAGGTATTTGACGCTCGTAATAACCCCCAGCCCTGAGGAAACTCAACGCGCAGGCCATCAATAGCAATAATTTTTGCCCCCACAAAGGCGGCCTGTTCAGTAAAACGCTGCATGAATAAAAACTTTTCCTCTTCAGCAATATGAACTTTGAGTTCCGGGGTATTAACACTATTAGGAATTAAGGCAAATTGCTCACTTACCATTAACTCTGAAGCGCTAATGATTTCTAATAATCGGCAGGCACTGTATAAGGCATCATCAAATCCATACCAACGATCTTTAAAAAACAAATGACCGCTCATTTCACCGGCCAAAATCGCCTGCTCTTCACGCATCACTTGTTTTACAATGGAATGCCCTGTGGGACACATTTTCGCGGTGCCACCTGCAGCCTTAATCTCATTTTCTAAATGCCAAGAACATTTAACATCAAACACAATGGTGGCACCGGAATGACTAGCGAGCAATGCGCGCACATAAAACATCATCAAGCGATCAGGCCAGATTATTTCGCCCGTATTGGTAACTAAACCCAGGCGATCCGCATCACCGTCAAAAGCCAGGCCTAAATCGGCTTGATGCTGCGCAATTGCTGTTTTCAAATCATCCAGATTCTCTGCAATACTGGGATCAGGATGATGATTGGGAAAACGTCCATCAACATCACAATACAAAGGGATGACTTCACAACCTAAGTCACTAAGCACTTGCGGAACCACAAGACCAGAAACGCCATTTCCACAATCAACAACAACCTTTAATGGATGTTTAATCTGGATGTCGCTTTTAACCCGCTGCATGTACTTGGGTAACATATCGACCGCGGACTCTTTACCCTCTCCATGCACGCGTTTTTGCTCGGTAATCAAATGGTACAAAATATCAATATCGTCTTGCACCAGCGTTTTGCCAGCAAAGACCATTTTGATACCATTATAATCTGCAGGATTATGGCTTGCAGTAACCATCAAACCACAATCAATTCCTTGTGTCTGGGTTGCATAATACATGACTGGAGTAGTAACCATACCGAGCTCAACCACATCAATGCCACTTTCAAGCAAGCCCTGTTTGAGCGCTAAAGCTAGAGCAGCACTCGTTAATCGCCCATCACGCGCTAAAAAAATCTGTTGGCGTTGCAAAACATGAAAACGACAGGCGATGGCCAAACCGATGCTGTAAAAAGCATCCTCATCCAACTCCTGACCAATGATACCTCTTATATCATAAGCCCGAAAAACAGAACGAGAAATTGGCCGTTGCTGGTAGCTCATTAATGTCTCCCTGAGCTGCCAAAACCACCTTCACCACGCGAAGTTTCCGTAAACTCATTAACAAGCTCAAATGCGGCCTGCACTACCGGAACAAACACTAACTGGGCAATACGCTCACCTGGATTAATAGTGAAATGTTCACTGCTGCGATTCCAACAAGAAATCTTTAATTCCCCTTGATAATCTGAATCAATTAAACCAACCAAATTACCTAAAACGATACCATTTTTATGGCCTAAACCAGAACGAGGTAAAATCACCGCTGCGAGTTTTGGATCACCAATATAAATAGAAATCCCAGTAGGAAGTAAGACGGTTTCTTGAGGAGCAATTTGTACGGGTTCATTAATACACACGCGCAAATCCAGACCTGCAGAGCCATCGGTTGCATACGTAGGTAAAGGGATGCTCTCCCCAATACGTGAATCAAGAATTTTTAATTGAATTGCTTGCATTATCATTGTTCCTAAATCGTAATGTCGCCTTATGTTCAGGTGCCATTGTGCAGAGATGCGGCAAGAATTGCAATAATTTGTCCTGCCAATCGTGTTTTATGGGTTAAAGGCAAGTCAATTTGTTTGCTTGACGTGATTACCGTCACCTGATTTAACTCACTTTCAAAGCCTAGCCCTCCTCCTACGGCATTAGCCACAATCATATCCAATTTTTTACGCTTTAATTTATCTTGAGCATAGTGGATCACATCCGTAGTTTCCGCAGCAAATCCCATCACAAAAGAAGTTTTGCCTGTTTCCACAACAGAGCTTAAGATATCGGGATTTTTAGTTAAAGTTAAACTGAGTTCAGAATGTTCGGTTTTCTTTACTTTTTCAGTTGCCGGCGATTGAATATGGTAATCAGCCACGGCAGCAGTACCAATGAAAATACTACCAACCTGCAATTCTTGCATGACCACATCCAGCATTTCTTGGGCTGACTCTACTTTAAGTCGTTTAATTCCAGCGGATACAGATAGTTCACATGGTCCACTAACTAAAGTGACTTGTGCCCCTGCCATTGCGGCAGCTTCCGCCATCGCATAACCCATTTTTCCGGAGCTGTGGTTGCTAATATAACGTACCGGATCAATTGGCTCGCGCGTAGGGCCTGCTGTAATAAGTACTCTTTTTCCGGATAATAATTGATTTACTTCATACAAACGTAAGGCGCTAATGATTTGCTCTGATTCACTAACCCGTCCCAAGCCAAATTCACCGCAAGCCTGTGAGCCCTCTTCGGGACCGACCAAAATAGCTCCGCGAGTCTGCAATAACTGACAATTGCTTTGGGTTGCAGGATGCGACCACATGCTGTGATTCATTGCCGGACAAACAAAAACAGGTACTTCAGCAACCAGATATAAAGTAGATAATAAATCATCGGCAATACCATGGGCCATTTTTGCCATAAAATTAGCGGAAGCTGGCGCAATCACCAAATAATCAGCCCAGCGTGCCAATTCAATATGCCCCATAGCTCGTTCAGCCTGTGCATC
The DNA here is from genome assembly GCF_965140895.1 of Legionella sp. GTDB lineage: Bacteria > Pseudomonadota > Gammaproteobacteria > Legionellales > Legionellaceae > Legionella. Next base: position 2,003 of record NZ_CBCSKT010000070.1, on the reverse strand, counting down.
AAACAAATCAGTACGCGCCTCATTGCCGGATAATGCTTGCATCAGTAAAGGAGTTACGAATTGTTGAGCTGATGCGGTCATAACGACCTTAACCTCAGCTCCCAGGCGTGTTAAATCACGGGCTAAATAAGCTGACTTATAAGCCGCGACCCCGCCACAAATGCCTAAAAGAATTTTTTTACCTGTAAAATCTTGCATGGCTTACCATATTGAAAAAAATAATGCTGATCAAAACATAAACCATGCAATAAGGAAATACAAAATTATTAAAAGCGCAGGTAAACCCTTTATCTACAATTCCTGGTTTCACGACGGCAAAGCAACTCTTTTTTTCATAGAAAAATGTTGCAACTCATTCTATTTTTGATAAAAATAGCCGCGCAAGACTTCGCAATAAAGGAATAAATAATGATGTTTGTCCAAACAACACGGCAGTTAAATCTGCGTGAACGATTACTTACCAATGGTGTACAAAGCCTCTCTGACAGCGAATTATTAGCTATCTTCATTAGCTCCGGCAGCGGGAAACGTTCCTGCGTACAATTAGCCGCAGACTTACTCAGGCATTTAGGGGATTTACGTGGCGTACTCAATGCCAATCAACAGCATTTTCAACAAGTCCCGGGACTTGGAGAGGTTCGCTATGCTCAATTGCAAGCAGTTAAAGAAATTTGTCGACGTAGTGATTTTATCCAGCTGCAAAAGGAGAGCCAAATTACGAACAGCAAACAAACCTATGCTTATTTAAAAAAAAGATTACGTGACTATAAAAATGAAACCTTTGCTGCCATTTTTCTGGATAATCAACATCGTATTATTGCTTATGAGGAGCTTTTTTCAGGGACCATTAATACTGCGACCATTCATCCTCGCCCTATCGTAGAGCGTGTGTTACAACTTAATGCTGCGGCACTTATTCTGGCGCATAATCATCCATCCGGGGTCTCGGATGCAAGCCAGCAGGATATTGCCGCCACCGAACGTATTCGGGATGCGCTTGAATTGGTGGATGCGCGTTTGTTGGATCATATTGTGATTGGGGATAATGAGGTGTATTCGATTATGGCGGAGAGTAAGTGGATTTGTAATTAACGCGTCATCCCCCTTCCCCAAGGGAGGGGGCAATTCATTCATCCCTTCGCCTGAAGGCCATACTCTCTCTTACACTAGCATTCCTTGTTTTTATCTAATACACTAAGCGCAAAATATTACATCAAAGGACATAAATGATGCCATTTAATACTAAATTAATAGCAGAATACACAGAGCTAATTAACGAAGAACTCGATAATATTGCTATTAATACTATTGAAGAATATGGCCTAATAAGCTCAGCTCTGCAGAAACATCTTCCTCCAGAGCCAGGCATTTGGAACTTTTTGCTGCGCTATTTGCTCAACTTCCTATTTCCGACCCCACCACTTCCAGCATATATAGAGGCTCGGGTTTCTATGGTTAAATACTATCTGGACTCTCCTGAGGATTATGTGGCTTTGCCTGAAAATTATGCAGAGTACAAGCAAATCATTGTTCAGCGTATTAAAGCCAAAATCAGTGAATTTGAATCTCTTGATGTCGTTCAAAAAGAGAATTATATGCAAAATTTGGCTGTGAAAAGTGGTAAGGTACATCCAAGCCTGCAGCTGCTTGGGTCAAAATCATCATCTGTTACGCCCTATTATGCGAAGGAGGGGGAGTTTGATCTCTGTGAGGATGGCTCTGAACCAGCAAATTATTGGTTACGCGGAGATAATGCGGACGATGAAGATACCCTGCCTCATTTTAAGATTAATCTGGATGTGAATATTGATAATGAGGGGAGACGGTGCAGGAAAATTTAGCTGATTTTGTTAAAAACAGTCCCTTGTCCTAATGGTCATTGACCTAATGAGTATATTTATAAAGTGTACGTTGGGTGCATATGACCTAATGGCGCTGCCTTAAGCAGCGTCATTTTTATCCATTCTTATTTCTCTTTGCCGCACTATCTTTTGCTGCTCAAC